>FSSI02000001.1:108580-168059 GCA_900149785.2 Phormidium lacuna HE10JO | reverse complement strand
CTTCTATGGAAAATTCACCAATGGAAACCACTCCAGAATCTTCAGGATTAGAAATTGGTGAATCCACCTCCAACTCTGAATTGGAAACAGCTTCATCCCCAGATAGTTTAGAGCTGACTTCTGATGGAGTTGAAAGTTTAGACCTATCCTCTGAGCGTTCTGGTATTAACTATAACCGATTGCGTGATTTACTAGCTGCCGGGAACTGGGAAGAAGCTAACGAGGAAACAGCAGAACGAATGTGGGACGTTACGTGGCGACAGGAACATCGATGGATGCGAGGCAGAGATATCGAGCGTCTTCCCTGCAAAGATTTGAAAATTATTGATACGCTGTGGGCATACTACAGCCAGGGTGAATTTGGTTTCAGCGTGCAGAAGAAAATTTGGGAGGAATTAGGGAGTCCGACAGGTGAGGGAGAAGACTGGAAACGATTCGGAGATCGAGTGGGTTGGCGTTCGGAAGGAAGTTGGAGTTCGAGGTCTGAGATTTATAGTACTGGTTTAGGAGAGGGGGCCCTTCCTCTTGGGCGGGGGTGGGCGTGGGAGAGAGGAGTCTATTCCCTTGCTTCCCTTTCACGAAGACTTGAAGACTGTAGCAAATAAAGGCTTAAGCCTGCAAGAAATTTCTAGTTTTGAACCCTATTGCCGGGAAATAGACGACCAAATACATGTTTTTATACCAATTTTCATGCATTCGTGTCATAGATGTCTGTAGGGGCGGCCGTTCGCCCTCCTTGGTGTCGGATATCGAGCAAGCTTATCGAAAAATGTTATGAGAAGTCCTCCAGCTTCTTCCTCAAGGAAACAAAGAAGCCCCCCAAGCCAGATTAAAGCAATTCGCTAACACAAATGTATTAACTGAGACATGAAACACCGAGTTTCTCCAAGAAACCCGGTGTCTAGTCTTCGACCTTAGTTTAAACTAGAGGGAGTTGGCATCTGTCCATATGAGTGAAACCATCTACATTGAAACTAGCATCTTAGGCTACCTGACCGCTCGACCCAGCCGAGACCTTGTTGTGGCTGCCAATATTCAAATCACAAGGGAGTGGTGGGATACACGCCGCCATTCTTTTCAACTCTACTCCTCACAAGCCGTTGTGGAAGAAACGTCACAAGGCGATGCTGACATGGCTGCTCAAAGACTGGAAATAATCCGCAACTTCATCTTACTTGATTTAGACCAATCTGTCCTTAATTTAGCAGAGCAATTTTTAGAGCGCAGTAGTCTTCCAGCAAAAGCTGATATTGATGCGATTCATATTGCAGCCGCCACCATTCACAACATGGATTACCTGCTGACCTGGAACTGTAAACATATAGCGAATGCCCAAATCCAAAGAAAGTTAGCAGAAATCAGTCTTGATTTTGGCTACGAATTGCCAATTCTTTGTACACCCTACGAACTTCTTGGAGATTAAAAATGTATCAAGACCCAATTGTCGAAGAAATCCACAAAATTCGCCAAGAGTATTCACGGTCATTCAACCATGACTTAAAAGCCCTTTTCGCAGATTTGCAAAAGCAGCAAGCAGAAAGTGGCAGAAAAGTGGTTAATTTATCGCGCCGCTCTAGTTTAACAGCAAGCGAACCTGGACAAGTAACAGAGTCTGATGAAGACGTAACGGATAGGAGTCACCACTGAACCGTCCGTATCTTTGCAAACCTGAGAGTTCTGAGTTGCTGAGGCCATGACTGGCCCGACTAGACACCGAGTTTCTCCAAGAAACCCGGTGTCTGGTATTCGGTCCGAGTCGTCGGGGTTTCCCAACTTGGGGCGGGGTGAGTTGGTCGCCGTCAGACACTCGGTGTCTTTGGAGACACCGGGTGTCTTAATCCCACCAAGGGTGTGACTCAAGGGTGTGACACCGAGTTTCTCCAAGAAACCCGGTGTCTGGTATTCGACCCCAGTCGTCGGGGTTCCCAAACTTGGGGCGGGGTGAGTTGGTCGGAGTCAGACACTCGGTGTCTTTGGAGACACCGGGTGTCTTAATCCCACCAAGGGTGTGACTCAAGGGTGTGACACCGAGTTTCTCCAAGAAACCCGGTGTCTGGTATTCGACCCCAGTCGTCGGGGTTCCCAAACTTGGGGCGGGGTGAGTTGGTCGGAGTCAGACACTCGGTGTCTTTGGAGACACCGGGTGTCTTAATCCCACCAAGGGTGTGACTCAAGGGTGTGACACCGAGTTTCTCCAAGAAACCCGGTGTCTGGTATTCGACCCCAGTCGTCAGCCACTCCACCTACCCGAACAATTCCATCTAACTTCCATCTAATTTCCATATTCCCACCATAGAAATTCTCCCTCAACCCGTCTAACCTGGATATATCGCAATCGCACCAGCCGTCCTCCACTCTAAGGTGACAATCATGAACCAATTTCTAATGATGTTCCGAATGCTCGAAGGAGCCGTCATTGACAACAAATACCATCTACGAGAACTCCTAGGAGCCGGAGGATTCGGCGCCGTCTTTCTCGCCGATGAAGTCGTTCGCGATAACTTCATGCGACAGGTGGCCGTTAAAATCATTCCCGATAACGACAACCAACAACTCATCGAGTTGATGGAAGCCACTCGCCTCGACCATCCACATCTAATTCGCTCCCATACCGCCGGAGAATCTGGGTTTAATAACATCGAATTGTTATATTTAGTCATGGAACAGGCAGAGTATTCCCTACAAGACCGCCTGGAACGGGGTCAACTTTCCATCAGTGAAACCAAAACCTTAATTCGTCAAGTAGCGGCGGGGTTGGACTATCTTCACCGTCAGAATAAAGTCCATCGCGACCTGAAACCGGGAAATGTTCTCTGGTCAAATGGGTCTTGGAAACTCTCTGATTTTGGCTTAATTCGCAATTTAGGAAATCGCAGTTATGCTCAAACCTCAAATCCCATCGGAACCATTGCCTATATGCCTCCAGAAGCATGGGATGACAAGCATCGAATTTCCACCGCTTGGGATGTTTGGTCTTTGGGAATTATGATAGTCAATGCCGTGACCGGGAAACTTCCCTATCAGTTTCAGGGACAAACGCAATTACTCAAGCAGGTGATGAATTGCTATCTAAAATTACCGCCAGTTCCTTCGGAGTTACAGGAAATTGTGCGGGGATGTTTGCAGCAGAATCGGCGTGAACGTTGGACGGCTCAACAGGTTCTGGATGCGGTTCAGAATAACACATCAAGAGGTGCTATTCCTGTGGTTCCACCGATTCCCCAAGAGGGTTCTAATCCGATTGATAGTTTTTTAGGAAGCCTGTTTAAGCCATCCCCCAAATCGGAAATTGAAGATTTAGACCTAACTTCAGTGCGTCGCGGTATTAGTTATTATAAATTGCGGGATTTACTGGCTGCGAAAAAGTGGAAAGAAGCTGACCGGGAAACGGCTGAGCGAATGTGGGAAGTGATGGGGCGACAAAAGGAGAACTGGTTGCGAGTTGAAGATATTGAGCGCTTTCCCTGCAAGGATTTGAAGATTATCGATAAGCTGTGGGTCCACTACAGCCAGGGAAAATTTGGCTTCAGCGTGCAGAAGAAAATTTGGGAGGAGTGTGGGAGTCCGACAGAGTATAATGATGACTGGCAACGATTCGGCGAGCGAGTGGGGTGGCGTCGTGAAGGAGGAAACTGGATGAGCTATACCGATATCATAAAAAAACGGGGTCGTGCGTCTCTCCCATGCTATGTTGTGTCAACGGACTTGGNTCGTGCGTCTCTCCCATGCTATGTTGTGTCAACGGACTTGGGTGGATGTGGGGGGTGTTTGGGATGTTGAGAGTGGGTTACTCTTCTCTTGTGTCGCGCGCTCTTCTCTTGTGTCGCGCGGCGACTTGTAAACTGTAGCAAATTAAACGACAGTCCGCAACAAATTTCTATTTTTGAACCCTCTCCACACGGATATTAACGACAGAATAAGTGTTTCGAGAATTCGTTACCTGGCACTCTCCTCATTCGGGAAATAACGAAGCTGCCCAAACGGGATTAAAGCAGTTGGCTAACACAAATTGTTTCGCCACCGCTTGAATCTCATCCGCCGGAAGTTCCCACTCCTCCCACAAACTCATCTGACCCGGCGTGGATTTGCGAGCTTTCAACTTCTCCTTGAGTTGAGCCAACTTGCGGCTTCCCCAGTGAGTCTTCCGCGTCGATTTCGGCTGGGGGCGATAGTTCTGGCAAAATTTCCGATACGCTGCCGCACAGAGTTCCAACGTCGTCCCCAAACTGAGAAACGCCGGATGCCATTCCGTGATACCGTCGTTGGTCAGGCGGTCATAACTGCCGTAATTGCTAAAATCCCAAAACCAACCCGGTTGTAACCTAGCCGCTTTCGGGTTGCCGTGAATGTAGCGTAGCGTATTCAACGCCCGTCGCTTATCCGTCTTCGGGAATCCCGTACTGTGATAGCGTTTTTCCCAAAAATGCCCCGTCCGGTTCAACATTCGGTTAAAACACATGGCCGTATACCAATTCAGCCAGTGCATAATTTTCGGTAAATCCTCGGGCTGTTGCGGTTCGATGAGATAGTGAACGTGGTTGCTCATCACACATAAGCCATAGAGCCGAAACCCATATTTCTGACGGCATTTCTCAATGGCAAACAACAACAGTTCGCGACATTCAAATCGAGTCAAGCGAAATTCTCGATTGTTGCATCGCGTGGTGACGTGGTAGCAGTAATTGGCTTGCAAATCGCGAGGTGGGCGTGACATCTCAACTTCAACTCCCAAAAAATTCCATGTAATTTCCATGTAACTTCCATCTACTTACCATGGAACATCTCCCGCACCCTCCCTAAGCTGGACATATCCCAATCAACCCAGGAGACGCAACCATGAGTGGAAGTCCCAAATACAGCCGCGCCCAACTCGAACGCCAACGCCGGGAACGACTCGAACGAGAACGCCGCCAGCGCGCCGCCGAAGAAGCCCGCCGCCGCCAAGAAGCCGAAGCGCGAGAACAACAACGCCGCCTGCAAGCCCGTCGCCAGCAGGTGCAACAACAGGCCGACACCCTCAAGCAAGACCTCTCCCAACAGCAGTCCCACCTCTACCCCAACGCCGCCGAGGACCTGCAACAACAACTCCAACAGCAGCAACAGACCCTGGCCCAAGCCACCTCAGAAGCCGCCGTCGGCCAAGTCTCGCGACAACTCGAACAACTGCAAACCGACCTGCACCGACACCTGGCCCAAAAACGTCGCGACGACGAAGCCAAAAAACAACAAGCCGAACTCCAACATCAGCAGTTCGCCCTGGAGGAATTGCAGCGTCAACAGTTAGAAATTGCCGATGGAGCCAAGTTCGCCCCCAACCGTGAAGCATCCTTATCACAAAAACTCGAAACTGTCAAGCAACTCATCCAAGCCGGCGACCCCAGCCAAGTCCGACAGCCCCTGCACGCCGCCGAACAGGCCCTAGCGGCCTATCGCCAAGAGGTGGCAGAGCGTCGAGCCGAGTGGCAGCGTCGCCAAGGGGACGCCCAAGAGAACCTCAGCCGTCTCCAAGCCCTCATCGCCGGACTCCAAGCGGACCCCGTGGTGATGCGCTGGCAATCGGCCGCCGTCGGCCAACTCGACCAGCAGCGCCAACGGGCCGAACAGGCCATCGCCGCCGAACAGTTCGAGGAGGTCGCCCCCCTCCTGGCCACCTGCCAACAGCAACGCCAACCCCTGATTGATGCCGCCAACCAGTCGCAACTGCAAGCGGACCAACGGGACTACATCGCCGACAGCATCGCCCAAAGTCTAGAATCCCTGGGCTTCGGCATTATCTACCGGGAAGCGGAACATCCCGACAACCCCGAGAGTGCGGTGATTCTGGGAGCCGCCAGTCATAGCGGCAAGGGCATCAGCGTCAGCATTCCCACGGAAGGGGAAATTTTCTACGACGTGGAAGGCTACAGCAAGCAAACGGCGGCGGCGGTCGGTGGAGGGTCGGCGGCGGTTTGTGATGAAGCCGAAGCGGTCATCGGTGAGATGCACGAGCATCTACAGGGGGAGTTTGGAGTTCAAATGGGCGAGTTGCAATGGCAGGGCAAGGACCCCAATCGCCGTCTCCGTCAAGCGGACCGTCTGCCCCGCAGCGACAGCGCCCGCTCTCGCCAGGCTTGATACACCAAACTCCTCCCTGACCGGGAGGGAACCCACCCCGCCCTACGGGCACCCCTCCCTGGAGGGGATAACTCACCCCGCTCTACTGCCTACTGCCTACTGCCTACTGCCTATTTTGCCTATTCCCTGTTCCCTATTCCCTGTTCCCTGTTCCCTGTTCCCTGTTCCCTGTTCCCTATCCCCTATCCCCATGACGATTCCCCCAATCTCCACCCGTTGGATTCATGAATTCGAGACGCAACTCCAACGTCGTCGCCACATTGTCCTCTATGGCAACATTCACGACCCCCTAATTTGGCGGGGGAACTATCTCCCGATTCATGACTTCCTCAGTGCCTACTTCCAAGACCTCGACTTTGACCTCACGCTCCGCTACGACAGCATCGACGGCTTCAGCTTCCCCAACCCTGACCAGGAACAACACTTCCGCGACTTAGGGCAACAACAGTTTCAACGCCGTCACGGTTCCCCGGTGGCCTCTCCCCCAGCCAATGGCGCACCGGCGCGAGCTAATCCTGGCGCTGTCTTACAACAACGACTGGGCAACCTACCGCAACGCCTCCCCCCGGAAGAAGCCTTGGCCCAATTACGTAGTTTGGTCCGGCAAACAGACGAATCCCTGGCGGCGGTGGTTGATTTAGCCGATATGCTCACCGCCGACCCCGACCACTACGGACCCGAGGAACGCAACCCCTTAATTCTCCTGCAACGCTGTACCCTCGAAGCCCGTATCCTGCCCGATGGTCCTCTCCAGGGCTATCGCAATACGCTGGTGGTTCTCGCCAGTGATTTAAAACGGGTTCCGGTGTGGTTCTATACCCACAATCCCTATCTGTCTTTGGTTCAAGTCACCTCCCCCAACAAAGCTGAACGACGGTATTTTATCCAACGCTTCGGCGGCCATTTTTACGGTGGCCAAGACCGACCCACCCAGTCCCCCGATGGAACTGTGCCCTCTCCCCGAGACCAAGTGGCGGAGGAGTTTGCTGAGTTAACCGATGGTTTTCAGACGATGGATTTAGAGGCCTTACGAGTGACGTCGGTACAACAGCATCTGCCTCTGAATCGAGGTGAGGTGATGCGGTTGGTAGATTTCTATAAGTTTGGACGGCGAGAGGAACCTTTTGAACAACTCAGCCGGGAGAAGGTCGCCGGGGCGACTCGGGAATTATCCCAGGCGGTCATCGGTCAACCTCGGGCCATTACGGCGGTGACGGATATGTTGACGACGGCCAAGGTGGGGATTAGTCTCAATGAGGTCAATGGGCGCAATAGTAAGCCTAAGGGTATCTTTTTCTTTGTCGGTCCGACGGGGGTGGGCAAAACGGAGTTAGCTAAATCCCTGAGTCGCCTCATTTTTGGCGATGAGGAGGCGTTTGCTCGCTTTGATATGAGTGAATATAAGGAGGAACACGCGGCGGAAAAGTTAGCCGGGTCACCGCCGGGATTTGTGGGCTACGACGAGGGCGGCCAGTTGACCAATCGGGTCTTGGAACGTCCTTATAGTATTTTGCTGTTTGATGAGATTGAAAAGGCTCATCCTAGGGTGTTGGATAAGTTCCTGCAAATCCTCGAAGATGGTCGTTTAACGGATGGAAAAGGACGGACGGCGTATTTCAATCAGACGGTGATTATTTTTACCAGTAATATTGGTGCGTCGGATTTAACGGATGCTCAAACGGGGGCGTTGCTGCGGTCTGGGATTATGACTCAGGTTCAAGGACAGGGAACGGAAGAGTTTAGTTATGAACAGGTGAATCAGCATTTCCGGGAGGAGGTGCGTTGGTATTTTTCGACCCGGATTGGTCGGGCGGAGTTGTTGAATCGTTTTGGGGACAATATTGTGGTGTTTGATTTGTTGCGCCCGCAGTTTGTGAGTCAAATTGGCGGTAAATTTTTGGGTCAGTTACGGACTTCAGCGGTGCAGAAGTATGGCTTGGAGTTGCAGTTTGAGAAGTCGGTGATGCAGGTCATCACGACACAAATGCAGCAGGGTGAGAATTTGTTGTTTGGGGGACGGCGAGTGAAGACGATGTTAGAGTCTTGGCTGGAACGTCCGCTCAATCGCTGGCTGTTTGAGGAGTTTGGGGAGTTGTCGGGGTTACGGGGATGTCGGTTGAGGGTGGGGTTACGGGAGTCTGGGGAGTTGCAGGTGTTGAGAGTGGATTGATGGGGAGACTACCCTGGGTGGGGGTGAAATATGTTTCGCCCTTACTACAGTTCTATAGCAATAGCAGGGATGGATAGGACAGAAATAAGGTAGGGGTGTCCCTTTATGGTCGGACTCTTCGGTTAAGAGGAAACAGGTGGGGGATTCTCTCGGGTCTTCAGGATATCGGGTGTGATTTGTTGAATTTGATACCCAATGGTAGGGGCGAAAAATTTTTCGCCCCTACCCCTCCCAGGAGGGAATTTTTCGCCCCTACTGGCAATTTTGACTTAAACATCGTAAATTAGAAACAGAGATTGCCGCTTGAACCAGACGATTCACCGCATCTCCTAAATCTTCCTGGACTCGCACGATTAGCATTCCTTGATAGACCTCAATGCCATAGGTCAATTGAATATCTTGTAAAAAGAAGTCTTGTTGGTTTGAGAGACCTTGGCTTAGGGTCTGCATATCCAGCCAGCGGAAGGTTTCACCTAAATCCGTTAAGACTTGGCTCTGTTCCTTTAAAAATAGATCGATGACTTCCCCATCAGGGTAAAGGTAAGGGGTACGAATGCGTATAAAACGATTTACCGGGGAGCAGGTGTACCGTTCTCCCAGGGTCTCGGCTACGAGTTGGCAGGAGTTGACAGGAGTCATAAGAATAGCCCTCGTTGGTTGGTGGGGGGTGCCTCCATCTCCCCATTATGGCTTAATTTTGCCTCGTCACAGAACTGTTGCCACACTTGTTTGGGTTCTGTGACTGGAGCCGTTATGTCTCGGGGAACATAAGCCTGTTTATCACGTAGTGCTTCATTCCAGCGGTGTTTATGTTTTTCGCCAATGCAGGTTCCATCTGGATTTCGATGTGCTTTTCCGAGATCTAACCCGTAAATACGCCCGATTGCTTCGTAAATAATTACGTAAGATAAGGCGGGAATAAAGGGATTGTAACTCCCTTTTAGAAAAATTGGGTAGTCGGCTCTACTGGTGATTTTTTTGCGAAATCCCAACCAAGGCTCTCGTTCCTGAGTCCAGATAATATCGCCCTCGATAGATTTGTCAGGATCTAAGATTAACGTCTCAAATTCTGTTTGACTTAACACTGAACTTAAACAAACTCGGGTTCTCGTTGGTCTAGGAGTTCCCAAACGGCGTTTAGGAGTTCATCTAACCCTTGCTGGGCGACGGCAGAAATCTGTAATACTGGATAGTCTGAATCGGGCTGTAAGGCTTGGCTAAGGTCCTGGATTTCCTCGGGAGTGCGATCGCACGCATCCAATTTACTCAAGGCGATAATCTGCGGACGATCAGGTAACCCCCGGTCATAGGCCACTAACTCCTCGCGAATCACCCGATAATCCTCCAAGGGATTCTCCGCCGTCACATCCACCAGATGCAATAACACCCGCGTCCGTTCAATATGACGTAAAAACTCATGACCTAAGCCTAATCCCTCATGAGCCCCCGCAATTAAACCGGGAATATCGGCAAAGACGGTTCCATCTCCCGTGGGTTTGCGGACAACCCCCAAATTGGGAACCAGAGTGGTGAAGGGATAATCGGCAATTTTAGGACGGGCCGCCGACAGGACAGAAATTAGGGTCGATTTCCCGGCGTTGGGAAGCCCGATAATCCCCACTTCCGCCAGCAATTTTAACTCTAAGCGTAATTGACGAATGCGCCCCGGTCGTCCTTCCTGGGCGATTTCAGGGGCGCGGTTGCGGTTGCTGAGATAATGGCGGTTTCCATGGCCTCCCTTTCCCCCTTCGGCGACACAGACCTTTTGCCCCACTTCGATTAAATCACCGACGATTTCCCCGGTTTCGAGGTCATAGGCGACGGTTCCACAGGGCACCTCTAGGGTGCGATCGCCCCCCGACGCCCCAGTACAGTTATTATTGCCCCCCCGTTTGCCATTCTCAGCCCGAAAGCGATGGGCGTAGCGGAAATCCAACAGGGTTTGCAGATTATCCGTGGCCAACAAATACACCGACCCCCCATGGCCCCCATCACCCCCCGCCGGTCCCCCAGCCGGGACATACTTCTCGCGACGGAACGCCACCAGGCCATCGCCACCGGTTCCGCCTTCAACTTCAATTTCAACGCGATCAATGAACTGCATAATTAACCTTGGGGAGTGGGGAGTAGGAGTCTGAAAACAGGATTGGTGGCTATCTCGGCTCAAAGATAGGGGCTGACATCTTCACCGCATTTGTCCGCCAGATAGGACAAGGCGCGAAACCTTAACCCCACCAACTGCTCATAGAGAGGGTTTAACTCACACATGGCGGGAATATGGACAATTTTCTTGCCAAACAGCTTAATATCTCGTTCAAAGGGACAATTGGAGGGAATCATCCGACAGAGAAACCGGGCTACCTTGGGATCATGGACTTCCACATGGTCTAGCCATTGTCGCACAGGAGCGAGAACATCACCCTTGTGATCGCCGTCGTCGGACTGGTACTCCTCCATGTCCGGAGACGGGAGCGTAACGCGATCCTCTCCCTCTTGCAAGTTTTCGAGGGTGTGACGCAAATTGCGTAACGCCTCAGGACAATCGCCCAAATTGCCGAGGGCCTCACAGAATTGGTGTAATAGCTCATCTTCACCAACGGTGTAAATCCCATCGGCGATCGCCACCATCACCGCCGTTCTCATAAAGTTCTCCGCCACATGAGGATCATCCCCCAGGGCCGCGGCCAAGTCCTGAGGGGAAATGCCATGCTCCCGGCTATCCTGTTGAGCTAGTTCAGAGTTATCGTGGGTAATCTCGGCGATCGCCTTCCGTTCTCGTTGGTCAAAATCACCATCAGCCCAGGCGATGGCCAGAAGGCCCCGTAACCAGGCTTGGCTTTGCTGTTGATTGTGAGGCGATGCAGTTGTCTGAGTCATATTAAATCGCGTACGTTAAGGTCTCTACGGTTGTTTCGTCCTAACGAATGGGGATATCTTGTGACGCTACAAGAGTTTGTACTATTTCTAATCTCGATTTTAACCAATTCTCTGGGGCAATTCTTGCTCAAAGCCGGAGCCATCAAATTGGGGGCCACCGCTCCCCAAGGGGCGATCGCCTTCCTACTCGGAGTTCTCTCAACCCCGGAACTACTGCTAGGATTGATGGGTTACGGCGCCGGGGCCATGGTCTATATCTTGCTGCTGACGCGAGTCAACCTGAGCGTGGCCGGTCCCGCCACCGCCCTGGCCTACGTCATCGCCGTTCTCATCGGACATTTCGGCTTCGGTGAAGCCATCCCGCCCTTACGCCTCCTTGGCTTAGGCTTCATTATCACCGGTGTCATTCTCGTCATCAGCCGCCCCTAAGCCCTAAAGAACCTCCCAGGCCTGACGGACAATCCCACTGAGCCAATAGCGTTGCTCCGCATCGAGAAACTGATCTTCGGCGAGGACTTCCGAGAGTAAGTCCTCCAAACTGCGACCCTGGCGACGGGTGATCTGAACCACACCGGCGATCGCCGCCGCTACCACCTCGGGGCTAACCGGTTGTCGCCCCAACTCCATCGTATCCTGTACAGTCTCTGGGATAGAATAATCCATACTTAAGCACATACAACCCAAATAACGGTTTTTTAAACAGTGATGTGAGGGACTCTCCCCGTGGTGAGCGCACTTCGACAAAGCTCAGTCGCCACAACCCAAGTGACTTCTACTCAAGCGTAAAATCCTGATGAAACAACTTCTCTACTGGGAAATTCCCACACCGGATACCGCCGCTGTTCGTCATTGGCTGCACCAAACCTGGCAACCTCTAGCCTTAGCCAACCGAGGAGAGGCGATCGCCACCCCCGATGGACTGCGGATTCCCCTCGGGGATGGCGAACTCTCAGTATTCATTTGGTCGCTACAGCGAACTACCTATCTTAAAGTTTTCCGTTGGGCAGATCGTCCCCTAGCTGGCGAACGACAACTGGTCAACCAGTTAAAACGCGACGCCATGCGTCAGTTTCCCCCTCACTATCCCCAACTGCCAGACATTGATTTGTCCCAGCAGTCGATATTTGAGGCACTTTTACCACATTATCCAGAAACAGTCAAGCACTTTCAAACCATTCCCAACGGCGAATATGACCTCAATCGGGTCTATTGGTGGGAAAAACGCTGGCGGGAGGGGGTTCTCAACCCCAAAACCCCCAAAAAAGTCGTCTCCTTCAACGCCCCCGCCGCCAACTCTGGCGACCCCGACTATGACCTGATTTATCTCGGTGGCGCCCTGGGGGTCATTCACGCCGCCGTCATGGCTCGGCGGGGCTATCGGGTGCTGCTCATCGAACGGCTGCCCTTCGGACGCATGAACCGAGAATGGAACATCTCCCGCGATGAATTCCAAAGCCTAATCAACCTCGGACTCTTCAGCCCCGAAGAATTTGAACAAGTCATCGCCTGCGAATACATCGACGGCTTTAACAAATTTTTCGATGCCAACAACCCTCCCGGAACCCAAGCCAAAGTTCTGCATACCCCCAAAGTCCTCAACATCTCCGTCGATGCCGAACAACTGCTGAGAATCTGCGGCGACAAACTCCGGGCCGCCGGGGGCGTCATCTGGGAGGAAACGGAATTTGTCAGTGCCGATATTGGGGCCGCCGTCGCCAGCATCGAAGCTCGCCATCTTCCCAGCGGTGAAAGCAAACAGGCTCGCGGACGTTTGCTCGTCGATGCCATGGGGAGCGCTTCTCCCATCGCCTGGCAACTCAACGGCGGTCGTACCTTTAACAGCGTCTGTCCCACCGTCGGCGCCGCCATTTCCGGAGGCTTCGACCCCCAAGTGTGGGATCATCAATTCGGCGATGTCCTCAACTCCCACGGCGATATCTCCCGAGGGCGACAACTGATTTGGGAACTCTTCCCCGGCCGCGATGGAGAAGTCACCATTTATCTGTTCCACTACCACCAAATCCATCCCGAGAACCCCGGTTCCTTGTTGGAGATGTACGAGGATTTCTTCCAAATTCTGCCCGAATATCGCCGTTGTGACGTAGACAAGCTGCAATGGCGTAAAGCCACCTTTGGCTATATTCCCGGACATTTTAGCCAAGGTAGCCGCGATCGCCAAGTAGCCTGGGACCGTCTCGTGGCCATCGGTGATGCGGCCTCCCTACAGTCTCCCCTCATCTTCACCGGCTTTGGCTCCCTGGTGCGGAACATGGAACGGCTGACACAACTGCTGGATACGGCCCTAACCCATGATCTCCTCGATGCGGCCAATCTCGATCGCATCCGGGCCTATCAAAGCAACGTCGCCGTCACTTGGCTGTTCTCCAAAGGGATGATGGTCCCGACGGGCAAAAGCATCGCCCCGGAAAAAATCAACGCCATGCTCAATGTCTTCTTTGGCCTCCTGGCCGACGAACCCCTAGACGTGGCCGAAACCTTCATTAAAGACCGTACCAGTTGGGGCTTATTCAACCGCCTAGCCCTCAAAGCGGCCATCCAACATCCCGAAATCCTACTCTGGATTTGGCAACTGGCCGGCCCCTGGGACCTGCTGCGTTGGACTGGGAGTTACCTCAACTTCACCAAAGAAGCCCTAGTCGGCTGGAGTCTCAGTTGGATTCCCCGCTTCAGCCGTTGGGCGCAACCCTGGGCTGAAAAACGCTATCCCTCCCTCTGGCTGTGGTTACAAGCCATGAGTTATTCCCTCACCGAAGGCTTGGGACGGCGCTTTTCGCCACAATAACCTCCCCGGTTGAGGCGCAGACGTGAGGCCGACGTTTAATCACCAACAGGGTGATATCGTCATAGACCTGATGTCGGCCAATATGGCGGCGTACATCGTCAATCACCTCCTGGAGAATCACCTCGGCGGTGCATTGGCGGTGCTGGCTAATCACCTGACAGAGTCGCTCAATTCCATAGAGTTGCTTGTGCTGGTTTTCGGCTTCGGTAATCCCGTCGGTGTAGAGAACCACTACATCTCCTGGATTGAGATACAACTGGTGCCCGTTGATAAACTCCAGAATGTTGGTGTCTAAGCCAATGGGAAAGCCCAAATCAATGGTGTCCACCCGTTCAATTCCCTCATCCCGGGCAATAATGACCTCCTCATGTTGGCCGCTGAGTTTCAGGAGACCCTCGTGATAGTCAATCAGACATAACGAGAGGTTCTTGTCACTCTGCATCCGTTGCACATTCTGATAAATGGTGCGGTTGATGACATCGAGGAACTTACGGGGGTCTGTTTCCTGACATTCCTCCAGGGTACGGACGGCGGTTTGGACCATGATGGCCAACACTCCACTTTCGAGGCCATGGCCCGTCACGTCGCCGATGCCGATTTTGATGGATTTCTCGCCGATGAGGATATCGTAATAGTCTCCCCCCACCTCGTCGGCGGGTTCCATGTAGGTGGCGATTTCGAGTTCACTGGCTTTTTGCAGTTCATTGGCGGTGGGGAGAAGCATTTTCTGGAGTCGTCGCGAGATGTTGAGTTCGGCACTGAGATGCTCATTCAGGAGTTCGGTTTGGTTATGATGGTTCAGGAGCGATCGCAGATAACTGGCCAGCAACCCGGTGGCGAGTAGGCCAATCGCGAGGGTACTTCCGACCCGCCAAGACAGTTGACCTCGGTCTAACCGTGGCACAATCAACATCGACCATTCGCGATCGCCCACATTGAGGCTGCGAATACAGTTATGATTGGGCTGGACTGGACAGTAATTTCCGTCAGCCATCTGAATGGGCGGGATGTGTTGCCAATCCGACTCAAGAGTATGGGTTTCGGCATTATAGAAGAACAAAAAGTTTTCCTGAGCCATCGAGGTGTCTTTGAGTACAGATGAGTCGAGGATATCTAGGGTCATCTCAAAGAGATAAAAATCCAGATTGCGGATATCCAGGGTTCCTAGAGTCAGCCGCAGCATTTCTTTGAGGCCATAGGTTCCATACACAATCCCTAACAATTGAGGATTCTCTTCCCCGAGAACGCGATCATCATTCTCAGGCAAAACCTGCTCATAAATGGGATAATAAAGGTTAAACAAATAATCCCGAATCTGCGGGTCAAAGCGGGTACGACTCACTCGACTCCGGCGACTTTGGGCTGCATTAGCGATCGCCCAATCGTCGAAAATTTCCGGCAGTTCGCGGCTCATCGCGGAAGCGGCCTGAAGCCGATACTGTTTAGCGGCGATGACCCTAGACTCATCCTCAGAACGGTCAACGGCCCAACCTAATTCTAGTAAGCCAGGATACTGAGGAAAAATCGAGTCAGTAAAGTGGTTTAATTGTGCTTCATCGACCTGGGAATGGGTTTGCACAAAACGCCCGGTGGTTAGGGTTCCCTGTAATGACCCCTCGATACGTTGTTGCAAAGCAAGTGCAAGATGATTCACCCGTCTTGGAAATTGACGTTGCAGCGTTTGCACTTCTTGGGTCGCGACCAAAATCGCTGCACCCCCTGACACAAGGGAGCCAAACACAAGTGTTAGCCAGACGGGGAGATAGGAGTGCATCAGAGTATCTCGGAGAGACTGTAGCTGTTTTAACATAATTATTAGTATAGATTCTCAATTGCGATTTGCAAATATAGTTTGAGGTCGGGTGATAATTCCGTAAAAACACTGAAGTTAGACCAGGAGAAAAAAATAGACAAAAAAGGGTCTTCTGGATCTACGGTGGGATTTGTTATATAACATACAAAATTGTAGGGGCGAAAAATCCCCTCCTGGGAGGGGTAGGGGTGGGTTATGCCCCTACAGTAACGGGTGTAATCTGCCATAAATTTTCCTTATCACCCTAAACCCAGAAGACCCACAAAAAAAGGGACATCAACTGTCCCTAAACACTAAAAAAATTAAAATGGCGATCGCACAAGATCTGACTTAAAGTTCGCCCCGAATGTCAATAATTTCCCCATCTTTAATCACCACTTCAACTTTTAGTTTTTGAACCAAATTGTCACCTTTGCCCACATAGAAGAAGTTTTCGATTTGACCCTGGTTCACCTCTTGCTCCATCTCAACCGTTTGCACTTGCTGCAACTGTTGCAAGATCTGATTTTTCTGTTCCAAGAACTGAGCTTTGCGCTGATTGACTTGCATTTGCAAATTCTCAATCTGCTGTTGGGCCTGGGGACCAAGAGGTTGGGTGCTTTTGGCTTTCAGTTCCGAGACGGCTTGCTGAGCCTGCATTTCCAACTGTTGGAGTTGGCTATCGAGGCGATCCATTTGCATTTGTAATTGTTGTTGTGCCTCCTCCTTCCATTTAGGGGTGACGATCGCCACAATCGTGATATTACGCTTGAGCAGTAGTTTCGAGTTATCGAGTTCCATGAATCTCTCTTGATAGGTCATTGATGTCTGGGAATTGGCCGCAGGTCCTAGCCAAACATCTCGTTAATGGTATCGCGGTAGCGCTCCTGTACAACCCGCCGTTTAATTTTTAGGGTCTGAGTCATCATGCCATTGTCCATCGAGAACGCCTCTTGCACCAGACGAAACGGGCCAATGCGATCGTCGACGCGGTAGCCGGGGCGATGTTTCACCTCCCGATTGAGTTCCTCCCGGAACAATTGCTGAACCGGCTCCTGATTGAGATCCAACGGCGGAACCGCCTCGCTGTTCACCGTCAATCCTTGAGCCGTTCCCCATTGAGCCAGAGACTCCCAACTCGGTACAATCAAGGCCCCGAGTTGCCGCTGATCCTGTCCGACCAACATAATTTGGTCAATATAAGCACTGCGAACACAAGCATCCTCAATCGGTTGAGGTTCAATGTTCTCACCGTTGGTCAACACAATGGTGTCCTTGGCCCGTCCCGTCAAACGCAGGTGGCCGCCGGGGAGTAAACAGCCTAAATCGCCGGTATTAAACCAGCCATCGCTGTCAATGGCCGTCTCCGTCGCCTCGGGGTTGTTGAAATAGCCGTCCATCACCTGAGGACCGCGGCCGAGGACTAATCCCCGTTCCCCTTGCGGCAGTAAATGCCCCGTTTCAGGATCGACAATGCGAATTTCTGTGTCCACCAGGGAAAGTCCCGCCGACCCCTGTAAATTGGACCAAGGCCGACGCACCGTTAAGACCGGGGCGGTTTCCGTCAGACCATAGCCCACCAGGAGCTTAATACCGATAATGGCGAAGAACTCATCGATATGTTGGGCCAAAGACCCACCGCCGCTAATGAGAAACTTAATTTTGCCGCCGGTTGCGGCCTGAACTTTGCTATAGACTAATTTATCACCCAAGCTGTGGAGAGGACTCAGGGCCAGGGCTTGCAAACGAGCGGTCAATCGATTGAGGGATGAGGGAGGAGTCCCATCGAGGGTTAGGCTGTCGCAAATATGTTGGGCCTGGAGATGGCGACGACTGACGTTGATGAAGAAGTTGACGAGTTTTTGTTTGTTGGCCGGTTGTTCGCGGAAGTTCTTTTGCACGCCCTCATAGATGGATTCCCAGAGACGGGGAACGCCAATCATGATTTGCGGTTGGTGTTCTTTGAGGTCGTTTTTGAAGTAGCGCAGACTGGTGTAGAGTTGGGCGCAGCCTTGGGAGAGGAGGTAGTATTCACAGGTGCGCTCGTACACGTGCCAACTCGGGAGGATGCTGAGGGCGCGATCGCCGGCTTGGGGGACGAAGACATGACGGAAGGCGTTAATCTGATGGAGGAGGTTGCCATGAGTTAACATGGCACCTTTGGGACGACCGGTGGTTCCTGAGGTATAGATGAGGGTGGCCAGGGTGTTGCGATCGCTTTTGGGGAGTTTGAAGCGGGCTGCATCCCCTAAGGCCATAAACTGATTGAAGTTGAGAATCTGCAAGGGACTGTCTTCAGGCGGGGTTTCGTCGGACAGCAAGACTACCCAGGGAATATCTTGGCTTAGACGTAACGCCTCATCGCTCGAGGATTGCAGTTTGTCCAGGGTGGCCAGGTTTTCTAGGACGAGACCCTGACTTTGGCTATGTTGGGCAATATAGAGGAGTTCATCGCGATCGGCTTGACTCGATCGCACCGCATTGGCGGCCCCGGCGGCGAGAATCCCTTGGTCTGCAATGAACCAGCGGGGACTATTTTCGGAAAATAGCACCACGCGCGGCGGTATGTCATCGACTGAGTTCAGTCCCAGACTCTGTAAGGCGGTGGCGAACTGCTGAATGTCTTGCCAAAGGTCTCGGTAGGAGAGTTTCACCGCCGGTTGACGATGGGGGTCATCTAGGGCGGTGAGGTTTCCGAAGCGATCGCTGGCGATGGACCAAATTTCTGTCAGAGAACTGACCGAGCGGTAATCCAGAGATTTTTTGAGATTGGCCTGTTCCTGCGGTGTAAGTGGAATCGAGATTGAAGAGGTATGCGTCATCATCACAGAATTTATAAGGTGAATTTTGTCAGGTGTCTCTAAACCAACTCTTTACAGTATCTCCGGAAATTTACCTAAATTTCGTTGCAGTCTGTGACAGTCCCGATGTTGTATGACATCTAAGCCAAGAGGGGATGAAATCGACCCAGATTTGAGAGATCCAGGTCATCATTACTTGATAGCGTTTAAAAAATAAAACCTAAGACCGCATGAGAGGGTGCAATGATAGGGTGCAATAAGAGGGTCAGGGTTCCGTTTCTCGCCCCCAATTTTCCAAATTGATGACACCCATGAGGGGTCTTACTCCTCTGACAAACTGACGGCGATCGCTTAAATTAAAAAGCGAAGACGGCACAGATTGACTCGCAATGAGACCCCTTCAATGGAGGATAAGACCCCTCACCCCTATCTTGTTTGATGCCATCAAACTATGTTAGATAGAACGGGTACATTCAAACTAGGAGAAGTTGTTTATGGGGCCTTTGGAATTAGGTTTAGCAGGAATTGCATCAGTCATGTTGACCAAAGCTGCAGAAAACACCGGTGAGATAGTGTCCAAAGAGATGCTAGAAATTGCTCTACCTCCCATGAAATCAGCCGCATCGAGTTTATCAACAACTCTACAAAATGGAATCAGCCTCTTAGGAGAACGACTCGAATCACGCTTTCCGAGTCATGATAACCCCTTTGATAACCCACAACTGGTTGCAGAGATGGTTCAAGAGGAAGTGAAAGATCCGCAACTGGCGGGAGTCATCGAAGAGGTCGAACGACAATTTCCGCCTATGGAAATCAAAGTTGACCAGCGTAAACAGCAGGGAATTGTGATTAACGACCAAGGAAGCGCTAATTTCAACGAGACGATTCAACAAAACTTTAGCTAGGAGGACAATGGGGGGCGATTATCAACAACAGGGAATTAACCCCAATGATGCGGCTCAGGTTAACATTTCCCAAATGGTGCAGAATTTTGGGACTTCAAGCCGTACGGAACGGGACTCTAGTGAAGCCAAATTGCTAAATGCGGTTAAAAATGAGGTAGCAGGTCGTCTTTCGCGATCGCTCCACCATCGAGTATACCTCGAACTCGATAAAACTGAAGATCCCAGTCAGGTGATCGCCCCCTGGTCTATTGATGTTAAATTAGGACAGACGTCCCATCAACAAGTTTGCCAAAACAATCGAATTATTGATACCTTTGATCGCCCCGATATTGGCGGACGCTTACTCATTCTTGGCGCACCGGGGTCTGGCAAAACCACCGTTCTCCTGCAACTGGCTCAAACCCTCGTTGAACGCGCTGAAAAAAATACCACAGATCCCGTTCCAGTTCTGCTTAATCTTTCGGCTTGGACGAGCAATTTTAAAGATATCCGCAGTTGGATTATCATCGACCTCAAACTCAAATATGGCATTCGTCAAGATATCGCCCAAAAATGGCTCGATGGAGGGCGTATTTTGCCCCTACTCGATGGTCTTGATGAACTCATGTCTCAATGTCAAGAAAGCTGTATTGAGTCCCTAAATCAGTTTCTTCCCGATTGGAGTGGGATTCCCTTAGTTGTCTGTTGTCGCCTCGAAGAATATCAACTCTATAACCAACATTTAGGCTTAAATAGTGCCTTAATTCTTCAGCCTCTCAGTGACAGTCAAATTGAAGCCTACTTACAGCAAGCTAAATGTGACTGGCTTTGGCAAGCCATTCGCCATGATAGTGATCTCATGAATCCTGACTATGGCTTGGCTCGCTCCCCTTTATTTTTAACGATTTTAGTCTTAGCCAGTGATAATTTACCCCCAGAAATCTGGAAACAGTCTGTTCGTCCCAAACAACGGCGACAAGT
Organism: Phormidium lacuna HE10JO; assembly: GCA_900149785.2. GTDB lineage: Bacteria > Cyanobacteriota > Cyanobacteriia > Cyanobacteriales > Geitlerinemataceae > Sodalinema > Sodalinema lacuna_A. The sequence goes on along the minus strand of FSSI02000001.1, from coordinate 147,637 downwards.
TCTCTTTGAAGCCTATATCCAAACTCGACTCCAACGGCGATATCTCGGCGGTGCAAACTTAGCAGCAACTCGCCATGGCCAAAAACCGTATCAAGACGATGAACAAACCAAACGTTGGCTTGGCTGGCTGGCTTCTCGATTGATTGAGGAGAATAAAACTGAATTTTTCATTGAGAAATTACAACCTTATTTCTTGTCAAAACGCCCCTACAAGCTCGTTTATGGCTTAGTTATGGGTCTAGTCTTAGGAATTGTCGTCGGTTTAGTGTTTAGCCTGATTTATGGTGTTATTGATGGGCTAATACGAGGGCTTTTAGGGGGAGTTGCGGTCGGGTTAATGGTGGGGTTAGTGGGAGGTCTGATTCGAGAAATCAAAACTGTTGAGACGATTCACGTTTCGAGTAAACTTGCCTCAAAACAGCTTTCTCGGATTATCACGAAAAGTTTGTTTCTCGGTTGGGTGGTGGGTTTAATGGGAGGAATAACGGGTGGACTCATTGGGGAACGCTTTGGTGGAATTTGGATTGGTATTTTAGGGGGGATTGCGATCGGTCAAGTTTTCGGAACGGTGGTGGGAGTGATTGGTGGCTTAGTCGAGGCGTTTGTTGGGGGAGAAATTGACAGCAAAACCGATGATAATCAAGGTATTTATCGTTCCTTAATGAACTCATTTATTTTTGGGTTTATGTTTGTTCCGGTAGGTTTTTTAATCCCCTTGTCGATTCATTATCTCAATGAACCCGTTGGACTTTGGCGGCTGATGCGGGAAGGATTAGTGTTGGGGTTTCTCTTTGGGGCGTTTGCGGGAGGATTGAATAGTGTGATTTCTCATTTTGCTCTTCGTTTTACTTTATGGATATTTGGATATAGTCCCTGGAATTACAGCAAGTTTTTACGGTACTGTACGGAACGGGGGTTTTTGCAACGAGTCGGTGGAGGCTATCACTTTGTGCATAGCCTACTTCGAGAACACTTTGCACAGCAATATGGAGACAAATAGGTGTAGGCTGGTATAATGTCCTATTTATTATTCCGGGTCTTCTGGATCTACGGTGAGGTTTGTTGCAGGGTATACAAAATTGTAGGGGCGAAAAATCCCCTCCTGGGAGGGGTAGGGGTGGGTTCCCCTCCTGGGAGGGGTAGGGGTGGGTTCCCCTACAGCAACGGGTGTAATCTGCCATGAATTTCCCTTATCATTCTAAACTCAGAAGACCCATTATTCCCAATCTTGTAAGCGCGATTTGTAATGTTGTAACGTGCTTTGTATTTTGGTCTTTTGGGATTCAAAAATAGCACCTGCTAGAATCAAAATCAAGCCAAATCCTAAACCCAATATCCATTTAGATAGGGTGTAAAGAGTCCCTAAAACAATAAATTGCTCCAAAATAGTAACCACAAAAAAAGTCGTACCCACAAATAGAAATGCACGAATTTTCAAACTCAAACCCGCCAGTAAAAGCAAAAGACTGAGACTGCCGATAATCGACCAATGGCTCGGTAGATAGCTGAGGGCAAAAAAGAGGGCTAGGGTTCCTAGACGCAGTTGATGGCGGAGGCTGCGATCGCCGCCGTCTCGGAAGATCGGATCAACCTGAGCAACATAGAGGATGGACAGCGTGACGGGGGCCAGCCAGAGGATGAGAGCGTCAAGGTCAAAGGCATTGAGTCCCTGACTCGCCAAGCCACAGAGGGCAGTCAGGGCCAGATAATGCCAACGGACTTGTCGGTCCCACTGGCCCAGGGCAATGTAGAAGAGGCCGATCGCCAACAGACTCAGAGGATGCACATCATTGAGCGTCAGGACTCCGACAATCGCCGGGAAGACTCGGGCAAGCTGCTGCCAGGGCTGTGGATGCCATCCCCAGGTAGACCAGGGGGCCTGACGTATTCCCAGAGACAACAGGACCGCGATCGCCCCAAACCAGGGCAGAATCACCCCCTGTTGACCGGCGATCGCCACTGCGATCGTCACCACGCCATACCCTTGAGCCACCCCGAGATAGAGCCAAAGACGAGAACGGCGAGACCGCTCCAAAGAGCGACTTTGCCAGAGAGCATAACGGGTTAGGAGACCCCCAGCAATGAGAGCTAGGGCCGGCTGGCTAATGCTGACAGTGGCCGATAAACTTAGCATTAAAGTTCCCACACCCCAGTGACTATGGGCGATTTGCGTTAGCCGTTGCGGAGAAAGTTGCAAATAACGGCTCAACGGGCGACACAAACTTCCATAGAGACTCATCCAGACCACCATCACCAGGGCCACCGCCACCCCGCGATCGCCCTCGCCGGCCTGAGACAGTTGACCCAGCAGCAGTTCACTACTCGACAGCGAGAGGGCGACAACACCCACATAGACCAGGCCGCGACCCCAACTCGGAAGTTGACGACCGACATTGAGCAGAATCAGGGAAACCCCAACGCTGACAACTCCCGTCCAGGGGTGGATTAGGCTTCCTCGTAGAATCAGGGCAATCAGGCCATAGGCCATGGGGAGAGTATGCAGGGGAGAGAGGCGATGGCGGGGAACTTGCGGCGGTTGCCAGAGTTGGCTAACCCCTTGAACCAAGAGGCCTAAGGCAATGTTGACGAGGGCAACAATCCAGAGGGAGTACGTAAACAGAAAAACAGTTTCTACGGCGATGAGTTCAATGGCCCAGCCAATCCCATAGAGTCCCCAGGTGTTGAGACGGCGGCCCTGATGCACACCAAGGCTGAGAATCAGCAGCCCCAACCCGGCAATTATCCCGAAAGAGGGAGCTAGGAAGGCGTTTTGATAGGACAGGACTGATCGCAGGGTAAAGCTCGCGATGACGGCCAGCCAAGTGACCCATCCCCAAACCTGACAACCTCGCAGATAGAGGCGAGAGAGGTCTCCCCCTCGCTGTTGGCCCCAACGTCGCAAACTCCATAAGCCGAGGGGAAAGCAGGAGAAGAACAGCAGCCAATCTTGACCCCAGAGGGGGATGAGGTGGGCCGAGACGGCGATCGCCCAGTGAACAGCAAAACCGACGGCGACAATGCCGGCCCGAGTATCCCGAAGACTGCGGACAGTGGCTAAGGCGATGAGTAACCCTAGGCCCGAGGAGAGGATGAGGCCCGGACGAGGGTCGGAACTGGTGATGAGGTCGGGGAGGGGTTGCAGGGCGATCGCTCCCAGAATGGCCAGCCAGCCGGCTTGGGTGCGATAGTGGCTAACGCCAACGTGGGCGGCGATCGCTAGAAATAGGGGCATCAGCCACCAGAACCAGCCGGGATGAAATAATGTCTCGCTGGGGGAGGCTAGAACTAGGAGGACATAACTGGCGGCCCCGAGGCCGAGGCTGAGATGCCAGGAACTGGTTTGCCAGATTCCCGTCTGTTGTCGGTTAGTCCAGATCCCTTGCAGGAGGGCGAAGCTGAGGCTAATCAGTCCCCAGTCGCTTGGGGAGAAATCGCCGTCGATTTGCCAGTCTAGGATGGAGGCGATGCCGCCCAAGAGCAGCAGTTGTGAGAGGGTAGCCAGAAGGGTGGATTGGCGATAGCGATGTTGGGTGACGGCGGCTAATAGACCTCCTAGGGGGATCCAGACGAGCCAGGTCTGGGGGAAACTGTGGGTGGCGATCGCCGCGAGGATCAGGCCCACGAGGAAGGCTCCAGTATCGGCTTGTCGGGCCAGCGATCGCCGTGGGGTTTGGCCATACAGCCATTGGCTCAAAGCCAGGTGTGCCAGGAGATAGGGCAGGAAGAGGAAACTGAGAAATGGGATTTGGACATGAGGGCCGAGGAGGGCTTGGGCCTGTTGCCAGACGGCGTTACGGAAGGATTCGGGTAGGAGTTGGCCGAGGATGATGTAGCCTTGTAGGCCCACGAGAGCGGTTAGGAGTAAGTCTCGGGGTTTGCCCAGGTGTTGGAGGCGTTGGCTAAGTCGGTGTAGGGCCAGGACGGTGACGGCGATCGCGGCCCAGGAGAGGTTCAGCAGGGAGAGTCCCCAGCCGAGGGTGAGGAGAATGGCCCCGAGGCGCGATCGCAGCCCCGGTTTCGGTTCCGCCAATTGCCAGCCCAGGAGTCCCCAGGCTAACCCCCAATTGGAGAGCAGCATCGGATCATTGAGGAGTTCCCGGCCCGAGAAGCTGGCTAAGCCATAGCCGACGAGTCCTAGGAGGGGTAAATCTGCTCGTTGGCGATCGGCGAGGACCCCGGCGAGGGTTGCCAGATAGACCCCGAACTGAGCCAGGAGAGGCAGGGGAGTGACGGCCCAATGGGAGAGGCTAAACAGAAGCAGCAGAGCGGTTTGTCGCCGGGGTAAGTGGGCGCCTCGCCAGAGCCAAAAACTGAGGGAGAGGCTGGCCAGGAGCATGGTGGCCCATCCCAGGGGCGATCGCCACAAGGCAAATTCATCCATAGCCCAGAAGTTGAGGGGAATCAGCCCTAGGACAATGGTTTCTAGGGTTTGGGCGGTTAAGGCCAGACGTTGACGACGGTGTAGCCAGCTACTGGCAGTGGCAAATCCCACGGTATAGATCCAGAGAATCCCATATTGTCCCGCCGCCGGGAACCGTCCCCATTGACTAGCCGCGAGAACCGCTGAGGAGACGAGGACGACAAAGAGGCCCAACCAGAGTAACCAGCGGACACTGAGTTCATCTTTGAGGGCTTGGGCGATCGTCCAGTGACGGGGTGGGGCAGAGGGTTGAGGGGTAGAGGTTGAGGCCGCTACTGGGGGACGGTAGGGGACTATTTTTGGGGGGGCTGACTCGGGTTCCCAGGCGGGTAGGGGACAGGTCAATCCCTGATGACATAAGCGTTTGATTTGGTCATCGTCGAGTAGGTCGAGTTGCCGCCAATGGTCGAGTCCATCGAGACAGTGGCGATGGTTGGGGTTGAGGGGGACGAGAAGCGGGGGACGGTTCTGCATGGAGGCGAGGGATGGGGGATGCTCCAAGCTACTCTCTGGGGTTTGTCCCTGTCGAGGTGGGTTCGGACAGTTCCCCAGTCGGGCCGCTAACTTACGCTATTATGTCTTACAGCCATACTCATTACTTTATAGAGATAATCGTCATGACAGAAGGTAAAAAGCAACAGTTCAACGCTCCAGTTGGCAGTGTGGATAATCAAGGCACTCAAAATAATGTGGCGGGAGTTAACTACGGGGTTCAAACGAACACCTCGGATCCCGAACTTCAGGCGACAGTCAAAGAGATTCAAACTTTGCTGGCCGGTTTAGACGTGACTCAGGCAAACACCACCAGCGAACAGATGAGGCTTGCGGGAACAGTCATTGCTCAAATTGAGGAGAAGCCAACCTTTAAGGAAAAAGCAATTCGGGCAGCGCGGGGTGGACTGGTGGAAGGACTCAAGCAAAATCCAGTGGGGGCGATGGTTGCTGGGGCGATCGAGGGTTGGACAAAAGAGAAGGATTAGTCTGTGTCAGAGCCAACTAATCAGAACATTGGGAGTCAAGGGAACCAAGGTCAGCAAGGAAATGTTGCTGGTGTTAATTATGGTGTTCAAAATACTTACGTCGGGGAAACAACCCGACAACGCCAGATTGACCGCGACATTTGCCGTAGGATGCTGGAACGGAAGACGCAATTAACCAGCAATACCGTTGTCGGTCAGGCTTATGGGAACCGCAACTTAATCGATGAGGATTTATTTGTCGATTTAGCCCTGGTGAAACCGAAACGGAGTGAGAACCAAAAACACCCCCAAGAGATTGACCCGGAAAAAGGTTCCGACTTGTACAATCGGGAGGAAGTCGAGAAACGGTTTGCTTACCGAGAGTTTCTCGAAGAAGTGATTCGTCAACGCACCGAGAAACGTCTTGCCATTATTGGGGAACCGGGGGCGGGGAAAACCACCTTACTCCAGAAATTAGCCTTTTGGTTATTACAAGAAACCGATGATTTAGTGGTTTGGGTATCCTTGGCAGAATTGGGCAGTCAACCCCTGGGAGAGTATTTAGAGCAAAAATGGCTTAAAGAGGCATTGGGGCAGTCCAGAGAGGAAATTAAAGCCGACTGGGAGCAGAAATTTAAAGGGGGTGCAGTCTGGTTACTGTTGGATGGCTTGGATGAGATGAGCCAGACGGACCAACAGGCGTTAAAATTGCGAGGTTGGGTGACGGATGCGCGGATGATTGTCACCTGTCGCTTGAATTTGTGGCAAGCGAACCCCAGCCAGTTACAGGGCTTTCAAACCTATCTCACCCAACCGTTTCAGGATGAACAAGTGCAGGAGTTTATCCGGCGCTGGTTTCGGGGATTGGTGGCGGCGGGTGAGGATGTCCAGTTAGCGGAATCCTTGTGGTCAGAATTGCAAGAGTCGGGGAAGGAACGGATTAAGGATTTATGCCGCAATCCCCTGCGGTTAACCTTGTTATGTTCGACTTGGACAGGAAGAAAGGGAAAATTGCCGGATACGACAGCTAAGTTGTATGAAAAGTTTGTCAACTATATTTATCAGTGGAAGAAAAAAGAGTTTCCCATAAGAAGTAAGGAAAGACAACGTTTAAATGCAGCATTAGGAGAGTTAGGAAAAGTATCGCTTGATGGGGAGAGGCGTCGGTTTCGGTTAAGCCATCGGTTGGTCTGTGAATATTTGGGAGAACCTGACGAAGATTCTCTATTAGATACGGCATTAAAGTTGGGTTGGTTGAATAAGGTGGGAGACGATGCCGATGAACCGGAAGACCCGGTTTATGGGTTTTATCATGCGACGTTTCAGGAGTATTTTGCGGCGTTGGCGGTGGAGGATTGGGATTATTTTCTGCCGAAGGATCATTGCGATCGTCCGGTGGAGGGGAAGCAGTATCGGATTTTTGAGAAGCAGTGGAAGCAGGTGATTTTGTTGTGGTTGGGGCGTGAGGATGTTGAGAATGAGGAGAAGGAGGGATTTATTCGGGCGTTGGTTGAGTTTAAGGATGGGGTCGAAATTTTTTATGGATATCAAGCCTTTTTTCTAGCAGCAGCCGGAATTAATGAGTTTAAGGCTTGTTCCCTGGCTGGTGGAATTGTTCAAGCGCTAGTGAATTTGGGGTTGGGTTATTTCAATGTTGAGAAACAGGAGTGGTTTAATTGTTGGGAGCCGCTTGGAGAAGGAGCAAGAAGAACGATACGTGAAACCATTCGAGAACTGGTAATTCCAGAAATTATTACAATTATTGATAGTTGCCCATGCAAAGATATTTTGCTGCGATCTGCTGAAAGTTTAGCGGAAATAAATCCCAAAAGCTCCAAGTTTATTCCAGTTTTTATAAAATGTTTTGAGGCTGTTAATCATGAACAACTTCAGTGGGAAATTCTTGATAAATTAGCTACAATAGGAAGAGGAAATCCTCAACTTTTGCCGTCGCTCATCAAGATTATAAAAAATCCAGATTATAAAAATATTCATTCTTGTTTAGGTGAAATAGTAGGTATTATTGATCCAAAGAATCCTGAAGCTATTGCTAGCTTGATTGACATTATCAACACTACTGAATCTGAAGAAGAAAGAAGTTGGGCTGCTAGAAGTCTGGGTATAGTTGATCCAGGAAATTATCAGGCTATTGAAGTTTTAATCAACCAAATTAAAACCAATGAAATGAATAATTCGGAAATATTTTCAACCACTTTAATCAAAAGTTTAGGTGAAATCGCAACAGGAAATATTTATGCTATTGACACTTTGCTGGATATTATTAACACCCCTAAGAATCATATTATTTTATGGTGGGAAGCTAGCGAAAGCTTGAAGAAAATAGGGCGAGGACATACTAAAGCTATCGAGTGCTTAGTAAAATGTAAAGAAAATAGCAAAGATGATAAACAAAGAAAAATAATTACTAATTGCCTGAAAGGAATGGGATATAGACATCCTGAGGTTGTTGAAACTTATGTTAATTCTATCGAAGGTCCTAAGAATAAATATATCCGTAACCAAGAATTAAAAAGCCTAGGCGAAAAAGAAAAAGATCTTGAAGATATTGCGGCTTGTATCAAGCACATCAAAAACGCTAAACCTTTAGAATGTAAGAAAGAAATTAATTTTATAGCAAAAATCATGCATGAAAATTGTGACACAATAGCTGATTTTGTATTGCTTTTCGCAACCGTAAAAAATAAACTTTTTATCCATCTTGTTTCTAATTATTTTCAACAAATTTCAATTAAAACTGAACAGTACACTAAGATTGTCTTTGGTTTAAAGTACAACCTTAGTGATGAAGTTTACCAAAACGACTTTAACCAATTCGATGCCTCCTACAACGTCCTCTGGAAGTGTGCCCAAAATCTCCCCTATCCCGACTTTTATCAAGCATGGCACAATCCCCCCACCACCCCCCATCCCGAAGTGGAAGACAATACCCCAGTCGCTTCCACCCCCTTCACCCAACAGTGCAACCTCGCCCTTTTTCCCAAAATCCTCAACCAAGCCATCCAATCCCACCCTCTCAACTGCCAAATCATTTGCATCGACGGCAGCCGCTTCAGCGACCCTAGCAACCCCGCCCTACAAATCTACACCACTCTGAAAAAAGCAGGCTGTCCCCCCAATCCCGACGGTAAACCCCGTACCATTGCCGAATTACAAGCCTACTGCGAAGATGACCTCAGCGACCAGGCGATCGCCCTCATCCTCTACGAAGAACCCACCAATCCACCCCCCCAAAGCTTTGATATGGCGGTCCTCAATCAACTCGCCCGCTTTAGCCATCCCCCCATTGCCCTAGTTGTCCCCGATCGCCTTGCTGAATGCCGATTACCGCAATTCCGAGAAAGCGACCCGGATTTGATGGCAACTCTCCTCCAGTGGTTGCAAAATTTGGAACGGATGAACCCCTAGAAGCGCCGTTAAAAGGCTTTCCCCCCTATCAAACTAATTTTTCGTTATAGCATGACAACCGTGCTATCATGTTATTGTGATTGTCTCATTCAAAGACACAGCCACCCAAGATATTTTTAACGGTGAAAACACCAAAGCCGCTCGCAAGACTTGTCCAGAAACCCTGTGGAAAGTTGCCCAGCGCAAACTAGATCAACTTGATTCTGTCACAACTTTGGAAGAGCTAAGAATACCCCCCGGTAATCGCCTGGAAGCTCTATCCGGTAGCCGTAATGGTCAATACAGCATCCGTATTAATGAGCAATATCGCATTTGCTTTGTCTGGAGTGACCAGGGTCTTGAACAGGTTGAAATCGTCGATTATCACTAATATCACTCACAGAGTAATTCATAATGGTTCGTATTCCCACTCATCGCCCCCCCACCCATCCCGGTGAAATGCTTTTAGAAGAATTTCTGAAGCCGTTAGAACTGACACAACGAAACTTAGCTGATGCGATTCATGTACCTTATCAGCGAGTCAATGAGATTATCAACCGGCGGCGAGGAATCACTCCTAGTACGGCGCTGCGGTTGGCTAAATTCTTTGATATGTCACCGAATTTTTGGCTGAATCTCCAACTGCGTTGGGATTTATATCATACCCAACAGGAAGAGCAAGAAATTCTAAACCAAATTTCCTCTAGGGGCGATCTGCTAAACGTTCAGTAATCCAATTTTAGGAATACAGACTATGCAGCTTCCCTACAAGTTCGCAAGATTTATCAAGTCTTACCCGACTCAAAAGCGAGTAGTCATCAAATGCTGCGGATAATTGATGAATCAGGGGAAGATTACCTCTATCCTAACTCCTATTTTATGCCCATTGAACTATCCGCTCCTCTGCAACAAGTTCTGGAAATGTCTTAGGTTGAGTGGAATCAAAGAAACCGGGTTTCTGTCAGGGTTTCTGTATCGTAACCGAAATATCCATAGAAACCAGGTTTTTCGGCATTTAGCTGCAATAGGATGAGTTAGGGTCAATCCGGTAGAATTAGACATCCAGCACAAATCAGAGGGCCTCATGAATGAAGAACTAGACCCAGAAACAGAAGCCGGTTTAGTGGAAATTTTAGCCAAGGAAAAAACGACCAGCGATGAATTGATTAAACGTTTGGTTAAAGAACGCTGGTTGAGTTTACAACCCCGCCAAACGATTGTCGAAAGATTGGGCGGACATCCTGAACATCTGTTAGAAGATGCGCCGCCTGACTTATCAGAACGGGCCAATCGCAAAAAGGCGATCGCTGACTATTTGAAAAAGAAACATCCTCAATACGATTTGCCATGACCTATTATCCTGTAATTCTTGTAGATAGTAGAATTCTAGTCGCTTACTACTCATCGCCTTTTGCCAAAAACTGACCGGGGTAATTGCCGTTGCCTTCCTCACCTCAGAACCCCTAGAAGCGCCGTTAAAAGGCTTTCCGCCCAATCAACGGAATCTGATATCTGCGATCGAAACCTGGTTAGAAGAAATTTGAGAAACCGGTTTTCTGCGACAGTTTCACCTACAAATCAGAGATTGGGATAGAAACCCAGTTTCTGGCTACTTAATACACCTCATCATGGCTGCCCATATCAACAAATACAGCTTTTTCATCCTCTGTAAAATAGAATAACACTCTCTCATCATAACCCACACTGAAACTCCATAAATCTTTCAACTTACCCGATAGTTTGTGCGTCTTTAAAGTAGGGTCAAATGGATCGAGGATAAACAAGTCTAACTTTTGCCAAAACCTTGTTTCTAAATCCTGATTGCCTTTAATTTTCTTTTTAAAAGCCCGTTTAAAAGCAGAGCTAAAAGGGTCTTCTGGGTTTAGGGTGATAAGGAAAATTTATGGCAGATTACACCCGTTACTGTAGGGGCGAAAAATTTTTCGCCCCTACTTCCATGATTATTCTTCAATCATCTCCTTCAATTTATCAATCTGGTTGGAGAACTTAAGATTTCCTTGTTTTTCTTCCTGCTGGGCTACTTGGAAATTCTTATAAATATTGTCACGAGATTCTTCACGAAGATATTGCTGTAACAACATTGAAATTTCTTGTTTTTCATCGATAGAAAGACCTTTTATTGCTTCAACTACATCATTAAATCTCATCATTGACTAAGCCTCACGGTACTGACTTACTTTGAATGATATTCTATTTTGCCATAAACCAACCGACACCCCAGCCTTCCTTACGGACGAACCCCTAGAATTGCCTCAACGCCGACATCCTCGCCAACGAAACCCGCGAACAGGAAATCGCCCTCACCCTGGCTCGAACTGATTTGGGACATCACTTGTCCCGACGAAGACCCCGCAGAACTGCGATCGCCACCTCAAAACCCTCAAACGCGCCCCACCTCCTCCCCCACCGTGCCATTCTCTTCGGTAGCGAATTTCCACCCCGACCCAACCCACCCCAGAAGCGTTCGCGAAGCGTCTGGGCAGGAGAATCGCCTTTTGCCAAAAACTGACCGGGGTAATTGCCGTTGCATTTCTCACCGAGGAACCCCTAGAAGCGCCGTTAAAAGGCTTTCCCCCAATCAAGCGAATCTGATATCGGAGATTAAAACCTGGTTAGAGGAGATTTAAGCCGCCACCCAGAAACCCGGTTTCCAAGCCCTCGCCTCAAGTTCTCAAATTCGCTAAAATATGGAATCAATTGTTAAATTTATTATTTCTACTCCCCTAAAGTTCACCGTCCGCACTACCGAAAGCTACTGGCAAACATTGCTCATCAAGCATCCCGATATTACTCATTAGGAAACTGAAATTCAGCAAACCCTTAATCAACCCGATGCCATTTAGCATAGACTCTTTGTCACCCCCCTCAGCAAACCTCCAGCGTGACTCAGCCCCCGATTCCCCGTTCCCTATCCCTCCACAAAAATGCCCCAGTTTGACAGACAATCCATCAAAGCTGGAGCAATGTATCGAGTTGTCGGCTTCAGTCAGAAACTCCGACTCAGGAGTCACCGCTGACCGTGAGACTTGTACCTAAGATGAGCGGCGACGATAACGGCGGCGACGTTGTTTGCGTAATGCTTCAGCCTTACGCTTGCGCTTCTCAATGGGAGTTTCAAAATGACGGTTTTTCTTGAGATCTAGGAAAATTCCCGCTCTCGAAACACCTCGGCGGAAGCGACGCAGTGCGGATTCGATACCTTCGTTTTCACCTACAATGATTTGGGTCATGCCCGATCGTTCTCCAGAATCTGTGACAACTGACATTCCCGCGCCCAAAGACAGCGGGATTCTTCCTTCAATGACTTGTCAGACTGGTGCCGGTGTTGACCAACTGACGCAGCAGACAAATCTCCAGAAGCGTTCTCAGGTGAAGTACCTGAAGTTTCGGTATGTCTGACCGTACTCAAAACAGCCTTCAGGAGATTGAGGGCTGTCCTGTCATCTCGATCGCACTGGCATCCACGGCAACAAACCGGGATTCGAGGCGATAAAGACTTTTTGAACGTTTTACCATAGTTCGGAGAGTTTTGGCTCCTGTAGAGCGGATTTAACGTTAAACTCAAAAACTGGCATGGCTCGATCTAGCCTTTCTACCGTTCACAATAGCATATAGACAATGGCAAACCCCAACAGAAACTCCCGCCTCCAAATACTCAGGCAAGGGGTCTTCTTCGAGGCAAACAAAAGCATTGAGTCGTTGGCGAGCCGGCCAAGCTGATACCCTAGATCGAGAGTTAACAACAACCACCACTCTCTACTCTCACATTAACAGAGGATATGACTCTCTTTTCTCGAAACTGGCAACGCCCGATGGCAACTCTGTGTTTGGCGATCGCCCTCTGGGTCGCTTGTCTGTCCCCCGCCTGGGCAGCCCTAAACGATGATAAGTATGATGGCAATATTTTTGCCCTGTATGCAGGCAATGGCTCCATTGTTCCCCCCAGTAGCACCCTCCCTCAAGCCTTGACGGCTCATCGTCCCACCCTATTGGTGTTTTATCTCGATGATAGTCGCGATTGTAAACAGTTCTCGACAACGGTTTCAGAACTTCAGTCCTACTATGGCCGCGTCGCGACCATCGTACCGGTCAATGCCGATAGTGTGCTACCGAATCAACCCTATACGGAGACCGAAGCGGGCTACTACTACAGTGGTCAAGTCCCTCAGTCGGTCATCTTTGACGAGTCGGGAACGGTTCGCTTGAATGAATCGGGACAAGTCGCCTTTGAAGACCTTGATTCAGTCTTTCGCGAGATTTTTGACCTTTTGCCCCGTTCTGAATCCGTAGAGTTAAAACGACGTGCCGTAAATGAAGTAAATACGGAACTACGATAACCCCTTGAAGTGGGTTCAACCGAAATCCCCCGGCGCACGGCGCGGGGGGATTATTTATAGGCAAATTGGAGTCAGCGAACGGTGTCAGGTGGTTGTTAGCGACTTGGGATAAAGGTCGGATAGGTGTCTCGGATGCGATCAGTCGCATCGAGACAGTCGCTCATGGCCGCAACCGGGGCAACGTCAGACTGATTCGTGATTCCGAGGACACAGTTGGCATAACGCTCAGGGAGTAGGCTACGACGGCAACTATCGAGAATGTTCGGTAGATTTCCTCCATCGGTGGTTTGGGCAATGCCGACGGTGCAAGTGGCCAGATCTAACGGACGACGCACCTGACGACAGGTTTCTAGGGCCGTGCTGGCTGTAATGTCCGTGGCGATCGCAATCTCCGAGACACAATTGGCTAAATTGCGCGGTCGATAGGCCGTTCCGCAGGCCAACGACGCAAGTTCCTCCCCTAATTCGAGATTGAGGAGTGCGGAGGTACAGGTTTCATAGTCTTCGAGCGTTCCCCCTCGATAGCGACTCGGATAAAACGGCGAGGCAACCACCGGGGCCGCGATCGCCCCCAACAGGGTACTTAGACTAACACTGGCAAGGAGACCCTTGGCAATTGGGTTCATGAATCCTGTCTCCAATAAAAACAATACGTGGACTAATGGCTAGGGTACTGGAATTCATGAGCGATCGGCAGCTCAACCTCTTGCCAATTCCCAGAAATTGGCCCCAGGAGTTTTGAATCTCTGCCGTGTTAGGCTCTATAATGGGGTGCTTGGGTGAAATTTTGTTTGCCAGCACACCATCAAAGGAATCCAAAAGTTAAGCTGTATGTCACGATATCGAGGACCTCGTCTGAGAGTAGTTCGCCGTCTGGGAACCTTACCCGGCCTAACCCGCAAAGATCCCAAGCGGAGTTATCCGCCCGGCCAACATGGTCAGGGACGACGCAAACGCTCTGAATACGCTGTTCGGCTTGAAGAAAAGCAGAAACTCCGCTTCAACTACGGCGTTACGGAAAAACAATTACTCCGCTATGTGAAAAAAGCGCGTCGTCTCCCCGGTTCAACCGGACAGGTGCTGTTGCAACTGCTTGAGATGCGCCTAGATAACACGGTATTTCGTCTCGGGATGGCCCCGACTATCCCAGCCGCCCGTCAGTTGGTCAATCATGGACACATTTGTGTCAATGGTCGCCGCGTCAACATTGCCAGTTACAACTGCCGCCCTGGCGATATCATTACCGTGAGAAATACGGAAAAATCTCGCGAGATGGTTAAAGTCAATCTCGACTCTCCGGGACTGGCTAACATTCCCTCTCACTTAGTCTTGGATAAAGACAAGCTCGAAGGCCAGGTTAATGGCGTTGTTGAGCGGGAATGGATTGCGCTACAAATCAACGAACTGCTGGTGATTGAGTACTACTCTCGTCAGGCTTAGGAGTCTTCCTCATCCTGTTCGTTATCTCGGCTATTCTGGGGGCAAGCTGGCTCCGAGGATGGCCGGTTTTTTATGGGAACAGGGAACACCGGAACAGGGAACAGGGAACACCGGAACAGGGAACAGGGAACAGGGAACAGGGAACAGGGAACAGGGAACAGGGAACAGGGAACAGGGAACAGATCGCCCCAACTCTTGCCTCTTGCCTCTTGCCTCTTGCCTCTTGCCTCTTGCCTCTTGCCTCTTGCCTCTTGCCTCTTGCCTCTTGCCTCTTCTACCCCCCAATTTGCGACATCGTTCGTTGATAGGTTCCGAAACGGTTGCCCATGTCTCGTTCCTTGAAGTTGATCTCGGGTTTTAACTGTAAGAGAGTTTGCACCTGTTGTCGCAGTTCAGGGAGGGGAACCCCAGATCGTAGGGCATCGCGTAGGTTGAGTTGTCCGGTTTCATTGAGGAGACAGGGACGAAGCCAGCCGTCGGCCGAGAGTCGCATCCGATTGCAGCGATCGCAGAAACACTCGGACATCTGACTAATAAACCCAAGTGTCCCCTGAGCGCCAGGAATTTGGAAGATATCCGCCGGGCCAGCGCCGGTGACGGTGGCAGGTTCTAAACCCCAGCGTTGGCGAATTTGCTCTCGTAACTCCTCTGAATCAATCCAACCCTTATGCTCAAATAGAGAGCCATTACCGATGGGCATAAATTCAATAAAACGAATATGCCATTGGCGATCGCGCGTTAGGGCCGCCATCTCCAACACCTCACCCTCGTTCACGCCGGGAATCACGACCATGTTGAGTTTTAAGGGGTTGAACCCCACCTCATAAGCTTTCTGGATTCCCGCCCAGGTGCGCTGCCAGCGGCTTTTGCCGCGATTTCCGATGATTTTGTCAAATGTCTCGGCATCGAGGGAGTCTAGGCTGATATTGAGGCGCTGAAGTCCTGCGTCATAGAGCGGTTGGGCCAGATCCGGCAGTAATAAGCCATTGGTGGTCATAGCTAAATCCTGGGTTTCTGGTAAAGCGGCGATATCACGGGCGATCGCCACCACATCGGGCCGCAACAGCGGTTCCCCTCCCGTCAGCCGAAAACGGCGAAATCCGAGGGGAATGAAGACATCTTGCAAGAGACTGAGTAGTTCCTGGCGCGTTAAGAGATTTTGTTGCAAAACATAGTCAAGTTCATCGCCATCGGGCATACAGTATTGACAGCGGAAATTACAGCGATCGATTAGGCTGATGCGGAGATAATCGACAGTGGGGGTCATGAAACTAGGACGATGAAAGGCCAGTGATCCGTATTGTAGTGAAATTCTAGTGCAGACGATTCTCAACAATCGCGGCTGCCCTTCCATTGCCCGATGTTGCAGAACATTACGGAATGTTTACCCCGTCCCCGGCAATGGCTTACCATGCTCCGATGGTTGGCCCATTACCGCCCTCATCGGCGATCGCCCCTGACGTCAACCTCCGTCTTAACTGCATCACCGTTTAACATCTTCATTTTTGCCCTAAACAGCAACGCCTCATCCTTAACATATGTCTACCTCCTCCTACATCCTCGATCTGATTCAACGTCCCCGTCGCCTGCGTCGCAACGAATCCCTACGACGCATGGTTCGAGAAACCGAACTCTCCGTCAATGACCTGATTTACCCCATGTTCGTCACCGAAGGGGAAAATCAGAAAGTCGAAGTGGCCTCAATGCCCGGCTGCTATCGCTTTAGCCTCGACTTACTCCTCAAAGAAGTGGCCGAAATCGCCGCCCTCGGGATTCCGGCGATCGCCCTGTTCCCAGTCATTTCCGAGTCCAAAAAAGACGAAACCGGCAGCGAAAGCTATAACCCCAAGGGACTCGTTCAAGAAACCGTCACCGCCATCAAAGCCCAAACCCCCGAGTTAGTGGTGATCACTGATATCGCTCTCGATCCCTTCACCAGTCATGGCCATGACGGCCTACTCGACGAAAACGGCTATATCCTCAACGATGAAACCGTCGAAGTCCTCTCAAAAATGGCCGTGTCCCAGGCCCAGGCTGGGGCGGACATGGTTGCCCCGTCGGATATGATGGATGGACGGATTGGGGCAATTCGCCAAGCCTTAGATACTGAAGGATTCACCAATGTCGGGATTTTGGCCTATTCCGCCAAATACGCCTCCGCCTACTATGGTCCGTTCCGGGATGCCCTCGACTCGGCCCCGAAATCCGGCGACAAGAAAACCTATCAGATGGACCCAGCCAACGCGATCGAAGCCATCAAAGAAGTGGAATTAGATATCGCCGAGGGGGCTGATATTGTCATGGTGAAACCGGCCCTTCCGTATCTCGATATCATTCGTCAAATTCGTGATGTCACCGATGTTCCCGTTGCAGCCTATAACGTCAGCGGTGAATATGCCATGATCAAAGCCGCTGGTGAAAAAGGCTGGATTGATGAGAAAAAGGTAATGCTCGAAACGCTGGTGAGTATCAAACGGGCTGGGGCCAGCTTGATTTTGACCTATTTTGCCAAAGAAGTGGCATTGCTGCTCAAATAAACGGCCGAGTTGAAGGCCAAGAAATCTAGGCTCAAGATTGGCAAGGAGCGAGTATTCTGGAAGAGACTCTAAATAGGTCTCCGTTGCCATGGGTTATTGTCTTAATCGTTGTTGTTCTAAGCCTGACAATCCCGATTCAGCCCAAAATTGTCAAAGTTGCGGTCATCGTCTGGCTTTGCGCGATCGCTACCGGGCCATCGCGCCCCTAAGTCGAGGCGGGTTTGCCAAAACTTACTTGGCGATCGATTCTGATTTACCGTCTCAGCCCCGCTGTGTGATTAAGCAACTTCATCCCTTTGAGGGAAAAGGAGAGATTGGGGCAAAAATGCTCGAACTCTTCCATCGTGAGGCGGAAAATCTCGATCGCCTGGGACAACACCCACAAATCCCGACCCTCCTAGCTCATTTTGACCAGGAGGGGTATTTTTATTTAGTACAAGAGTGGATTGACGGCCAGACACTCACCGAGGAACTGCAACAGACAGGGACCTTTGATGAAGCCCAAATTCGTGATCTCCTCGGGCAACTCTTGCCAGTTCTCGACTATATTCACAGTCAACGTAGTATTCACCGCGATATTAAACCCGATAATCTCATGCGTCGTCATCAGGATGGCAAACTGTTTTTAATCGATTTTGGTGTGGTGAAAGTGTTGCAAGATAGCCAAATGGTGTCAGGCTATACCGCCGTGGGTAGTGCCGAATATATGGCCCCGGAACAAAATCGCGGTCAAGCCTTCCCCGCCAGTGATCTCTATAGTCTTGGCGTCACCTGTGCGCGGTTGCTGACGGGAATTTCACCCCTGGAACTCTACGACATTGTCGGTGGCCATTGGGATTGGCAACGTTCCTTACCGCTCACCCATGAGATTAGTCCGCAACTAACCGAGGTTTTAAATAAACTCCTCGAAACGCCCCTCAATCGCCGTTTTCATGCCGCGAGTGAGGTGATTAAGGCCCTTGAGGCGAAACCCCTGGCCCCGCCTGAACCGTCTCCCCTAGCCCTGAGTCCACCGCGTTACGCCCCTCGGCTTCCGAAACCGCAAATTGCCCTCGAACGAGTTCAACGGCGATCGCCCCTAGAACAACTCAATCAGCTATTTGGCAAAACCCCCGACGTTCCTCTACCCTCCGACGTAGGCCTCGACTATCATGACCTTTGGAACGCCCTGCGTCGGCGACAGTGGGAGATCGGCGATCGCCTCACTCATCAACTTCTCTGTCGGGCCGCGCGGGGAACCTCCGGCGGTCATCTCGGCCCTCGGGACATTGCCGCCTTACCCTGTACCGACTTGCAAACTTTGGACTACCTCTGGCGACGTTATTCAGGCGATCGCTTTGGCTTTAGCGTCCAGCAACAACTCTATCAACAAGCCGGCCGGGACTATTCCCTCTTTTGCGCTACCGTCGGCTGGAAACTCAGTGCCTCGCGATCGCCCTCCCTCGAATTTACCTACCATCTCAAAGCCCCCGTTGGCCATCTTCCCTCCCGACGCTGGGCGCAAGGCTTTGAACTCTGGCGTCTTCTTCAATGTCTTGACAAAAAGCTCACACTATGCTTTGGCTACGAAGAGACCTAACCCCTCAGCCCAAGTCCCCCTAATCCTCAGCCGCCTCAGGCTCCTCCCCTTGTCCGAAATAATCTTGCAACACCTGTAGCACAATCGGAGCCGTCAACGCGCCGCCCCCCTGGCCCGCATGTTCTCCAAACGCAACAATAATAATTTCAGGATCATCGAGAGGAGCATAGGCCCCAAACCAAGCATGAGAGGGATTCGGTTGAGCCTCCGCCGTTCCCGTTTTCCCCGCAAACGGGGGAATCGTGCTGGTATTGATGCTCGTCGCCGTCCCTTCCGTAATCACCTCTCGTAAGCCTCGTTGCAAAACATCAATCGTCTCAGCACTGATATTGAGCGACTCGCGCCAATAACTCACATCCACATCCAAACTCCGTAAATGGGGTCGAACCAGATAGCCCCCATTCGCCGGAACCCCGAACATCACCGCCGTTTGCAGCGGTGACGCCTGTAAATAGCCCTGGCCAATCGACATATTAATCGTATCCCCCTGATACCACCCTTCCCCCAACACACGCTCCTTCCAAGCCGCATCAGGAACCAATCCCGCCGCCTCTTCCGACGCCAGTTCAATGCCCGTTTTACGACCAAAACCATAACGGCGTGTCCAATCAATCAAGACCTCAGCCCCAATTCGTTGAGCCACCTGATAAAAAAACGTGTCACTACTCCAGGCCATCGCTCCCGTAAAGCCTAACGGTCCAAAACCACTGCGGTTCCAGTCCCAAAAGCGAATCCCCCCAGCCGTCACATAGGGATACGTCGGTAGCACCGCATAGGGAGAATACTCCCCAGATTCGATCGCCGCCGTAGTTGTGACAATCTTAAACGTACTCGCCGGGGCAAACACCTGTAAGGCGCGGTTCACAAAAGGATAGCGGGCCGCTTGTAACGCCTGCCAATCCGCCTCAGTAATGCGGGCCGAGAAGATATTGGGGTCAAAGGCCGGACGGCTGACCATCGCCCGCACCGCCCCATCTCGGGGGTCAATCGCGACAATAGCCCCCTGAACGTCCCCTAGGGCTTGTTCCGCCGCCTGTTGCAGATCCAAATCGAGGGTCGTTTGTACATCGCGCCCCCCTTCCGCCTGTTTCTCCCCTAGCACCCGCAACACCTGGCCGCGACTATCCACCTCCACCTGTCGTCCCCCCCATTCTCCTCGGAGTTCCTCTTCAAACGCCGCCTCCATGCCCATTTGTCCGACAATATCCCCCAAACGATATGGGTTATCCGGTTGCTCTTCGAGACGGGATAAATCCTCATCACTGATTTCGCCGGTATAGCCGAGAACATGAGCCCCCAGAGAACCATGAGGGTAATGTCGCACCGCCTCGACATTGACCTCAATTCCCGGCAGTTGCGGACTATATTCCGTCAGTGCAATCACCTGAGCCGCACTGAGACGACGGGCGACCCGAATTGGGAGTGCCGTGTTATAGCCCGTTTCCTCCAGACGTTCGAGGACCTGTTCCGGGGGAATATTGATAATCTCACAAAGGCGTTCAATCACCTCAGGCCAATCCTCAGGGGAGAGTGCCAGCGGCCAAAGATAGACCGTATGGGAAAGGCTAGAGGTGGCCAGAATTTGACCATTGCGGTCAAAGATATTCCCGCGCACCGGCTGAGTCGGAATCAGACGAATACGGTTATCTTCAGCCAGTTGGCGATTGCGGGTTCCTTGAATCAGTTGTAGATAGGCCAAACGAGCGCCAATTCCCCCGAGCATGACGGCGGTAATGCCGACCATGATCAAAACCGATTGCACAAGACCGCCGATATTGCGTTGATTCGTACGACTGCCGTAACCGTTAGAAGGAATCGAGGTCATAATGGTCTAGTGGGTGCAAACAAACGTGGGCTAGGGGTGACAAGACGATCAAGTCGCTTCGACTTGCCATTATAGTATTGGCTGCCTCACCGTTGGCGGGTTGAGTTGGAGGGTTTAACTCGGAGATAGGAGAAGCGATCGCCTTGTGGCTAAACTAGACTAGAGCCAGGTTCGGTCAACTCCCCGCCGTGGGATGTTGCCCCATCCTGCCCCGGAATTTGGGACAACGACTATCCAGGAGCCGTCATCATGCTGCAAGCTGCCAGCCAAAACAGCGATCTGAGCGGGCGTGAATCAGAGTTCGACGTCGAACTACATCGTGTATTCAAAGTCTTCAATGGCGAAACTGCCGTGCGCGGCGTTGAAGTTCAGATTCGCCGAGGCGAGTTTTTTAGTATTCTCGGACCATCGGGGTGTGGTAAAACCACCACCTTACGACTGATTGCTGGCTTTGAAACCCCTTCAGCCGGAGAAATTCTCATCGGTGGTCGCTCCATGACCCAAGTTCCCCCCAATGAACGACCGGTCAATACCGTCTTTCAGAATTATGCCCTCTTCGACCATATGAGCGTTTGGGAGAACATCGCCTTTGGCCTGAAACTCAAACGAATTGGCCGCAGTGAAATTCAGCAGCGTGTCGAGGAGATGTTGCAGTTGGTGAAGATGGAAGCCTTCGCCAACCGCTACCCCAAACAGTTATCTGGTGGACAACGGCAACGAATTGCCCTGGCCCGGGCCATTGCCAATCATCCAGCGGTGTTACTGCTCGACGAACCCCTGGGGGCCTTAGATCTTAAACTCCGTAAAGAAATGCAGATGGAGTTATCCAATCTGCACCGTAATTTAGGCTTAACCTTTGTCACCGTCACCCATGACCAAGAAGAGGCCTTATCGATGTCCGATCGCATCGCCGTGATGAAAGATGGCAAAATTGAGCAAATCGGTTCTCCGACGGAGATTTATCAACGACCCCGCACCCCATTTGTGGCCGACTTTATCGGGGAAACCAATCTATTTGAAGGAACCGTCGAACATCAGGACGCTGAAACTGTCGTGGTGCGTAGCCATTCGGGTTTGAAACTGGTGGTGGCGCGATCGCCCGAGGAAGAACGCCTCAGTCATCACGCCGTCGTCAGTATTCGGCCCGAAAATATCCAACTTCATGGGACTCCCCCAGACTCGGCCCAAAACCTCTATCGAGGTCACCTTCAGACGGCCATGTATCTAGGGACCCATACCCACTGCGTCATTGGCCTCGACTCAGGAGATCTCGTGACCCTGCGCCAAGCCAGCCGCCCCGAAGACCTACCTAGCCCCAATTCTCCGGTTTACTTATCCTGGTTGCCCCATCAAGGCATTGTTTTGGCGGCCTAGGGGTATCCTAGGGGTCAGGATCGGACCAGAACAGGGTACGATAGCCAACGAATGGCTCTGGGGAGCCGCGTTTGTCTGACTGGTTTGTCAATGTCCCATCTCGCTGACCTGAACACCTGCGATCTGTGATTCATCCCCCCTCACCGCCTACGCGGTCTATGCGCCGCCGCCAGTTTCTGACTCTCTCAACCGCTGCCCTATCAGGGTTGGCCCTGTCCGGTTGCGGCTGGACCTTGGCCAATGTGCGATCGACCGTACAAACAGCGGACGATATCCTCTATATCTATACTTGGGCCGGCTACACCGATCGCGAGCTAATTGAAGCCTTTTACCAAGAAACCGCCATCCGTGTTATCGCCGATGTTTTCTCCTCCAATGAAGAAATGTTGGCGAAACTGCAAGCGGGGGCCGGGGGGGCGTATAGTCTCATTTATCCCTCTGATTACATGGTGCGGCGCATGGTGGATGAACAACTGCTGCTCGAACTTGATCACGATCGCATCGCTGGCCTCGATACCCTCTTTCCGAGTTTTGAAAGCCCCAGTTACGACCCGAATAATCGCCATAGTATTCCCATGAGTTGGGGGACGACGGGCCTGGTTTTCAACACCACGGTTCTTAACCCCTTTCCGGAGGATTGGACTTATCTTTGGGACAATCAGCAACGTCTAACGCGTCGCGCCACGCTGCTGAATGACCCTCGGGAGGTCTTTGGGGCCACGCTGCGGATGTTGGGCTATTCCTACAACAGCACCAATCCCCAAGAAATTCGGGCCGCGTACAACAAGCTCGTGGAACTGCGACCCACTATCGCCGCTTTTGATTCCGATGCCTGGCGACCGCAAATTCTCAGCGGTGATTTGAAGATTGCGATGTGCTTCTCCTCCGATGCCAATGAGGTGATTCAGGAAGATCCTGATTTAGCCTATGTTCTCCCGAGTAGCGGCTCCTCGATTTGGACTGATACCCTGGTGATTCCTCGCACAGCACCGAATGTGGATGCAGCCTATGCTTGGATTAACTTTATGCAGCGTCCTGAAGTGGCAGCACGGATTGGGGAACGCCTCAGTTTTGCCACGCCCAATAAAGCGGCATTCGCCCAGTTACCTAAGTCTATCCAAACCAATACGAGCCTTTATCCACCGGACTCTGCTTTGGAAAAATCCGAAAGTTTACAACCGATTCCCCCGGATGTTGGGGAACTTTATAATCGCTATTGGACGCGATTGACCAGCGGTTAACGCCTTGTCCTTGCCCTTGTCCTTGCCCTTTTAGTTTCAAAAATGCCGTGTCTGTTTCTCCTCCTCCCTCTGAGACCTCCTCGTCCCCAAACTCTGAGTTATCCTGGGGAACTCGCTGGTTGGGCGTGACAGGATTATTGGCTCCGGCTGGATTATGGTTGCTGTTGTTGCTGGTCTTGCCCACGTTAGTGATTTTTCAGTTGAGTCTGGTTCCCAATATCCGACCGGGGGATGTGGTGATTCCGTCGGGGATTGAGAACTATTTACGAGCGTTGGAGCCGGCGAATTTGGGGGTGGTGCTGCGATCGCTCAAGTTGGCGATTGGCACCACGCTCCTGTGTTTATTATTGGGCTTTCCGGTAGCCTATTGGATTGCCCTGTTAGCCCCTCAACGTTGGCGTAACTTGCTGCTGCTTGGCTTTGTGTTACCGCTATGGACATCGTCGTTGTTACGAACCTATGCCTGGATTGCCATTCTCCGACCGACCGGCGTGCTGAACTCGCTGTTGGGAATCGTCGGGATTCCGGCGTTGGATATTCTCAATCGACCGGCGGCGGTGTTGGTGGGCATGAGTTATAGTTTTTTGCCCTATATGGTCTTAATTCTCTATTCATCCCTAGAAAAACTCGATCGCCAACTCTTAGAAGCCTCAGCCGATTTGGGGGCCACCCCGCTACAAACCTTTTGGAAAATTACAGTCCCTCAAGCCTTACCGGGAATTGCCGCCGGGTCATTATTGGTGTTTATCACCAGTTTGGGGGATTTTATCGATCCTGAACTCCTCGGAGGGGCCTCAAGTATGACAGTGGCCCGTTTGATTTATAACCAATTCTTGGGACAAACACCGAACTGGGGATTTGGCTCGGCCTTAAGTATGGTGTTAATTTTTGCCGTGAGTGTGGCGATCGCTCTATTACTCAAATATGGCGACTCCTCTGCAACTCAACGTTAATCGAGATGTACTCTGTCTCCAACCCTCCATGACTGAAACGGCTCCTACTCCTCAACCGGATCTCGACCACCCCGACTCCCCTGATTTCCCCCTAGATATGGCACATTCTTCGTTTAAACCGCGTTTGTCTTGGCAATCCGTGTTTGTGGGGCTGATGTTTGTGTTTATGTATCTCCCCATTTTGGTGTTAGTCGTTTATAGCTTTAATGAGTCGGCTTATAGTGCCACGTGGGAGGGGTTTACCTGGCAGTGGTATGAGTATTTACTGTCCGACGCGCGAATTTTTGCCGCCTTACGCAATAGCTTAACGGTGGCCATCTCGGCGGTGGCCATTTCGGCAGTGTTGGGAACGCTGATGGCCGTGGGGCTGGCTCGCTATCGCTTTCCGGGTCGTCAACTGTATTTGGGAATTTCCTATTTACCGCTGATTATCCCCGATATCGCTATTGCTGTCGCGACGTTGGTGTTTTTGGCGGCTGTTGGTTTTTCCCTGAGTTTATGGACGATTGTGGCGGCGCATATTGTCTTCTGTTTGGCCTATATTGCCATTGTCGTCTCGACTCGTTTGGCGGATTTGGATCGTAATTTGGAGGAAGCGGCGTTAGATTTGGGGGCCACTCCCGTCCAGGCCTTTTTTCAGGTGTTATTGCCACAACTGATGCCGGGAATTGTCTCAGGCTGTCTGCTGGCTTTTGTTCTGAGTATGGATGATTTTCTGATTGCCAGTTTCACCGCCGGGGCCGGGGCGACGACGTTACCGATGGAAATTTTTAGTCGTATCCGTACTGGGGTCAAACCCGATGTTAATGCGCTGAGTGCAATTTTGATTAGCTTTTCTGGGATTTTGGCCTTTGTCGCTGAGTTTGTTCGCTATCGCAGTGAAGCCAAGCGACGATGACGTTTGGGGCGTTTTTGGGGCGTTCTTGGGACGTTTTTAGGACGTTCTTGGGGCGTTCTTGGGACGTTTTTGGGGCGATCGCCCTCGAATCCGGATGAGCCGAACTTGGGGCCGAAAAAAAAGCTAGGCAACCTAATCACCGATTAGGTTATCCTAGCAGCGTACAGTTGAGAACCATTGGTTAACTCAGACGAACCATAAGCCGCTGAGTTCCGTCAGAGGAGTCGCCTTCACACCACTTAAACTAAGACCCATTCTAGTCGATTCACTTAAAACGACAAGTGATATTTGTGACAGTCAAAATGGTGACTCCCTTCATCTTGAACCTCAGTGGACATCTGTCATGTGGGAGATAGAGGCAAATTCAGCGGCGATCGCGTCAAAATCGCCCAATTTTGCTCAGGATTAGTTCATCTTAGAAGCTCAGACAAGGGGAACCCAAAAACGTGATCAAACTGTCTCGGCAGGCCCTAGCCAACATCATATTAGCCCTAGGCACGGTCTTACTCATCTGGGGAAGCGCGGCCATGGCTCAACCCGATGAGGCCCCCCGTTCCCTCTCAGACATCGCCAATGACTTCAGTGATACCCCCGCTGAGGTGGTCGTTCCCGAAACCGTCTCACCTCGGCCCACCTTAGACCCAGAAACCGAAAGTGCCAGAGTGATTATCGATGGCATTTACCTGTTTGAAATGGCCGATACGGCTCAGTTTCCGGCCGAAGAACGGGCCGCCTTGATGAATGACAAGTTACAAGAAGCCGCTGAATCCCCCGGACTTGAACGCATTGAGGTAGTCATGCGTAATGATTTACCCACCTTACTCATCGATGGGGCGCATCTCATTACGGTTACCAAAAGCGATGCCAGCCTGGGGTCGGGGGTCAATCCCAGGGAACAGGCGGAAATATGGGCCGGGCAAATTCGTGAGGTGTTACGTCAGGCTCACCAAGAACGCAGTGATACGTTTTTGCAACGGGCTATCCTGCAAGTCATTCTGGTGGTGAGTCTGGCTGGTGTTTTACATTGGGGGATTCACCGTCTCTCACTCTATTTCTGTGGGGTCTATCCCGATACACGCCTTTTAGAAGCCTGGCGAGGTCTGATTGTCTGGCTCAGTCGGATTATCTTGTGGAGCGTCACGATTTTTTATGTCAGTGATTTGTTTCCCACCACCCGTCAATGGAGTTATCAGCTACGACAAATTATTACGAATAGTATTACAGCACCAATTTTGCCCCTGGATGCGAATACCTATTCGTTGGTTGATATCTTAATTTTAATTGCTTTTTTGCTGGGGTTGGTGGTGGGTGCAAACCGGCTCAGTCAACTGTTGCGAGTGCGAGTGTTGGCAGTATCGCGGTTGAATCGTTCGGCTCAGGATGCGATCGCCACAGCGATTAAATATATGCTGATGGTCATCGGAACGGTCGTAATTTTCAATCTCTGGGGATTGGATATTAGTTCCCTGACGATTCTCGCCGGTGCGTTGAGTGTGGGGATTGGTTTCGGCTTACAAGATATCGCGAAAAACCTCGGTAGCGGGTTAGTCTTACTGTTTGAACGTCCGATTCAGGTCGGAGATTTTGTCGAGGTGGGAGACTCGATGGGAACCGTTGAACGGATTGGTAGCCGCAGTACCCTCATTCGGACTCTCGATCGCGTCTCGATTATTGTTCCCAACTCTCGCTTCCTAGAGTCTGAGGTGATTAACTGGAGTCACGATAACCCAGTGTCTCGCTTGCGGCTACCCGTTGGCGTGGCCTATGGCTCTAATTTAGAAGATGTCAAGGAAGCCTTATTAGAAGCGGCTCAAGATCATCCCCAGGTGTTACGGATTCCGCCGCCTCGCATTCTCTTTAAAGGCTTTGGTGACAGTTCTCTGGACTTTCAGTTGTTAGTGTGGTGTGGCGATCCCAGTCAGCAGCAGATTCTCAGCAGTGATCTTTATTTTGGCATTCATGATCAGTTGAAACGGCGGGCGATCGAAATTCCCTTCCCACAACGGGATTTACATCTGCGTTCTGGCAGCTTTTTTATGCCGCAAGATACCCAAAATGGCACGATCAATCATGAATCTTAAGTTAATTATTTAGGATGTTTACTGTTTGGAAAACTCAATTTTAGGCGCAAAAAGACTTTGCAACCGTTGTAATTTCGACCCACCATAATAGAGAAGATCCCCTTTCCCCAACAAATTTTGAGCCTGGCCCTGTTTGCCCCCTAAAATAATACTTGAATCGGCGTCACTAGCCGTTTTTAGGGCAATGCGTCCCGGAAGATTCGAGCGAATCAGAGGGGTGACCACTTTGGCTTCAGGCCGTTGTGTGGCGATGATGAGGTGGATTCCAGCGGCTCGCGCCATGGCTCCGAGCCGTTTAATGGAGAGTTCTAAAACTTTAGCGACCTCTTTTTCGGCCATGAAATCAGCGTACTCATCAAAGAGGCAAATAATCGGCGGTTTGATGGGTTTATTACGTTCTAAACAGTGTTGATTGTAGGTGGGGAGATCGTTACAGCGGTTGGCTTCAAAAGCTCGGTAACGAGATTCCATGTCCAGGACGAGATCTTCCATCAGAGCGATCGCGCGATCGCTGTCTTTGACAATCGGCGACAATAGCCAGGGAATGTTCTCAAACTCCGGAAACGTCACCCGTTTCGGATCGACTAGGGCCAATTTGAGATGGTCCGGCGATCGCCGTTGCGTTAAACTCAGCAACAAAGCTCGTAAAAACTCACTCTTACCGCTTCCCGTCGTTCCCCCCACCAAGAAATGACAGGTATTAGGGTCCGAGAGGTCGGCTTCGACGAGTTGATTTTCCAAGTTAACGCCAATGGCCACCCGCACTGGGGCCGTCACCGGCAACGATTGCGGTGTAAGATACTGCTCAAATAGAGCAATCTGAGCCGGATTCCGGGGAAGATCGACACTGACAAATCCCGCCTGAGGAGAAATCATCGGCGGAACAGAAATCCCCAGTTGGACCTGTAAATCATCCGACAGCCGCAACAGCGACGACACCTTAACCCCCAACTTGGGTTTCAGGCGAACCCGAATAAACGACGGACCAATGGCGGCCCCTTCATAGGTCACTTCCACCCCAAAGGCGTTGAACACGTCCGTCAGTTGCTGACCAAGTTTTTTCCCTTCTTCTAGATCGTATTTGGCGATGGTTGGCGGGGTTGGTGTAGGGGTTGGTGTAGGGGTTGGTGTAGGGGTTGGTGTAGGATTGGGCGTAACCCTAACTGGGGGGTCTGGAGTTGGCTTTGGCGCAATAGACGGCGCTTGAACAGGGGTTGCATCTTCTGCGCCTAAAAAGAACGTTTGACAGGTGTTTTGTTGCGGACAGAGGGGACAGAGGCGCTCTTCGTAGGTTTTTGGTGGGGGGTTGGGGGTATCTTGTTGCCAACTGAGCCAATCCTGCATCTGTTGCAGATGGGGAAGTAAGGCCATGTCACGCATCGATCGCAACTCGTCCCAGTCATAGAAATAGACTTGAAACTCCGGAAAGACGCAATAGACCGCCGCATCGACCGGTTCCTGGCGTTTGTGGTGAACCAGATCGGCGTAGAGGGCCACTTGCATCAGTTGTGCGGAGGGATCAGCCGGTTGATAGGTTTTGTACTCGACAACACATAGGCGCCGGCGATCGCCGTCATAGACTAAGTTATCGAACTGTCCCGAGACCGTCTGCTCCTCACCATTGGCCAGTTGATAAGACCGTTTCCGCAGTAACTCACTACCAATAAAGGTTTTGGCAATAATGTCCTTAGGATAAAAATTCTGGTGATTGCGTTTGAGTAATTCGGCGTAGTGATAAATTAAGCGTTGCAAGCCTTGCCAAATCTGTTCCAACCGTTGAGCAGAATCAGGATTTTTGCTAATCATCTGCATGAGATAAGGATAGAAACAACGGTCGTAAAACAGTTGCTGCATATCCTGGGACAGTTGCTCAACCTCAAGCTGTTCACTCCGAGGCGTCAGCCGTTGACTGAAGCGAGAGTCCGCCGCTGCCAATTTAACAAATTCCTGTGCTAAGCGGTGAAAGTCGTTTCCCACACCCGAAACTTGGGTCTCTTGGGGAATAAAAACAGTACGACACTTCGAGTGATGACCCAAATAGAACAGACGGGGACATTCTTTCGCCACACGAACATCAGTGGCCGTAAAATTTGGGGCCGTAAAATTCGGGTTAGAACTCACAGATGACCGCTCCTCTAGGCTCTCAGGCGGTGTATCAGACTGGCCAAGATGAGTCAACAGATGGCGATGAACTTGGGCCAGATACACCACATCAAGTTTAGCGTAGTGCAGTTGTCGTGGCTTTAGGGGTCGTTGGCCCCAATTGCTACCTTGGGAGTCGCGGTCAATATCGGAAAACTGGCACAGTTCGGCGGCTAGGGTTTTCAGTTGCAGATTGGAGACTCCCAGCCGTTGTTTTCCTAGCTTTCGCGCTAGTTTAAGGGTGCAGGTAATGTTTTGCGCGTTGGACTTTCCTAGAAATTTCACATCATAGACGGCGTTGTGAAAGATTTTCTCGATCTCGGGATTGACCATAATCCGCTCGATGAAGAGGCGGCTGGAATCGGGGTGTTGGAGGACATCGAGGATATAGACTGAGTCGCCACGGCGATCGCTCCCATCGTCACTCACTTGAATTAGCGATAATTTCGGGGATTTTGTCCACCAGTCGGCGGTTTCTGTGTCAATCCAGAGTTGGGAGGCGCGAGAGAGACGAGTAATCGCGGCCTCGATATCATCGGCTTGGTGAAGGTACACGAGTTTGGCTGTCGAAGGATGTGCAAGGGGGAGGTTAAGAGGCTTGGCGTTGGTCTTCGGGAACTCGGAACACTGACTGATCGTTGATATTCTTCTTGTCGCCAATCATGCGGATGTAGTTCTCGCGTTCCAATGCTTTTAGCTCTTTGACTACATCTTTCAGGTCAATCCCATCAAATTCCGCCAAGGTCGAGTTAATTAAGACCTCGGCTCCCAATAATCCTTGACTTTTAATCTGCTTCATCAAAAACTCACGAACTTTTACATCTTTGTTATCCAGTGAAGGGTCAGGTTTCGGTGATGTCCCTGAAGTTTCGGCTGAGCCGTCAAGAATACCTAAGTTTTTCAAAAGCTGACATTGTTCCAACACGCCGCTTTGCTTCACCAATTCCTTGAGGCGATCAGGGTTCGGTGAATCGTAGCCGACCACTAATTCCCCTGAGGTGGCAGCATTGAGTAGCCGATGATAGGTCACTAGATAGTGAATTGAGTCAAGATGGGGACAGATATGACGGTGGGGGTTGCTGGTAAATAGCTTCTCGAATAGCTTATAGCCTTTATTCTTCTTGCTACCAAAGGGTTCGTGACGAATGAAGATGAGGCGATCGCAGTCTCCGGCTTTCACCACTTTCTCACAAGCCGACATACTGTAAAAGAAACTTCTCATATTGGGGTCTTCATTCCACAAAACCCCGATTTTTTGAGAAGATTTAGGATGAATAAAGCTCAAGGAATAATTTGAATACTTTGACCCTTCCAGATATTTATAAGCCACATCAGGAACTCCCAAATTCCCTAAGACATCAGACAAGTACTGAGCCAATTCACTGGAGGATTGCTGACGGATACGTTCGACTTTTCCCTGAGTTTTCTTAAATTCCTTGTCCCAAACCAGTGCAAAGCTATCGTCGGCTTTGATATCCCCATGTCCTTTAAGTTGTTGAATCAGTTTATGACCCAATTGAATAACCGCGCGAGGAACCGTTCGTCCGCCTAACGCCTGTTTCTTTAACTGATCTCGCGTCAAGGGATAAATGTCAGAATTCGGTTTGGGGTTGGCTTGTTCATGTAAAGGATGGAGACGCTTTTGCCAAATTTCTTCCGCTTGATCTATGGTGATTTTATCAAGTTGAACTGTTCGATCAATTCGGTCGCGGTCAGCCAGAAGTTGTTTAGAAACTTTATTTTCCCAAGTACTCTGAATTAGACTAAGAATGATGACAAAATTTTTGAGTTTTTCATTATGAATTGTTGTATTCACTCCCAACAATGCTGGAAGTCCATTTTCCTTAAGACAGGCTTGATCGACTTGATCAAAACACAAAACAATGGGATATTGAGCTTGAGCGGACACTCGTCCCAGGTTCATGAGGATGTTTTTCGCATCTTCCTCGCTCGATAATGATTTACGGATTCCCAGTCTGTTTAAATCACTGGTATCTAAATCTTCTCCTCGCAACCAATCGCAAGCCGTAATATAGTCTTCTGGCTGTGTCGCATGATACAAAGCACTAAAGAAATTTTTGGCTTGATAAATTCCCGTCGGATAGCTACTCTTGAAATTTTGGACAAAGATGGTTTTTTCGCCTAATATCCTTTTGATGAGACTTTTGTCCTGAAAGGCTGACAAACTATTGAGCCACAGCAGAAATTGGGATTGGCTTTCATCTTCGGGAGTTTGCATCAGACTATCAACGGTTTGACGCAAAATATGTCGCCAAATATAGCTATTATCTGACCAGCTTCCGATGTAAGCAAATAAGGCTTTTTGATTAACCTGTTTCTTCAGACGACCGAGAAAATAGCTTTTTCCTGAAGCTAAATCTCCTTTTAATAAGATAGTTCGGGTGATATGGTTCAGTTGCACCTCTTCGATAATTTGGATAATCTCCCTCAGTTGCTCCTGGTGAATGGACTCTACGGTAAGATTTGCAGATTGTTGTTCTAGCCAAAAATTGCCACTTCTCGCTGTGGTTAAGTCAAAGGGGTTATAGTTTTGTTTGAGCAGCGTTATGATGTCAGCCATGACAGAGACTCGATAGTTTAGGTTGATTTGAAGTTAAAAGGAGTTAGCAAACCCTATTTGCAAAAATGTTATCCAGTTGGCGGGATTTAATTGTCAATTAATTGTCAATTAATTGACAATAATAAAGAATAAAGGACTACTAAATTCTTGCGGGATTCCTGCGGCAAATTGTTCATCGGTATAATCCATTCCCTCTTGGAGAGAACTCAGTTGAATTTTGTCGTCTTCAATGAGACGAAATAGAGCTTGATCAAGTTCGTCACGAGTCATGGGGGGCTGAACTTCGGCGCGAAGGTGATAAATCGGTGTGTAGTTATTGGTGGGAAGGCGAGCGTCAATTTTGCGGATAATCTCGATGAGTTCGCTGTCGCTGGGTTTTGCTTTTGGAGTGGGATTTGGAGCGGGAGTTGTGGTAGATTTCGGAGCGGGAGTTGTGGTAGATTTTGGAGCGGGGGCTGAGTTGATCCATGTCCGCATAAATTGGACATAATTGGTTAACAGTTGGGCGTTAAGTTGTAGATTGCGCCTGGCATTAGCATCAAAGTAATCATCGCGCAGAAATTCTTTACCCCGTGCCGAAAGACTCACTTCAACAATTTTGCGTTCGATCGCCCTCAAAAGTCCGCGATCGCACAAACTCAGAAGAACTGACTGACGTTGATTCGCGGGAAGTTTCGTATCTCCCGGAGTTGAGGGACCTTTAGCGGCCACCTGTAACACCGTTAATTCAGCGTCAGATAAGGGCAGATTTTCAAGATCAGCGTTCAGGAGTGTTTTACCGGCTGGACTAATTTTGAATTTCTTAATCTCTTCGTGGAGTGTCACTAACTCGCGATCGGCTAATTTACGACAGAATCGTTGAGTTTCACTCACTTTTGTGCCGCTCGTTGGCTTAACCGCTGCCATTTTGCCCCGATAGTCAGAACAGCCAAGTAACTGAAGTAATAGTTTGAGTTCTTTTGTTTCCATAACGTGAAACCTAACGCGGGACTCGTCCAACTCGGACGGGGAGGATGGGATCAGTGTACCCCAACCGCCCAGCCCAAGCCAGACAGAATCCCAGGGAACCGTCAACTCCGTCACCGTCATCGAGCCATCTTTGATAAAATGCCAACAAGCTCAATCCTTGGTGAGTGGCTCGCTTGTGGGCGATCGCCACCACGTCATAGAGATTGCTCTTCGATGTCGCACTCGTTTCAGGCAGAACAACACATGCTCTTATCCAAAGGTTTTGAAGTGGAAATGTACACCGGAACACCCACCGGTGACATTGTGGGACTGTCTGATCGAATTGTCGCCGATCTCGATCGCTTCTCCCGAGAACCGGACTCGCGTAATGTGGAGTACACCACGGCTCCCTTTTGCGATTACGATATTTTACTCTGTGATTTAGTGCGACCTCGACAACAGTTGCGTCACTATCTCAAAACCCTCGGCGATTACACCCTCATTCCCGGAAGTACTCTCTCTCTCGGAGATAGTCGCCGCTTCTTCCGCTCTGACCCCGGTAACCCCTACCACGACTACATCGAGCAGTCTTACGGGTCCAAAGTGGTCACCGCCAGCGTCCATATCAACGTCGGTATCAGTGACCCGGAAGCCTTGATGCGGGCCGCGCGACTGATTCGCGTTGAAGCACCTCTTTATCTGGCCTTGAGTGCGTCGTCTCCCTTCCTCGATGGGGAAATCACTGGCTACGACTCCACCCGCTGGTCTGTGTTTCCCCAAGTTCCGCAAACGGTTCCCCTGTTTGAGAGTCACGGTCATTTCATCAACTGGACCCAAGAGCAGTTAAACCTGGGAACGATGCAGAATGTGCGTCATCTTTGGATTTCAGTGCGTCCCAACGGCGATCGCCGTCCCTATAATCTGAATCGCCTAGAACTGCGAATTTGCGATCTGATTGTTGACCCCATCGACCTGCTGGCGGTGATGGCCTTCCTAGAGGCGCGAATTTGGCAAACCCTACTCGATCCCAGTCTCGACCCCTTAGAACGCAGTACGCTCCCGGCCAGCCACCGCAGTGAGGACTTGCTGGCCCTCACCATGGCCAATGAGCAGGCCGCCGCCAAAGATAGCCTCGATGCCACATTACGCCATTGGCAAGATGGACGAGAAATCCTGGCTCGGGATTGGATCGAGGAGTTGTATGCTGAGATCCTGCCTCTGGCTAAGTCTAAGGGGATTCGTTGCTTCCTCTCCCCGGTTCAGCGGATTTTGCGAGAGGGAAACCCGGCCCAGCAATGGCGACGGGCCTGCGAACAGGGTTCGTCTCCTCGTGAACAGATGATGCGCGAGATTGAGGGAGCGATCGCCCGCGAACAGGATCTCGAAGATCAGTTATGTAGCCTGATGGCGGCCTGATTTTTGCGATTTTGCGGGCTGAATCATCAATTTTCGGCTTCAGGAATTGGCGATTAGCAAAACCTATCGATGGAACGGGGCCAACTCCTGGGTTTTAACCGGGAGTTGTGCCGGCGATCGCCTAGGCTGATGGGAGATGATCGCGTAAAATCCCAGAAAATGCTGTTTAATTTGGTAGACTCTTGACGTTATCTAGCCCTATCCCCCAAATGGTTCTGGTTAACCCGCAAATTCCCCCGAATACGGGCAATATTGCTCGGACTTGTGCGGCCACCCGAACCCCTCTTCATCTCGTGGCGCCTCTCGGATTTGAGATGAGCGATCGCTACCTCAAGCGGGCCGGCCTCGATTATTGGCAATATGTGAACTGGACGATCCATGATTCGTTGCCGCAATTCCGCAACCACAGCCGCCGTCAATCGGGCCGCTGGATTGGATTTAGTACTCGTGGCCGTTGTTCTTATACAGAATTCGCCTTTCGGGATGATGATTGGTTGTTGTTTGGTAGTGAAACTGAAGGCCTCTCTGATGACACTCTCGCTGAATGTGAAGAGACTGTTCATATTCCTATGTTTGAATCTCGGGTACGTAGCCTAAACCTCTCCGTCAGTGCGGCTTTAGGGCTGTTTGAATGTTTGCGTCAACTGGGAACCCTCAGCGCCCCGAGGGGTGAAACCCCCTAGGAGGGTCAAACCCCCAGGGGCGGGGCATTCTCGCCCTTGTGGCAATGATAAGAAATTTCTATTGTTAAAGCGATCGCAGTTGTTCGGGGTTGCGATCGCTATTTTGTTCAACACAAATTACATAGTTTATTAGCTTGAATCCCCTAACAGTAAGAGCTTAGAGAGTTTTATTGATTACAAAAAACAAAATAATTATCGTTAACAACAGCATCGGAGTCCGTCAAAGACCAGTTGCCGTTGTGACCAAATTCGGCTTAAAGTTTCGTCGATACGCTTTAACAGGCCATCCTATGGGTTCAAGGACATTCAACCAAAGAGTCTGGTTGAGACGAATATCGCCGAACATGACCCAAATCCCTGAGTCAAAGCAGCATCGCTGGGCTAGTCTCACGGCTCGAAATCACCTCTGGACAAGGTTTACAGCTTTGTAACCTTGTGTAAATTGGAAAATCGGGGTAACCTGTCCTAAGCATCTCTGCCGTCAGTGACCTGAATCGCAAATTTAACGTGATCGCGATCACTGTCTGCTTTCCAAGGTCGCACCCCCGACCGACTGTAACTCACACGCTTATTGTCTAGGAGGTCGTTCTTGAAACGAGCGTTCCCACATCACAACCCCCCCGCTTCCTTGAACGAGCTACAAGCTCATCTCGGATCTGATCCCTTCCGTGCCTCGGTACCGGAACAACATCGGCGGGTTAGAACCTCAGCTGCCGTCCTTGGTCTTGCCATTTCGATGGGAGCCTCGGCTGTCGGTTTAGCTGATGACGCTGCGGTTGCCGCTGAACCCGTCGTCAAATCTGCTCCAACCCTGATGCCGCCCACTCTCGACAAAACGGCGGTCATCCCTGAAAATCAGCTTGAAAAAGTTGATCTAACGGCGGCTGAAACCCCCGTAAGCTATACGAATTCTGACACTACTTCCCATAACACCTCCCAAGCCCCCGTGGCTCAGGAGCCAGTTCAAGAGCATGTGACTCATGTAGTTCAAAGTGGTCACACCCTATGGCGTATCGCCAATGCTTATGAGGTGACAGCCGGGGCGATCGCAACGGCCAACGGCTTACCCTCGATCGAAACGCCTCTCGAAATCGGTGAAGTTCTGAGAATCCCTGTCACCGATACTATGGTTTATCCCCCTCGGGAGATCATCGCCCCAGAACCCTCTCCCGCCGTGGCTGAAGTGGACGATCGCGATCGCCAACCCACCCAGATCACATCCACAACACCCGCTGACTCTAGCTCTAACCTGAGTGATGAAACTCTGGGCAATGAGACTCTGGGCAATGAGACTCTGGGCAATGAGACTCGAAACAACAATATCGCGGCCCGTAGCCGTTCTACCGCCCCGTTGAGCGTAGTAAACACCCACGACAAGCTCTCACGACTGACGGCTCGTGAAACGGCTTCTGAAGGTCAACCCGAGAGCCTATCGAGTTACACCGGAGTCGGCGGTCTGAACCCAGATAAACAGCCTAGCGCTACATCCACAGTTGAGGCCCCCATCTTGGGTTCACCCGATCGGGTCACGCAGAGCGCCACAGACAGCGCCATAGACAGCGCCATAGACAGCGCCATAGACAGCGCCACAGACAGCGAGACATCCCTCTCTCGAACCCCCACCCTGAGCGCCCTGAACTCCGACCGCCTCAACACCGAGGAATCCGGCATTCGCCTCAATCGTTCCTTCCTAGAGCGCGAACCTGAAACCGTCCAAGCCGTCGAACCTCATGAGGTTCGTCCAGGGGAAACCCTAATCAGCTTGGCTAACGAACATGACACCAGCATTGATGAGATTGCTCGCGCCAACAATCTCGACAATCCCAACGAAATTACCGCCGGACAACGTCTCAACATTCCTAAACGAGTGGCTCGGCGATCGGCTCCCGTTGAAGTCTTCGGTGGACAAACATCTCGTGTAGCCGCAGCACCGCCTAAGAAACAACGGTTGGATTTAGCCATCCCGACGGCGAGAGATGAGTCCAATGACGTGGCTCTGGCTCCAAATACGGATCTTGAAGCCACTGATACTCAAGCCACTGATACTCAAGCCACTGATACTCAAGCCACTGACGCCAACACCAACCCCGAAACCAACCCGGACACCAACCTTGTCGCCGTTGGGACAGAATCAACAGTTGACGGTCCTGAAATCGCAACTGAAGTCGCTAACGAAAATCTGCGGGCAGATATTTCTCGTCTGAGAAACCGGGTTCGTCGTAGCGAAGGCAACTCACAACCTGCCCCCAACTCGGGTCAGACGGAAACTGCGGACGCTGTGACTTATGTCGATGACAGCGATCGCAGTCTCGGAACCGTCCGCGAACACAACAACCCCCAATTCGATCGCGAACAGGTAGCCTCAGTTCACGCAGCCGAACGACAAGCCTCCGAAGCTCGTTCTACCGACACCGAGTTAGCCAGCACCTCAACGGATGACGAGGACAAGGTAGCGGTCGCACCGATGGGATCGCAAAACTACGCCCCCATCATGGAGCCGCGTTCTGTGTCCCCGGAAATCCCGAGCTTGCCCTCCTCCGGCGCGTATCTTCCCAAACCCCAACAACAAGCCGCAGAAGTCTTCGACGGCTACATCTGGCCCGCTCAGGGTGTGTTCACCTCTGGCTACGGCTGGCGTTGGGGTCGGATGCACCGAGGCATTGACGTTGCCGGTCCCGTCGGAACTCCCATCGTGGCAGCTGCTCCCGGAACCGTCACCTATTCCCGTTGGAACTCCGGTGGCTACGGTAACTTAGTGGAAATCACCCATCCTGACGGCAGTTTGACCCTGTATGCTCACAACAACCGTAATTTGGTGAGTGAAGGGGAAAACGTGGCTCAAGGACAACAAATCGCCGAAATGGGCAGCACCGGCTTTAGTACCGGTCCCCACCTCCATTTCGAGATTCACCGTCCCGGCCAAGGAGCAACAGACCCGATGGCGTTCTTGCCTCGGTAGGCTACGAAACCCCTGAACTCTAGCGGTTTAGGGCGGAGTAGTGGTGTGTGAGGAAAAAAACGGGAGCCGATCGCCGATCAGCTCCCGTTTTGTCGTATGAATGTTCTACAATCCAAACCAATAGACGTCTCCCCTCTTGTGAGGGACTAGGGGCAACTTCTGCCTATTGCCTCTTGTTAGCTTGCCTTTTGCCTATCGCCGCTTGCCTCCTCCTATGACTCCCTTTGTTGTTGAAACCGTAGATCTAACCAAAAGCTATCGCACCGGCTTTTGGCTCAACCAAACGGTGACATCTCTCAAACGGTGTTCCCTAAGCGTTTCCCAAGGACAAACCTTTGGCTTACTCGGTCCCAATGGGGCCGGCAAAACCACGCTGCTGAAAATGTTGTTAGGGATTGTTCGTCCAACGTCGGGTCGTGGGACGTTGTTGGGCCGTCCTCTGGGCGATCGCGCGGTGCGTCAGTTTGTCGGCTATCTCCCGGAAAATCCCTATTTCTACGACAGTCTCACGGCCTGGGAATTTCTCACCTTTATGGCGGGATTGTTCAACCTCGGCGAACCCGATCGCTCGCGGCGGATTAGCCAACTCCTCGACTGGGTGGGAATTGGCCAAAAGACGGCCCGCCGCAAACCTCTGCGGGAGTATTCTAAGGGGATGTTACAACGGGTTGGCATGGCTCAGGCTCTGGTGGGTAATCCTGAAGTGGTCTTCCTCGATGAGCCGATGTCAGGACTCGATCCCCTCGGCCGCTATCAGATGCGCGAAATTATCCTGTCTTTGAAATCCCAGGGCAAAACCATTTTTTTCAACAGTCATATTCTCTCGGATGTGGAGGTGATTTGCGATCGCGTGGCCATCCTCTGTGACGGCGAACTCCGTTGCACTGGGTCTCCTGACGAACTCCTCGGAACCGGCGATCGCTATCGTGTCTACGGTCATGGCGGCACGGCTGAGGTCTTACAGAAATGGCTCCCCGATCTCGAATTTGATAAAGGTGACTGGCAAGGAACCCTTCAGGGCGAGTTACCCGACTTCCTCGCCAGCCTCAACCTCCTCGGCGGCAAACTCCTACGCCTCAATTCCTCCCGTCGCAGCCTTGAAGAGTTCTTTGTCCAACAAGTTGGAGGCAATGCTAAGCCAATTTCGATGGATAAAGAAGGGAATAGGGAATAGGGAACAGGGAATAGGGAACAGGGAACAGGGAACAGGGGAGAACCTCCCTCTTGCCTTTTGCCTCTTGCCTTTTGCCTCTTGCCT
>FSSI02000001.1:34436-108260 GCA_900149785.2 Phormidium lacuna HE10JO | reverse complement strand
TTGCCTCTTGCCTCTTGCCTCTTGCCTCTTGCCTCCTTATCCCTTCGCTGCTCGGGTTGCATTGGCCACCGCGACCAGGGCCACACCAACATCAGCGATGATGGCTTCCCAGAGTCCAGCTAAACCGAGGGTTCCCAAGATAATCACCAGTAGTTTGACGGCAAGAGACAGAATGATATTTTGCCAGACAATGGCACGAGTGCGATGGGAGATGGCGATCGCCTGCACCAGTTTGGCCGGGGAATCCTCCATTAACACCACATCCGCCGTTTCAATGGCGGCATCGGAGCCTAACCCCCCCATAGCTACCCCTACGTCAGCTAGGGCTAGGGCTGGCGCGTCGTTAATGCCATCTCCTACAAAAATCACCGCTCCCGGTCCTCTCGGCTCACGTAGCCACCGCTCTAGGAGCTTGGCTTTGTCTTCCGGGAGCAGTTCGCTATAAACCTCATCGAGACCGAGGCGATCGCCGACGGCTTGGGCCACGGTTTGATGGTCTCCGGTGAGCAAAATAATCCGTTGGATGCCCTGATCTCGCAACTCCTGAATCGCTTGGGGGGCATCGTCTCGTAGGCGATCGGCCACCTCAATGGTTCCCGCATCTTGCCCATCAAAGGCTACCCGCACCCGCGTTCCTGAGCCTTGGGACGTCGGCAAAGGGGTTAGGCCCAACTCTTGGAAGAGCCGTTCGTTGCCGATGTCTATATCACAGACTTTAGAATTTGTCAAGGTCGCCCGTAAGCCCCGACCGGGATATTCCTGAACGGTCTGCAAC
Source organism: Phormidium lacuna HE10JO (assembly GCA_900149785.2). Taxonomy (GTDB): domain Bacteria; phylum Cyanobacteriota; class Cyanobacteriia; order Cyanobacteriales; family Geitlerinemataceae; genus Sodalinema; species Sodalinema lacuna_A. The sequence goes on along the minus strand of FSSI02000001.1, from coordinate 107,485 downwards.
AAGTCGGAGTCGAGGGGGCCAGTCCAAGCCCGGCCAATGGATTGAGCGATGGGGTGAGTGGATTGGGACTCGGCGATCGCACTGTAATGGAGAAGCGTATCTTCATCCCAGGGTGGGTTCGCCTCAACCTGAGTCACCTCAAAACTGCCTTCGGTGAGCGTTCCAGTTTTGTCAAAGACCACGGTAGAAACGTCGGTAAGGCGATCGAGAAACACCGATCCTTTCAGCAAAATTCCTTGTTTGGCTGCCCCGCCAATGCCTCCAAAATAGCCCAAAGGAATACTCACCACTAAGCTACAGGGGCAAGAGATCACCAACAACACCAAAGCCCGATACCCCCATTGCGTCAAACTCCCTCCCAGTAGAGGCGGAATCAAGGCGATCGCCACCGCCAAGGCCACCACAATCGGCGTATAGCGACGCGCAAACCGGCTAATAAACTTCTCCGTCGGGGCTTTCTGCTGGCGGGCCTGTTCGACTAATTCCAGAATCCGCACCAGGGACGATTCCCCAAAGGGACGAGTCACCCGCACCGTCAACGCCCCAGTTTGGTTAATCGACCCCGCCAACACCCCCTCACCAGCTTTCACCGATCGCGGGACGGATTCCCCTGTTAAGGCCGAGGTATCGAGATAACTCTCCCCGGAGAGAACCTCCCCATCAAGGGGAACCCGCTCACCCGGTTTAACAAGAATCTCTGCCCCCACCGCCACCGACTCTGGGGGGACCGGTTCGAGGCCCGCCGCCGTTTTCAGGTTGGCGAGATCCGGGCGAATCGCCAACAGGGCGCGAATCGAATCACGAGAGCGATCGACCGCCAGATCCTGGATGGCTTCCCCCAAGCGGTAAAACAGCATCACCGCTAAGGCTTCGGGCAATTCCCCAATGGCGATCGCCCCGACAGTCGCAATAGCCATCAAGAAATTCTCATCGAGGGCCTTTCCCTTCACCAGTCGTCGGCCGGCGGTCGTCAGCACCCCCCAACCCACCCAGAGATAGGCGGGAATAAACCACAACCATTCCCCCCACAGGGGAAGCATCTCCCGTACCGAGAGGACGAGGCCCACCCCAAACCAGGCGATCGCAACTCCCAAGAGTCCAAACTCTCCCCAGGGGAAGCGATGAGCCTGATCCTGAGACGGGGAACTGGCTGTCTCGTGACAGCCACAACCAGACGACGTACTCATGGCAAACCTATGAATAACTGTTCAGACATTTAGTTTATCGTAATCCTCTCGGCGGCCGAAGTCAGTCATTCGAGATAACCAGCGAGATAACCAGCTCAACGCCACTCATCCCACGTGTTATTAAAAATTGACGTATCCGGGAACATCACCGGATTTCCCTGATTGGAGAGTTGCCGTTGTAAAGTTTCTAACTGCGGTTCCGGGTAGGGGAGATTATCCACCAACTCATAGGGGGCGAGATCCTGCTCTAACGCAAACACCGCCGTCGTTCCCGCCGCTGCACCCGCCGACCATTCAAACGAGTGAACCCGATAGGCCGCCGCCGCAATGTGACTCGTGGCGATACTCTTACCCGCCACCAAGAGATTATCCAAGCGTTGGGGAATCAAAGCCCGTAGCGGAATTTGGAAGGGAAAGGCCCGTCCTTGGCCCCGTCGTTCCCCAGGCCGCTCGTAATTTCCAGGGGCTTCTGGGGGACTCAATGCCATACAGGGGTGAAAATCGATCGCATAATGGCCAATCCCCACCGTATCGGGAAAGAGCGTGGCCCGCGATCGCCGTGTCACCTCCTCCCGAGACAATTCCCGAGACGCAATCCCCGCCGCATCGACCCCCGACAACACCGCCCACAAATGCCGTAACGCCGCCGGAGTCAGAGTATTCTCATAAAACTCATCCCGAAAATCCGCCATCGTAATATCCACTTCCCAAACCGTAAAGCCATCAGGATGAGCAAATCCCGGCCGACCAATAATCCGCCGTCCTTCCCGCATATACGGATATTTCGAGAGACCATGAGCCGTTCCCATCGGGGAATCAAAACCACTCAAATAGCGATGATTGGGGTGAGGTTCCTTCACTCCCTCCCCCAACTGAGAATCCGTCGTTCCCTGCACGAGCCAATAAAAATAGCCAATCGCGTTCTCCTCACCCCGGCGTAGGCTTTCCGTCCGTAACCCGCCCAACCAGCCGCCGGGATCTAACTGTCCCCGGTCCCGAAGTTGCTCACGGGTATAAATCAGATTATCCTCCGCCGTTCCCGGACGGTAATCATTGCCCCAAGTCCAGTTCTGCATCGAGATATCCCCCGGATAGATGGGGTACTCCCGGACATTTCCCGGACGAGGTTCCTTGGGTTTCATGCTGTGGATTTGGCGATAGGTAAACACAAGCGTGAAGTTCGCCAAACGTTCGAGTTCATAACTGTAATAGGGTTCATATTGTTCATAAAAGTCAGGAAGCTGATGCTCTTGCGGCTCTTCCGTTGCTTCCATCGCGAACGTATAGGTAAAACCTTGGGTGCAATAGGGGTCTCCCGTTTCACTCGATGAGGTGGGTTCGAGGAAGGAGCGGGGGTCAATCCCCAGACGGTGGGGGACATCCGTCAAGCCAATCAACTCCCCAGTTTCCGTGGCATCAATCACATACCAATCAGGAGAATTGGGGGTTGCATCGGGGGATTTTGCACGAAACTCGATAATCGTTTTCTCGAATAGATCAGAGTCCTCATAACCGAAAGCATCTTCAATGGTGGCCGACAGCGGCAAACTATTGAGGGGAGGGGCATCGGCTTGCGGTTGATGCTGAATGGCGATGGCCGAGGTGATTTGATTGCCTTCAGGGTTATAGGTGAGGTCCTTAATGACCGTATTGGGGAACCAGTGCAACGTTCCCCGTCCCTCCTTGGCCGCATCTTCGAGCAATTCAAAGAGGAGGTTATGACCGTCATAGGGCATAAAACAGGATTCACTCACCCAGCACGCACCGGGATTGAGCATTCCATAATGGTCTTCAATGGCCGAGCGTAGAGCCAGATAGCCTCGGGGATAGAACAGGAGACGGCGTTGAGTATCGCGTTCATCGAGGGCCGAGGTTCCCTGGGCCGAGATTTGCCCCCCGACCCAGTCGGTAATTTCCGTCAGACAAACTGTTTTCCCTAACTGTAGGGCTTCATAGGCGGCGGCCGCCCCGGAGAGTCCACCACCCGCAACGAGGAGGTCACAGGTTTGTTTAACATCGGCCTCCCGAGGGGGAGTGGCATAGGAGAGGGGGCTAACGGTTAACGCAAGCAGGGGAGACAGCAACAAGGAGACAACAGAAAAACGATGCAACATGGCGACGGTAAACATGAAGACGTGACAGTGAAGACGTGACAGTGAAGACGTGACGACGTGACAGTTAATACGTAACGAGTGTCAACGAGAAACCCTTGATTTGGTCTTGGTTTCGCTGTTTTGAATGTCCTGAATTGCCAGGGAGTTGCTCTCGCCAACGAGGGTAACTCCAAGGTCAAGATGAAAACCTGGAGTATAGCGCAAGGGTGGCCAGTGGCGATCGCCCTCCACGGTCGCTTTAGCCAACTGGCACAGTCCCCTCACCCCGCCTCCTGTCATCTCACATCGGGGCCACATTCGCTTTTTTCTGTAATCCTCAAGACCACAACAAACACTCAACCTTCTATAGCGGTTTCCAGTCTAATGAGAGACCGCTTTTCCAGGAAATCTATTGCCTATTGCCTATTGCCTATTGCCTGTTCCCCGTTCCCTGTTGCCTGTTGCCTGTTGCCTGTTGCCTATTGCCTATTGCCTATTGCCTGTTCCCCGTTCCCTGTTCCCTGTTCCCCCTCGACCCAAGCGTCTATACCTCACCAATATAGGAATTGCGATATCACCATTGCAAGGTTTGAAATTGCCGCTGAATTGGGGGGTCAGAGACCAACGGTGCGAGGCTAAAAAAGGTCGCTGCAATTTCGCTGTCTACGCCATTCAACTCTCGTTGAAAGCCATCTAAAAATTCATGCAAGCCGTTGTCAATGATATCCTCAATCGTGATGTATCCTAACTTGGCACACAGTTGCCCCAATGACCGTTCTGCACCATTACACCAGGTTCCGACAGGAGTCCCCGTAATCCGATGTAAGCAGCGTTCAGCTTCCTGAACACAAAAACTAATTGAGCGGGGAAACTCCCGATTGAGAATCATAAACTCAGCCACCGTTGCCGGAATAATCCGATGTTGATATTTTCGATACATCTCATAGGCACTAGCAGATTTTAAAAGGGCAATCCATTGAATTTGATCTAAAGGAGTTCCCACTAATTGAGCCGAGGGCAAGAGAATATAGTATTTAACGTCTAAAATTCGTGCTTTTTTGTCGGCACGTTCAATCAAGCGTCCTAACTGCCCAAAATACCAGCCCTCATTATGGCTCATGGTGGCATCCATCACACCAGCAAAACGGTGACTGGCAAATTTGACATGGAAAAATAACTGTTGAAATAAATTGTCAACGTTATGATGACCATTATTGACGGCAGCCTCTTTCACCATGTGATAAAAGGTGTTGACTTCTTCCCACATTTCAGACGAAATAATTTCCCGAATGGAACGAGCATTTTCTCGGGCTGCTCGTAAACAGGACAAAATTGAGTTGGGATAATTAATATCAAAGGTGAGAAACTGAATCACATTTTCAGCCGTTGCCTCACCATAGTGTTCTTGAAAAAATTTGAGATCGCCTGTGGTAACGACCAGTGGCTTCCATTGCTGATTCACGCCGGAGGGTAAATCAAGCATCAAATTAAGGTTGACATCAATAAAACGGGCGACATTTTCGGCTCGCTCAATGTAGCGGTTCAACCAATAAATGGAATTTGCAACACGACTCAGCATGGTTTTCTCATCACTCCTTAAACTCTTCGTTTTTAATCGAAGTTCAACGGCTGTTTATCTCTCACGAACGACGTGTTATCACGATTGTTTTTATCACCATTACGACAGTTTTGGTGAGTGTTCAATCCGTCAAAACCCAGGTATCCTTAGCACCGCCTCCCTGAGACGAATTGACCACTAATGACCCTTCTTTGAGAGCCACTCGGGTCAATCCACCGGGGTGAACATAAACGTCATCACCGCGATGAAGAATGTAGGGACGTAAATCAACATGTCGTCCAGCAATCTCGTTGCCCTCTCCGACTAATGTGGGGACTTGCGATAAACAAATGGTCGGTTGAGCAATATAGTTACGGGGATTAGCTTGGATTTTTTCAGCAAAAGCTGCTCGTTCTTCTGCGGTCGATTGAGTCCCAACCAGCATTCCATAGCCTCCGGCTTCGTTGGCAGATTTCACCACCAAGGTTTCTAAGTTTTGTAAGACATGGTCTCGGTCTTGATCTCGCCAACAGAGATAGGTGGGGACATTGGGTAAAATCGGGTCTTCGCCGAGATAGTAACGAATCATCTCGGGGACAAAGGCGTAAACGACTTTATCATCGGCGACGCCGGTTCCGGGAGCGTTGGCTAGGGCCACTCGTCCGGCCCGATACACGTCCATGAGTCCGGGAACCCCCAGTAACGAGTCGGGGTTGAAGGCCGTCGGGTCTAGGAAAATGTCATCAAGACGACGATAGACGACGTCAACTCGCCGGGGTCCTTTGGTGGTTCGCATTTGCAGGTAGCCGTCGAGAACCACTAAATCTCGCCCTTCGATGAGTTCAACTCCCATTTGTTGGGCGAGGAAGGAATGTTCGTAGTAGGCGGAGTTATAAATACCGGGGGTGAGAACGGCGACCGTGGGGTTGGGGAGTTGTTGTGGGGCCAGGGAGAGGAGCGTTTCGAGGAGGTGACTGGGGTAGTGGTCAATGGCCTGCACGGCCATGGTTTGAAAGACGCTGGGAAAGGTGCTTTTGAGGACGCGGCGGTTTTCGAGGACGTAGGAGATTCCCGAGGGAACTCGTAGGTTGTCTTCGAGGACGTACCATTGTCCGTCACGATCGCGCACCAGATCTGTTCCGGTAATATGACACCAGACGCCACCGGGGGGATGCAATCCGACACAGGGTTTGAGAAATCCTGGGGCGGACTCGATGATATGACGGGGAATGATACCGTCGTTGAGAATCCGTTGGTCGTTATAAATATCGTCGAGAAACAGGTTCAGGGCCGTGATGCGTTGTTTGAGTCCTGGTTCGAGTCGTTTCCAGTCTTGGGCGGCGATGATGCGGGGGATAATATCGAAGGGAAAGACTTTCTCGATGCCCTGATTGTCGCTGTAGACGTTGAAGGTCACTCCGAGTTTGAACAGGGCAATTTGGGCGGCTTCTTGCGATCGCCGCAGGTCGCCGGGCTGTAATGTGTTAATCCAGTCAATGAGGGGTTTCGCGGAGGGTCTCGGTTCTCCTTTACCCGCGAATAGCTCGTCATAATATCCGGTTGGGTCGTAGGTCTCTAGCTTCACAAACGGCTCTCCTGCACCTTCAGCTCTCTTAGGTCTAGCACTTATGTCTAGCATTGGCTGAAGCTTGCCTCTCGACTGTAGCGAAGGCTACAATCTTGTTTTGAGATCTGAATTTCTAATCTGAATTCACCCAACAAATTACGGGAAAACTGACAAGATAATGTCTTAAAACTTAACAGAAAACCCCGGTTGGTATCGGTTAAAGTGGGACTAAAACATGATACTTGGTTAAATGATGATGTTACATCGGTTGACCTTAGCGGCCCTGTTGGGTCTCTCGGTTCCGGCCTTGGTAGATGTGGTGGTAGAGCGGCCCGCGATCGCCCAATCACAACCCATCGGGACGTTTCAGGATGATGCCTGGGAAGTATCCCTCTCAATGGACTATGGTGAATACTACTATCGCGGCCGCGCCCTGGGTAGTTCAGATATCCTCGAACTTTGGGATGTTGAGTTGGGAGGAACTCCCTCTCGCCGTATCTATCGCTGGTACAACGGAAATTATACCTATCAAATCGTTTGGCGGCCCGCCGATCCTGATTTTATCCGCCTCCAGGTCTTTGAGGATGATGTTGAACTGCTCAATCGCCTCTTAGAACGGAGTTGGTTTCGCTAGTCCAATTCGCTAGGCCAAAAGCTGAGTGTCACTCGATGAGTCGAGATTGTTCAACGGACGGCTTTACCTGCGCGCGACAGGGGGCGAAGGACAAACGATGGTGGGGAGACACGCCAAATACTTGTAACGCCTGGCGGTGGGCCGCAGTTCCATAGCCTTTGTTGGCCGCTAAATCGTATTGGGGATAGGTTGAAGCTAAACGAAGAATTTCGGCATCCCGCCAGACTTTGGCCAGGATACTAGCGGCGGCGATCGCCATCTCGCTGCGATCGCCCCCCACCACCGTTTCTTGGGGAATCGGTAATTCCCGAATTGCCCGATTGCCGTCAATTAAACAGCCGTCGGGGGCGATCGTCAAGGCTAAAATCGCCCGTTTCATCGCCAACAAACTCGCATTAAGGATATTGAGCTGATCAATTTCTGCCACGCTGGCTTGAGCGATTTGGACCTCAAGGGCGATCGCGCGAATCTCCTGGGCCAACTCCTCCCGTCGTCGGGGACGCAGTTGTTTACTATCGGTTACCCCCAATTGGGCCAAGGTGCGCCCTTGTTCAGGGGTGATCAGCACCGCCGCCGCAACGACGGGGCCAAACAAGGCCCCTCGCCCGACTTCATCCACTCCAGCCACTCGCTCCCAAGAGGAGCGAGATGGCAGATTTAAAGCCAATGGGGTCACGAGTCAGAACTGGCTGAGGAACGACGACGGCGACGGCGAGTGGTGCGAGATTTACTGCGGCTGCTACTACTCGTCTCAGAAGACTCCGCCTCCTGAGTTTTCGTATCAGCGGCCTTCTCCGTTTCGCCAGCGGTGTCCTGGGAAGCTAACGTGACCGTCGAACGACTTGAGGGTTGACGGTCTGACGTCGTGTCAACCTCCTGCGTGGGACTCGACGGCTTTACCGGCGCGGCCTTCTCGGCTTTTTCGGCTTTCTCTAAGGAGCGTACCGACACCTTGCCCGTCCCTTCTCCGGGATTCACCACATGAATTGTGGCAGATTTCGGATTCTTGGGAAATTCACCGAGCTTCACACAGGGCGAAATCCCCATCATGGCATAGACTTCCTGCTCTTGGGGAGTCATCTCGACGGTGATCACTTCCGGGCTTTCCTCGGATTTACTCTCGCGAGAACTGCGGCTACGACTGGGTTTTTCGTCGTCGGCGTCGCGGCTGTCTTGGCGAGTCTCTGGGGTGACATCGAGGGTGGGGCGATCGCGACGAGACTCCTGAGCCGACTCCTGGGGTGATTCCTGGGATGACTCCTCAGACGACTCCTCAGAGGACTCCTGACGGCTCTCACTCGACTTGGCCTGTTCCTCAGCATGAGCTTTGATATCAGGACTGGCAAAACGACGGCGACGACGGCGGCGCGTGGTTCCATCGCCCATTTCCTGATAACTCGGATGATGAATCAGATCGATTTCTGGGGTATCCCCATCGGTATCCGAGAGGGTATCTGAGGCGGGGTCGAGGCGACTGGGGCTGCGATCGCGTAATCTGGGACTACTATCACGCAAGCGAGGGGCCGGCGTATCCCCATTGCGAGGAGAACTGGTCGTCGAAGAGCCTTGGCTCTTGCTCGTCTCAGAAGTGGCCGTGCGGGCCACCTCCACCGTGCGCACCGACTCCTCACCCGGAAGTTGAGCTAAATGGCCTAACCCCGTACAAGTTGGACAGGGTTCACTAAACAACTCATAAATATTTTGACCTTGGCGTTTGCGGGTTAACTCCACCAACCCCAACTCAGACAACTGGGCAATCTGAGGACGGGCCTTATCCGCCGCCAACTCCGTATTAAACTGCTCCAACACCTTCAACTTATCGTGGCGCGAGTCCATGTCAATGAAATCAATCACGATCACCCCAGCGATGTTACGCAGGCGCAATTGACGGGCAATTTCCACCGCCGCCTCGCAGTTGGTCCATAACACCGTCTCCCGCGAGGTCGCCGAACGAGTAAAGGACCCCGAGTTGACATCCACCACCGTCAAGGCTTCGGTGGGTTCAATAATGATATAGCCCCCCGACGGCAAATCTACCCGAGGCTTGAGAGCTTCACGAATGGCCGCATTGACCCGGAAATACTCCAGAATCGGCTGTGGTTCCCGGTGATGGTCAATCGAGACCGATAAATTCTTGCCATCATTCCAGTTGGCCAAGTTCTGCTTGACTCGCTTTAAGCCACTCGGAGAGTCAACCACAATCCGATTCACATCGGTGTTGTACATATCCCGCAACACCCGTTGAATAAAATCATCATCCCGGTTAAGCAATGTTGGTTCGCGGGTGGTGTTGTACTCTTCGAGAATCACCTCCCATTGTTTCTGTAAGACCTCTAAGTCTTCGATGATGGCCTCTTCAGCCACGCCTTCGGCTTCAGTCCGCACCAACAATCCCATACCGGCGGGTTTAATCAAAATCGCTAAGGCCCGCAGGGTATTACGTTGCGACTCGCTGACAATGCGGCGAGACAGATGCACGCCTTTACCAAACGGCATCAAAACCAAATAGCGACCGGGAAGGGTGATATTTCCCGTTAACCGAGGACCTTTGTTCCCCGTGGGTTCCTTCATCACCTGAACTAGAACCTTTTGTTTCGGGGTTAAGAGTTCAGTAATGGCACTTGAAGAGCGTTTCAGCCGCAGCGGTCCTAAGTCCGTCACGTGCATAAAGCCGTTACGCTCAGGATCTCCGATATTCACGAAGGCGGCGTCAATTCCGGGAATCACGTTTTCGACGGTTCCCACATAGACGTCACTCACCTGGTGGGTTCCAGTGGCAACAACCAACTCCTGGATTTGATCTTCAGAAAAGACAGCAGCAATCCGATGCTGCTCGGCGATAATAATTTGCTTGGGCATTCAATTTCCTCAAATTTTTTAGAGTTTTGGAGGTTAAAGGGGTGGGGCGCTCCTCCGGGAGATTCGCAGCCATGAAAGCGTCGCTGGGGAAACGTCACGTTATCCTGAAAAACTCGATGCTTTTGAGCTACGAAGACGGTTTAGTCCTGCAACATCGTTGGCGTTGACAGCAGTTCCTCACGTTTGATCAGCTTCCGCACGAGCGATGGGAAACCGGAGCATACCGGCTTGCTTCTGAATTGGACGTTTGGGAAAAGACTGGAGTGGGGAACATCTGTACAGGCAAACCATCTGATTATCACCAACGACGTTGGGCAAATGGTCGCCAGCCTGAGCGCGTAACGATCGCAGTGAGGGGCTGCCGTATCCTCCGACATCGACCTCTGACGGCGTCTCTCAAGGGTGCCGTTAACGCTGACCGTAGACCGAACCGACGGGAGTTAGCCAGACTAACGAGTCCCAGTCAGAACCGCCCATCTTTTTTAAACCTACGGGTTGTTATCCTTCGCACGGGTCTAACTCGCATCCCCCAACGGTCAAAGTTGGGTGTCTTGGGGCTGACAAACCCGACGCGATAGTTGAGTACGAATTTGTACTTTACCCCCCACTATATCACGTTTTTTCAGGGCTTTAGTGTCGGGGGCGCTATCAGCCAATACTTTGGCCCCTACGGTGTTTCCGGGCGAAAAATGAGCCGTTGACGATGCACATGCTGCAATTCGATCTCGACACCGGAGACGGCTTCGAGCATTTCCACCACTTGGGATGGCCGCAACAGCGTCCCATCGTTACGACAACTTCCTTCATAGGCAATGACGGCTTGGTCGGGATGGGACGAGTCTACATAGTCTAGGGCAAACAGTCGTTCTCTGAGGTTAATGGCCCGAATTTTTCCAGATTTGCTGCGATGTTCGCTCCACAGTTCTGAGGCCTGGTTCACCGCGTCAACCCATGTGGCCCACTCTCCCTGGGGACTGGCCAAGGTCAGTTGATATTGGGCGCGTTCCAAGACTCGGGTGGCGGCTAAGCCTTTAACGGGGACAACCTCGACCTCGTGGATGGGCATTTGCGGCGGCAGTTGCTCCCGTAACCGCTGTTTAAATTCCTCGGCATCGAGGGGTTCGGTGAGGTCAAATTCCACGACTTCCCCGTCGCTGGTGGCCCCGAGTTGCAGGGCGTTGGCGGGGGAGATGCGGGGACTAGGATGATAGCCGCCGCTGAAGGAGATGGGCAGGGCCGCTCGACGGATGGCGCGATCGAGGAGACGGGCAAAGTCTAAATGGCCAATTAGGGCCATGTCGCCGAGTTTGCCCATGCGAACCCGCAGCCGCTGTTCGCGGTGGGTGTTGGGTTTGAAATGACCGACGAAGTGGGGGATGGGGGGAGGGGTTTCGACGATATTATGGCCAAAGTCGGGGGTACATACGCCGCAGTGGGAACAGCCTTCATAGGCACAGTCGGGAACGGTAGCGGCTTCGAGGGCGCGTTGTAGGTCCTGTTTGAGCCAGGTTTTGTCGATGCCGGTGTTGAGATAGTCCCAGGGAAGGGGCGCATCGAGGGATTGGCTGTTATCGATGTTGCCCTGATCGTCTTTAAAGAGATTCCATTCTCCGGATTCGACTTGGCGATATTTCCAGGTTAGGCCGGATTCGTCGATCGCCACCTCCCAGGCGTGATAGGCGCGATCGAGGCTTTCCCACCAAGCATCCATCCCGGCCCCGAGTTCCCAGGCGCGGCGAATCACAGGACCGAGACGGCGATCGCCCCGGCCCACAAAGTCCTCCATGGCCGAGATGCGAACGTCGGTAAAGTTGGCTTTAACGCCCCGCATTCGCTTAAATTCTTGTCGCAACAGATCTTGTTTGCGTAAAAACTCACTCGTCGAGACACTATGCCACTGGAAGGGAGTATGGGGTTTAGGGGTGAAGTTGGAAATGGTTAAGTTGATGTGAAAGCGTCGCCGTTTCTGACTGCGACATTCTTGTTGCAACCAGCGCACGGTTTCGGCAATACCGATGACATCGGCATCCGTTTCACCGGGAAGCCCAATCATAAAGTAGAGCTTCACTTTGTCCCAACCTTGCTCGTAGGCGGTTTTCACCCCCCGCAAGAGTTCTTCGTTGGTGAGTCCTTTGTTGATGATATCCCGCATCCGCTGGGTTCCGGCTTCGGGGGCGAAGGTTAACCCCGATTGACGGGTTCCGCCGATGATATTGGCGATGTTCTCGTCGAAGCGATCGACCCGCTGGCTGGGCAGAGACAGGGAAATGTTATCGTTTTGTAAACGATTCTTGACTTCCATGCCCACAGCAGGTAATGACAGATAATCGGAACAGCTTAGGGATAACAGAGAAAACTCGTTATAGCCTGTGGCCCGCATCCCTTTTTCGATGGTATTGACCACCTGTTCTGGGTTCACATCTCGGGCGGGCCGAGTCAGCATTCCCGGTTGACAGAAACGACAACCACGGGTGCAACCCCGGCGAATTTCCACGGTGAGGCGATCGTGGACGGTTTCGATATAGGGAACCAAGCCGATGGAATAGGCGGGCATTGGGGGCGCAACCCGCCGCAAGACCCGTTCTGGGACTTGGGGATGGTTGGGGCGGACTGAGCCATCCTCGGCCATGTCGTAAAACATGGGGACGTACACGCCGGGAACCTGGGCTAAGTCGAGTAAGAGGTCTTTGCGGCTCAATCCGGCTCGTTTGGCTTCTTCGATGACGAGGCCAATTTCCGGTAGCAATTCTTCGCCATCGCCGAGGGCCACGAAATCAAGAAAGTCGGCGTAGGGTTCCGGGTTGGAGGTGGCGGTTTGTCCACCGGCGAAGATGAGGGGGTCTTCGAGGCCACGACGGAGACGTTCGCCCCAGGTGAGGGGAATCCCGGCCAGGGTGAGCATTTCCAGGATATTGGTGGCCCCGAGTTCGTAGCTGAGGCTAAAGCCGAGAATGTCAAACTCTTTGAGGGGGCGATGGGCCTCGACGGCGAAGAGGGGGGTGTCCGTCTCCCGCAACTTTTCGATTAAGTCCATGGCCGGGAGGTAGGCGCGATCGCACAGTTGGCGGGGCTGGGCGTTGAGAATACTGTAGAGGATAATATGTCCTAGGTTTGACGCACCCACTTCGTACACTTCGGGATAGGTCAAGACCCAACGCACTTCGGCATCTTGCCAGGATTTACGCACGGCTCCGAGTTCGTTACCGAGGTAACGAGCGGGGCGCGAAATGTCTGGCGTGAGTAGCTGGTCAACTGCAACCGCCATTGATAAAATCTCTCCTAATATCTGTTGCAAGCGTTAGGTTTTTGGCCCTGTTTTAGCTAGGGTCAGCTAAGGTGAAGGTCATCGGGCCAACAAACCAGGGTCTTCAGTCAGCTTACCACCATAACTCATTTCCAGGAGTGATTCAGGTCGAGGTCTTTGAATCGCGATGGTCTGAGGCGTGTCATAGTTGTTAACGGCTCACTGAAATTATCACTACAATTATCACTGCAATTATCAACGGTCTTATGTCTGACGGCGATCGCACCTCAACTCCGACGGTTTGGCACTATAAGCCTTGGTGGTGTCAACCTTGGTCAATTCTGTTGACGGGCCTGGGCTTGATTGCAGCCAGTTGGTTGGTTTTGCATCGGGTTTGGCTAACGGTTCTTGTGGCTATCCCCCTATCGGCTTGGATGGGCTATTTTGTCCTGGTTTTTCCGCGACTGGTCGCTCAAGCGGGGCTATTGGAGACGGATGTCCCGAAAGACCCTTCTAACTAAGCTCTAGGGAGCATTTAAGGCGCATTTAAGGCGCATTCAGGGAGCTGGCGATCGCATTCCAGTCTTGTTCAGCATCGGCTAGGGCCGCCTCAGTCGTTTTCTGCCCCAATAGCACCGCCTGTAAGTTGTCATAGAGGATTTCCTGCAAGTCGTTGACATTGGACTGAGGGGGAATTAAAACCTCGGCTCGTTCCAATTGTTCTGCACTTATGATCCGGGCCTGATCGACTGGCTCGGCGTTGGGTCCCAACTCCTGAAAATACGGGTGGTTCAAGGTCTCCCGCGTCGAGGGTAGGGTATTGGCCGCTTGGGAAAAGGCCAGTTGATTGTCGGGATTGGTCAGAAAGAGTGCGAAGGCGATCGCACCCTCGGGATTAACCGTATCGCGGGGAATGAGTACATTCATCACCGCAACAGAGATTTTGCCCGTTTTACCGGTAATCTGGGGGGCCGCTCGGGAAACGGCGGCGATATCTGGGGCGTTGTTGGTGATGGTTTGGAAGAACTGAGGACCGGTGGCCACTAAGGCCAGTTCCCCGGCCTGATAGAGTTCGATCGCCCGTTGATGGCCTTGAGTTAAGACCTCGCGGGGGAGCCATCCCTCCTGATAGAGTCGCCGCCAATAGTTAAACGCCGCCACTCCTTCGGGGGAGTTAAAGGCGGCGGTTCCGTCGTCGTTGAGCAGTTGCACCCCCATTTGCACCAATGACTCCAACACTTCCCCCGAGTCATTCGTTGCAAAGGTGACAAAAAAGGCATATTTGCCCGTTTCCTCTCGCACCTGTTGGGCCACCGTTGCTAAGGCTTCATAGGTTTGGGGAGGCTCCTCGATACCGGCTTCAGCCAACAGGGCCTCGTTATAAATCGTAATCCGAGTCGTGAGATACCAGGGAATACCAAAACTCTGGCCCTCAAAGCGGCTGGCGTCCCAGATATTTTCGAGATACTGCGATCGCACCTCCTCGGAGATGGACTCATCCAAGTTCAGCCAGGCCCCGCGTCCCGCCAGTAGCGCGGAAAATCCGGGGTTGAGATTCACCAGATCCGGCGCGGTTCGAGCCGAGACTGAGGTGAGAATACGAGCCTTCATGGCGGACCAGGGAACATCAATCCAACGCACCTCTAACTCGGGATTTTCCGCCTCGAAAGCCTCAATCAGATTGCCAAAATAGTCATTAAAGGTCGGCTGAAGCTGCATGGTCCAGAACTCAACCGTCGTCTCGTCGCGGACCGTGCGGGGACTCCCACAGGCTAGGACGAGCAGTAGGCTGGTTAGGGTTAATCCCAATCCTAAAACCATTTTTGTCCGTATTCCTTGACGTCGGCGGTTGTTCTTGGGCATCCTCATTGGCATTGTTGAAGGTTGGCTCGGTTAGGGTTCTGTTCGGGTACAGAAGGCGTTGAGACATGAAGCAAATCGAGGTTAAGCAGATAGAATGGAGCCACGGCGATCGCCTGTTATCAATGGCTGCTCATAGGATGGCCAAGTGCTTCATTCTCTCGTCATCACTCCCATGACCTGAATCCCCTGGCTCAACACTCTGGCTCAACACTCTGGCTCAACACTCTGGCTCAATCTAGTGACTAAATACAGTGGTTAACTTCAACTTCCTCAAAAATATATTCTCCAAAGCCAAGAATGGCATTGGCATTGAACTATCTCCCGATCGCATCAATGTGATGCAACTGCAAAAACAGCGTCAGGGTTATAAGATTCTACACTTCATCTCCGAGGAAGTTCCCGAAGGAGTGATGCAGGAAGGGCAAATTATCGATTTGCCCAGTATGTCAGAACTGATTGAAGCGGTGCTGAGTGAGCATAAAATCAAACCTAAACATATTGCGACCGCCATTCCCAGTCGCGAGGCGATCGTGCGGCTGATTCCGGTTCCCGTTGAACTCGACGATGAAAGCCAACTACGGGATTATGTCAACCAAGAAGCGGGCCTGTATCTTCCCTTCCCTCGGGAAGAGGCGGATGTAGATTTCCAAAAACTCGGCTCGTTTGTGGACGAGGATGGTATGGAAAAAAATCAACTGCTGTTTGTGGCCACGCGCAAAGAAGTCACCGACAGTTACATCAGTGTCTTTCAGGAAGCGGGGTTGAGCCTCGATGTAATGGAGGTCAGCAGTTTCTCAGTGTTACGCTGTCTACAAGATCAACTGCAACAATTTACCTCATCGGAAGTGGTGGTCACCGCTGATCTACAATTCGACAGTACCGAAATTTCGGTTATCGTCGATGGTGTACCCCAATTTTCTCGCACCATCGGGATTGGCAGCTTTCAAATCCAAAGTGCGCTCTCAGAAGCCATGAATTTACCCCCATCCCGTAACACCGAACTCCTGCAAGGGATGACCTTGCCCGTGAATACCGGTGATAGTATGACGATGGGAACCATGGGCGGCAACAATCCAGGAACCAGTGCCATGATGAAAGTTTTAGGTGAACTCGCCGACGAGGTTCGTCGTTCCATCGACTTTTACCTCAACCAAAGTGAGGTGATGGATGTGGCGCAATTGTTCCTTGTCGGTCCAGGGAGCGCCGTTGGCCAACTCGATGAGTTCTTTATGCAGCGGCTGAGTATTCCAACCAGTCAAGTTGACCCGGTGGCTGCGCTAGGATTGGAGATGAGCGAAGAAGAAGTCCCCCTCGTCCAACGTCCCGGACTGGGGGTTGTCTTAGGTCTGGGACTACGGGAGGTCTAACACTATGTATAACATCGAGATTAATTTCCTCAACGATCGCCCGGAGTATCGTCCGGAATCGGTGAAGGCGAAACCGAGCCGTCAGCGGCAACAGGGGGGCAACAATATGCCGCTCATCGCCGGTGGAGCCTTTGCTGTAGCGTGTTTAGCCGTCGTGGGCGGTGCTTGGCTCTATCTGGCTCAGATAGAAATTCCCAAGTTGCAAGCCGAACGAGATGAACTCGATGCGGAGTTAGGAAGTTATCAGCGAGAAGAGAATCGTTTAAGAGAGATTCAGGAGGAGGTTCAGCAAATCCGGGCGCAAACCGATGCGTTGGCAGGGGTGTTTAATTATATTTCGCCTTGGTCGGCGCTATTACAGGATTTGCGCGATCGCAGTCCCCTCGGAGTTCGCATCCAAAGTGTCGAAGAAACCGATGAACCGCCACAAGGTGGCCCACAGGCGCAAGCGACGGAGTCCGGCCGTCCACCCTCGGTGGTGATGATTCGCGGGATAGCTCAGTCGTTTAATGATGTGAATGACTTCGTTCTCTTGTTGAAAGAGTCGAATCTCTATCTCGGGTCCGGCACTCATTTAGTCAATGCTCAGATGGAGGACTATAACGCCCAAAGCATCACCTTCAGCGAAACTCGCAATCGTCTGGAGTTGTCGCAGGTTGTCGCCTTCACCATTCAAACCCAAGTGCGTGAGGTTCCGGCCACTGACATCCTACAGGAACTTCAACGTAAAGGTGCATTGGGGTTAGTCAACCGTATCCAAGAACTTCAACGCAGAGGGGTAATTTAGAATCATGGCATACGACGACAACGATTTTGTGACCGGTGAAGACTTAGAAGCCCCTGATGGTTTAGTCTTTATGGGAGTGACCCTCTCCCCAACCATTTTGGGTGTGCTGATTGCAGCTCTCGGGTTAGCGGGAGCTGTGGGTATCGGTCTCAAGTTAGTTCAACCCCTGTGGGGCGATCGCCAAGAGCTACAGGTCGAAATTGCCGAAAAAGAGACTCAGATTGATGCTCAAGGCAATATCCAACAGCAAATTGAGCAAGCTGAAGCTGAACGGGATGAGGTGCAAGCCCTTCAGGAAGAAGTCTTATCAATGTTTGCTAATCCCGATAGCCTCGAAACCCTAGTCTTAGACGTTAACCAACAAATTAACCAGCGCAACGCCAATCTCAGTTCCGACGAGATTCGCACTCGCTTAGTCGCTCAGGGTTGTCCCTCAGGACTGTTGCAGGAGTACGCCGATTTCAACAGTCGGATCGATGGCTTCTTTACTCAAGCTGAACTACAACAATTTGAACCCATTTTTCCCGGAAGTCAACGGGGTAGCAATGCGGCCAACATCACATCAGATGGCTATGAGTTAGTCACCGATAACTCCTTTGGCAGACAAGCCAATGGACAGCTTAAACGTCAAACCTATGACGTACAGCTAGAGGGGAATTTTGCCCAAACTCGCGCCATTTTGATGCAGCTTGAGCAACTTCAACCGCTGCTAGTGTTACGTGAGTTTAGCTCAACCCAACAGACTCCGACCTTTATTTATGACGAGAACGGTCTGTTGCCAAATTGCCAGCCCGAAGCCAAAATCACGACCTCTTTTAGACTCGAAGCCCTGTTGCCCCTATCTCAAGAGGAGCTACAACAACGGCTTGAGGCCGAAGAAGCCGAAGGTGAGGGAGAGGAGGACGAAGAAAGTTAATCCTTAACCCTTGAGAAAACTCTTGACAAAAATGTTACCCTTATGCGTAGACCGCTAACTATTGCTCTTGTGCAGTTGACAGTTAGCGGTTGAGCGTCCATAATTGGTCGTTGATACTGGTGGATTGATAGTTAACAACAGTTAACTATTAATTATTAAAAGGAGAGAGCGGTGAACTATAATCTCGGACTCAGTGGACTCTGCCTGGGAACAGCCCTTGTTCTAGCAGTCCCGGCTTCGACCTTGGCGACTCCGACGGAGGTAACCGGAATTGAACTTCGTGAAACGCCGTCTGGCCTGATGTTGATGATGGACACGGCGAGTGGCGATCGCCCGCAGATTTTCCTCGTCCGTCGCGGGAATTCCATGGTCGCAGACCTCATCAACACCAAACTGCGACTGCCACAAGGTCAAGGCTACAGTCAAAATAACCCTGTCCCCGGTATCGCCTCACTGGTGGTCACCCCTCTCGATGCCAACAGTACCCGCGTCATCGTCACCAGCGCCGGAGAAAGCGCCCCCGACGGCGAAATTGTTCAAGAAGTCAGCCGAGGCATTGCCCTCAACTATCGTCGGTCCGCCGATGCCCCCACAACAGCCACCTCACCCCCTCCAGGCATCACCGGCGAACCCCAAAGACAAAGCAACCTCGCCCAGCGGCCAGCGCCACAGCAACAGGCCCAGCGGCCACCGGGCAGTTCGGATGTCTTAATTCCCAACCCCAACGTTGAAATTGATGGCGTCCGCGTCAACTCCCCCACTCGCGTTAACCCAGCGCCTCCCTTCCAACCTCGCGCTGTCGCACCACCGGTGGGGGATATTTCCGTCTCCTCCGTTGACACCTCGGCCTACAGCATCAACCTTGGAACTGCCCAGCGAGTCCCTCGCTTAGTGTTGCGAGATGCCCCCGTTGAGGAAGTTTTGTCCCTGTTGGCCCGTGCCGCCGGCTTGAACTTAGCCTATGTCGCTGATAGTGGTGACGAGGAAGACGAAGATACTGGCCAACGTACCATCTCCCTGGATATTGAAAATGAAGCCGTTCAAGATGTCTTCAATAATGTCTTGCGTCTGAGTGGCCTCGAAGCCAATCGAGAAGGGAACACCATCGTCGTCGGTGTACGTCTCCCCGACTCGGCACGTCCCATCATTAGCCGCACCGTTCGACTCAATCAACTCACCTTAATTGATGCCCGCAACTTCCTGGTTTCTCAGGGGGCAGAAATCAATGAAGTCAGTGTACAGCAACAAATTCAGGCGCAGTCTCTCGGTGAAGGCCTCGCTCCAATTACCACCACCAACACAACCACCCGGGTGGAACTCATTGCTGCTGATACCCTAGACGAACCCTACCAAGGGTATGCCGCACTACCTCTGCGTGGTCTTCTCGTCTCTATTGGACAACGGCAACAACCCGCAGATGGTCCAGGAGCCGAACTCACCTTAGTCGGAGATCCCCGCAAGGTAGAGATGGCGACTCAACTGCTAACCCAGCTCGAAACCCGTCGTCGTCAGGTTGCCGTGAACGTCAAAATTGTTGACGTCTCATTGAGTAATCAGGATAACTTCAACGCCAGTTTCTCGTTTGGTGTGGGAGATACCTTTGTTTCAAGTGATGGTGGTGCAGCAACCGTGATTTTTGGCGGTGGGAACCCGCCGAGTAGCACAACAACCCGCGATGGCTTTGTCTCCCCTCCCGTCATTGATAACCCATTCCGTGATTCCAACACATTCGTTGATTTATCGAGTAGCACCCGTATTCCAGGAGCCGGAGAGCCAGGGCGACAAATTGTTGAGGAAGACCCACAAACTGGACAGGTAACGGTGCGCCGTGAACCACCACCAGCAGGTAGCGATCTGTTTTTTGATCGAGAAGCGGCTATTAGTCAAGAAGACCCCTTTAATGTGGGGATCAGCGATTTCGAGCTAGCCGAAGATACAGTAATCACCCTAGAGCCGGTCTTTGATCAGGATGGTAACTTTACCGGACGTTTTAGTCCCAACGTTGAGCAGGGGACGCGGGGTAGTGCAACGGCAAGTCTAGCGGATCTCTTCCAGTTCCCGACGCGCTTTTTAGCCCAACTTCAGGCTCAAGTTATTAGTGGAAACGCCAAGATTCTGACTGATCCAACTTTGGTGATTCAAGAAGGACAAACCGCCAGTGTTAACCTAACGAACCAAGTGGTTCAAGATGTCACGGTGGACTTCACGGATACGGCTTCAGGACAACGCGAAACTCGTGATGTCAATTTACGAGATGTCGGACTACAATTGACCGTCCAAGTCGATCGCATTGATGACAATGGGTTTGTTTCGTTGCGCGTCAATCCCAGTGTGACGGCTCCTGTTGGACAGGAAAACCTCGGTGATGGACAGTTTGTGACCTTAGTTCAGGAACGGTCGGTTTCTTCGGGACGGGTTCGTCTACGTGATGGACAAACCTTAATTCTCTCAGGCATTATCCAGGAAACGGATCGTACAACGGTGAGTAAAGTCCCGATTTTAGGTGACATTCCTCTCTTGGGAGCTTTATTCCGCAGCACCAACCGGACTAATGAGCGTCAAGAAGTGATTGTGCTGTTGACTCCGAACATCCTCAGCGATTCTGACCCCAACAACTTCGGATACACCTATACCCCCGGTCGCGATGCACGGGAGGTTCTCCAACAACAACGTAACTTCACGTTCCCCCAACCCCAGCAGTAAGAGGACCCCCGACCCCTCGGTCCTTGTCGGTCCTCGTCGGCCCTCGTCGGCCCTCGTTCCTTGGCTCTGCCAAGGAATGCGCCAGGGGAGGCTCCGCCTCCCGTCTCAAACTTGGGAACTTTAGCAATCGAAGATTGGCTTAGGACACTCTGAATTGGAGAGAATCCGCTGCCTCTTGCCTCTTGCCTCTTGCCTCTTGCCTTCTTCTCCCCTATTTTTTGTACCATTCAGACCAACTTTTGCTATTTAAGGGAATTTTAAGGATTCTCCTCAGGCTGTCGTCGCGGAATCTCGATCGCAAATGCAGTCCCCCCCTCAGGCGGAATCAAACAGTGAATTTGGCCGCGATGGCGTTCAACAATAATTTGGTAGCAAATCGATAACCCCATTCCCGTTCCCTGGCCAACGGGTTTAGTGGTAAAAAATGGGTCGAACACCTTGGGAATGGTCATCTCAGAAATACTTGGGCCATTATTTGAAATAATAATCTCTACCGTATCTCGTTCATCAATAGAGCGCGTCAAAACCCGAATGATCGGGTCTGTTAACTCTCCTTTTTTCACATAATCTTGTAAAAAGTAAATGGAGTTGTGCAAGATATTTAAAAAAACCTGATTTAATTGACCTGGATAACAGTCAATCTTGGGTAACTCTCCATAGTTTTTGCCAACCTCAATTTCTGTACCATTGGGGAGTTTTAAGCGGTTTTGTAGCATAATCAAGGTGCTATTGATACCGTCATGGATATCAACCCGCTTCATCTCTGCCTCATCGAGACGAGCAAAGTTACGCAGATGACTGATAATTTTATGGATTCTCGCCGCTCCCACTCGCATCGAGTCAATCAGTTGTTTGGAGTCTTCAGCGAGAAACTCAATATCAGTTTCTTCGAGTAACACTTTTAACTCTTCAGGAATTTCAGGAAAGCATTTTTGATAGAGACAAATAATATTGAGTAAATCCTGGATATAGTCTTCTGCAAAGGATAAGTTACCTTCAATAAAGTTGATGGGATTATTGATTTCATGGGCAATTCCGGCCACCATCTGTCCCAAACTCGACATCTTTTCACTTTGAATCAGTTGGGCCTGAGCTTGCTTGAGTTGTTGCAGTGTTACCATCAAGTCATGGTTAGCCGCTTTGAGTTGGTGATTGAGTTCATATTGACGTAATCCGGCGCGCACTCTAGCTTTGAGTTCATTGGGATCAATGGGTTTTGAGAGAAATTCATCGGCCCCCGCATCGAGGCCCTGAACTCGATCAGCCACGGTTTCTCGCGAGGAGAGGAGAATCACAAATATACCGGATAAGTCGGGATGCGATCGCACCTGACGACAGAGTTCCATCCCGTCGAGTTGCGGCATAACCCAGTCACTGATAATCAAGGCCGGAGACATCAGCAAGGCCTTCTCAATTCCCTCAACGCCATTTTCCGCTAGGGTTACGTTATAGCCTTCTTTCTGCAACGTCCGTTTGAGGAGTAGCCGTGTTGTGGCATCATCTTCGATAACCAAGATTCGCAGCGAGTGTTCGGCCTGTAGATCGTGCATTCCGGCTTTAGGTAGAGTTGGGAGTTCACGAAACTGGAGCAATTTGGGCAGTTTCTATGCTGATAGGTTCTGGGAAATACCGCTGAGTACAACCATCGAGGCCGTTGACTGTAGCGGCCCCGGTGTGGGGTCTCGTTTTGCGAGTTCGAGGCTGGCTCAAGTCTGAAGAGACACCTAGGTATGGTTCCATTTTGCCAGGTTAATGGACTGAATGGGAATCGTTCATGAGAATATCGGGGGGGGACAACCGCCGATATGAGATGCACGTGACCTGACGACGATCAATAATTTTGGGTGTAACGGACAGACTTATTCTTTGGTTTTGTCTTAAGTTACGATGGCTATCTCTTAAGTTGCGCAACCTTGACCTTACTCAACAAAATCAAACCAGTAACGTTGCCATTTGCGAGAAAATTGTTTCGACATTTTCCCCAGTTTTGGCTGATGTTAGATAAAGTGAGGTGAGGCGATCGCCTTGCTCAGTTTTGACCCGGTCTTGTAAATGGGCGAGTTTGTCCGCCTCAAGTAAATCGGATTTATTTAAGGCGGCGATCGCCACTCCCTTCGGATTCACCGAGAAAAACAAATCTAAATGGTCTCCCAAACGCTCAATGGTCTCTAAGCGTGTCACATCGGCGACAAACAAGGCTCCCGACGACCCTTGCAGATAACTCGGGGCAATGGATTTGAACTTGGTATGACCCTCCAAATCCCAAATTAGAAGCTGAACCGACTTATCCTCTCCGGCGCGGTTGGTGACATTGACCGGTTTACGCGAGATTTTAACGCCGACCGTCGAAAGATAGCGATCGCTAAACTTTCCTTCCACAAACCGACGAATGAGGCTCGTTTTACCAACACTAAAATCTCCAATTGTACAAATTTTCTTAGAAATAACTGCCATAGGATGATCTGTACTAGAAGTCAAGATAAGTCTGACACAATTAGCCTTGTTATGGGCCAGTTGGTGACAGAACTCAAGAATGAGTTTCTATCGTAGCCGCAATTGACCCTAACGCAAGAAAAATTACCGGGGTCATCATAGCCGAGTTAGGGCAGACTCTGCCAACGGACACAACGACTGAGTTCCGCCGCTGCCGTCTCATCGAGGTCTGGAGGTGGGTTAATCGAGCCGTTAATCTGCAAGCGATCTGCCGCAATTCCCTGTTCAACTAGAAAGTCCCGAGTGGCTTCGGCCCGTTGTTGAGCAATCTCCTGATTCACCAGCGGGGAGCCAATTTGATCCGTATGTCCGATTAAGCGTAACCGCAAGTCTGGGGACTCTTGCAACAACTCAGTCAAGGCCTCTAAGGTCTCCCGTTGCTCCGGTTCAGTAATGGCCGTCTCTCCGGAGGCGAAATAAATTCGTTCCTCTAGGGGGGTGGGTTTTTCGCCCATGGTATGGGTGACAGTTGTCACCCCTGGAATGGCCTCAAAGGCTTGCGTCACCCGTTGCGCTCGATTGAAATTGGGTAACTCTCCCCAAAGCTGCACGTCGGTTCCCTGAATCTCTCCCTCTAAGGAGACATCCTCTAGGCTATTCAAGGCATTCAGGGTTCGTTCAAACTCGGCGGCGGTCAATTCTGGGGTGGGGGGAACCTCAAGCGTTAGAATGCGGTTTTCCGTCGGTCGCTCCGGTAATGCGTCCGCAATGGCCGCCTCGGCCCGCGATCGCAGACTCTCCGTCGGCACCTCACCCGACAACACCAACGTGCGCCAATTCATATCGGCATTGAGGCGATAAATTCCTAAAGCGGGGTGCGATCGCAACACCTGTTGAGCCTGAGTAATAATTCGCCCTTGCCAAAACCGCAAGCCGCCCCAAACCCCAAACCCGAGTAACAGCAGTCCTAAAAACCCCAACAAAATCGGGGGACGATTGCGGCGTTGTTCCTCCGTTTCTCGGAAGTTGGCCGACTCAACCAACATCTGGAGGCGATTGGTCACCAGCGGCGGCACCGTCTCAGGATCTCCGTCATAATCCTCAATCGCATCCCCAGACTTCTGCACGATGTAGCCGAGGGTGTTACGGAGATTATTGACAAAGGACTTGGGCATTTCCCCTTCAGCGACCACGGCAATATAACAGTAGCCCGCCACTTCCATGACTAAGTTGAAGGTTTCATACTCAATCTCTTGCAGTTCAGAGGTTCCCCCAGGGGTGACGATGCAATCAGCGGCAAAACTGCGGATTGCCGTGAGCATCCCGCCGATCATATCGGACTCTAGGCGTTCTGATTCGGACAGTTGGGCCTCGCAAATCACCAAACCCGAGTGTTTATGGATTAAAAAGGCTGCCCGCACCTTAAAGGGGAAGGATTCCCGTAAAATCAACTCCGCTTCCGAGACGCCCTGTAAGCGGGCGCGAATCTTGCGGCGTACTCCTTCAAAACTGAGGGTATTTTCAACCTTTTGATTGATATCCCGCACCGCCTCCGTCATATACTTGGCGATGGTGTTACCGATGACGGGGTAAAGAGCATCGACCATCGAATCCCGTTCGAGTTCAATCTGAGCCTTGATAAACCGACCAATTTCTGGGGCGAGGGCATCACGAATGGCGTTGCGGTCGAGTTGGATCTGGCGATGAATGGCGGCCCCCATTTCGGGACCGATGGCGTTGGCGATTTGCTTGGGATTGCGTTGAATTTGGGCTTCGATCGCCCCAGGAAGAATCTCGGAAAAGGCTTCCTGCATGGCGTGGGGGTTTTGCAGCGATCGCTCACGAATGACCCGGTCAATTTCTGGAACTAGGGCCTGAATCACCTCGTTTCGCAGTTCAACGGGGGACAAGCTACTGAGGATTTCCTGAATCACGGGCATCAGGGGACCCATTGAGCCTGTGGCGCGATCGAGTTGCTGTTGTAGATCGTCGACTTGGGCCTGGAGCTGACGCAAGTCCTGATTCGCGATTGCAGCAGGCTGATGTCCGGGAGTCGGGGCTGATGCGGAACCCTGACTCTGGGTCGTTTTTTGCGGCTGAGATTGCCACGGGGAGGGGCGGTCAGAGGGGCGACTAGAGGGGCGACTAGAGGGGCGACTAGAGGGATTACGGCGGCTTGGAGACGGTTCAGTGGCTGAGTCCTTCGCTAGACTCGACTCAACTGCTGATGGCTCACTGGCGGATGGCTCACTGGCGGATGGCTCACTGGTGGATGGCTCACTGGTGGATGGCTCACTGGCGGATGGCTCACTGGGAGGTGCGGGCGACGACTCCCCCATCGTTAGCTCACTCAGAAGCTGTTGCAGGGCGTTGAGAGCTTCGAGGTCGCTTAACGTATCCTGATTGGGGTTTGATGCGTCTGAGTGAGGGGACGTCATGGAGGTTAATGATTCTGAGAATCGGGGATGGGATCTTCGTGATAGTCGGGTTCTTGATAGTCGGGTTCTTGATAGTCGTTCTGTCGTTCCGGGAGGATGAGGCGTTCGGCGTTGCTGTTCTGAGACTCCTGGACTTGAGCTTCTTTTCCCTTGACTTGCATACAAACATCAAACAGGATGTCGGCCAAGTCGGTGCGGGAGAGTTTGTCGCCTTCGAGTTGTTGCGATCGCCGCTGAAGTTCGTCGAGGATCTGCGATCGTAAATCCGCCAGTTCTCCATCCAAACGGGTCCGGGTTTCCGATAACTCTTCTTCGATGTTACGAACTTGTCCTTTTAGGCTTTTCTCCGCCACGACAAAGTTACTCGAAAGGCGACTTTCCACGGTTCGCAGTTGGTTGCGTAAATCTTCGGAATCTTCATCGAGAGAGGCGTTGACGTACTGAAGCTTCTTCTCCATCCCATCGACGGCTGTTCTCAAATCCGTTGTAAACACGGTCCGCAGGCTTTCGAGCTGTTCGGTCATCTGACGTCGTAGGGTGGCCACTTCGGACTCGAGTTGACTGAAGCGACGGTCATACTCACGAGAGCGATCGCCAAACAAGATATCGCGAATTTGGTCGATGTTGCCAAGGCGTTCTCGCATCTGATTGGGAGTGATCTCGTTCATGAGGTGAAAGCAGTAGTAGGGACCGTCGGTTGACTCAGTAATCTGGACTCAGCAATCTGGACTCAGTAATGTTGTCAAATTAGTGAGGGGATAACTCACCAACATCAGTGATATCACTACAACTCTACCATGCCTTGAGGGGTGATACTTGCCTCAAATGGACTGAATCACCAGCATCTCATGATAGGCTCAGGCCTAGACTGCCCCAAGGCAGCGCGATAGCCCAGTCTCACTCTCTCAGCCTCATTGGCCCCGGTCACTACGCTAGAATGGGACTCGACAAAGTCTGTCTCAACTGGTACTGATTAACCCTAAATTACCCTATGACCACAGCCGCCCCGACGAAAACGCAGTATGAAGCCGTAATTGGGTTAGAAACCCACTGTCAGCTTTCGACGGAGACCAAAATCTTTTCCCAGTCCTCCACCGCGTTCGGTGCGGAGCCGAACACCCATATCGATCCGATTTGTCTCGGACTCCCCGGCGTGCTTCCGGTTCTCAATGAGAAGGTGTTGGAATACTCCGTCAAGACTGGGTTGGCTCTCAACTGTCAGATTGCGCCTTACAGTAAGTTCGATCGCAAACAATACTTCTATCCTGACCTTCCCAAGAACTATCAAATTTCTCAATATGACTTACCCATCGCCGAACATGGCTGGCTAGAGATTGAGCTGATTGACGAGGCGGGGAATCCCTATCGCAAGCGCATCGGCATTACTCGCCTGCATATGGAAGAAGATGCTGGGAAGTTAGTGCATGGGGGAAGCGATCGCCTCTCGGGGTCATCCTACTCGCTTGTGGACTACAACCGCGCTGGCGTTCCTCTGATGGAGATTGTCTCGGAACCTGACATTCGCTCCGGGAAAGAGGCGGCCGAGTATGGCCAAGAGCTACGGCGCATTGTGCGCTATCTCGGGGTCAGTGATGGCAATATGCAGGAAGGGTCTTTGCGTTGTGATGTCAATATCTCTGTGCGTCCTGTGGGACAAGCGGAGTTTGGCACTAAGGTGGAGATCAAGAATATGAACTCCTTTAGTGCGATTCAAAAGGCGATCGACTTTGAGATTGAGCGTCAGATTGATTGCTTACAATCAGGAGAACCCATCGTCCAAGAAACCCGTCTCTGGGAAGAAAACAGCCAACGCACCATCAGTATGCGTGTCAAGGAAGGCTCAAGCGACTACCGCTACTTCCCTGAACCCGATCTCTGTCCCATTGAGGTCACGCCAGAGCAGCGAGAGGCCTGGAAAGCGGAAATCCCCCAACTTCCGGCTCACAAACGTCATTACTATGAGGAACGTCTCGGCTTATCGGCTTATGACACTCGCGTCTTAACCGAGGAGCGCGATGTGGCGGAATATTTCGAGTCCGTCGTCAGCGCCGGCGCACCCGCCAAGTTAGCTGCTAACTGGGTGATGGGAGATATCACCGGCTATATCAACGAGGCGAAACTCAAGATTACCGCGATCGCTCTGACGCCCGAGATTTTGGCTGAACTGATTGGCTTAATTGAAGCGGGAACCATTAGCGGCAAAATTGCCAAAGAAATTCTCCCGGAACTGTTGGAGAAGGGAGGTTCCGCCAAAGCCTTAGTCGAATCGAAGGGGATGACCCAGATTTCGGATACCGGCGAGTTGGAACAGATTATCGATGATCTCCTGGCCGCGAACCCCGATAAGGTTGAGCAATATCGCGCCGGGAAAACGAAATTGCAAGGCTTTTTTGTCGGACAGGTGATGAAACTCACCAGTGGACGCGCGGATCCTAAACTGACCAATCAACTGCTTGCTCCTAAGCTTAAGGGAGAGTAGCTGCAACGGCTCTTCGTCAATGGGTGCGAGAACGGGTGCGAGAACGGGTGCGAGATGGTTTTGAGCCGGTTTTTCAAAATTCAGGGATGTGGGGGTTGACCCCTCACCCCTAATCCGTTAAACTGTGGTATAGATGCACCCTGATGGCGGGGAGGGCTACGGCTCTCCCTTCTTTTTTTTGGCCGGGAATGGCGCACCGGGGTAGAGTTCTCTGAACAATGAGCAGGCGAAAACGGGGACACGTCTACTCTGACGCATCCCCGCTAAGACAAGTGAATTTGATGTTGATCCTGAATCAAGACTCCTATCGTCCCATGCCAGGCTCTTTAGCCATATCCAGGAAGGACTGCATATTGGCACCGGGGCGGCGGCGAGGGGTGGGAGAATTGGGCATTAGGTAGCGTGTGGCAAACTCTTTACGCTGTTTCGGCTGGGGTTTCGGCTGGGGTTTCGGCTGGGGTTTGGCCGCTGCTGGTTGAGCTGAAGCCTTGGCCTGAGTGGGTTGAGGAGTTGGCTGAGCTTTGGGGGCTTTTTTAGCCTTGGCCGCTTTTTTAGGAGCTTTTTCGGCTTGAGGAGCTTCTGCCTTGGCTTGGGGGCTGGGCTTGTTCTCTACTTTAGCTGTTTGAGCGGGTTTTTGGGAGGTTTCCGAGGCTTTGCCGTTGTCCTGCCCGGATTTGTCATCAATCTCTAAGAAATAACTCGTTTTTTTGGATTTCAAAAGCTTTTTTAACATTGGGCGCTCCCTAGAATCTCCGTTGGCGATAACGTTTAGGTTAAACGTTTAGATCAATTGATTATGGTGGGTGGACGCACGACAGAGCCAGGCGATCGCGTCGTTCGTCGTCAACCCGACCCCATTGTAGGTCTGTGATGCAAACCCGGTTGACAAATCTTAATAAAGCTTTACACCAAGCGGGGATTTTTTCAGAGATTTTGGGCGATCGCCGGTCTCTGAGTCAAGGTTTGGGCATATTCGTTACACCGGTTTACCAAAAACTCAGATTCGCGCCCAAAATTGAAGAATCGCCCGGAGCCTAGGTCTAGCAAAGGGTTAATCTTTAGGGTATGTTGAGGTTGACCCAACGAGAGGCAAAGGGTGCAAAACATTGATGTGAGAGTTTTCAGAATGACTTCATTGTCTCGGTATGTCCCCCTCAA
Organism: Phormidium lacuna HE10JO; assembly: GCA_900149785.2. Taxonomy (GTDB): domain Bacteria; phylum Cyanobacteriota; class Cyanobacteriia; order Cyanobacteriales; family Geitlerinemataceae; genus Sodalinema; species Sodalinema lacuna_A. The sequence goes on along the minus strand of FSSI02000001.1, from coordinate 78,199 downwards.
CTGTAAACTGTGAGCCTTTTGCTACCGTGGAACCGGAAACATCACCAGAGCGCCTCATTGAAGAACTTGCCCAACTGCGCCTAGAACTTGAGATCGTACAGCGTGAAAAACTCGACCTAGAGATTATGGTAGAGAACATCACCGAACATGCCGATGCGATCGAAGTCGAATTACGGGCGCGTAATCGAGATGTGCAAGAGTTAAACGAGAGACTGGCTCTGGCGAACAAAGAACTCGAACAGCTCGCCAGTGTCGATGGCTTAACGGGAATTGCCAATCGGCGACGCTTTGATATCACCCTAGAGCGCGAGTGGAAACGCCTCACCCGAGATCAAAAGCCCTTCTCCCTCATCTTGGGTGACATTGACTATTTCAAACGCTACAACGACACCTACGGACACCAAGCCGGGGACGACTGTTTACAAAAAGTCTGTCAAGCCTGTCATGATTGCGCCAAGCGGGCTACGGACTTAGCGGCCCGCTATGGTGGCGAAGAAATTGCCCTAATTCTACCGGATACGGATTCCATTGGAGCGATGTATATTGCCCAAGAGATTCGCCAACGGATTCGGAAGTTGAACATCAAACATGAAGCCTCGCCCATTGGTCGTATCATCAGTATGAGCCTGGGTGTGGCCACGGTGACGCCCCACAGCCGCATTCAACCCACCCTATTAGTGAATCAGGCGGATATGGCGTTATATCAAGCCAAGCAAAACGGACGCAACCGCATCGTTCTGTTTCACAAAAGCCTTTAAGGTTCAATCAAAGCCCTAGACGCAAAGTTGCATATCATACCTGAGCCGGACTGTCAACTACTTCTTGGAACTGGATGCTGTCTTCACGGGGGTCTGCATAGCTGACTCGGACTTGGAAGCGTTCTCCAGGTTGCATTGAACGTGGGAAACGCCAGACAAACTCAATGCCAATCTCTTCGAGGAGGAGTGAGCCTAAGTTATCATCGGGGCGAATCCAACGTAACATTAGGGCTTGCCAGGTTTCGTCTTGATGGCGGCGTAGGTATTCGATCGCCCAATAGCGGCAGGTTTGCCGTTCGACTAACACCGCTTCTTTGGCCGATACCATCACGCTCATCATCAATTGCTGCACTTGCTCACTGGAAAAGGGCTGGCTGTCTCCCCGTAAATGGGCCTTTAACTGAAAATGAGTGAGTAAGTCCGTATAGCGGCGAATCGGTGAGGTGACTTGGGTATAGGTATCGAGGCCCAAACTGGCGTGACGGTTGGGGAAGACACTCATTTCGCTGCGGGGCATACATTTGCGGATGGCGCAGGCGCGAACGGGGCCAGCGGGCAATTGTAGGAGTTCTTCTTCTGGGGGGAGTTCCGGTTGAGATTGATGACGGAAGGGGATGGCCAGATTATGCTCTTGAGCGTAGCGGGCGGCCACTTCTCCGGCCAGAATCATCATTTCGGCCACTAACTGGCGCGAGGCGGAGTTATCTAAGACTTCGATGGTGACGTCATCATCGTTGACTTTGATGGCGGATTCGGGCATATCGATAAAAATCGACCCCTGAGACTGTCGCCAACGATGGCGGATTTTTGCCCATTCACCAATGGCGGCGATTTCGGGTTCGGCCCGTAGGCCCAACTCCAGCATTTCATCGACATCATCGTAGGTGAGTCGGTAAGTGGGTTTAACGAGACTGGGGTGGATACTGAACTCGTCCACGCTACCATCGGGGTTGAGGATGACGCTGAAGCTGAGGGCGCAGCAGGTTTGACCGGCATTGAGGCTCATCGGACCGGTTGCCAGTTCTGGGGGCAACATGGGGGTCATACCGGTGGGTAGATAGACGGTGGTGCAACGGCGACGAGCTTCTAAATCCAGTTCATCGCCGGGGGTGAGCCAACGGGTGGGATCGGCGATGTGGACCCATAGGCGTTGGCGATCGCCCTCTAAAAACTCAACACTCAGGCCATCGTCAATTTCTTGGGTGCTGGCATCGTCAATGGTGTAGAGCTTGAGGTGGGTTAAGTCCAGGCGGTTGGGTTCCGTATCGGGGGGGAAGTTGGTCAAACAGCGTTGCGCCACGTCGAGAACCTTGCTAGAGAAGTGCGTGGGAATCTGGGTGCGCCGTAAAAAGAGGTTTTCGTGAGGACTCCATAGTCCGAGATCCACCAGCACATCAAAGGCGCCTTGGGGCGTTAGGGGGCGATTGAGGGCGCTGAGAACGTCATGGGCGGCGCTGCGTCCGGGGGCTTCATCTCCTAGGGTGGCGTAGCGTTCTAGGGCATCGAGGTGGCTGCGATCGCTACTATCCCAGTCTGTGGGGGTTCCGGCCAGGGCCTGGGCAATCCGTTCGAGGAAGGCGGTCCAGGCTTGTTGCCGCAGGGCTTCGGCTTCGAGTTGGTGTTTGAGTTCAGCGACTTGGCTGGCCGGGCGAGGTTCGTAGCGATCGCCCTTTTGTTTAAAATAAATTTTGTCGTCACACAGTAGGCGATGGGCGGCGTAGCACTGAGCGGGAGTCGAATCGCTAAACAGCAACAGGGCCAACTCTTCGGGCGCGACGGACTCTCCATCTTCCGAGAGCAGTTCCCAGGCCACCTCTAAACTGGAGGGATCGAGATATGGGCTGACTTGCGCTTGAAAGTCCGCCAAGTCTGAGGGCTGGTATGATTGCCCATCGAGGCAATAGGACATCTGTTTCGGCGAGAGGGTTCGGCTTTGGCCTTGCTCATCGACGACCACCCAGTTTTTCTTACCTTCGGGGCGATCTAAAACGGCGAGCCGGCGCTCACCCTGTAGTCGAAATTCGATTAGATTTCCTTTCTCCACCAGCCCTTAAACTCTCTTACATCGAACGCCTTAGCGCTTGTACGATATCTCACACCCATCAGACTCAGGCGGGTGTGACATTGGGGTTACGACATTCGGGTTGCGAATTCGGGTTGCGAATTACGATCAACCGAGTCTTGTCAGATTTTGACGTTAGCCTTCTCGGTTCAGGAAGGGTAACAGTGCCAATATTCTAGCGCGTTTGATGGCCTTCGTCAGATCTCGCTGTTGGCGAGAGGTCAGACCGGTAATGCGGCGAGGTAAGATTTTTCCTCGCTCGGTGATGAACTTACGCAGTAGCTCAACATCTTTGTAGTCAATGGGATCTCCGGGTTTAATGGGGGAGATACGACGACGGTAAAATCCTGCCATGAATTGTGGTTACTCCTATAACAAGGCAATTGACGATGGACACAACACTCAGAGGATATCCAGGGGATATCTGAGGTGTTATTTGGTTTCTTTGTGAACCGTATGTTTGTTGCAATGGGGGCAGAACTTCTTGAGTTCCATCCGTCCCGTGGTGTTGCGGCGGTTTTTCTGGGACGTGTATCGGGACACGCCGTTAGACCGCTTGTCAGGGTTGGTGCGACACTCTGTACATTCGAGGGTCACAACAATGCGAACGCCCTTAGCCATAGTTGTACTCGGTTGGTTATACTCGCTGTTGGATCGAATCGGTCCGAATTGTTTAAAATTCAGACACGATCAACTATTGTTTCACATTTCGGCTGATTAGAGCAACCCATTTTTTAACTTTCAGGTCGAGGGAATAGCCGCGACGGGTGGCGACAATGCGGGTTTCACTGAGGCGATCGTGAAAGGCCGAGGGATCGACTGGGTCAAACCAGGCCACCCCAACATCAATGCCGAGGGGCAATAGGAGAATTAGATAAAAGGCATTCCGAGACCCGAGATTGAAAAATCCCACCAGGGCTAAAAACACGGCGATTCCTGAGACGGCCTCTCGTTTGGCGAAATCTTGCCAGAGGGGTGTTCGGTTATCGCGATCGCTGACGACTCGCATATCAAAGGCCCAACGGCCGGGACTTTGGCCAAAATAGGAGGTCGGGACAATCACCCGCATCGAAAACCAAGTGAGGGCAAAGACCACGAATTGGGCCGTCACCGCCGGTCCCCCAACTAGGGTCGCCAGTAACCAAGCGATGAGACTGTCAAAGGCAAAGGCACAGCCTCGCCGCCAGAGGGGGACGCGGGGGGCGCGAAAATAGAGAGGATTGTTATCCATTGAGAGAGCTGTTAAGAGTAGATCGCCATTCCTAAAATGAGTTGCCATCAATGGGGTAAACCGTCTGGCTGCCTATCGGGAGACCCTTATCCCCCAGTGACTGTCCCAGGGGAATCAGAAAATTCCGAAACTCTGAAATAATTATAGTAGGAAGGAACCAGAGACCATGGCTGGATAACTGAGATCCATTATCCTACACGGTTTAATTTTATTTGATTTGTATTAGACCCAGATGATGGTCTTCATCCTAAATTTTCTTCAACAGACTCTCCAACAGCGGCAACGTCGTTTTGCCTATCAGATTCTGGCATTGGTGATCTTCTATGTGGCTCTGAGTGGTTTGAGTCAGATGATCGCCACGAGTGAATTACAATTTGCCCTGATGGGAATTGCCCCTGGATTGGGCTTAGCGGCCTTACTCCTTGGGGGGCGATCGCTCGCGTTGGGGGTTGCCCTTGGGTCCTTACTTGGGGCGGTTGTCGAGGGATGGCCGGTGGGATTGAGTGTGGCTTGGGCCATCGCCCAAACCCTCGAAGTTCTCGTGACCGCAGTTTGGCTGAAGCGATTACACTTTCGCTCATCCTTGGAACGACTGCGAGATGTTGCCTTGTTGATGGCGGTCGGGACGGTGGTGGCGGCTTTGTTGAGTTTGCTGATGCAAACAGCCCTCCTCGGGTCTATCCGCCTTGATCTTGCCAATCGTCTCAGCTTTGGTGAAATTGGCTGGCTGATTACGATGAGTCACATCACGGGGCTGGCGACGATTACCCCGCTTTGTTTGGCGTTATGCGATCGCCGCTATGACTTGCCCCGAGAGGAACTTCGCCGGCGATCGCTCAAACGCTATCTGGAGATTCTGCTACTTCTCAACGCTTCGATTGCGATTGGCTGGTTTGTCTTCTGTTCCCGCAGTCGCGCTCAAAGTTACGAATTTCCCCTAGAATATCTCCCGTTTCCCATTCTCATGTGGACGGCGTTACGCTTCGGCAAACGGGGAACCGTCTCGATCAACCTCATTATTGCCACGATGGCGGTTTGGGGAATTTTGCGCAACAGTGGACCGTTTTTAGTCCAAGCTCGAACGGTCACCCAGGCGGTTCTTTCCCTTCAGGCCTTTATCACCGTTGTCTCCGTTGCGTCCCTCGTCTTGGCCACCACTCTAGCGGGGCAACGTCGAGCTGAAGCGTCTCTTAAGCGCAATCAAGTCCGTCTTGAGAATGCTCAACGTATTACCCAATTGGGAAATTGGGATTTGGATTTAAGAACCGGTGAGATGTATTGGTCTCCGGAAATTTTAACAATTTTTGGTTGGACGAGTCCACCGCGATCGCCAAATCGACACCGGTTAGAATCCGCGTTTCATCCGGATGATAAAGCGGCTGTTTGTCAGGCGTATCAAGCCTTTTTAACACATCAGGATTCGTTCTGTGTGGACTATCGAATTGTGCGAGCTGATGGTGAGGAACGTCTGGTGCGCGAACGGGCGGTTGTTTCGGAACATTATGCGATCGGCAGCTTACAGGATATTACTGAACTTCAGCGATGGCTCGAACTCAAGGACGCGAAAGAAGCCGCCGAAGCCGCCAATCGTGCTAAAAGTGCGTTCTTGGCGAATATGAGCCATGAACTGCGCACTCCACTGAACGCCATTATTGGCTATAGCGAACTCTTAGAAGACGAACTGAGTGATCTTGACAATCCTGATTTAATTCAAGATGTTCAACGAATCCATAGTTCGGGACAACATTTGTTAATAATAATTAGTGATATTTTAGATATCTCCAAAATCGAAGCTGGACGCATTGCCCTGAATTATGATATTTTTGAGATTCAAAGCTTGGTGGATACGGTATTATCAAAAGTCGATCTTTTGATTCATGCTAATAATAATACCTTGGAGGTTATCTATAAAAACTCTCCTGGATGTGTGTATGGTGATGCTCAGCGAGTACGGCAAATTTTGCTCAATTTACTCAGCAATGCCGCAAAATTTACCATGTCAGGACGCATTCAATTGATTATTGTGCAGAAAAAATCGATTATTCGTTTTATTGTCTCCGACACAGGAATTGGCATTCCTGAGGAATTTCATCAGCGCATTTTTCAGCCTTTTTCACAAGCAGACTCTTCGAGTACCCGAGAACATGGTGGAACCGGTCTAGGATTGGCGATCGCCTCTCAGTTCGCGGAGATGATGGGTGGTCATATTGCTGTGGAGAGTCGTGTCGGACAAGGGTCAACATTTACCTTTGATTTGCCGATTAAATAGTAAGGGTTAAATTTGCGATGCTTAAAACAGTTAATCATCAGAAACCTGAGCGCGATCGCCCCACCCTTCAATCGTTTTCTCACCAATCCCGGAGACGCGGCGCACGTCATCGAGACGGCTAAATGGACGTGCGTCAACAATGCGTTGTGCTAAAACTTCGCCGATCCTAGGAAGTGTTTGTAACTCCTCTACAGTGGCGGTATTTAAATTAACAACTTCCGGGATATCACGGCTATGATCGGTGATGACTGAACACTCAGCTTCTCGTGCTTCAATTCGTTGAGCAATCCAGGGAGGAACTCCTAACTCGGCTGTCGCATACAGTCGGTCAAACTCTCGGCGAAAATGAGCGGCGACGGTCTCATTTTGAATCATCAATAAGGCTTCGTCATTGCTCGTATTTGCGGCTTTTGACCAGTTGTGAGACCCTGTAATCACTAGAGAATCATCCACTAAACCAAACTTATGATGTAAGATATCACCGGGAGGAAGTTGGGGAATGCCAACCGTTGAAATTGCTGAACCCCACGGTTGATTATCCACCTCATAGCGACATTGAGAATCGGCTAACGCAACCCCCAACAAATCTAAGCCTTCTGAATAATAGCGAAAGGCGAATCCTCGGTCAATCAAAGCGCGAATTTCAACCCCAGTTTGATGGCGTTGGAGGAGTTGATCGGCGATGGGTTGGGACGAAAACACAAATAGGGCTAAATCAATCGTGTCCTGGGCGCTGTCAATGGCGGTGGCGATCGCACCATTGGTACTTTCCTCCCAGGGAAGCGTCGTAGAAGTCGGGGAAAATTTAACGGAAACTAGAGTATCATTGACCGTAAAACTGCGTAATGGGCGGTTCGGTTTTTGCAAGCCAAAGCGACTTTGGGGAGACTCGTCCCCATCCCCACCCCACATAAAATTAAACTCTTCACGAAATACACTCACTAATTCAGGACTTTCGATGCGCAAGAGATGATTAGGATTTCCCCGACTGGCGGTTTCTCCCATATCGCCGTGGATTCCTGACAGGGTAAAATTCGCCGAACCGGTGATGAGGATATTGTTATCAATCAGAACAAATTTATGGTGCATCAAGCCACTGCCTTGGGAGCCATCAGCGGTATCATCTAGGGTGGGAACTTGGGCGTTGCGAAGGATGACGAGGGGGTCATGTTCGGCGATTTCCTCGGGACTCATCACGCCGTCGTTGTTGCGATCAATTAAGCGTTTGGCTTCGTCGTAACGGGCGCGTTGGCGATCGTCGAATTGGCGAATTTCCTCGGGGCTATAGTCACTCCAGGGGCGGTTATAGTCATGTTCGAGGATCAGGCGAATGGTGACTCCGGCTTGATGTTGGCGGGCGATGGCCTGGGCGAGTTTCGGAAGTCGTAATTCCTGAACGGCGATGTCAATGCGGTTTTGGGCGTTCTCGATGTTATCGATGAGGAGTTGTTCGAGGTTGTCGCCGTTGCGGTTAATATCGCGGTAGGGATCCCGATAGTCTTGGGCGGGGTTTTGGTTGAAGTAAACTTCAATTTGTGGATGTTGAGGGAGAGGGGGTAATCGGTTGACTTGACCTTGTTGTACAGTCCAGGGAGCGCGACAACCAAAGGTTAAACTGAGGAGAACCCCGAAGCTGGCGAATATCCAAAAGGAACGACGCACCGCAATCATGGCGATTACCCTATGATGGGATAGGAATTGGCTCGATTGTGGGCTATTGTAGCAAGCGATCGCGGCGATCGCCTGACAGCGTTACCATCGAGATCACGAGTCTAAGTCATACAAGTCTAAGTCATACAGACGTTTAAACCAAGTCACAAAGGGTTTGGATTTGGGATGATGAGGGTCTAAAATTCGTTCCATAACGGCTTGATGCAGTTGTCGGCCGGGGGGATTTTGCCAAGCCAGCCAGCTATAAATGTTCGCTTTATCACGCTGAGAGTCTTTAAACGGGGCCTGGTGGGATTTAGCCTCGGCTGTCGCCTTTTTGGCGAATTGCCATAAATCTTGTTTTCCTTCGGGAACGATATCTGCTAAAAAGGTTTCTAGCATTCCCCGCATTTGGTTATCTGGCATGATCCAAACACCAAATTTAATCCCTTGCTGACTGGTATGAATTAACCCACGACTCGGCAACAATTCTGGCAGATCAGGTATAGCCTGTAAACTGGCATTTCTGAGACTTTGCCAGCGTGATTCTGGCTGCTCATCCGCATCAAGAATCACCCCTAATATCTTAAGTCCTGATGCTTGTAATTCAGTCGCGATGACATCAGGAGCGATCAGCTTTTCATAGCCGTCATACTCACGGATATAAACAGTAGGTTGTTTTCGGGGTCCCCAATCGATTCCGTTGGCTTCCATCAATTCAGGAATTAGACGAACTTCTTGTTTTCCCTCGACGAGTAAAACTTTATCTAAACGACTGGCCATATCCTAACGAACCTCAATCCCTCGTTCGACGGCGATCGCCACTTGGCGTTCTGTGAATAAAACGCTTTGGGGTTTATCTTTTTCAATCCGTTGAATAGTAATTCCTTCAGAACTGGGATGTTCAGAATCGGCGATCGCCGCCAAACTTTGCCAACAATCACTATTATGAGTTGTTGCAAAGACTTGAACGTTCAGCCGTTTCGCGGCATCCCAAATCAGTCGCCACATATCTGACATCGTGGTAAAGTGCAGTCCGGTATCGATTTCATCAACCAACAAAATACCATCTTTAGCATTAGCAATCGCTAAGGTTAGCCCTAGCATTCTCCAGATTCCATCTCCCAAACTTCCGATAGGAACCCGTTGTTCTGAGTTGGAGAGTCGAGCCACAAAACCTTGATGAGACAAACCCGATTCGGCAATAATTCTTTCAGAAGAAACCGAGGCAATCCGCTCAAGATTTGGCTCAATGGTTCTGAGTGCTTCTGTTAATAACGTTTCGTCCGGAGTTAAAACAACATTATCAAATAATGCCATCATGGCTTGGCTAGTCAATGATGAAGTTTTGATAAACTGAGTCTTGCTATGATTAGTGCTTAGATGGCGACGACGGTGCGGGATAGAGGTTAAGGGTAGACCATTTTCTGGCGACAAAGGGATTTTGATATTTTCTGCCTCAGGACTTGACCAGCAGACATTAAATATCCCTTCAGATTGAAGGGTTTTCGCTGTTTCTAGCTCCTCTCTTTTAATCGTCACCTCAAAAAAATTAAGATGATTGTCTTGAGAGCCAAGAATCTTAAAGTGCTGACCCATATCAAGGTGATGTCCATTAAATAAATGGCAAATATCGAGTTCACCGTCATGACTGAAGTTATTTCTGACTAGGTATTCACCTCGATTCATCATTAACATAGTCAAGGTGTCTAGTTTCGAGTGGCTTCCCAGCAATTGTATAGCTTCTAAAATTGACGTTTTACCGCTATTATTTTCACCTACAATCAAATTGACTTGCCCTAATTGACTAAGTTCGAATTGTTGGAAGCCACGAAACCCTGTGAGGCTTAGAGTGTTTAGCATAGCCTAAGAAATAGCAACCTTAACAGTTATCCAGAGTTATCAGGATAATTCTACTACAAAAAAACGAGCCATTCCCAGAGATCCCAGGTGGGAGGAGCCATCTGGGGGAGAGGCGATCGCATAGGAACTTCCTCAAAATTTGCACGAATGGGGGCGCGATCGCGATAATGAAGAAACGTTAACATCCGCTTACCCCGCAACCCTCCATGACCGCAACCTCACTCGATCGCCCCAAAGCTAGACCCAAAACCAATGACTGGCGGCTGTTTCTGCGCCTGGCCCCCTACGCCAAACGCAATCAGAAACTCCTCTGGGTTGTCTTGGCCTTGCTCGTTCCCCTGGCCTTAGCCGGTTCCGTACAGCCGATTCTCGTCGGACAAACCATCTCCTTCATTCGCGGTGAACCCACCTATTTCTTCCTAGACGAGCAACCCCTCTCTCAAGGAATCACCCTCCTGGTGGGATTATTGTTTTTGACTATGGTCATTCGCTCCACCCTCGATGGCGTTCAAGGATTTCTAGTCCAAAAGGTGGGCCAGCGGATGACGATGCAGATTCGTAATGATCTCTTTGAGCGCGTCACCTCCCTCTCGTCGAGTTTCTTCGATCGCACCCCCGTCGGACGACTCATCACCCGTCTGACGAGCGATGTGGACGCGTTGGGGGATGTCTTCTCAACCGGAGCGATCGGTATTTTTAGCGACCTCGCGACGATTATTGTTCTGGTTTTAGTGATGTTTACCGTTCAGTGGGAACTGGCCTTAATGTTGCTGTTGATGCTCATTCCCACCGCCGCCATCGTCATTTACTTCCAACAACAGTTTCGCAAAGCTAACTATCGCGCTCGTGAAGAACTTTCGCGGTTAAACTCTAACTTTCAAGAAAATATCGTTGGCATCAATATCGTACAACTGTTTCGCCGTCAACGCTACAACGCGGAAGCCTTCCGCCGCATCAACCAAGACTATATTAGCGCCGTTGACCGCACCATTTTTCACGATTCAGCGGTGTCTGCAACCCTAGAATGGGTCTCCCTGATTGCGATCGCCGGTGTACTGTGGCTCGGAGGAGTACGAGTTCTCGAAGGCGCAATGAACTTCGGATTGTTAGCCTCCTTTGTCCTCTTTGCACAACGCCTTTTCGACCCGCTGCGCCAATTTGCGGATAAATTCACCTCCCTACAATCCGGATTTACCGCCGTCGAACGGATTCGTGATCTTCTCGACGAACCCATTGATATTCAAGATCCGGCGGTGATTGATACTCGTTCGATTGAACCGGGCCATAGTGGAGAAATTCGCTTCGAGAATGTCAGCTTTGGCTACAAACCTGATGAATATGTCTTACACAATCTCGACTTTACTATTCAGCCTGGGGAAAAAGTGGCGATCGTCGGTCCCACGGGTGCTGGTAAAAGTTCCATGATTCGTCTTCTCTGTCGTCTTTACGAACCTCAACAGGGTCGCATTCTCATTGACGGAATTGATGTGCGAGACTTACGCCAGGCGGAATTACGCCAACATGTGGGGGTTATTCTTCAAGATGGTTTTGTCTTCGCCGGAGATGTCAAAAGTAATATCTCATTAGGAGAACACTATGACGTTGAGAAAATCAAAGACGCCGCTGAACAAACCCATGTCTCTGACTTTATTGAACAACTCCCCCAAGGCTATGACACTCAACTGCGGGAACGAGGAACCAATCTCTCGGGGGGACAAAAACAGTTACTGGCCTTTGCGCGAGTTGCAATACGCGATCCCAAAGTCATGGTTTTAGATGAAGCGACGGCGAATTTAGATGTCAAAACCGAAGCCTGGATTCAAGACGCGTTAGATCGACTCTTAGAAACTCGAACCGCGATTATCATTGCTCACCGTCTCTCAACCATTCGCAATGTCGATCGCATCCTGGTCTTAAAACGGGGCGAATTGGTAGAATCAGGGAGTCATGAGGAACTGTTGCAGCAAAATGGACTCTACGCCAGTCTCTATAAGTTGCAATTGTTGGAGAGTTGACCTTCCGAGCCAACCAGTGAGAACCGGACGGGTTTGTTGCTCAGATATCACCGATTGAGAGTTAAAATCATGGTAACCACACCTCAGCCGAAAACCGTCATTTACCCCGATTGCGACGGAAATCCCATGTCGGATAATACACGCCAGTTTCGTTGGATTGTCACGATTAAGGAGAATTTGGAGATTCTCTTCGACGATAACCCCGATGTCTTCGTAGCTGGGGATTTGCTTTGGTATCCCCAAGAAGGCAATAATAAACTGCGTCAGGCTCCCGATGTGATGGTGGCCATTGGACGACCGAAAGGCGATCGCGGGTCCTATAAGCAATGGGAAGAAGCCGACATTGCACCCCAAGTCGTGTTTGAGGTGCTATCTCCTGGAAATCGCCTCAAGGAAATGGCCAAGAAACAACAGTTTTACGATCGCCACGGGGTAGAAGAATATTATGTCTTTGATCCAGATCGCCTCGATTTCAATGGCTGGCGACGCAATGAGGCGGGAATCCTAGAGGTGATTGACCATCCCGAAGACTGGACCAGTCCCCGGCTTGGGATTCGCTTTGAACTCCAGTCGGACCAGTTCACCATTTATCGTCCCGATGGCCAGCGGTTTCTCACCCCAACGGAGTTAGCCAAACAAGCTGAACAACACCGTCAGGAAGCTGAACAGCAACGTCAGGAAGCTGAACAGCAACGTCAGGAAGCTGAACAACACCGTCAGGAAGCTGAACAGCAACGTCAGCGAGCCGACTCCGCCGAAGCTCGTCTTCAGGAACTCGAAGCGCGTTTACGGGAGATTGAAGGCGATCGCCCCGGACTCGGGTAAGATCATCGGGATTCAAGTGTTGCAAACCGACGTTGCAAACCGACGTTGCAAACCCATGTTGCAAACCCATGTTGCACACTCATCTTGGTGTTAGCCGATTGTCGCCGATTGTGGTCTAGGGAACGAGTCTGAGGAACGAGTTTGTGAGAGTTCGCCGCAGTTTGAAATGGCTAGTCATGGGGTTGCTGCTGGTGTTACTCCTGGGAAAGTCAGGATTGGGAACGTCCACCCCAGTCTCTGCACCCACGGTTTTTGAACAGTGGCGATCGCACTATCAAAACCAAGACTATGAAGCCGCCTTAGAGAGCTTGTCCCCCATTTTGGAGTCAGCAGAGGTTTCTCGGCGTAACCGCGCTCTGGCGTACAATTATCGGTCTCTAACGCAACAAAAACAGGGGGATTGGCCCGGCGCTGAGGCGGCCATTGAGCGCAGTTGGGCCTTAGTCGCACCGGAACGGGAGCGATCGCCCCTGACGGCTCCTGACCAACGATTGTTAGCCGCCATTCTCACCACTCGCGGCCAGGTGCAATTTGCTCGTGGCCAAGCCGCCGCCGCTTATGAAAGTTGGCACCCGGCCACCACCTATTATCGCCAATTGGACTATGAGCCGGGAATCGTGGGAGGGGTTCTCAATCAGGCCCAGGCGTTACAAGAGTTGGGCTTTTTGGTCCGAGCCTGCGATCGCCTGTTACCCCTAATACAAGGCTCCCGACAAAGCGCCTCACAAAGCGCCTCACAAAGCGCCTCAGAGCCGGTTTTCTCCTGTCAAGGGGTGTTGGGACGATCAGAGCCACAGATGCGCCGCTGGTTGGGGGAAATGGCTCTCGATGGGAGTCCAGGGTTAGAGATTTCTCTGTTACAGGGGTTTGGTAACACGCTAGCCGCTCTGGGCAATTTAGCCGCTGCTGAAATGGTCTTTGATGAGGCGCAGCGGCGATCGCAGCGGCTTCCGGGATGGGACGATCGGGAGTTGGCTCTGGATTTGGGTAATCTCTATGGTGCAAAGGCTCGTCGCTACCAGCAACTGGGGATATTTCAGGAGGAGTTCGAGGAGGCGCGCCGTCAAAGTTTGGAGTCTTATCAGGTGGCGGAGATGGGAACCGCCGAACAACGGCTGCGATCGCAACTCAATCAAGTCTCGTTATTGGTGGATTTGGATCTGGCCTCGTCCAGTAATCCTAACCCCGATTCCCAGGCTCAGGAGACGGTGCAGGGGTTCCTAACTCGCCTTCCCTCACAACTGCAACAGCAGCCTCTCAGCCGTCAGCGTGGTTATGGCCGCGTGGGGTTGGCCTGTCAGGTGTTGCACTGCGATCGCCCTCCAGGAGAGACGGCGTTACAGGCCTGGGATATCTCAGCAGCGGCGATTAGACAGCTCTTAGAGGCGGCGCAAGCGGATGCTGAGGGGTTGGGAGACGATCGCCTGGCCGCCTATGTTTGGGGCGCGTTGGGGCGCTTAGAAGCCTCTCTGGGGAATCTCCGCCAAGCTCAAGCGCAGACGGAACAGGCGATCGCTCTGGCCGAACGCACTGGGAGTCATGAACTACTCTATCGTTGGAATTGGCAACTGGCTCATCTGCGGGAACAACAGGGGTTGGATTCCCTTGATGATTATCAACGAGCTTTTGAGAGCTTGAAAGCCTTACGATTTAACTTAACTACCTTAGACCCCAATCTTCGTTTTGCCTTTCGAGAAAAGATTGAACCCATTTATCGAGAGTATGCTAAGACACTCTTTGATCGAGAGAACATGACTCAGTCGGAGTTACGCCGAGCCATTGAGGTGATGGATGCTCTGCAAATCGCGGAAATTAATGACTTTTTTGGTGCGGCTTGTCTGGAGGTGCGATCGCATGAACTGGGCAAGTATTCAGATACAACAGTCATTTATATTCTCACCTTTGCCAACAAGTTTGAAGTTATCCTCGAAACTCCAGATCAGACCCTCAAACGGTATCCAGTATCGTTTTCTGAGGATATTGATACCTTTTTAGATTCAGTTCAACTGAGTCTAATCAGTGGGTTTAATGATAAAGCCTTGTTAACTCGTCTCTATGATGCCTTAATTCGCCCCATTGAAGATGACTTAGCCCAAATCAACCCCAAACAACTCGCCTTTGTTTTATATGGCAAAATTCGTACAATCCCGATGGCGGCGCTCTACGATGGTCAAGCGTACTTGATTGAAAACTATCCTATCGCCATTTCTCCGAGTTTAGAACTTCTTGAACCGCGAGGATTACGCATTCAAGATATTGAAGTTATCGCGGCTGGACGAGAAACTTTTAATAATCTCCTGGATCAGATTGAAAGCCAGCCAGACTTTCGTTCTCTGAGACTGGAGGAATTTGCGAATATCAACCTCAAGTTTGTGGAACACGAGTTAACTCAAATTAGCAATCTAGTCGAAACAAAAACGCTCTTTGCTGAGGAGTTTACCGTAGAGCGCCTAGAGCAAGAAATCCAGTCCCTGAACTATCCCATTGTGCATATTGCAACTCATGGACGGTTTAGCAATTTTGCCGAGGATACGTTTATTTTAGCAGATCGTCCTCTCAAGATGAGTCAACTGGCGGATATTCTTAATGTCAAAGATCCCACTCGACGTCATGATCTCGATTTATTAGTGTTGAGTGCGTGTCAAACGGCTCAGGAGAGCGATCGCGCCGTGTTAGGAATGGCGGGAATTGCGGCGCGGGCCGGGGTACGGACAATTATTGGTAGTTTTTGGGCCGTTGATGATTACTCCACAGCTTGGATGATGGAACAGTTTTATCAAGGGTTAAAGAGCTTCCAGAATCGGGAGGTTCAAGTGAACAAAGCTCAAGCTCTACGTCAGGCTCAAATGTCCATGATTCGCGGCGATTTGGGGCCAAACTATACTCGTCCTTATTTCTGGGCACCGTTTGTTTTGATTGGCCATTGGAATTAGTAGGGGCGAAAAATTTTCCCCTCCTGGGAGGGGCTAGGGGTGGGTTCCCCTACAATTTTGTCTTCAATGCAACAAATAACACTGTATATCCTGAAGACCCAAACATCAACGAGAATCACAAGTTGCGCCGCGTTGTGCAGCTTGTTCTTGTAAGTTGTCCGCTAAATTGAGAGGTTCTAATTCGGGATAATGAGTTTCATAGAGGGAGGCGAGACGACAGTAGAGATCTGGATGTTCAGGTGTGGTGGCGATCGCCTGATAAAGTCGGTCAATACTATTGGCGATCGCTTGAAACTGCTCATACAACTCAACTTCGACAAATAGTGCTTCCAGCGGCGTTAAATCCGGGGAGATTTGCTCAGAACGTTGTTGATGTAACTGGTTTTGTTCCTCCTGACTCAAGACCGAAAACTGGGACAATCCCTCTTGTTCTCCATTGTGAGCGTCAACGGTCACCACAACCCATGTTTCGGGTTCTAAAAAGTCTCCCTGATAGACAAAAGAATCTCCCGACACAGTTTCTGTCCACATCGCACCATCCCGACGACGACGCAGGGTGACGGTATAGCGATCAATTCCATCGGGTTGATACCAGCGGATTAGGAGGCGATCGCCGGCCACAAAACTGTTGCGAGGGGTGATCAGATGGGGGATATTGCGGTTCATCAGAGGACGAGGACAGCCTCCGGGATCGCAGGGAGGTGTCCGTTGTCCATTCTCCTCATCATCTTCGCGAGATTCTCTCGTGTCACTGAGTCTAAGTTGGGGAAATGAGCCGAGTATTTCGCCGGCTAGAGATGAGAGTTGACTGCTGAGAGTCAGCCAGGCTAGGCTAAAACAGCTTAAAAACGCAATTAGTCGGTACAACATTATCGTGTTTAAGGGTCTTCTGGGTTCAGAGTAATAAGGAGAATTCATGACGGATTATCTCCGTTGCTGTAGGTGCGAAAAATCCCCTCCTGGGAGGGGTAGGGGTGGGTTCCCCTACAATTTTATATCCCAGGCAACAAATTCCACCCTATAGTCTGAAGACCCTTGGTTAAGGCTTAACTCCTCGTGCATCTAATTGGTCTTGAACCCTCGCCTTCCATTGGACTTCTTCGGGTAGCGTATCACGGACATTATCGATACAAATCTCGGCATGAATCGCAAATTGAGACTCCTCTAAATCGGGAAGTTGTGCCATTAAACAGTGAGCCGCACCCTCATTGGGTTTTAAATCAATTGCAGTGTCTAAATAACGACGCGCCAAGCGGTAAGACTGTTGTTCTAAGGCGGCCCAGCCTTGATTTTTGGCAATTGAATAGTCAGTCCAGGGTTGATTTGTTTTTAGCAGCCGTTGACATTGCATTAAAGTTATGCTGGCTCGCTCAGGTTGCCCTTGTCTAATATACAGGCGACTGAGGTTATTACAACCGACCGCATTGAGACGATGATAGGAACGAGTGTAATGATGTTTGGCTTTGTCAACCTGACCCAAATCATCGTACATATTCCCAAGGTTAACATGAGCCGCTGCGTGATTGCGATCGAACCATAACGCCAGTTGAAACCAACGTTTGGCGCGAACCCAAGGACGTTCAGCGTCTGATGGGGTTTCGATTTCGGCTTGTCCTTTCTGATTGAAGTAGTTGGCTAAACTTGGTAATCCCCAAACTTGTCCTAAAATTAAACTCGCGATTAAAATTCCGAGTTTAACTGGATTATTTTTTAACCAATCTCCCCAATAATTCTCCTGAGAATCGGGAAGCGTAATACCCGGAGAATTGCTTTGAATGGCTGGTTGAATTTCGGGTATTTGGGCGAATCCTTCTGTTGTAATTGGGGCGAGAAAGCTCTGCCAAGTCAGGCGTAAATCGAGGCAATTCTGATAAATAATCGGTAGCCAACTGGCACAGGGAAAGTCTCTTTCTAACCCCTGTAACTGTTCCCTGGCACGTCGTACGGAGGTGCGGAAGGAATCCCCCTGGGAAAATTGAGTCAGAAAAGAGGTTAAGAATTGTTGGGCCACGCGATCGGGGACTAATTCCCGCATGACAATCGCAATGGGAATTTGCCAATCTTCGATTTTCTGCACTAAGCCTAAGCCGTCACAGGAGTTAAAAATGGCTAGGGTTAACCCTCGTTTGACCGCTTCTTGGAAACCATAACTTAAATCAGCAATTTCGAGGCTTTCTTGGGGATTGAGGTAAATTTTGCCCGTGTCGCCAATGGTTTGACTATGGCCAGCGAAGAAAATAATATCCCAGGAGTCTTGCCAGAGTTTGGCGTTAATCTCTTGGCGTTTGGGTTCCACGAGAAACTCAACCTTGGCGTGGGGAAGATGGGTTAAGAATTCGCGATCGCCGCTCGTATCAATATTATCACTATGACCCAAAATCGCCAGGATCTTCACCTGAGATTTTGGCTGCGGCTGCGAGGTTTTAACTCGGGTCGCCACCAGGGAGCCGAAGGACACTTCTGTGCGAGAATACCGTTGGCAAAAGCTCCATAAATGCCAGGGAAGTTTCTTGATATCACCATCGTCACAGCGAATTAAGAGTTCAATATCCTCATCTTTCGCTAACTCTTCCCGCAAACATAAATCTAAGCGATAAAATTCTGGTGACGCCAGCCATTGACGAAAGTCTTGCGCCAGTTGTCGGGCAGAATTTTGACAGGCGACGAAGCGCGTTTCGTGGTGACTGGCAAAACTTTTCTTGGGTTTAATGCGATAGGTAATTCCTGCGTCTGGATCTATCTCAGACGACTCAGGGGAGCGGATATAGGGTGCACCAATGGTACGGTAGCGATCGCGCCAATGGTGACGCACCTGTTGCGCCAGTTGGGGGTTTGCGGGAAGATAGCCCATCACTTCAACTTGAGGAAGTTGGCCATCAACACCAATCTCTAAAAAAACTTTAAAGCCTTGACCATCCAAATCGCCGTCTAATTTGAGAACAACACGATTGTTGGAGGCCACCATAAGAATCTCCCGCTTCTAGGCTGAACAGACGCCACCATTATACGAGACTCTCTGCCTTTGATGAGGGTTGGATGAGGGTAACGTTGCACCTCACCCTCATCCAACGCCAGCGGAAATGGGAGGTTAGGCGTTTAGCAGTTGAATGTTGCTAAAGGTAAAGACTTCCGGCGTGTCACTATCCGCACTATGGATGGTGCGTTTGCTGAGAATCCAGTAATCGCCGACTTGGGTGTATTCATCCTCAAAGTCACTTTTCGCGCCTTTCTGTTCCCCGGTTTTGGGATCGTGATAGACGGAATCGTAGCGATGGGAGAGATAGCCTGCGCCGGTGTCGTGGCTGCTTTGGGTATGGATGGTGACGACAACGCCGTGAATATGGCGGTGAACCATGCAGACTTCATTGTCGCGCAGTTGGTAGCGATCGCCCTCACCTTTTCCACCGATATTGATACCAACGGCGCCACTGTCGTCGCGATCGCCATAGCTAAAGGTATTATCGCCATGAACCGACTCAAACTCACGACGCACGCGGTGGATGGCGGTTTCCCAGAGTTGGCCATGAATGGCTTTCTGAACCGTCTCATCCTCGACATCGTGAACTTCGGCTTTCATATCGGCGCCGACTTTGGCTTTCCCGGTGACGACGGTATCGCCTTTTTCATAGGTAACATCCGCCGTGTAGCCGGGGAAGTTGGCATCCCAGGTATAGCGATTTTCGTAGGCGCTGCGGAAGAGTTCCCAGGCAGAGACTTGGGTAGCTGTCATAGTGGATTACGTTAATGGTGAATCGTCTTCTCTCCAGGATAGGCGGTTTCGGCGCGTGACCCCAAGGGAGGGTTTCCCGAGACTGGGGGGTTCGGTTGTTCGGCGTTGGCGGGTTGGAGAGGCTGGGTTAGGCTGATCAAACTCGCTCTTTGGCGACTTGTACTTTCGAGATCTTCCTATAATGAATTTAAGTAATGAATTTAAGCGCCATGTTGAGGAGGACACACGATGACAACAAAACGGCTAGAAATCGAGGGAACTTGGGAAGACATTGTCAGTCATTCTGATGCCTTAGCGGGATGCCAAGTGCGGGTTACTGTTCTCTCTGCCCCCCCCAAGTCCCCATCTTCCAACGATTCTCCCCACTTTCGTCCTGGTTCGGATCGCTCTTTTCTCAGACACGCTGGAACTTGGTCAGGGGATGACCTAGAGGAGTGTTTAAATATGGTTTATGAGACTCGTCGTCCTTTGGAGTTTTAATGGTGTATCTTCTCGATACAAACGCCTGTAGCCGCGTTATTCAGGGAGATTCAACTATCATCAAACGGATTGTCGAAGTCGGGGAAGCGCAGGTTGCAACCTGTGTGATTGTGCAAGCGGAACTGCTTTATATGGCGTATAAATCCGAGCAAACAGATAGTAATCTTGCACGAGTTCGGCTGTTTCTAGAAGATATCAATATCTATTTTATCGACAAACAAACTGCCGACATTTATGCTCAATTCAAGGTCAAAATCTTAAACCAATTTGGACCTCAAGAAAAGAAGAAGCGTAGAAAAACAAGAATTGAGAATTTAGGCATTGGTGAAAATGACTTGTGGATTGCTGCGATCGCCTTACGAAACCAACTCACGATTATTTCTAGGGACAGCGATTTTCAACGGATGCAAGCGGTGAAGCCGCTTTTTTTAGAATCCTGGTGATTGTTCTTAGTCGATACAGGCGGACGAACCCGCAGCAACCTGACAGCCGCCACAGGAGTAAGGAATGACAGTAGAACAGATACTCAACCTGAGCGAGTGACCTCGCAATGTTGTGGAGAAACTCCAGGATGACAACGGTTAGATGTCCCCTAGCCAATCAGACTGACCCGTTCCCCCTCAGCCAACAGCAACTCTTATTGGTATCTTGGAATAGTCATGGCTCGTTTCCCCGAGGCTGTCAACGCTGATGAATCCCTCTCACCTGCTCAAACTCCATCAAGGACTCCTGGCCAGAACAGCTCTCTTAGGCTTGGGAGCCATTGTCACTGGGGGGTTAAGCAGCCCCGTCGCCGCCATTGGGGCCAATGTCAGCTATGGCCTGATTACCAATAATCTGGGGACGTTGCTGGATAAGTTCCGCAATAGTGGCGGTATCTTACGCAACCAAGATATCGCCAAAGCCGCTGGCCGCGCCGTGGCCAAGACCTTGGAGGAGCAAGTTAGCCCCCACTACCCCGAGATTCAAAGTCCGTTAGACGATTTCGCCGCTAAAATCGAGGACTATTGGCTGCAATGGGCCGAACAAGCCAAAACCCTGAACCTGTTTGAAACCCTCCAGGAAGACCAACTCTATCAGATTTTCAGCCAACAACCGGAACAGTTTAGCGAGTATCAGGTCCTGCCGGAAGCGGAATGGCGGGAAGTGGTCACCTGGTTATTCCAACAGGGATGTGAGAACCGGGTGTTGCTGGATGATGTGGAGAGTTATCAGGACGTCATCGCTAATTTGGCGGCGGAATTAGCCACGAACTTCAATAAATACTTGCGCCAAGTCCTCAAAGACGATGCCAATAAGGGGGGGGAAGCCTTTGTGGGGATGTTGTTTGACCTCCACGGGGCGACGTTGGCACAAATTGCTGAGATTCGGGAGGTTTTACCCCAACTCGCCACTCGTCAGGATATGCGCCGGGTATTGGCTGCTATTTCCCAATTACAACGCCCCAGCCAAGCCGCACCCGCCACCCCTTGGCACGGTTTAGGGGCTGTGGATACGGTTCCTAAACTCCCCCCTCATTTTCTCCCCCGTCCTGAAGATATTGCGGCATTAAAAGAACGACTCTTGACCCCCAACCATCAAACCCTAGTGATGACTGGACAGGCGCAGAAAGTCGGGGTGCAGGGGATGGGCGGCTTAGGGAAAACGGTGTTAGCGGCAGCTTTAGGGCGGGATAACGAGGTGCGGCGAGCGTTTCCTGATGGGATTATCTGGCTGACAGTGGGGATTAACCCGGACTGTATCGCCCTGTATCAACGCATTGCCACCACCTTGGGGGAACCCAGCGCCTATCAGGAAGGGGAACCCCAGTGGAATGCCTATCTCTCCAATTTGTTGCGGGAGAAGCGCTGTTTATTGGTGCTGGATGATGTGTGGTCACAACCCGAAGCCGAGCGATTTGTGGAGGTGTTGGGGCCGGACTGTCGCCTGTTGCTGACGACGCGGGATGCCCGATTAATTGAGGGGTTGGGGGCGAATGGCTATGAGTTGGGGATGCTGGATGATACCCAAGGGCGACAATTATTAGCCAATTGGGCGAGAGTCCATGGGTCAATGTTACCCCCAGAAGCCGAGGCGGTGCGGAAACATTGCCGGAATTTGCCCTTAGCCTTGAAGTTGGCTGGGGCGCAAGTGGGCATGGGAAACAGTTGGGGGGATTTGGTGACGGCGTTGGATGCGGCGGATTTGCGCTTTCTCGACCATCCCGACGGCAGTATTTATAAAGTCATCGAGACCAGTGTGCAGCAGTTAGCCGCACCCTTGCGACAGGCTTATTTAGACTTAGGGATTGTTGCGCCGGACGTGGAAGTGTCGGAGGCGGCGTTAGTCACGTTGTGGGGACGGCGGGGGGATGTGCCGGACTATCGGTTGCGGCAGTGGTTGACGGAGTTGGCGCAACGGGGGTTAGTGTTTGTGTCCGGGGAGTCGCCCTCGCGGTGGATGTCGTTGCATGATGTGCCGCAGAAGTATTTACGGGAACAGGTGCAGAATCCGGCGACGTTGCATCGGGACTGGTTGCAGAGTTATGGCGGCGGCCAGTTTCCCTGGACGGGGGCGGAGGTGGCGGCAGAGGTTTATCTGTATCAGCAGGGGCTTTATCATTTCCGAGAAGCGGGGGAAATGGAGGCGTTTCGGCGGTTGTTATGGGGTTTTGATTGGTTACAAGGGAAGTTAGAGGCGACGGATATTCGGGCGTTGTTGGCGGATTTTGAGGCGGTGACGGTTGGGGAGAGTCGGGACAGTGGGCTGAAGCGGCTGGAAGAGGCGTTGCGGTTATCGGCTCATGTGTTGGAGAAGGATAGCAGCCAGTTGGCGGGGCAGTTATTGGGGCGGTTGTTGTCCTTTGTTGAGCCTTCCCAACCCACTGGGAATCAGGAGGAGCTAAGTTCTCCCGAAGCCTATCGTTATTTTTGGGAAAGAATCCCCCTGGTGGGGCAATACTTGCCGAAATATCAGAAGCGTCAAGGGAAGTCTTCTCCTGAACTGGAGCAGCTATTGCACCGGGCGAAACAATGGCAGGAAAAGCCCTGGTTTCGTCCTCTCACTGCTAACCTCACCCCTCCAGGGGGGCCGCTGATTCGCACTCTCACCGGGCATAATGGCGCGGTAAATGCAGTGGCCATCACCTCTGATGGGAAGTTTGCTGTTTCTGCTGATTTTTTCCACTGTCATCTAAAAGTGTGGGACTTAGCTAAGGGAGAGGCATTGCACACTCTCACCGGGCATAGTTGGTGGGTAACTGTAACTCCCTTCGCCATCACCCCTAATGGTCAAAAAGCCGTTTCTGGTTCATTGGGTCATACCCTGAAAGTCTGGGACTTAGCCACCGGAGAGGTATTGCACACTCTCACCGGGCATAGTGACAAGGTAAATGCAGCCGCCATCACCCCGGACGGGAAACAAGCCGTTTCCGCATCTTCAGATAAAACCTTGAAAGTGTGGGATTTAGCTACCGGGTTGGAACTTGCCACTCTCACCGGGCATAATCACTGGGTAAAAGCAGTCGCCATCACACCCGATGGCAAAATCGCCGTTTCTGGTTCATGGGATAAAACCCTGAAACTGTGGGATTTGGCTACGGCCCTAGAAGTCGCTACACTCACCGGGCTTGCTGGTTCGGTAAATGCCGTCGCCATCACTTCAAATGGCAAACAAGCTGTGTCCTGGTCAGGGGAATTCATTATTTTCGAGGATACTACCCTGCAACTCTGGGATTTGACAACGGGAGTCGAAGTAGCCACCTTTACCGATAATGGCTATCTAAGAGCAGTAGCCATCACCCCAGACGGCAAACAAGCGGTCGTGGCCTCAGAACATAAAACTCTCGAAGTCTGGGATTTGACAACGGGGGAAGATGTGGCACTCCCCATAGGACATATTGGTAACAGGTTCTTAGATTGTGGAGAATTGATAAATGCAGTCGCCATCACCCCAGATGGCAAACAAGCGGTTTCCGCATCTGATAATTACACCCTGAAATTATGGGATTTGACGACTGAGGTACAGATGCCTCTCTGCACTAGGCATAGTGACAAGGTAAATGCAGTCGCCATCACTCCGGACGGGTTCCGAGCGGTGTCCGCATCAGATGATTACACCCTGAAACTGTGGGATTTGCAGACGGGGACGGAACTAGCCACCCTCACTGGGCATAGTAGCGGGGTAGAAGCAGTAGCCATTACCCCCGACGGCAAACGAGCCGTCTCGGCATCGGATGATGAAACCCTGAAACTGTGGGATTTGCAGACGGGGACGGAACTAGCCACCCTCAGAGGGCATGGTGGCGGGGTAAGAGCAGTAGCGATCGCCCCCGACGGGAAACAAGCGGTTTCCGCATCGAATGATCAAACCCTGAAACTGTGGGATTTAGAGACGGGGACGGAACTGGCCACCCTCACTGGGCATAGTGACTATGTAAATGCAGTAGCGATCGCCCCCGACGGGTTGCGAGCCGTCTCGGCATCGTCGGATCAAACCCTAAAACTGTGGGATTTGCAGACGGGGACGGAACTCGCCACCCTCACAGGGCATGGTGGCCCGGTAAATGCAGTAGCGATCGCCCCGGATGGGAAACGAGCCGTGTCCGCTTCAGGATGGCGACTTATTTTAGCAGAGAACACAGATAACACCCTGAAACTGTGGGATTTGGAGACAGGGACGGAACTCACCACCCTCTCTGGGTATAGCAGCCGGGCAACAGCAGTAGCGATCAAGATCGCCCCGAACGGGAAACGAGCGGTGTCTGCATCGGGTAGAACTCTGAACGTTTGGGACTTAGCCAAGGGAGAGGAATTGCACACCCTCACCGGGCATAATAACTGGGTAAACGCCGTCGCCATCACTGTCGATGGACAAAAAGCCGTTTCCGGTTCAGATGATAACAGCCTGAAACTGTGGGATTTGGCTACAGGGGATGTGTTAGCCACCTTTACTGGCGATGCTGCGATGAAGTCCTGTGCCATTACACCGGATGGGGTGACGTTGATGGCGGGGGACAATGTGGGACAGGTGTATTTTCTGCGGTTGGAGGGGTTGAGGGGTTAAAATCACTGTGGACTATCTAATTTTGTTAAAATTACCGAAATATCTCAACTGATTCACTCATGGAAATTGCCAAAGTCTCGGAAACAGGACAGATTATCATTCCACCAGAAATGCGGAAAATCTATAGCTTGGATGTGGGGACAGAAATCATCTTGACTGATACAGGCAAAGGGATTTTAATTCAGCCCAAACAGCCTTTTCTTCCTACTACTTTAAATGAAGTAGCCGGGTGTTTGAAGTATAACGGTTCACCCCAAACCTTAGAGGATATGAAAGCGGCTATTCTCCAAGGCATTCAGGAGCAATGGCATGATTGCAGTTAAACCCCAATCTGGGAAAACGTTACCATTCTGTCTGAGAAGACTGGCGGGGKTTCCCTTGAGCTGTTTACATTATTTTTGAGTCAGACAAAAAATTGCCCCCTGATGTTTCCAGAAGGCAAAATAGTAGATACCAGCCCAAGCCATGACCACAAACCTAGAGTGCTACGGTTTCAAAGGCAATGGGTATGGGATGGTCAGAAGGAGGTAAAAAATTGAGTTTTTCAAACCCAATCACTTGCCCCTGTTTATCCTTCATTAAAATAACCTCATTCCCCGTTTCTTCGGCTTCGACCTCATCGTGAGGATTACCAAACCAGACAACCAATGTATTGCCGGTGCGGTCATAGAATACTTTTACTTTTGCCATAATTGCTCTCCTTCCTTAATAGCACTGGTTCGATAGGCTGTGATTAAAAATCCTTCTCCATTTAAGCGTCTAGTTACCGCACAGACCCAACGTTTTGTACCATCATTACGGTAGAATAGGTAAACCTGAGCATCAGTGTTACTAAGACGAACTTCGTCTGGGTCGCTTAATGTATTTTGTACCTCGGTCAAGCGATTGAGCATGATTGGATGCTTAACAGTGACAATAAACTGCCAATACTCGGCAGTTGTGCGAACCCAGAAGCCAAGAGGCGTGACGATTTCAAAGAGGATTTCAGGATTCGATGAGGAATCATCGTTCATAAGCCGATTCGGCGATCGCCACATTCATGGAAAAATCCACCCCTACATCAAAGTTGGCATCAATACCAATCAGATCCACCTTCGTCGGACTGGGTTCATCAATCCTCTCAATCTCCTCCCACACCGACTCTGTCCGGAGCGTCGAAAGCAGATGTGGGTTGTGGGGACTATCGGTGGGTTGCTGACTCATAAAAACACCGGAAAGCGCACAGCCCATTATAACCTCTTCCGCAACCCAAATCTGACATCGAGCTAAAGCAGGGGTTTCTTAACCCGATTGAGGTGAGGCGGCAAAGATTAGGGAAGCAACCGGGTTTCTACGAATGAAAATTTTACTTCCGACCCATATTTTTTATAGTTTATTCGTGGCAATACTCGTTGATGTACAACGGTTCGCGATGCCATTCGCGATCCAAATAACGGAGTTTATGTCAGTTCTTCATATCGACTCAACCGTTTATGATGATCAGCATTGACCTAACCTATAACTTCCATTATCATGCTTCATCGAGATTGGCATCCCGTCGCCGAAGCCATCGAACCCGGCACAGTCCGTTCCGTTAAACTCCTCGAACGGGACTTCGTGATCTGGCGTTGCGGCGATCGCATCCTGGCCTGGGACGATCGCTGTCCCCATCGTGGCGCTCGTCTCTCCGGGGGAACCGTCGAAGACGGAGGACTCCGCTGTCCCTATCATGGACTCGTCTTTAATAGCCAAGGAACCTGTGTTGAGGTTCCCGCTGCACCCGGCTGGACCCCCTCCCCCCAACTCCGTCTCTCCGCCTATCCCGCCGAACTTCGCTATGGCTTAGTCTGGCTGTCCCTCAATCCTGAAGCCGATCCCAGACAGATCCCCATTTTTCCCGAATGGAGTGACCTCAACTATCGTAAATTCCTCTGTGGCGCCTATCGCGTTCGCTCAAGTCCCCTGCGGGTGATGGAAAACTTCCTCGATGTCTCCCACTTCCCCTTCGTTCACGATGGCCTACTCGGCGATCGCAGCCATACAGAAGTCCCCGAATATCACGTTGACTGGAATGATCAGGGATTATCCATTAAAGATGTGCAAATTTGGCAACCCAACCCCGACGGAACCGCCGAAGGGGCCACGGTCACCTATAACTATCACGCCCCGACCCCTCTCAGCGCCTGGTTCGAGAAACTCTCAGGCGATCGCCGCCTCACCCTCTTCTTCGCCATCTGTCCCCTAGAACCCGAACTGGCCATCGGTTGGATGTGGATCGCCATGAACTACGGTTCAGAGATACCCCAGGCCGAACTGCATGGCTTCCAAGATCGCGTGGTTCGCCAAGATATTCCCATCGTCGAGTCCCAACACCCCAAACGCCTCCCCCTCACGCTCTCCCAAGAGGGACATCTCCCGAGCGATCGCGCCTCGATTGCCTATCGTCAGTGGCTACAACGGCGAGGCGTCCAGTTTGGGGCGATCGCCGCCTAAACTCCCCCGACCGACCCCCAAAAGCTCTATCTAAGGACGGTTTTTTCTCTATCATCTTGACTTGACAACAAAGATTTGTATAATACATCACCTCGTTGTCAACTTTTTTTAATAAAACGTTGCAACTCCTCGCTAGTTGTGTTAACTTTTGAAAAGAAGCAGCCAAGGCAAGGAAATACCAACCATGGAAAACCAAGACACCAAACTCGGCTTTACCCAATTCGCAGAAACCTGGAACGGTCGCCTAGCCATGCTAGGTTTCGTCATCGGAATCGCCACCGAAGTTCTGACCGGACAAGGGATTCTCTCTCAAATCGGTTTAATGTAATCGCCTCGAACACCGATAGTCCATCTCATCGCTAACCTCACTCAAGGAGATACTCATCATGGAAAACCAAAACACCAAACTCGGCTTTACTCAATTTGCAGAAACCTGGAACGGTCGCCTGGCGATGCTAGGTTTCGTCATCGGAATCGCCACCGAAGTTCTGACCGGACAAGGGATTCTTTCTCAAATCGGCTTGATGTAATCTCATTCATCAACCCACGCTATTTTTTAAGTCATCAATAGAAAAACCGGGAGATGGTTAATCTCCCGGTTTTTCTAATGGTTAATCCCTAATGCTCAAGAGTTAACTCTTCAGCCTCCAACTCCTCCTGACTCAAAATCGACTTCATTCCCTCCAGCGTCGCCGGAATACTGCGGGGGTCCATAAACATCACCTTACTACTCTCACTCGTCCCAATCTCAGCCCCCATTTCCAGATACTGTTGCGCCAGTAAAAACTGAAGCGACTCCGCCATTTTCGGATGCACCTTTAACGTCTTCGCCAACGTCTGCATCGCCTCAGCCGTCGCTTGAGCCTTCAAAACTCGTTCCTGACGGTGCGCCTCAGCCCTCAGTAAAATCGCCTGTTTTTCCGCCTCAGCCCGCAAAATTTCCGCCCGTTGACTAGCTTCAGCCTCTAGCACCTGCGCCTCCGCTCGTCCTCGGGCCGAGTTCACCGCTGACTCTCGTTCCCCTTCCGACGTCAGCACCGCCGCCCGTTTGCGCCGTTCCGCCGACATCTGTAATTCCATCGAATCCTGAACCGCCTTCGAGGGAATAATATCCCGAAGTTCCACCCGAGTCACCTTCACACCCCAGGGGTCCGTGGAAATATCTAACTCCCGCAAAAGAATTTCATTGATTTCCGATCGCGCCGTGAAGGTTTGATCTAACTCCAGTTTCCCCATTTCCGAGCGAATCTGAGTTAACACCAAATTCTGCATCGCATTTCGCAAATCCTCAACCTTATAATAGGCTTTCTCCATATCCATAATGCGCCAATAGACCACCGCATCGACGGAAATTGCCACGTTGTCAGAGGTGATACAAGGTTGAGCGGGAATGTCCAGAACTTTTTCTCGAATGGTTTCTTTGAAAACCACCTTGTCCAGAAAAGGAATGATAAAATTCAAGCCTGGTTCGAGCTTTTTACCACTGTATTTACCTAAAGTTTCAACCAAAACTTCATTTCCTTGATTAACAATTTTGACGGAGCTATTTGCGACTGATCCGCCCAAAATGACCACGATAATAAATGTCCATAAAGCTTCCATAACTGTCTCCCAACGTATTTTCTAACTTGTACTCTAAACGATGTCCCAAAAACTCTTAAAATTGAGTATTGACAAGCAGTAAATCCTCAAGAATAAACAGACGTGAGTTTAGTCCTGAAAATCTTCAGGTAACACCAGAAGCGTATTTCCTTGACGGCCGACCACGAGAGCTTTCGAGTGTGCCGGAATCAAAAAGTCTCCCTCACAACGAGCTTGCCAAGAATTCCCTTCAAACAGGACACGCCCCGTCTTGCCTGGCTCGATACTCGTCAACGTCTGGGCTTCGGTGGCTTCAGCCAAAAGATAGGAATCCTTTTTAGGAACAAACCGTTTCAGGGAAAACAGGAAGACCAAGGCGAAGACCATCCAGAAGAAAATCTGAATTGATAACCGTGGAATAACTAAAGACAGTAACGCCACAGCAAACGAAGCCAGCCCCATCGCCAGTTCCACAAACGCCGTCGGCAGAAACAACTCCATCAGGCAAAATAGCACCCCGAGTCCAAGCCAGAGTAAGGTAAACGTGTCCATCGATATAGGTGAATCCAGAGATCAGGTCATGATCGAACAAGGGAGGAAGAACGGAACCGCCATCCCCCTCTATCATAGGCAAGGAATTTAAGACTGGGAAGTTTTACCCCCACTAATGTTGGCGCTA
This sequence comes from Phormidium lacuna HE10JO, assembly GCA_900149785.2. GTDB lineage: Bacteria > Cyanobacteriota > Cyanobacteriia > Cyanobacteriales > Geitlerinemataceae > Sodalinema > Sodalinema lacuna_A. The sequence continues at coordinate 48,608 of FSSI02000001.1, read as the reverse complement.
ATGTTGGCGCTAATGTTGAGAACCTGTCGTTTGCAGGGAGACAAGCTCTATACTAAAACTGATTCACGAGCAGATTCATCACCTCGAACTCGTCCATTTCAGCCTCATCATAGGATAGACAGCCGTGCTGTTCCGCGAATTTGTTAACCGCATTGACCCCCCCGATCGCCCCCTACCCCAGTACCTCTGGGCCGTAGGAGAGTTCGCTGCTCAAATTCCCGTAGGAGAGACCCTCGGCGATCGCTACGAGGTCATCGGTCCCGAGATCTGGTGCGATCGCCACCCCGATCGCGCCCCCGACCTCCCCGAAGACATTACCCTCACCCATCTCCCCTACCTGCGCCTAGTCCGTCAGCGGCTCCATGTACCCCAAATTTACGGAACTTACAGCCAAGCCGCCTCAGAGAGCCAGCCAGACCGCGAAATACTCCTCTTAGACAACGCCCCCATCACCCCCGACGGACAGCTCTATCCCAGCCTGCGAGACGCCTGGTCAACGGCCCCCGCTGTCCGTCAAGTCTATTGGCTCTGGCAAAGTCTGCAACTGTGGCCCATCCTCGACGAACAAGGAGTCGCCGCCAGTCTCCTCAACCCGGAAAACTTGCGCGTTCAAGGTTGGCGACTGTGGCTGTTGCAACTCCACAGCGGCAACACCGGCCATCAACTGACCGACCTCGGCTATCACTGGGCCAACTGGATTAGTTCCTCCTCGGCGATCGTAGCCCAACCCCTGAGCCAACTGTGTCAGCGGATGCGTGAAGGGGAGTCACTCCCGAGCATCGAAGCAAGCCTCAATCAACTGCTCCTGGAACTCGCCGCCGAACGGCCCTTATCCCTAGAAATTAGTGGGGCCAGCGATCCCGGTCCCCTGCGATCGCACAACGAAGATGCCTGTTATCCCAGCCTTGACGACCTCAACCATCCTGAACGCTACGTCCCGGATTTAGCCATTCTCTGTGACGGCGTTGGGGGTCACGATGGCGGTGAAGTGGCCAGCCAAACCGCCGTACGCACTCTAACCCTACAAGTCCGCCAGCTCTGGACATCCATCCAGCAAGACCGCCAACTCCTACCGCCGACACTCATTCGTGAACAACTCGCGGCGATCGTGCGTGTGGCCAACAACACCATTGCCCATCAAAACGATAGCCAAGAGCGACAAGCCCGGCAACGCATGGGAACCACCCTCGTCCTCGGCTGGCAACTCGGTCAAAGCCTGCGCAACGACGCCGGTGTCGTCCGCGCCAACAGTCATGAATTGTATCTCGTCAACATCGGCGACAGTCGCGCCTACTGGCTCACCCCCCACTATTGCCAACAACTCAGCGTTGACGACGACGTGGCCCATCGAGAGGTCGAATTTGGCCGCAACTTCTACCGAGAAGCCCAACAACGCCTAGATGCTGGGGCGCTCACCCAAGCCCTGGGGACACGAGATAGTGAATTCCTACAACCATCAATCCAGCGATTTGTCATCGAAGAGGATGGGATCTTACTCCTCTGTTCCGATGGACTCAGCGACCAAGATTGGGTTGAAAAATCCTGGCAACAGGTCGCGCCAGCAGTCTTAAGCGGAGACTGTACCTTAGACGAGGCGGTTCAGGCCTGGATTCAACTGGCCAACGAACAGAACGGCCATGACAACACCTCCGTCGTCATGATGCTCTGTCGCGTCTCACCTCCATCACCTAAACCTCCAGACTCCTTTGAGCGTGATTCCCAGGCCCCGGAAGATGCCCTAGAGTCCGAATTCTCCGAAGCCTCCAAAGCCCTGTTATATGACCAAGCCACCGACGTTGCCGGGGCTACCGCTCGCCGTCGCCGCCGTCCCAACGCCACCCTGCAAACCGTTTTGGGGATTGTTCTAACGATTCTCTTGGGCGTGGGGGTCTTCTGGGTGGCCTACCAACAGATGCGACCTCAAGATGACCCCACTCCCTCTTTCCCGGAAGCCCCGACACCGGAAAACTAGAAGATACCCTAGAAAAGAAAAACGTTGTCCCCAACAATAAAAATGTTGTCCTCTTGGAAAAAAGAGGAGACCTCTGGGTTGTTGAAAAATGCAAAAGGGATCTGGGGTTCAGGACCGTTACCATCGGGGTCATAGAAGAGAATCGCCCCATTAAATTGGGGTTGCAAGATAAAGCGATGTTCATCTGTGAATGCCGATAACGTATCGGATAAGAGGAACTGCTCTGGCGAGACTGGCCCAGAGGTTAAGTCGCCGCCAAAACCATCGGCAGAAATTACAATCAAATCATCGTCGGCGAAGTCCACTAGAGTATCTATGCCTTCATCGGGACTATTAAAGAGAATACTATCCGGGCCAACACCGCCAACGATGCGATCAGCCCCAGGACCACCGAACAACAAGTTGCCTTGAGGACCCGCGATAATCAGGTCGTTGCCATCCCCACCCTGAATCCTGTTCAAACCACCCCCACCGATTAGGGTATTATCGCCGTCAATGCCGACGAGCAAATCATCACCGTCATTGCTGAGTAGTTGGTTCGGATTCTGATTACCAATCAGGGTCTCAGCGTCTGGAGAGCCAAAGACATTGTTAAAGCCTAAAACGCTAATTGTATCCGTGATGGTTTGGTCTCCAGCTTGACCCAAATCAACGGCAACTGGTTGATCGAGAATCAGAGTATTATTTCCCCCGCGACCATCAATCACTTGCGGTTGAGTTCTGAGAACGATCGCCGTAGCACTCGCTGTTCCACCACTTTCACTGACAATCGTGTAGTTAAATTGTCCTGAACCCAATTCTTCAAAGATATCATTAGCAACGAAAATCACGTCTTCCCCTTCTTGGGAAATTACGCCATTAACGTCTCCTTCAAAACTGAGGATAGAGAGTTCTCCCCCTTCAGGATCACTGTCATTGATGAGTAAATCCTCAACATTGAGTAAAACACGGTTGCCAAAGTTATAGCGGATCGTGTCATCCCCGGCGGTTCCAATGATGGTGTCAGAGATAAGGGTGTCGTTTTCGGCAATGGGATTGACTGGCTCAGGTTCGGGTTCAGGTTCGGGTTCCGGCTCGGGTTCGGGTTCGGGTTCGGGTTCTGGCTCAGGTTCTGGCTCCGGTTCGGGTTCCGGTTCGGGTTCGGGTTCGGGTTGCGGCTCAGGTTCGGGTTCCGGCTCGGGTTCTGGCTCCGGTTCGGGTTGCGGCTCGGGTTCGGGTATCGGTTCCGGCTCGGGTATCGGTTCCGGCTCGGGTTCGGGTTCGGGTTGCGGCTCAGGTTCGGGTTGCGGTTCGGGTTCTGCAAAGGTCAGATTTAAGTCAAAGGTGTCAATTCCCAACTGATTGGCGAAACTCCCGATCGCCAGCGATCGCCCATCACCGTTAAACTCAACCGTCACGGTTTGGAAGCGATCAAACTCACCGCCAACACCTAGATTGGGGGATGTTTTTGGCAAAACAAAACTATCAATAACTGCTCCACTCCCATCGAAAACTTGAATCGTATGGTCTAGGTGAGGAGAGGTATAACGCAGCGTCAGTTGTCCAGCAACGATCGCCGGCAGAGTCTCAGCAATCCCCACCTGAATCGCCTCATCGCCGCTATAAGTCATGAGGGTGCGCCCTCCCGCCGCCGCGAAGTTCCCTCGTCCTCCGCTCTCACGGCTCCACAGGGCGATCGCATTGTCAGAAAAAGTCAACCCCTGGCTGGCATATTGAGTCCCGATCGCCGCCAAATCTGTAACATCTGAGAAGTCTAGTTGAACATCCATTGGACTTAAAAGATAAAGGTCAAACGCCAGCCTACTAGCAGTCTAGCACGCCAAGAAAACGAATACCCCCACCTTAACCCCTTCTTATATTTTCTTGACACTATTGACGGTGAACTCAATACATTCACCTCAGAGACAAACCTTACTTTTTAATAACTACCAAAACAAGACATAAAAAAGACATAATACCAATTTTCAGAAGTCGTGCCGTAGATGTCCATAGGGGAACCCATAACCCCTCCCAGGAGGGGACGGCCGTTCGCCCTCCTCGGTGTCAGATGTCTAGCAAGCATTTCGAAAAATGGCATTAAAATGGCATTAAAATGGCATTAAACTTTACAAAAATTACAATCCAAAAATCCGAATACCCAGTCGTAAGCCAGAAACCATCGATCTTGCCAACTCCTTAAGTCCCGCTTCTAACCAGCAAGAGTCTTCCCGAAACCCGAAGCCAAGACTTGTACAAACGAGAGCCAACAGTGATTAACTATTAGGAAGATATCCCCGACCTATCCGTTCTACGTTCATGTCTGTCTCTCGTCAAAAGTCCTTCAAAAACCGTTATCAAGGCAATTGGCATACCATTGCCACACGAACCCGCCGTTTTAGCCGCAACCGCTGTATCCTCAATCCCTTTCACAAAGCCGAAGCCGTCCATCACCTACGCTATCGAGACATCCGAGGCAAAATTGCCGGGCGAGAAGTCCCCGGCTGGGATGTCGTTCCCCTCTGTCGCCGCTGTCATGGTCGAGTTCACCGTAAACAACATTGGTATAGTGCCAAACGTCACCCAGCCCTAAACAATCGTCAACATTGGGGAGTGCTGTGGCGACTACGGCTGCGGTTTTGGCTCTGGGCTGGGGTGTTAAATTTATGGTGGATTCCAGCCTTAACCGTGGCCCTAGCAGCGGCATGGTTCACCTATGGTACGCCGATCCGGGAGACTCTACCGCGACTGAACCCACCGTCTGAGTATGACTTTAATGAATCGGATGTCCCAGATTCCCTCTGAAACCTCTTTTTTCCGCGATTTTCAAGTTTTCGAGGGCCTCCGTAAACAAATTTTCCCTGAACTGCTGCGTCGTAACTATCAACAACGACAACTCAATATTTGGTCTGCGGCCTGTTCTCGGGGTCAAGAAGCCTATAGCCTGGCGATGTTGCTCTATGATGCCTTTCCGCTGATGGTTCATCATTGGACCCTACAAATCCTCGCCAGCGACGTCTCTGATGAGGTCCTACGTCAAGCTCGCTCCGGGATTTATAGTGATTTAGAGGTTAAACGACGTCTTCCCCCACGCCTGCGAGAACGTTACTTTCGTCGCCAGGGCAATGATTGGGTGGTCTGTGATGAAATTCGCCTTATGGTTCAGTTTCGCCGCATTGATTTGCGTCAACCGCTTCCCTCTCTGCCAAAAATGGATTTAGTGTTGCTACGAAATCTCCTGATTTATTTTGAGGTTCCTGAGCGAACTCATGTGTTGCATCAGGTGGCAGAGATGATTAAACCCCAGGGGTATTTGGTATTGGGAGCGAGTGAAACCTTAACTAGCTCCTTTGAGGGATTTCGACCCATTCTTCGGGATGAAACCGTATTTTATCAGTTCTGTCCCTCGGAGGATGTGGTTTAGGGCGATCGCCCCGTAGAATACGGACATGGGATCAATAAAAATGCCCGATTGACATTCTCCCCCGCTCAACCCATCAATGGTGTACGTCAACCGTTTGCGTCAACCGTTTGCGTCAACAGTGTGAAAGACCGTACTGTTAGGGGCGGGCAACGCGACCCCTTAAGGGCGATCGCAATTTAACAAAACGTTACAATAGAAACAAGTTCACAGCGACTCGGCTCGTCAAACCCGGTTTGTAGCACCATTCATCGCCACAAGCCTGACAGGAATCATCCTTTGCACGACGGGCGAACGTTCCCCATAACGTTCTTTGTCTTTCGAAAGTCTGTTTCGACGGTTCGAGTCTCGCTCTACCCCAGTTGCATTCAGGAGACCCCTCTATGAACGGCTCGTTCCGCGTCGGAAACCTTTTCGGAATCCCCTTCTATCTCAACGCATCCTGGTTCCTCGTCTTAGCTCTCATCACCTTTACTTATGGCGGCGGACTCGCCAGTAAATTTCCAGAACTCGGTCTAGTTATGCCCTGGATTTTAGGATTAGTGGCGGCCCTGCTGCTGTTTTCCTCGGTCCTCGCTCATGAATTGGGCCATAGCTTCGTCGCCCAAAGCCAAGGAATTGAAGTCAAATCCATCACCCTATTTCTCTTTGGTGGCTTAGCCAGCTTAGGGCGAGAATCGAAAACTCCCGGAGAGTCGTTCTGGGTCGCCATCGCCGGTCCCTTGGTCAGTCTAGGTCTGTTCGGTCTGTTCACGGCGATCGTGGAAACTGTCTCCCTCTCACCGCCTCTGGCAGACATCCTGGGCTTATTAGCCTACATCAACCTAGTTCTGGCCCTGTTTAACCTGATTCCTGGACTCCCCCTCGACGGTGGTAACATCCTGAAATCAGCCGTCTGGAAAGTCACCGGGAACCCCTATAAAGGAACCGTGATTGCCAGCCGCGTCGGCCAAGTCATTGGTTGGTTGCTGATCGCCTCGGGTGTCATTCCCATCTTCTTCAACGCCGGCTTCAACTTCTGGAACGTCCTCATTGGCTGGTTCCTCCTGCAAAACGCCGGAACCTCGGCCCAATCGGCACAAATCCAAGAAAAACTCGATGGCCTAACCGCTGGCGATGCCGTCACTCCTGATAGTCCCGTCATTCCCGCCAACCTCTCCCTGCGAGAGTTCGCCAACAATTACGTCATCGGTCGTCGCAACTGGCGCAAATACCTCGTCACCGACGAGAACCAGCAACTCATCGGCGCCCTATCCGTCGAAGCCATGCGCCAAATTCCCACCTCTGACTGGAATGATGTCCAAGTCTCTGAGTTGATGGAAAGCGTCGATGTGCAAACCGTCGAATCCAACCAATCCTTACTCGAAGTCGTCACCCTGCTCGAAAACCAAAAACTCTCCGAACTTCCTGTTATTGGGGAAAACGGAATCGTGCTGGGATTGCTCGAAAAAAGCTCTGTGATTCGCCTACTCCAGAATAAAAACGATAGCCAGGCCAAACCTGCCTAGAGGCGAAACCAGCGAAAACTGAATAAGACAGGGAAGTTCTTAAATCGATTTCCCGAAGCAAAAGGCGGGCATGACCCGCCTTTTTTCTATCCAAAGATTAAGACCAAAGATTAAGACCAAACATCAAACTTGAAGGATCTATCAAACCCCAGCTATCAAGCGATGTCCTGGTGCTTTATGATCTAATTTCCGTTAATCGGGATTTTGAAACAGAGTTTCCAAATACACACGGGCCGCCCGGCGGTAATTCTGAGACGCTTCCGGCGTGCTGCTGTCGCCATTTTGCAGCAAAAACAGCGATAACGCCGCCGCAAAGATGCGGTCTTGATCCCAATCAGGATGACTATCGAGATAACTCTTGAGCGATTGATGTAGGTCTTCAGGGATTTCTGCGAGTATGCTGACGCTAGTATTCATAACGGCCTCCGGCTTGTAGGGGATGGGGAAGGTTGGGGGTTGATCTGTTGAGGCAACCTTGACCCGTCGCATCATTGTGGTCTGATCAGGGGGCGGCTTGTCAATGTTGCGAAAGATGAAATTTTCTCTTTTGAACCCTGGAGCTTCACGAGATAATAGGGGTTTGAGCCTTGTTTTTGTAACTTAACGTTACATTTAGTCCCAGATTATGAGTGCCAAGCCGCCTCCTCCCAGAAATCCCCAACCTTGCCCAGTCGTCCCCAAGGTCGGCGATCGCCTGTGGAAAACCCTCAACAACCTGTGGAAAACTTGGGCCAAAGTTGTGGAAACCTTGTGGAATCCTTGGGGAAAGATTCCCAGAATGATAAGAATTGCAACGGCTCCAAATTGAGAAAATTAGCTTAATATGACAAAGGCAACTTAACCTCGTTGTTTTTATAGTGCGCTTTCCCTGGCAGCAATCCTCCAACTCAACCCCGCCCCCTGACGATGACTCAGCCAAAGGTCTCGGCACATTTGGCGGTGTTTTCACCCCCTCAATTCTCACCATCTTGGGGGTGATTATGTACCTGCGCTTCGGTTGGGTGGTGGCCAACGTGGGTTGGCTCGGTAGCCTAGCGATCGTCACCCTAGCCACCTCAATCACGCTGCTGACGAGTCTGTCTATCTCCGCCATTGCCACCGATCGCGTCGTGCGAGTGGGGGGCGCGTACTACATGATTAGTCGCTCCCTCGGCATCGAAACCGGGGGTGCTGTCGGGATTCCCCTCTATTTCGCCCAAGCCTTCTCCGTCGCCCTCTATACCCTAGGCTTCGCCGAAAGTTTAAGTAATAGCTTTCCAATCCTGTCTGACTATCAAACCCCCATCGCCCTCATCACCACCCTGGTTGTTGCCGGACTGGCCATTCAGTCAGCGGATTTAGCCATCCGCGCCCAATACTTCATCATGGCGGCGATCGCCGTGTCCCTCATTTCTCTTGCTTTCGGTAGCCCCATCGCTGAAAGCGACATCGGCATGTGGAACGTCTCCGGGCGGGTTGGCGAACCCTTCTGGGTCGTCTTTGCCGTCTTCTTCCCCGCCGTCACCGGCATCATGGCGGGGGTCAATATGTCCGGCGACCTCAAAGACCCCTCCAAATCCATCCCCAGAGGAACCCTAGCCGCCGTCGGCGCGGGATACATCATTTACATGGTCTTACCCCTATTCCTGGCGACCCGAGCCGACTATACAGCCCTAACTGAAAATCCTCTGGTCATGCGGGATATCGCCATTTGGGGTGATGCGATTCTACTGGGGGTGTGGGGGGCCACCCTCTCTAGCGCCCTGGGAAGTATTCTCGGCGCCCCCCGCGTTCTGCAAGCCCTGGCCCGAGATGGCGTCTTACCTCCGATGCTGCGTTGGCTCGGCCAAGGACGAGGGGACAATGACGAACCCCGTCTGGGAACCTTCCTCACCCTAGGGGTGGCTCTAGCCGCCGTTAGCCTGGGAGATCTCAACCTGATCGCTCCCGTCTTAACCATGTTCTTCCTCAGCACCTATTTGGTGTTGAACGTGGCCGCTGGTATCGAAGGCTTCCTAGAAAGTCCCTCGTTTCGTCCCACCTTTGGCGTTCCTTGGTATTTCTCCGCCCTGGGGGCGATCGGCTGTCTCTGGGTGATGCTGCTCATTAACCCCGTCGCAGCGGTGGTGGCTGCGATTTTCGTTCTCAGCGTTTATCTCTGGCTCGAACGTCGAGAACTACAATCGGCCTGGGGCGATGTCCGTCGCGGCTTATGGGTCGAACTGGCCCGCATGGCCATTCTCAGCATGGGAGATGACGTCGATACCAAAAACTGGCGACCCCATATGTTGGTCTTATCCGGCGCCCCGATGCGTCGTTGGGCCTTAGTGGAATTAGCTACAGCCTTGACCCACAACCGAGGCATGGTCACCATTTCTAGTATTCTCCCCAGTGGGTCCCGAGATATGGGACAACAGGCGGCCCTAGAGAAAAAGATCCGTGAGTATTTAGAAAAACGAGGAGTTCAAGCGTTGGTACGTTTGGTGACAGCCCCCGATCCCTTTGTGGGGGCAGAACGACTCGTCGAAGCCTATGGTATTGGACCGTTAGTTCCCAATACCATTCTCTTGGGAGATAGTGAACAGGAGCATTTACGAGGCGATTATTGTCGCTTAATTGCCAAACTCTATCAATCTCGTCGTAGCATCATTATTTTTCGCGAAAATCCTGAACAGGAATTTGGCAAACGCCATCGTATTGATGTCTGGTGGGGAGGCTTACAAGCTAATGGCGGTTTGATGATGCTGCTGGCCTATTTGTTGCGAACCAGTAGTCAATGGCGGGGGGCTGAGATTTCGCTGAAGTTAGTGGTTCCCAATGAAATGGCCGCTCAAGCGGCCCGTCAGAACTTAGAACGAGTGGCCCAACAGTTACGTATTGGCGCCACCACCCAGGTGATTTTAGCCGAAGGTCGTCCCTTTCCTGAGATTTTGCAAGAATCCTCGGCCAATGCCGATTTAGTCTGTTTAGGGGTCGCGAAACCTGGTGAGGATATGGATGCCTTTGCAGACTATTATGGACGCTTGCAAACTATGGCTTCGGGACTTCCGACGACTGTATTTGTGCTGGCGGCGGAGGGAACCTCTTTTGAGGATGTTCTACAACAGGATGCACCAACGGCTCGACGGTAGGGGCGACCCTTGTGGTCGCCCTTTTCTGGTCGCCCTTTTCTGGTCGCCCTAATCGGGAGTTGGTCGGGGTTATTCTTCGGTTAACTCGTCGTCTAACTCACTTTCTTCAGCAGCTGGAGGTACGATCGCCACGGCGGCGATCGCATCGTCTTTGTCGAGACGTTGTACACGAATCCCAGTGGCTGATCGGGATTGAGGCGTGATGGCGCTGGCGGCTTGGCGGATAATAATTCCCCGCATGGTCACCATCATCAGTTCATCGTCTTCGTTGACGACAATCAAACCGACCACGCTATCGTCTTTGAGATGAGACTTAAACTTCGTCGAAATCGTCCCTTTCCCGGCCCGACGTTGTAGGCGGAACTGAGACACGGGAACCCGTTTCCCATAGCCGCCGGTGGTGACGATTAACACCCACGGTCCCTCACCGGTTGAGGTGGCCTCATCGCTTTCATCGCCATTGAGGTCACTCTCAGCCGCGTCATCGACCTCGCTTTCGTGGGTATCTTCTAGGGTTTCGACGACGCTACTGGGCAAGACATCCATACTAATGAGGGTGTCATCATTCCGTAGGTTCATCGACTTAACGCCGCGAGTGGCTCGACCGAGGGGCCGCAGTTGCTCATGATCGGCTTTGAAGTGAATGGCCATGCCCAAGCGAGAGCCGATAATAATACTATCTTCGGCCCGAGCTAGACGCACCCAGCGCAACTCGTCGCCTTCACTGAGGGAAATGGCAATGAGGCCGTTGGCGCGAATGTTGGCAAAGGCGGAGAGTGCGGTTTTTTTGATGTTGCCGCCCCGAGTGAGCATGATTAGATAATTGTCATCGCTAAACTCGCTGACGGGAACCACGGAGGTGATTTTTTCATCCCGAGGAATGGGCAACAGTTGTACGATGGGCATCCCCCGCGAGGTTCGTGAACCGGTGGGAATTTGATAGGCTTTGACGCTATAGACAACGCCGCGATCGCTGAAAAAGAGGATCTGGTCATGGTCGCAACAGGTCAGGAAATGGGCAATACCATCATCCTCTTTCATCTTCGTTCCCGATTTGCCACGAGTGGCCCGGTTTTGGGCTTCAAAGGTGTTCACGGGCATCCGTTTGATATAGCCCTGTTCGGTTACCAAAATTAAGGCCTGTTCGTTGGCAATTAAATCGGTGTCATCGAGATCCCCTTCATCTCTGAGGATTTCGGTGCGGCGAGGGGTGGCAAAGATTTCTTTGAGTTCGAGAAGTTCAGTTTCAATGATGTCTAAAACCCGTTCCCGCCGTGCCAAGATATCTTCTAAATCCGCAATAGTTTCTTGAAGCGCCTCATGTTCTTGTTGAATTTTATCGGCTTCTAAGGCTGTTAAACGGCGCAACTGCATCTGAAGAATGGCATCGGCTTGATAGTCCGAAAGACTATAATCTTGGATGAGTTGGGTTTTAGCAGAGGCACTGTCCGGGGACTGACGAATTAAGCGAATGACCGCATCAAGATGTTGCAGGGCAATGAGTAACCCTTGCAAGAGATGATCCCGTTCTTGGGCTTTTCGCAGTTCGTAGCGGGTCCGTCGGGCGATGGTTTCAACTCGGAAGTCGAGGAAAACTTGCAGGAAGCGACGCAAGGACAACAGTTGCGGTTCACCATCGACGAGGGCCAACATATTGGCCCCAAAGTTGTTTTGGATGGGGGTTTGTTTGTAGAGATTGTTGAGAACCACCCGAGGATAAGCATCTCGTTTGAGTTCAATGACAATCCGCATTCCGTCGCGATCGCTCTCGTCGCGAATGTCAGAGATTCCTTCGAGTTTTTTGTCGTTCACCAAGTCGGCGATTTTCTCGATTAAGGCCGCTTTATTGGTTTGGTAGGGTAACTCGGTGACAATGACGGCTTCGCGATCAGGGGCGCCACGCCGTTCTAAGGTTTCAATGTTGGCGACACCGCGCATGGTGATGGAACCGCGTCCGCTAGTATACGCATCGCGAATGCTACTGGTTCCAAGAATCTGGCCGCCGGTGGGGAAATCTGGCCCTGGAATGTACTCCATTAGGTCGAGATCGCCTAATTCGGGATTATGAATTAGGGCGACTAAACCGTCGATGAGTTCTCCCACGTTATGGGGAGGAATGTTGGTGGCCATCCCCACCGCAATTCCCGAAGACCCATTGACGAGGAGTTGGGGAACTCTGGCGGGGAGAACGATGGGTTCTTGTTGGGACCCATCGAAGTTGTCGGCAAAGTCAACGGTATCGGAGTCGATGTCTTGGAGTAGGGATAGGCTACTGAACCGTTGCAGGCGGCTTTCGGTGTACCGCATGGCCGCCGGGGGATCGTTGTCGACGGAACCGAAGTTACCATGGCCTTCAATCAAGGGCGATCGCATCGAAAACGGTTGCGCCATCCGCACGAGGGCATCATAGACGGCGGTGTCTCCGTGGGGGTGGTATTTCCCTAATACTTCCCCGACAACCCGAGCGCATTTACGAAAGGGGCGATCGTGATACAGACCCAGTTCGTGCATGGCATAGAGAATGCGCCGGTGGACAGGTTTGAGTCCATCTCGGGCATCGGGTAAGGCTCGACCCACAATGACGCTCATGGCGTATTCGAGGTAGGATCGAGACATTTCGTTCCCTAAATCCGTTGGAACGATCCGTTCTTCGGCAATGGTCATACGGTAAAAATCTCCCTTAAAACCGCAGTTAGGCAGGGTTGTGTTGATATCAACCGGCTGCTTGCGAGTTATTTTTAAACGGCAATGACGCAGGCAATTTGCGCCAATTCTGGTTAGTATTTTAACATACTGCGATCGCCTCTGGATCGTTTACGGTCTGCCTTAAAGCTTATGGGTTCTCATTAAGGTTTTATCTCTAAAGAGTTGAGGCATTAGGAGATTAAAATAGAGCCGAGTCTTGGGTTTAATAACTGGCTGCCTCTTGAGGCAACTCAAATGATAAAATAACGATTGGAGAAATGTCGTTAATCGAGGTCGTTAAATGGGGGGCGATCGCCGGTAGGTCAGCCACATCCTATCTCAAGTCTTAGGGGCAGACCAATCTGTCGATGAGATCAGACCTTCACAACAGTTTTGTCCGATTCAACCCTTAACGTTCAATTGCACTATGTTTCCTATTCTCTATGCTGAGGCCTTCCTCGATCATCGCACTGGGGCCTATCACCCCGAACGGCCCGATCGCTTGCGGGCCATCGTCAAGGCCCTTCAATCCCAGCCTTGGGCGGATCAACTCCACTGGCAACTGCCAAGCGATCGCCCTGAACTCCTCGATATCATGACCCAAATCCATCCCCGTGACTATATCGAGTCCATCAAACGGATTGCCAGTCGTGGTGGCGGACGCATCGATATGGACACATCCGTCTCGCCGAGTTCCTATGATGTGGCACTTTTGGCCGTCACTGCTTGGTTGGATGCCGTTGACTTAGTGGTTCATCAGGGACAACCGAGTTTTGTCCTCGCTCGTCCGCCGGGACATCATGCTGAACGCGATCGCGGCATGGGATTTTGTATTTTTTCCAACGCGGCGATCGCCGCCTATTATGCCCTCAAACAATTTGCAATTGACCGAGTGGCCGTCTTAGATTGGGACGTACATCATGGCAACGGAACCCAAGCAATTTTAGAAACCCATCCCCAACTGGCCTATTGTTCCCTCCATGAATCCCCCAACTATCCCGGAACCGGCTTAGCAACTGAAACGGGCCATTATCAAAATGTCTTAAATCTACCCCTTCCCCCCAATACCACCTCAGACACCTATCGTCAGGTTTTTCAGGATAACGTTATTCCCTTTCTCCGTGAATTTCGCCCGGACTTGTTAATTATTAGTGCTGGCTATGATGGCACAAAAAACGACTCAATTTCACAGATGTTCTTGCAACCCGAGGATTATCGTCAACTCAGCCAATGGTGTTCAGAAATTACCCCTCATCTCATGTTTGGCTTAGAAGGAGGCTATGAGTTAGAAAGTTTAAGCCAATCCGTGGTTAAAACCATCGAACCCTTTATCGGCGTAAATTATTAACAATTTTGGGGCAAAAAATTGGGTCTTCTGGGTTCAGGATGATAAGGAAAATTTATGGCAGATTATATCCCTTGCTGTAGGGGTGGGTTCCCCTCCTGGGAGGGGCTAGGGGTGGGTTCCCCTCCTGGGAGGGGCTAGGGGTGGGTTCCCCT
>FSSI02000001.1:0-34206 GCA_900149785.2 Phormidium lacuna HE10JO | reverse complement strand
TAGGGGTGGGTTCCCCTCCTGGGAGGGGCTAGGGGTGGGTTCCCCTCCTGGGAGGGGCTAGGGGTGGGTTCCCCTACAATTTTGTATCCAACGCAACCCATTTCACCATATATCTTGAAGACCCTAAAAATCTGTCTGGAATGGTGACTTGAATTATCCTTGTAACTCATCGGGATTGAGGCCTAATTGTTGTAGGCGATCGCGCAACCGTCGCACCTCCTCTTCTGCCCGATTTGCCCGTTCCCGTTCCAACTCCTCCGGCGTGAGGACCCAATGGCCCCCCTGACGATACCACCGTAGCCAGCGGCGGCTAATGCCCTGATAAGTCCCCTCCCAGAGTCCTAACCCTAACTGAACCTCCTCCAACCAAACCCCCAGACTCTCGATTGGCAGAGGTTGGTAGCTGTTCATCGTCAAGCCAAACGCTTGAAACTCATCCGTATAGCGATTAAAGACAAAATAATAGGGAATCCGTAAAATCTGCTCATAGACCGTCCATTTATTCGGAGGTTGACTCATATCTCGCAGACGGCGGCCCAAATCTTCCGCCTCCGTTCCTGGAGATAACAACTCAACCGCCACAAAGGGATAAACCCCCTCCTGCCAGGTCACATAACTCAACCGCAAGTCCCGTTCCTCATAGAGTTTAGGAACCCCCAACACCGCGAACCAATCGGGGCGTTTATACCATTGAGGATGGCGGACATCGTAATACAGATTAAGGTCACTGGCCGTAAACAACTCATCCTCGCCATAGGTCGGCGGACGAAAGGTTAAGCGCAACAACTCCGGTTGGCGCAGATGAAACTCGTCAGGCAAACCAGGTTCCTCCGGATTCTCACTGGGCAAGTCATACATCGTCGGTAAGACATCACGAGGAGGCAACGGATGAAACTCTTGCGACACCATACCCATACGCTCCTAATCCGACTTAACAACTAATCTAAACCTCTTGGGGTGAGTCGTGCTCACCCCAGTCTCGCCAATCAGGGACAGTCCCTTACACATCTCCTAAATTCAGATAACGGGCCGCCGTCTGCACGTCTTTATCCCCCCGTCCTGAACAGTTAATCACCACCGTTGCCCCATCGTCGAGTTGAGGGCAAAGGGTGTCTAAATAGGCAAAGGCGTGAGCTGTTTCTAGGGCGGGAATGATGCCCTCTAAACAGGACACCAACTGAAACGCTTGCATCGCTTCATCATCGGTGACGCTGTAATACTCGGCCCGGCCCGTATCCTTCAAATAGCTATGTTCAGGACCGACTCCGGGATAGTCCAACCCGGCACTAATGGAGTGCGCCTCATTAACTTGGCCATCGTCATCCTGCAACAGATAACTCATAGCCCCATGTAACACCCCAACTTTACCCTGGGTTAAGGTGGCGGCGTGTTTCGTGGAGGTAACGCCTTCCCCAGCGGCTTCAACGCCAATCATACGCACCGAGGCATCGTTGACGAACTCATAAAACAGTCCCATGGCGTTGGAACCCCCACCGACACAAGCCAGCAACACATCCGGCAAGCCGTTCCAGAGGTCTTGACATTGACGGCGGGTTTCCTGGCCAATCACAGCGTGGAAATCGCGGACCATCATGGGATAAGGGTGGGGACCGGCGACGGAACCGAGGATGTAGTGGGTGGTTTCGACGTTCGTTACCCAGTCGCGAATGGCCTCGGAGGTGGCATCTTTGAGGGTTCCGGTTCCGGCACTGACGGGTTCGACTTTTGCCCCGAGTAGGCGCATCCGCACCACGTTTAGGGCTTGGCGTTTCATGTCTTCGACGCCCATATAGACGATGCACTCTAAGCCAAAGCGAGCGCAGGCGGTGGCGGTGGCCACGCCATGTTGTCCGGCACCAGTTTCGGCGATGATGCGCTGTTTGCCCATGCGTTTGGCTAGGAGGGCTTGGGCGATCGCATTATTGATTTTATGCGCCCCTGTATGGTTGAGGTCTTCCCGTTTCAGGTAAATCTTGGCCCCGGTGCCATCGGGACGGGCATAATGTTCGGTGAGTCGTTCGGCGAAGTAGAGAGGTGAGGGCCGTCCGACGTAATCTTTGAGTAAGCCGTTGAGTTCAGCCTGGAACTCGGGGTCATCTTTGTAGCGTGCAAAGGCTGTTTCCAGTTCCGCCAAAGCCGGCATCAGGGTTTCGGGGACGTACTTACCGCCGAACTGTCCGAAGCGTCCGAGGGCATCGGGAACGGTCGCTGGCGTTGCAGAGGAGGGGGAAACGGGGGATACGGTCATATTGGCTTGATGGACGGATTACCTCTCTATTATAGGTGGCCAGGGGGCGGCATTTCTACTGAGGCGATCGAGGCCTTAACGGACGACCGGTGAGCCTTGAGGGTCAGTACGTATTGACGATGTCAATATGCGTGACCTACACTATAGGGCATGGATGTACATTTCCTGCTTAATGGCGTTACTTTCGTTTGGAATGATGAGAAGGCTCGGGTTAATCCCATCAACCATGATGGGGTTACCTTTCAGCAAGCTGCGGAGGTTTTCTTTGACCCATTCCTTGCAGTCGTTGATGCAAGTCGCAATGATGAAGCCCGCGATGCTGTTATTGGTTTAAACAGGCGTTGGAACCTTCTATATGTCGTCTATATAGAGTGTGAAGATGACATGATTCGGATTATTTCGGCTCGTAAAGCAACACGTAAGGAACGTGAATACTATGAAAATTGATACATTGAAACAACGGTTAAATCGAGATCGGCCCATGACAACGATCACGATGCGGATGCCAGAAGATGTGATTGCAGATCTCAAGCGTCTGGCTCCATTATTGGGGTTTTCTGGATATCAGCCCTTGGCACGGGCCTATATTGGCCAAGGACTGCGTGCTGACCTGGAGCGATTAGAGGGAGATACCCTTTCTGCCTTAATTGCTAGTTTAAAGCGTCAGGGTGTGAGTGACGAAGTCCTTCAAGAGGCGCTCAGTGAGGCGACTCGGCGTTAGCTTAAGAGTTACGCTCCAGTCAACCGCCCAAACAATGGATTAGTGCGGACGGAATTGGGATGAAAGCGTTAAGAATCGAAATGGATGTAAACCCCGAGTTCGGCGAGTTGATCGATGATATCCTGTTCAGAATAAGATGGGCCTTGCAAAAACTCTTTGATGGTCATCTTTTTATCGCGAAAACGTCTGACGAAATTCCGCAAGTCTTCTAGGGATTCGAGTTCAGCTTCAAATTCTTCTAAGGATTCTTCAACTAAATCGGTTCCCTCCCGTTGGGCTTTGCGATATTCTTTGACCATCATCCCTTGGGGCGTATTGCGGGCTTGGCGAACTTGGTCTTTTAGTTGTTCATATTGCCGTTCGAGAATTTTGATATCCTGTTCGAGTTGCTTGCATTGGCGATCGCGATCGTTTTGCGCAGTCTCAATGTCTGCTTCACGTTCGCTTTGTTGTTCGATTTCCAACAAGCGGGCAAAATCACCACTTTTGTAAGCAATATTGACCTCTTTCATGATTTCGGTGTACTGCTCACGTTTTTCTGAATCAGCACTTTTGTCTGGGTGAAAGCGATCGGCCAATTTCAGAAACAGTTTTCTCATATCCCGTGACGGACGAGGGCTGTGAGTTTCTTCAAAGGGGGAATGACCGCCCCACTGGGAGTCGTCTTCGTCGCCAAAAAATCCCTCATCCTCGTCATTGGGATGCGATCGCTCGGCTTCGGCTTCTTCCTCACGGGCGAAGTCTTCATCGTCTTCATCAAACTGAGGACTGATGCGACCGCTAAATTGTAGTATTTCGTAAACTTCGCGAATTTCGCGTTTGCTCTTTTTCCCGAGTTTGCGTTTTGTGAGGATTTCCTGAAATAGCTCGTGAATTTCGCGATCGAGCTTTTGGGCTTGTTCGTAAATCGATTGACCATGAGAGAGCATCGATCGCGCAATCTCTTGAATCTGTTCAGTTAAATTAGACAGTTCTGTCCGCTTGCGCTTAATTAAGGTCAATACTTTTTTTTGCCGTTCTTCCAGAAACTGCAAACGAGCGTCTGGAGAGGTGGACGCTAGGGTAGTTTCTGGAACCTGATGAGTGCCTTTTTGCTGTTTCTTTTTTTTAGCCATCTGTATAATTCGTTACAGCTATTTTTACTATACTGCTAAATTTCTGTCAATGAAATAGATGGGAAGGTCTACTCTAAATTTAGCAATAATTTGAGAGGATGGGTGAAACGTACCCAAGAAGGTAGCACTGAGATGCTACCCAACCCCAAAATGCGACCACTATTCTACCAGACTCTGCCGCGTATTCATCTGTATGATTCATCTATGTGACCCCTAAGTTCTGACTGGCGATCAGATCCTGCATGATGCTTTATACATTTCAATTTATGCTTGACTTTGAATAAAAGCCAGCGTAGCTTGCAAAGCATCTGTGATTTTGTCCGATGTCACAACTTTGATATTATGAAGACTCGTTAAATCTTCTGCCTGTTGAGTTGGTAAATCAAGGACAATTAAATACATTTGTTCTGGACGTAATTTGAATTGCCTAGCAAATGCTGAGTATTTAGAAATAAATCTTTGATGATTGGCAACTTTACACTCAAGCCAAAGAGGACTATTTTGGATCATCAATAAAGTATCAATCTCAATTCTTTGCGTGTTTGATTTTAAGATGTTGGCATTCATGAGAGCTTCATAGGCAACTCCTTTAGCGTCCAAAAAACTGGTTACTATTTGGTAAGCATATCGCTCTAGCCACTGTCCGGTTAAAAACTGATTCCCGTTACTTTGAAAGGGTGAAATATAAACAAGTTTTTTAGGACTTCCTGTATCGTCATGATAATGGTATTGAATAAGCCCAAGATTTTTAAGTTGAGTACAAACATTGATCAGGGCATTAATTTTATCTTCCGTTGCTTTGCTTAAGTCAAGATTAAAGTCATTTTTACTAGAAGATAAGCTATACCGAATTCCTTGCATTAAGTCAGATACAAGTGGATAATTGTTGCCAATCAGTAATGCTATTTTGTCCAGGGTTTTATCTACTTTCTTTTGAGCATGAGATTCGATTAGTCTAGCATTTTTAGACGCAAGCCATTGTTTAATTTGATTAGCATCCTGGTGAGAAATATACTCATTCAATGATAGGCATTTGGGCTGATTTGGTTTCGTGGAGATTTGACGATTTTCAAACCTCATTAAGCTTTCAATATTTTGGTATAATCTATTCGAATTTTCTGGGATGTTATCACTTTTTATTATTTGGTTTAGAGCCTCATGATTTTTCTCGAAAATCGCAAGGAATTTTGAAAGTAAAATTCCAGAAAGACCGCCAGCCATTAAACCTAAGATTGCCCCAAGTTGTGGGTGTTTTGAGAAGGCTAAATATCCGAAAAGAGTACAACTTAAACTCAGGATTGCGATCGCACTATAGCTAAAAAGACTAGATTTCATAATCGATGACAACTAGACGGATTCAAAATGACCTCAACTCGAGGTCAAGTTTTAGACACTGAGTCCAGTATAGCAATAAATATTAGGATGATAAAGAAGCACCTTGAGTGCTTATGGTTCTATATATTTTACTATTGAAATTAGTGAAATTATACGTTGGTGGTTAGAAAGAGTTTCAACCTTTTCAAATTCCTAATAGATTCATAATTTCTCCTAATTCTGATGAAATTTGAGCAGGACTTAGGATTTTTATATCATGAGTTTTTGCCAACTGTTCAGCATATTGCTTATTATAGTCAGCAGTCACAAAGTAAACTTGATGCCCCTCCAACCCAAAGATTTTAGAAAATTTAGCATATTTAGATATGTGAGTTTCTCTTGTGGTCGCCTTACAGTCAAAAAGAAAAGGAGTTTCTTTGATAAAGAATGCAAAACTGATTGTAATCAATTTATCATCAGCCATTTTAATTTTAGGATTGATCACAACATCATAGTCAGCCCCCCTTTTTTGTAAAAAATTATTCAACATTTGATACGTAAATCGCTCCGGCCATCTAAATGTTAAAAACTGAGTCTTCTCATTTTTGAGAGGTACAACTTTAATAACATCTGAGTCTTTATTTTGATAATGTTGACAGTTAATAAAACCAGATTGTTTCATTCGTTTTACAAATTTATGTAAAATAGACAGCTCATGAGTGCTTGCTGTTGAAACTTCAACTTCAAACCCTTGATAAGCTGTCAAAATACTCTGGCACATTTTTTGCATAACTTCAGCTAGATTCTTGTAATTTTGTCCGATAAAGAAAGCAGTTTTATCTAAGCTTGAATCAACCTCTTTTACCACACGATGACTTACCAGCTCTGTGCCATAAAACCGGAACCATTCCTGAAACTTGGTGGAATTTTTGGTTTTATCTACAGATGAATCTGATGAAAATTTATTATGTTCAGTTATTTTTCGAGATTCTTTAGACTCTCCAGGCAACTCAGCTTCTGTAATTTTAGTGGCCATATCTGTTTCGCTATCCCAGGATTTGAGCGAGACATATAAATTGTCTAGTTGTTCTAAAATTTGCTTCTGCTTTTTATTTTGTTGACTCGTTTTTTTGAGTTCATCAACATAGGTTTTAAGGGTATCCTGTAGGTTTAGTGATTCGAGTTGGTTGATCGCCTGCTCGATTCGGGTTGACTGCTCATTCCGTTTAGCCAGATGACGATTTAAGAGCTTATGAGAGTCTTGGAGCGTCAACGTAATTCGTGCCAAAAAGGCACTCAAAACTCCTCCGATTATAAATCCTAGGATTGCACCAATGCTGGGATAACTCGAAAGGCTTAAATACCCCAGAACGGTAAAGCTTAAACTCAAGATCGCGATCGCAACATAGAGAAAAAAACGAGACTCAATCATACTTAGCCAGCTTGCCTATTGACGATACATTAACCCTGCCGGGTCTGAATATGACCCATTATACCGATTTCAGCGATAGAGTCCCGGACCCGCTCCCTTGGCCGGCCGATGGCTTGTTCTAAGACCTAGCCCTACATTCCGCCATCTCTTTTGTCAATTTACAAGTCCTGGCAACTCAGACGGATGAGCAAAAGTAATCTGCGATCGCCTCACGACAGAGATAATAACCCCAAGACCAAGGGCAACGTGCCAAAGGCCAACACCGAGGACATAGCCACAACTCGCGCAGTCCGCACAGAATCGCCGCCAAACTCCTTCACCATCAAGAACGAACTCACCGCAGCCGGCATCGAACATTGCAACACCAACACCTGCAAGTCTAATCCTCCCAACCCCACTAAATGCCCCATACCATAAGCCACTGCCCCACCGCCAAGCAGTCTCAAACCACTGGCGAAGAGGTCATAGGGACTTAGACGTAGGGAACTTTGGGAAATCTCTATCCCCAACACCACTAACGCCACAGGAATGGTTCCGTCGGCCAAGACTTTCAGGACGCGATCGAGTTGAAAGGGCAGTTCAAAGGGCAGCAGTCGCAGGGCCAGGCCAATCAGCATCGCCCAGATTAAAGGCAGTTTCAGGGTGAATTTGAGGGCGTTAGCGAACCCGCCGCCTTTGAGAATGGCGGGACCCGTGGAAAAGACCAGGAGACTGGAGATAATCAGCACGATCGCCGCTCGATTCAATCCTTCCTCGCCAAAGGCAAACAGACTCACCGATAAGCCCATGTTGCCGGTGTTGGGAAAGGCACTGGTGGCGATCGCACTTTTGCGGACAGGGGCAGGGAACCGCAAAAGACCACTCAGCCCCCAAGCAATGGCTCCCATAAGGGCGTACGTCAAAGAAAATGCCAAAAATAACCCTTTAGCGTTTTCCAGAGTAATTGGGCTGCGATACAGGGACTCAGCCACCAGGGCGGGGGTAAAAATATAAAGGGTAATCCGCGAGAGACTGACTCGGTCGAGGGCAAAGCTTTTCCCGGCCCAGAAGCCAATCAGAACAATGGTGAGAACCGGAAGAATGGCGGAGAGGATCGCAGTCATAGGTGGGGTGGCTAAGGGGAAAACGGCGGGTTTGGCATACTAAGGATAAGCTTGTCACCCATGATGGAGGAATTTTAACCATGGCGATCGCCACTGCGCTCACTTCAACTCAACTGACTCGCACCGCCGAAGACTATCTCCGCTGGGAAGTACAACAGCCAACTCGCAATGAATATCACAATGGAGAGATTGTCGCCATGAGTGGTGGAACCCCAGCCCATAATGAAATAGCCGGCAATTTGTTTGTCTTGTTAAAGCTGGCCTTGAAACGCCAGCCCTATCAGGTCTTTATCACCGACCAACGCCTCTGGATTCCCCAACGGAACACCTACACCTATCCTGATGTGATGGTGACGGGGAAACCCTGCCAATTGCAGCCAGGACGCCAAGATACGGTCATCAACCCCATTTTGCTGGCTGAGGTTCTCTCTCCCTCGACTCAGGGCTATGATCGCGGTGAAAAGTTTGCCGCCTATCGTAGCCTCGACACCGTCGAGGACTATCTCCTGATTTATCAAGACCGCCCCCTGGTTGAACATTACGCCAAGCAAACGGCCCAACAATGGTTATTGACTGAATATCAGGGTTTGGACGTGACTCTAGCCTTGGGGTCTGTGTCTCTGAACCTCAGTTTGAGCGAGTTGTATGAGGCGGTGGAGTTCCAGACCCCTGTTGAGTCGACAAATCCCCCCACTGAGGATAATTCTCAGGATAATCCTGACGCTGACGTGAGTGAGTCCCCGGAAACTCAAAAAAATTCTTGAGAGAACAGCCCGGCATTATGTTATCCTTGTCTGTAGACCCGGACTCATGCAATTACAACGCCCAAACCTTGTCAGGACCGGAAGGTAGCAGCAATACGGGATGCTTGTAATCGGCGTGAACTCCGGGTCGCCTCATTTGACCCTCACTTAACCCTCAATCCTCACCCCGTCACCCCAACTCTGTGGTTAGGGGGATTTAAAATCTCGCAATGTTGATTAAAAAAACAACATTATGGCTCTGACCCAGCGATTGACCCAGCGATCGCCTAGGGAGGACGTTCGGTTATCCGCCTCTCCCAGTTGATGGGTGAGGGGTCGAACCCCCCACCCAGTCTTTTGTTCAGCCCATTGGCGATCGCCGAAAACCTAAAAAATCTCCCTTGGACGAGTCAGAGAGTCCTTAGAAAAGCGGCATTCATTTGTACGGTAGAACACAGTTTTTGTGAAAGTTTCCGGATGTGACTTTTTGAGGGATTTTAGTGAAGAAACATTACAACTTGGGCAAAACCTCCCAAAAACAGGCTGAAAGTGATGAGGGTTAGCACCATGGTTTGACGCAAATCACTAAACCTAAATTAAAAGCTCCCTATACTAACGTTAGTGCCTCAGTTCGTGGCGATTTCAAGAATATCAGCGCCGTCAGCGTCAAAACCTGACCGGCGATCGACTGATTCAGAGGGGGTTAAGCGAACGAGGACAACCAGGCGATCGCCTGCGATCACGATCACAAAACGAGGGATCTTCTCCGAATCATCGGACTCCCTTAACCCCCAGTTAACTCAAAGGGATTGAGACGAGCGACCATGTCTAAAACAACTTCTTACCAACCCGCGAAATCTGACCATCGTCCTAATAAAACCGGAGCCACTGAACCCATGACAGCCCAAACAGATGCCACAAGCATGAACAATTCCAGTCTCGAAGAGAGTGAATTGGATGCCACCTCGGGTATGGAAGTGGAATACGCCGAAGCCGATGAGTCCATTCGCGGACACCGAACCACCACCGATCTGGTGCGGTTGTATCTTCAAGAAATCGGCAAAGTCAACCTATTAGGACGAGATGAAGAAGTCTCCGTCGCCCAGAAAGTGCAGCGATACGTCAGCTTGCTGGAAGTGCGACAAACCGCAGCCGACGCCGGGGATGAGATCATGCAGCAATATGTCCATCTCATGAACGCCCGCGATCGCCTCAGTTCCCAACTTGGCCATCGTCCCTCCCTCGAACGTTGGGCCAACGAAGCTCAGATTTCCCTCTCTGACCTCAAACCCACCCTCAGTCAAGGTAAACATCATTGGGCGAACCTAGCAGATATCTCCGTCGAGGAACTCGAAACCATCCAAACCGAGGGAGTCTATGCCAAAGCACATATGATTAAGGCCAACCTAAGGCTCGTCGTCTCCGTCGCCAAGAAATACCAAAAACGAGGTCTCGAACTCTTAGATCTAATTCAAGAAGGAACCATCGGCTTAGAACGGGCCGTCGAAAAATTCGACCCCACCCGAGGCTACCGATTTAGCACCTACGCCTATTGGTGGATTCGCCAAGGAATTACCCGAGCCATCGCCACCCAAAGCCGAACCATCCGCCTCCCGGTTCACATCACCGAAAAACTCAACAAAATCAAAAAAGCCCAACGTCAGTTCTCCCAAGACAACGGTCGCACCCCCACCATCAACGACATCGCCGAAGAACTCGACATGACCGCCGAACAAATCCGGGAAGTCATGTTACGAGTCCCCCGCTCCATCTCCCTCGATGCCAAAGTGGGTAAAGAAAAAGACACCGAACTCGGAGATCTCCTAGAAACGGATGACGCTTCCCCCGAAGAGTTGTTAGTACGTGAATCCCTACAACGGGAATTGCAACAACTCCTCGCCGACCTCAGCAGTCGGGAACGGGACGTCATCCGTTTACGCTATGGACTTGGCGGAGAAAGCCCCTATTCTCTCGCTGAAATCGGTCGCGCTCTCGATCTCTCCCGTGAGCGGGTCCGCCAGATTGAAGCCAAGGCCCTGCAAAAACTACGTCAACCCAAACGACGCAACCGAGTTCGGGACTTCTTAGAAGCGTTGGGTTAGAAGCGTTGGGTTAGAAGCGTTGGGTTAGAAGCCTTGGGTTAGAAGCCTTGGGTTAGAAGCCTTGGGTTAGAAGCCTTGGTTTAAACCGAGGTCGCCAGCAAGCCCTCAAGTTTGCCCAAAAAGGCATCGGCTTGGTCAAACCAAAACTCTGCGTTCCAGTAGACAAAACAACTGGTTTCACAGACGAGGAGGAGTTGGCGGGCCTGGTCCCAACTGGGGTCTCCTGGAGTGGCTTGTTCAGCCACCTGACGACTGAGCGCGTCAATCCTGAGGGCGATCGCTTGACGGCGATCGCCTTCGTTCCAACTATTATGGCCGCCAATCCAAGAGCCGCCCGTTGTATTCAGAGACACCGCCGTAGGTGTTTGTCCATCGAGATGGCGATCGAGATATTGGCTCACCGTCAGCATCTCCACATCCGCCAACTCGGGCATCATCTCCACCAACGGTACAAAGGTATTTTTGAAATACTCAAACATCATCACATTGCCATTTTCCCCATCCGAGGTTGGCACAATCAACGGGGGACCCGAGAGCTGTTCGCGCTCAAAGACCTCTAAGCGATAGCGGATATCATTCAAACAGCCATCCGCATTATGGCCACTTTGCTGACGGATTCCCATATCCGTATCTCGCACCACACAGAGGATCGTTTCCGTCTCTCGGGCCGCCTCAACCCGTAACTCATGGACTTGATTTTCCAACTGAGGCGTCGTCCAACCCTCTGGCCGAGACAAGGCTGAGGCTGGCAGAATCAGCCACTCATAGCCACAGCGTTTGAGAAGTCGAATTAAGGCGATCGCCCGTTTTGGATCTCCCATCATTCCCATTTCCGGCAACCAAAACCCCCTCACTCGCTCTAGGGCCGCCGTTCCAAACAAATCTCCAAAAACCCGTTTCCAGTCCATAATCTGGGCTTCCCAGTCCCGTTCCGGTGTCGTCGGGAAATAGCAGTGACTATACGCCGTCCCCGCAAACTCGATCGCCTCAGGATACTCATTAAGAGCCTCCCGCCACAGAGCAATCACATCTGTGAGGGGTTCTCCATCCACAGAGCGATTCGCAAAAGTTCCATCCTCAGAGAGTTTCGCCAACTCCTCGATGAGAACCCCCGAATAGTCCACCATCATGCGCGGCTGAAGTCCCCGTCGAGACAAATCCAGGGCATACTTAGCCGGGTTCTTATAGGCCTGAGCAAACCACTGCGCATTCCAGCCTTCCTCAGAGTTGGGATCACCGTTGAGCATTTTCTCAAGATTCCCCATCGGCTGGTGATTCCACCAGATCGGGGGTTGGTGCATATGGAGCCAGGGGACAAAAATTGCGTTCATGGGGTTAGGGTTAAAGAAGGCAAAAGGCATGCATGCAAGAGGCAAAAGGGAAAACAGCAACACGGCCCACTATCGAGGATTAACTGCCTCCTAACAGTCGTTGGCGGACACTTTCGGCGATTTGGTTGCCAAGATAGTCAGGAATAGCGCATTCGTTGGGGCCGAGGAGATAGAGAATCAACCGAGTTCGTCCCCGCCAGACGAGGAGGTTGGCGTTGACGACCAGTAAATCCTCCTGCCAGATGGCATACATTACCTTATAGAATAACCCCGGTTGGTTATCCGCTTCGATCAACAGGGCCGGAAGGTGGAAAACTGGATCTACATAGAACTCCGTTTCCACATCTTCCAAACCGGCATCCAGGTTAAACTCTACCGCCAACATCTCTTCAACTTCAAAATGTCCCGCGAGGGCTTCTCGAACGGCGCGGGCCACATTGTCCGCCGTTTTTTCCGTCAACGCCTGTCCCCCCCGAGAAACAATTAGCTTGACAAATACCAACATAGGGGGTGCGATTTGGCCATAGAGACTGAGGCTGTGAATCGTCAGTCCGTAGGCGGCCAGCACGCCAAAAATATCGCTGAGCAAAAATGACTGATTGCGGTAAGCAAAATGGAGAGCGCTTTTTGAGCCTTCTTGACGTAATTCAATAACGGCTTGTCGGGTTTTGTAGAGGTGATAGGCCAATTTAAGATTTTGCAGTTGGATCTCGCTGCTGACAAACTGCTCATAAAACTGGGGAAAAGCCCGATTGAAGCGCTTTAGGAGATCGAGAGTGGATGATTTTAAGCCCGCAGCCATAGTCACCGTTAACTGAACTTGTGAAGAGAATTGACGCTCGTGGACGCTGGTGGGTGCGATCGCCCACTCAGGGTGTACTGCCATGTCGGGTGAATCCCCCATACACGTGCTGTCTATCCTGAGCCCAAGGAGAGGACGCTACTCTACTTTAGGCGATCGCCCGAGCTTGGAAATTCAATCGGTTGAATTTGTTGGAAATTGACGGGTCTAACGGACATTCCCCGGATATAATGAACCATACCGGGCATCCGTACAGCCCGAGACCGTCTAATCAGCACGCTACGACACCTGCATGGGTTTTTGGAAAAGCATTTTTAGCAGTTCGGATTCGGCTTCCCCATCGCCGAACGCGATCTCCCTGGAGGAGTATTCAGCACCCGGAATGAGCGATCGCCTGGGGACACAAAGCCGAATCTACTTTAGTACTGATCGCCGTATCGACCTCTACGAACTCGAAGAACTTTGTGATTCAGTCGGTTGGGCTCGTCGTCCCCTACGCAAAGTCCGCAAGGCACTCGAACACAGTTACATGGTGGTGTCCATGTGGGAAGTGCGCGGAACTCGTAAACGGCTGATTGGCTTCGCCAGAGCGACGTCAGATTGTGCCTTCAACGCCACCGTCTGGGATGTCGCCATCCGCCCTGAGTTTCAAGGGAAGGGCCTCGGCAAAGCCCTCATGAGTTATCTGATCACTAAACTACGGCGCGAGGACATCAGCAATATCACCCTCTTCGCCGATCCCCACGTCGTCAAGTTTTACGACGGTTTAGGTTTCCTCGCTGATCCCGAAGGGATTAAGGGGATGTTCTGGTATCCGAGTTAGGGAACACCGGAACAGGGAACAAGGAACAGGGAACAGTCCTCTTGCCTCTTGCCATCCCCTCTTGGGAGGGGTTAGGGGTGGGTTATGCCTCTTGCCTCTTGCCATCCCCTCTTGGGAGGGGTTAGGGGTGGGTTATGCCTCTTGCCTCTTGCCTCTCGCCTCTTGCCCCCTGCCTCCCCCCTTCTTCCCCCCATCGCCCGTTGACGGTACTATGGGAACAGTATTGGTAAGAAATCTTCATATTTTATCCGTTGATATGGAATCAGGAATCGACCTCCAAGGTAGTGTAATCCAGATACTCGGGGGCTTTGGTGTCCCGGCTGGACTGGCCAAAGTCATCTGGATGCCCGTCCCCATGCTACTGATGTTGGTGGCAGCCACCGTCGGTGTCTTAGTCACCGTCTGGCTAGAGCGGAAAATCTCCGCCGCCGCTCAACAGCGGGTTGGCCCCGAATTTGCCGGCCCCCTGGGGACCTTACAACCCGTTGCCGATGGCTTAAAACTGCTGTTCAAAGAAGACATCATCCCCACGCGGGCAGATCCCTGGCTCTTCACCATTGGCCCGGCGATCGTTGTGATTCCCGTCTTTCTGTCCTATCTCATCGTTCCCTTCGGGCAGAACCTGGTCATTACTGACCTGAGTATCGGTGCTTTCCTCTGGATTGCCCTATCGAGCATTACCCCCATTGGTTTGCTGATGTCGGGGTACTCCTCCAACAACAAATACGCCCTAATTGGTGGATTACGTGCTGCGGCTCAGTCCATTAGCTACGAAATCCCTCTGGCTTTGTCGGTGTTGGCGATCGTCTTGATGTCGAATAGCCTCAGTACCATCGACATTGTGAACCAACAAGCCGACTACGGCATCCTCAGTTGGAACATCTGGCGACAACCGGTGGGCTTTATCATCTTCTGGGTCGCTGCCCTCGCTGAAACCGAGCGTCTTCCCTTTGACCTCCCTGAAGCCGAAGAAGAACTCGTCGCCGGCTATCAAACCGAATATACCGGCATGAAGTTTGCCCTGTTTTACCTAGGGTCTTACGTTAACCTAGTTCTTAGCGCCCTGTTGGTCTCCGTCTTTTACCTTGGCGGCTGGAGTCTCCCCGTCCCCGTCGCAACCTTGACGCAGTGGCTTGGAGTCAATGAATTTTCCCCCGTCGTACAGGTGGTCACCGGTTCCTTGGGAATCACCATGGTTTTGATGAAAACCTACCTGTTCGTCTTTTTGGCTGTTTTGCTGCGTTGGACAACC
This sequence comes from Phormidium lacuna HE10JO, assembly GCA_900149785.2. Classification (GTDB taxonomy): domain Bacteria; phylum Cyanobacteriota; class Cyanobacteriia; order Cyanobacteriales; family Geitlerinemataceae; genus Sodalinema; species Sodalinema lacuna_A. Next base: position 19,220 of record FSSI02000001.1, on the reverse strand, counting down.
CCTCGGGTTCGTATTGACCAACTTCTGAATTTAGGCTGGAAATTCTTGCTTCCCGTTTCCCTAGCCAACTTGCTGATTACAGCCGCCCTCAAATTAGCCTTCCCCGTTGCCTTTGGCGGCTAAATTGCCCCCTTGGGACGCACCAATCACGACTATACGAGAGAACACCATGCTGAAGTTTCTCAAACAAGTAAGCGACTACGCCAAAGATTCATTTCAGGCAGCCAAGTACATTGGCCAAGGACTGGCCGTGACCTTCGACCATATGGGTCGTCGCCCGGTGACAGTCCAGTACCCTTATGAAAAACTGATCCCCTCCGAACGCTATCGAGGCCGGATTCACTTTGAGTTTGATAAGTGCATTTCCTGTGAAGTCTGTGTGCGGGTTTGCCCCATCAACCTGCCGGTGGTGGACTGGGAGTTCAACAAAGAACAAAAGAAAAAGAAACTTAACCACTACAGCATTGACTTTGGGGTCTGTATTTTTTGCGGAAACTGCGTGGAATACTGCCCCACCAACTGTTTGTCCATGACCGAAGAGTACGAACTCAGTGCCTACGATCGCCACGAACTCAACTACGATAACGTGGCCCTGGGACGGTTACCTGAAAAAGTAACCCTCGATCCGATGGTGCAACCGATGCGAGAACTGGCATACTTACCCAAGGGTGTCACCTCGCCCCACGATTTACCGAAAGGATCTCAACGTGCGGGCCGTCGTCCTGAGGAAATCCTCGAAGAAATCGAGGCGGAAAAGGCGAAGCGGGAAACAGCGAGCGCCGAGTCTGAGAAAAACTGAATCTAATCCCCGCGATCGCCCCATCGACCGTTGACTAACTGGCTGGGTGGGTTCAGCTCGCCCAGTCCCCCCCCTCCGACGGTACCATTGCTAAGCCTGTACGAACTGCACAAACAGGCCTGTACGACCATACATAAAGGAAAAAGCTGTGAATTTAGCTGAAGGCGTTCAAATCGTCTCATTTGGAATTTTAGTCGCGACGACCATCGCCGCCGCCCTAGGCGTGGTCTTATTGGAAAATATTGTCTATTCAGCCTTCCTCCTTGGTGGAGTGTTCATTAGTATGGCTGGCTTATATCTGCTGCTGAATGCAGATTTTGTCGCCGCCGCTCAGATCCTCGTCTATGTCGGTGCGGTGAACGTGCTGATTATCTTCGCCATTATGTTGGTGAATAAAAACGAGACCTTTAAACCGATGAAAAATCCTTGGTTCCGCAAAGGAGCCACAGCCTTGGTTTGTGTGGGTCTATTTGCTTTACTCGGTACGATGGTACAATCGACCTCTTGGGCGGTATTAGAGACCATTGAACCCATCCCAAGTACAGCGTTGCGTCTCGGACAACACTTTTTTAGTGATTTCTTATTGCCCTTTGAGTTAGTGTCGGTGTTATTGCTCATGGCGATGGTTGGGGCGATTATCCTAGCTCGCCGTGAGTTTATTCCTGATTTGGATTCTGAGCAGGAATTTGTGTTTACGTTACCTGAACGACCCCGAGAACCCGTGGGCGCAATTAGTGAATCCCCTGATGATTCTGATTCATAAGGGTCACTGTAGAATCACTGTCCGAAGTTTTGCATACCGTTTGAGAGCCTTGTGAGCGCTTTATGGAACTACAACTTGAATATTTCTTACTCTTAGCCGCCGCCTTGTTTTGCATCGGTATTTATGGGCTGATTAATAGCCGTAATGCGGTGCGCGTGTTAATGTCCATTGAACTGCTCTTAAATGCAGTTAACTTGAATCTGATGGCATTTTCCAATTACTTGGATGCGGATGCCAAAGGACAAGTTTTTTCAGTGTTTGTGATCACGATCGCAGCCGCTGAAGCCGCTGTTGGGTTAGCCATCGTCCTGGCAATCTACCGCAATCGCGACACGATTGATATGGAGCAGTTCAACTTATTGAAGTGGTAGGTTGCAACTGGCAATCGTTTCATTTCTCCTGGTGAACTCCATAACTCCCGTTGAAACCCTTGTGATCTGACCCAGTTAGGGTCAATGATAGGGTTTCAGCGGGAGAATTTATAGGGGTCTTCTGGGGTTAGGGTGATAAGGAAAATTTATGGCAGATTACACCCGTTACTGTAGGGGCGAAAAATTTTTCGCCCCTACAATTTTGTATGTTATGTAATACCATTTTTCGATATGCTTGCCAGACATCCGATACCGAGGAGGGCGCGCCACTTGCGGTTCGCCCCTACAGGTATCTATGGCACACTTTTTGAAAAATGGTATAACAAATCCCACCGTAGATCCAGAAGACCCATTTATAGGGAGATGTTGAGTGAAAGATCGATTGGCTAAATCTCCCCCTATTGAGAACTATTGAGAAGAACTATTGAGAAAATTAGTAGTTAAAGATACCAAAGCGAGCCTTAATTCTCGGGCTTTACATAAGCTTTACAAAGAATCTCGAATTTAATATGGTTTCTTTACCGAATCTATGGTCTAATCTCGTAGGGTGGAATTAGGAGGATAAAATGCCCAAGGGCGATCGCCTCCTGTTCCATGTCGCCCTTTGATACTTTGGTAGAGAATGCCATGCTTCGTATTGTGAACCGATTGCTTGCTCCCATCGATGGCTGGCTTGCATCCCTCGAAATCAACAGCCCACAAGTCGCTGAAGCGATCGTGCGCTTGATTCCCGCCCAATGTCCCTTTGAACGAGACATTAGCCTCTGGGGACATCACCTGTTCCACATTCCCCCCATGTGTAAACTCAACCCCCTCTACGATCGCTTCGTTGAGTTACGATTCCGCGCCCTCTGCTACCTCGTAGATACCTGCGGTAGCGACATCAGCGCCTTTTCCTAATCGCTCTTCTATCTAGTTTTTCCCACATCTTGACCCCTGCACTCAACCAAGATTAAGCAAAAACCGCCGCTTCAAGCGCCAGCATCGCCTCTTCAACCACTGCATTAGTCACCTGTACATCGAACTCGTCGGCCGCTTGAAGTTCCTCTTTCGCCCGTTCAAGTCGTCGCTGAATCGCCGCTTCCGAGTCGCGATCGCGTCCCCGTAGTCGCCGTTCCAACTCCGCAAACGAAGGAGGACGAACAAACACCAACAACGCCTCGGGGAACATCCGACGCACTTGGCGGGCGCCTTCAACTTCAATCTCTAAAATCACCCAATGACCCTGCGCCATCTGAGTTTCCAACGATTGGCGTGGGGTTCCATAATAATTTCCAGCAAACTCAGCCCATTCAACAAACGCATCCTGGGCAATCTTCTCCTCAAACTCGGCCCGACGGAGAAAATAATAATCCACCCCATCCACTTCTCCCGGACGGGGAGTACGCGTCGTCGCCGAAATCGACAAATAAAGTTCCGGGTGGCGTTGGCGCAGCGATCGCAATAACGTCCCCTTACCAACCCCACTCGGACCAGTCAGTACAATTAATTTTCCAACGGTCATGATGTCGTTGCGGCCATTCCTTCGAGAATGGTCGATCTGAAATTACGTAGCTGTGGGGTCAATACCTACAGCGCCAGGCTGTTACGTGTGAGCCTCCTTACCATCTTTATTGAAAACAAAGCGGTTGGCAACGGTTTCGGGTTGAATGGCCGAGAGAATCACATGACTCGAATCCGTCACAATCACCGCACGAGTTCGCCGGCCATAGGTGGCATCCACCAACTGACCCCGCTCTCTGGCATCGATAATGATACGCTTAATGGGAGCCGACTCGGGGCTAACGATGGCAACAACGCGATTCGCCGAAACGATATTGCCAAAGCCGATGTTAATAAGCTGAATATCCATGATTAATCCTTGGCTATCTCGTGTGAGGAGGGTAGTAACGACAGTATCTAACTCTCATGGTAGATAGAATCCAAAATTTTGGCTGAGGTGGCGCAAATCCCAGAAAAATCGCACCCCTCCTCAGCCGAGGTCATCTCCCCCAACGCTATCGGCTCAATTCAAGTTCCTATAAAGATTTCAGCCCCTCACCCGTCCTGTGCAACCCGTCGATTTCACCACACTTTGCGCCATTTATGCCGATTTTCGGACATCTTGGCTTCCCGCTCGTCTTGAACAAGTCATTCAAAGCGATCGCACCCAACTAGCCCTAGCCCTACGCACCCTCGACCGTCGCGGCTGGCTACGGCTATCTTGGCATCCCCAAGCCGCCCATCTATGTCTAACTAGCCCACCCCCCAAAGTTCCCGACACCTTCACCTTCAGCGACCAACTGCGCCACCAACTCAAGGGCCTAGCCCTGGTTGACGTTACCCCCATCTCCCCCTGGGAACGAGTCCTCGACTTCCAATTTGCCCGCCGTCCCGGAGATCCCCTCCTAGGACATCTCTACGTCGAAATCATGGGCAAATATAGCAACGTCATCCTCACCAACGCCGAGAACCTCATCATCACCGCCGCCCATCAAGTCAGCGCCCAACAATCGCGCCTGCGGCCAATTCTCACCGGACAACCCTACGAACCGCCCCCAGCCATGACCGGGGCTACCCCCCGACTCGACGAATCCTTTGAACGTTGGCGAGAGCGGATTAGCCTGATTCCCAACTCCCTGCGGCGCAACCTGCTGGCCCCCTATCGTGGGCTGAGTTCCGACCTGGTGCGATCGCTGTGCGCCCGGGCCAACCTCGACCCCGACACCTCCACCCACCAACTCAGCGACGCCGATTGGCAACGCCTCTTTGAGAGTTGGCAAGAATGGCTGAAAATCTTAGAAAACCAGACCTTTCAACCAGGCTGGACCGATACAGGCTACAGCGTCCTCGGTTGGGATGCCCATACCCCCGTCAGCGACATTCAGCAACTCATCGATCGCTACTACCGCGATCGCCTCAACCAACAACTCTTCCAACAACTACGACATCAACTCAGCCAAAAACTCAACCAAACCCTAAAGAAGCTCAACACCAAACGCCAAACCTTCCTCGACAAACTCCAACAGTCCCACGACGCCGACCAACAGCGCCAACAAGCCGATTTACTCATGGCCCATCTCCAAGACTGGACCCCAGGCCTCAGAGAAATCACCCTCGCCGACTTTGAAACCGGCGACCCCATCACCATCCCCCTAGACCCCGAAAAAAATGCCGTCAGCAACGCCCAGGCGCTCTATAAACGGCATCAAAAACTCAAACGAGCCAAACAAGCCGTTCAGCCCCTCCTAAGCGCCACAGAGGCAGAAATAAGCTACCTGCAACAAGTCGAAGCCGCCCTCGACCAACTCGATCGCTATCAACAGCCCGACGACCTCAGCGCCCTCGAAGATATCCGTGACGAACTCGTCGAACAAGACTATCTCGCCTCACCCCAATACCGTCCGCAACGAAGCAACAACCCCGATCCCTTCCATCACTTCCAGACCCCCAGCGGACTAGATCTCCTCGTCGGTCGCAACAACCGCCAGAACGACCAACTCTCCTTCCGCCTAGCCAACGACTACGACCTCTGGTTTCATACCCAAGAAATCCCCGGCAGTCACGTCCTGCTACGAGTTCCACCCGGCAGTCAACCGGATGCCAAAGACCTGCAATTTGCCGCCGACATTGCCGCCTACTACAGTCGCGCCCGTGATAGTGACGCAGCGCCGGTGGTCTATGCCCAGCCCAAATATGTCTATAAGCCCAAAGGGGCCAAACCGGGCATGGCGATCTATAAGCACGAAACCGTCCTCTGGGGCAATCCCGGACAGGTTGAACCGTTGATTGAGGGAAAAAAAGCTGGTGACAAGATTTGAACTTGCGACCGGCTGATTACAAATCAGCTGCTCTACCACTGAGCTACACCAGCACAAAACTTATTATACCCATTATTGTACCCAGGTTTCCTCAAAACACCAGAAAAAAACTAGGGGAATTGTCCGGAATCAACCCCGCACCCCTTGCCCCTAGTTCATGTCCTGGTTATCTCATGGCAGTGCTGCTGTGATCTCGTTAGTCCTCGAACTGTTGCAAATACTGTTCGAGATCTTCGAGGACTTGGGTCAAGTCTACCTCTGTGGTTAAGCGAATCCGCTCATCACGGACTGTGAGCAGGATTTTGGCCGCAAAGGGACTGGCCCAAATGTTGGGGTTACAGAAGACCTCAAGAAACACCGGCCCCTGATAGCGGTACTCCATCGGCTTTTGGGGGCTTGGCCGTTGTGACCCCCCAGCCGGGTTCGTCGCCACGGCTTTGAGTCGCCCGAGTAACTCCTGTAAGGCCCCTTGCAGATCCTGGGCGGCCTCCTTAGAAAAGCTCAGGGAAACAGACCCATCACCGAAGTTTAGATTGAGTTGAGAATTGGACATCCCTTGATTCAGCTTGATTGTGCTATATCATGTTAGTCATCTACGGGGAAGTTGGTGTTGTCACTTTGACTCGGCGCTTTTTCAATTCAGCGGGCTTTAAGCCAGAAAACTTCCCAAGTCAAGGGTCTTCACTTGTGCGTTTGCCTCAATTCGTCCGATAATAGAGTTAATCAGGTTGTCGTACCGTCTTCGGTGTGGTGTCATTGGCGATATTCTCCATGACTCGCCCGAACTCCCGTACAATTGGTTTGATTCAGGTTTAAGACAAGCAAGTGTGGTCATGGCTCCCGCCAAAATTCTGGTCGTTGATGACGATATCGCAGTTCGGAATTTAATCCACCGCTTCTTAAGTAAGCAGGAAGACTATGTTGTGGAAGCCGCTGAGGATGGCAAAACTGCCCTCGCCCTCTTTGAACGGCTCAACCCGAACTTAGTCATTCTTGATGTGAATTTGCCCGACACGACAGGCTATCAGCTCTGTCAGGAAATGCAAAGACGCACGGGGGTCTATATTATGATGCTGACGAGTCGTAGTGATGAAGATGATGTTGTTCGTGGATTTGAGAAGGGGGCAGATGATTATTTAACCAAACCCTTCAGTCTAGCTGAGTTAGGAGCGAGAGTAGGCGCCGTTTTAAAACGACAGCGCAGCGTCGCCCCCAGCCCTCAAAATGGCATTGTTTTAGGGAATTTGTTGATTGATCCCGGTAGCCGTGAGGTGACTCTGGGCAATGATCCGATTCTTTTGACCGCTCTGGAGTTTGATTTGCTACATTTCCTGGCCCGTAACCCCGGTCGAGTCTGGCGACGTTCAGAATTGCTCCAGGAGGTTTGGGATTACGATTATGTCGGAGATCAGCGGGTGGTCGATGTCCATATTGGGCAAATCCGCCGCAAAATTGAAGGGGATTCCAATCAACCCTCGATGATTCAAACGGTGCGCGGTGTCGGCTATAAGTTTGAGGCTCCCGTTAAGATTCAGGACAATAGCAGTTAGCAGCAGTTAGCTGAGATCCCTCAGGATAAACTCAACAAATAGACAGTTAAAAAAGGACAGCCAGGAATGCAAAAACCTTTGCGAGATAAAAACTGGGATATTCTATAATGTCCTATTTATTGTGTCCTGTTTTTTGGAACCAATGAGGGCGATCCAATGTCTTCGAGCGACTCCGAGCTGGCTCAACGTCCTGGCGAACAGATTTTGCGGGTGGCCATTTGGGGCAACCTTGCCTTAGCGGGGTTGGGGCTTGTCTTTGGCCTGCTGACCCGATCGCACGTCATCCTTCTCGATGGCGTCTTATCAGCCCTTAATGGCCTGATTGCCCTGATGGCCCGACAGGTCAACCGCCGTTTGGCTCAGCCAGATCCCGAACGGTTGCCCTTTGCCGATGCCGCCCTCGAACCCTTATTAGAGGTATTGCGGGGGGCCGTGTCTCTGGTGATTTATGGATTTGCCGGACTGGCTGCGATCGCCGCTCTCGGTAGTGGCGGGCGAGTGGTGCGGGCGCTGTTTGCTCTGATTTACGGGGCTGTGATTGCCCTAGGAGGCATGGTTCTGGCCAGCTACCAAGGCCGACAACTTCAGGGACAACAGCAACGACCCGCTCAGTCTTTGTCCCTAGGAACCGTTGATGCTCGTCATTGGTTTGTCGAAGGGGCCATGGGATTGGCGATCGCCGCCATCTTTGGACTGGTGGTCATGGCCGGAAACCCAGAACAGTCAGTCTTGCGTTACGTCGATCCGATCGCCGTCTTAGTGGTCGTCTGGCTATCCGTGCGGGAACCCTGGCGTTGGGCCAAACAAGGCTGGTTCGAGATGTTAGAGCGTTCAGGCGATCGCCACCTGCAACAGCGCCTCGGCAAGATCCTCGATCGCCCCCTGCGCCTCGTCCCCCATGAACACCACATTCTGCGGGTCGGGCGCTTTGGAGAAATCGTGTATATTCAGCTCTATCTCATCGTGTCCCCAAGCAACGAGCTAACCCGGCAAGTCTTGGCCCACGATCGCATCCGCCAATTGATGTACGATCGCCTCAACGAGAAATTTAGCGAAGCCTTTGCCCTAGATTTAGTCATGACCAGCGATCGCCTCTGGGCCGAACGGGCCATCCGTCAGCCGCCAACAGACTCCCCACCTCCCCCCTAAACCGTCATCAATTACCCTGAACTCCCCCCTTGGGGATGTCGGTAACAGTTTGTTACAGTTAAGTCAATGTCAGACAACTCGCGTCACAGCGTCTGACTCGTCCTCCCTGCGATCGTAACGAAGGTTTTTATGCTCCGACTCGAAAACATCAAGAAAATTTATCCCGGTGGGATTGAAGTCCTCAAAAACGTCACCTGGGAAGTCAAACCCGGCGATCGAATTGGCTTAGTAGGGGCCAACGGTGCCGGGAAGTCCACCCAACTGCGCATTGTCGCCGGAGAAATCGAACCCACCGCCGGTGAAGTGGTGCGTCCCGCCAGCCTCAAAATTGCCTATCTCACCCAAGAATTTGAAGTTGAACCGAGTCGGACCGTCCGCGCCGAATTTTGGACGGTTTTTGAAGAAGCCAACCGAGTTCAACATCAACTCAACCAGGTCACCGAGGCCATGGGAAGCGCCGATCCCGACGAACTCGAACAACTGATTCATGACCTCGATCGCCTACAACGTCAATTTGAAGGCCTCGATGGCTATAGCCTCGAAGCCCAAATCGAGAAAATCCTCCCCGAAGTCGGCTTCGATCCCAGCGACGGCGATCGCCTCGTCAGCGACTTTAGCGGCGGCTGGCAAATGCGCATGAGTTTAGGGAAAATCCTCCTACAAGACCCCGATCTGCTCCTGCTTGACGAACCGACGAACCACCTCGATCTCGAAACCATCGAATGGCTAGAAACCTATCTCAAAGGCATTAACACCCCCATGGTGATTGTCTCCCATGACCGCCAATTCCTCGATCGCCTTTGCACCCAGATCGTCGAAACCGAGCGTGGCGTCTCCAACACCTATCTCGGCAACTACAGCGCCTATCTCGAACAGAAATTCGAGAACCTAAACACCCTGCAATCGACCTACGAACGTCAACAGAAAGAGATCGAGAAACAGCAAGCCTACATCGAACGGTTCCGGGCCAGTGCAACCCGCAGTACTCAAGCCAAAAGTCGCGAAAAACAACTCGATAAAGTCGAACGCATCGATGCCCCCGTCGGCAAAGTCAAAACCCTCAAATTCAAGTTTCCCGAAGCCCCTCGCAGTGGACGCGACGTGGTTACCATTGAGGATTTAAGCTATAGCTACAATGGTGACGATCTGCTGTTTCTCGGTGCAAACTTAGAAATTGAACGGGGCGATCGCATTGCCTTCCTCGGCCCCAACGGCTCCGGTAAATCCACTCTACTGCGGCTCATTATGGGGATGGAACAACCCATTGATGGGCGAGTTGATCTGGGTAAACATAACGTCATTCCCGGTTATTTTGAGCAAAACCAAGCCGAAGCCCTGGACTTAAACCGGAAAGTCATTGACATTATTCATGACGAAGTTCCCACCTGGAAAAATGAAGAAGTCCGCACCCTTCTCGGACAATTTCTCTTTAGTGGCGAAACTGTCTTCAAACCCGTCTCAGCCCTCAGTGGAGGGGAGAAAGCCCGTCTGGCTCTCGCCAAAATGCTGTTGCGTCCCGTCAACTTAATGGTTCTTGATGAGCCGACCAATCACTTGGATATTCCAGCCAAAGAGATGTTGGAAAATGCCTTACTCGATTACGACGGAACCGTCTTGATTGTGTCACACGATCGCTACTTCATCTCACAAGTTGCCAACAAAATTGTCGAAGTTCACAACGGTGAACTATTGATGTTTAACGGCAACTATGACTACTACCTAGAGAAAAAAGAAGAAGCTCATCGTAAAGCGGACTTAGAAGCCAAACGGTTAGAACAAGAGCGCAAAGAAAAAGCGAAACGGGAGAAGAAAAAACAAAAACAGCGCGAGAAAAAACTGGCCAAACTCAAATAAAGCGCTCGAAAAGCGGTAACCGTACAATGCCAGTCCGCGAGAAAAACCTCAAGACCAACCTTTGATGAGTCTTGGGGTTCCCAATTTTCTAGCCCCTGTTCTGGCCCCCGTTCTTAACACCCAGGCGATCGCCCGCGCCTGAACCCCCACCACAGTTCAAATAAGCTAGACTAAACGTAGCATTTTACTCAGTAAGACTCGCTCACTATGACTCGTCAATGGACCTTCACTCGGCTTCGCTCGGCTTTTCAGCGTCACACCGACTCTACCCTCGCGCCTAAACGTCCCCTCACCCGCATAGCCGCGATCGCCGCCACCTGGGCCGTCGTTCAAGCCGTGATTGCCAGTCCAGTTGTCGCCCAAGACGAAAGCCGTGAGTTGTCCTACAGTGAATTTATCGAGCGAGTCCGTAGTGGCCAAGTTGAGCGCATCGAACTCGATCCGGCCCTGCAAACCGCCCTCGTCACCCTCCCAGGAGAAGACGAACCGCAAGAAGTTCAGGTGTTTGAAGAAAACCCCGATCTGATGCGGCTACTGCGCAACAATCCCGACATTGAAGTCGAAATCAACCCCACTCCCGACAATAGTGCCGCCGCCGGGATGCTGGTACAACTGATCATTATTTTTCTGCTGATTGGCGGTCTAATGCTCATCATCCGCCGTTCGAGTCAATCGGGAAATAACGCCCTCAGTTTCGGCAAATCCCGCGCTCGCTTCCATATGGAATCCAAAACCGGGGTAGTCTTCGATGATGTGGCCGGGATTGAGGAAGCCAAAGAAGAACTCCAAGAAGTCGTCACCTTCCTCAAACAACCCGAAAAATTCAGCGCCATCGGTGCGCGTATTCCCCGAGGAGTCTTATTAGTCGGCGCCCCAGGAACCGGCAAAACCCTCCTGGCACGGGCAATTTCGGGAGAAGCGGGAGTTCCCTTTTTTAGTATTTCCGGCTCAGAATTTGTCGAAATGTTTGTCGGGGTTGGCGCGTCTCGGGTGCGAGATCTATTCCGCAAAGCCAAAGAAAATGCCCCCTGTCTCATTTTCATCGATGAAATCGACGCGGTCGGCCGCCAGCGGGGAACTGGCATTGGCGGCGGTAACGACGAACGAGAACAAACCCTAAACCAACTCTTGACCGAGATGGATGGCTTTGAGGGCAACAGCGGTGTGATCGTGATTGCGGCCACCAACCGTCCCGATGTCCTCGATTCCGCCCTCTTGCGTCCCGGACGCTTTGACCGTCAAGTGAGCGTCAGTCTGCCGACCTATAATGGCCGTTTGGGAATCTTGGAAGTCCACGCCCGCAATAAGAAATTAGGAGACGATATCTCCTTAGAGAAAATGGCCCGTCGCACACCAGGGTTTTCTGGGGCAGATTTAGCCAATTTACTCAATGAAGCCGCCATTCTCACGGCCCGTCGTCGCAAAGAGGCCATTGGCGAGTCGGAGGTTGAGGATGCCATCGATCGCATCACCATCGGTCTGAAGTTACAACCCCTCCTCGATAGCAAGAAAAAGCGCATCATCGCCTATCACGAGGTGGGCCATGCCATGTTAATGACGCTGCTGAAGAACTCAGATCCCCTCAACAAAGTGACCATCGTGCCTCGTTCCGGCGGCGTGGGTGGCTTTGCCCAACAAACCTACAGTGAAGATATGGTCGACAGTGGCTTATACACTCGGGCTTGGCTGATTGACCGCATTATCATTACCCTGGGGGGACGGGCCGCTGAACACGTGGTCTTTGGAGACTCTGAAGTGACCATCGGCGCGGGAAATGACCTGAAGGTGGTGTCTACCTTGGCCCGAGAGATGGTGACCCTCTATGGAATGTCGGATCTCGGACCGGTGGCCTTGGAGAGTCCCAATAATCAGGTGTTTTTGGGCCGGGAGTTGATGCCGAGTTCTGACCATTCTGAGGAGATGGCCACGCAAATTGACCGTCATGTGCGATCGCTGGCCCAACGCTGTTATGAAGAAGCCTGTCGGATTCTACGGGAGAATCGGGTGGTTATGGATTTGTTGGTGGAACGGTTAATCGAGAAAGAGGAAATCGACGGCGAGGAGTTTCGGCGTATTGTCACCGAACGCGCGGAATTGCCAGAGACGGAATTGGCGACGGCGGCTGATCCGGTGGCGTCGATTTAGCCTCGAAATTTGGTCTCGAAGGCATCAGTTAGCGATCGCGGTGCATGGCCCGCAACACCAAGGCGGGATCCACCCAGCGATCGCCATAACGTAGCCCCCAATGGAGATGAGGACCCGTCGTGCGTCCACTCATCCCCACTCGTGCAATACGTGCCGCTGAGGGAACCGATTGACCTTCTACCACTTGGATACCCCCTCGATCAATCAACGTCCGTCGGCCAAGGCGCGTTTGCACCTGTCCCCCCAGGTGACAATAGATATGCTCCCAATCCCCCGACTCAATCACCAGTCCCACGCCACAGCCACTATCGTTGATGACCTCAACGACCGTTCCCCCCCACCAACTGCGGATATAACTGCCCTCAGGGGCCGCAATATCGAGGCCCGAATGAAATTCATAGCCCCGTCCGCCGGTGGGGGAATGACGGAAGCCAAAGGGAGAGGTATAGGCTTGGAAGTTCTCCACCGGAAACGAGGCCCCCGTCCAGGTTTGGCCCTCTAAGCTGGTGGCCATGGCTGGGGGCCGCCCGTTTAGGACAACGACCAAACTGAGCGTCATGAGGGCAATTCCCCAGAGGCGATCGGGCCAACTAAGCCGTTTTAAGGATTTAAGGTTTAAGGTCAGTTTCACAGGTTCCCCCCCATCGCCGATGACGATGTTTTGCAAGAGTGGTTGAGAAAATTGTAGAGAGTTCGGGGCCAATTGCAACGATCGCCCTGTTCCCCATTGCCTATTGCCTATTCCCTGTTCCCTATTCCCTGTTCCCTGTTCCCTATTCCCTGTTCCCTGTTCCCTATTCCCTGTTCCCTATTCCCTCTCCCCTCTTCCCCATAAAAAAGCCCATGTCAACGACACAGGCCGATCTATCGAATCCAAAGTCTGACAACTTAACGGAAACCCACAGCAGCTTGCCAGACAAACGCCAGTAAGAGGAAAAACAGGGGAATCAGGGGCAGAACATCCACTAAGGGATCGAAGACTTGATAGGCTTCCGGCAGTTTGGCTAAGAACAGAGCAGCGTCCATTGAGTTAAAATCCTTTTATCGCTCGAGTTTTCTCATAATTCAAACAAATATTAACATAAGCCGTTGGATTGACTCAAAATGTTAACTTAAGTTAAGCAAAAGCCCAAGAAAAGCGTTAGGGTGCCGGCTTGAGCCAATCGGCAAAGTCCTGAGCAAAACAGCCATCGAGAATCGATTGACGAATCCGCTGGGTGAAGCGAATTAACTCAGTGATGTTGTGAATCGAGAGGAGGGTGTAGGCCAGGAGTTCTTGCGATCGCACCAAATGAGACAAATAGGCCCGCGAGAAGTTCTCACAGGCATAACACGGGCAATCCTCATCCAACGGCCCATAATCTCGACGAAAACGGGCATTTTTCAGATTCCAGCGTTCCCCGCGCACAAACGCCGCCCCATGTCGGCCTAAGCGCGTCGGGATCACACAATCAAACAAATCAATCCCCGAGGCGATCGCCCCAGCCATCTCCCGATAAGTTCCCACCCCCATCAGATAGCGAGGTTTATGAGGCGGAAGCAGCGGCGTCGTCGCTTTGACAATGGCCTCAATCAACTCCGGCGGCTCCCCCACACTCACCCCACCAATGGCATATCCGGGCAATTCCAGCCTTTGCAGCGCCGCCGCCGCCTTAGCCCGTATATCCGTGTACACGCCCCCCTGAACAATGCCAAATAGGGCTTGCTGCTGCGCCTGAGGACTCTTCTGATGGTAGTCGATACAGCGTTTCAACCACCGTTCCGTTCGCGCCGTCGCCAACTCCACCGCCTCACGACTAGCGGGATAGGGAGGACATTCATCAAACGCCATGATCACATCAGCCCCCAAAGCGTTTTGAATCTCCATCGAGCGTTCCGGTGTCAGATGAATCCGCGCCCCATCCCGAGGCGAACGAAACGTCACTCCCTCCTCGGTAATCGTGCGCATTTCGCTGAGACTAAACACCTGAAAGCCCCCCGAATCGGTTAACATAGGACCATCCCAGCCCATAAACCGATGTAAGCCCCCCGCCTCAGCCACAATATCTTCTCCCGGCTGTAAATGGAGATGGTAGGTATTGGCCAGAACCATCTGAGCGCCGGTTCCCCGAAGCTGAGCCGGAGTGAGGGTTTTGACATTAGCCAGGGTTCCCACCGGCATGAAGCGTGGCGTTTCAACGATGCCGTGAGGCGTTTCAAACACCCCCGCTCTGGCTCCGGTGTCCGGGCAGATGGCCTGGATATGATACTTAAAAAATTGGTTCAAGGGTCGGGGCTGCTTAACAAATCCAAGTTTGGTATTGTATCATTAGGGTGAGGCCAAATGATCTCACCCCTGGGTGAGTGCATCCACAAACCCTCCCCTCACTGTTTGGGGTTCCCCAGATAAGGAGGCGCCTCACGGCGGAGTAACCCTCTACGAGAGAGAGTCGTTCAGTTTGGGAAAGCTCGGACTCATCGCGCTCCTTCGCTAGTTAGCCGGACTGGTGAGTGTCTATCAATCAAATAGCGGCTCTGACTGATACGTGCGTAAATCTGTTTCGATTACTGACTCGGAGTAGGAAGCATACTTGAGCCTACTGCCGAGGTTCAAGGGGGCTACAGACAACATGGCTAAATTCAACGAGCTGTATCTAGCAGAGCAGGAATTATACGATCACCTGCTCAATTTGGTAAAGGTCGAAGCGCCAGAACGGTTGCTCGAACGCTTCAGAACCCTGTTTATCCAGGGCTCGGGTTATCCTGATCCTGAAATTGCTTCGATTATTCAGAGTATCGTCTCCTTAGAACAGGCTGAAGATGAGTTTAATAGTGTTTTAAACCGCTGCTGCCATATCCTCATCAATCACTGGCAGATGGAGACGAAACATCAGCCGGCTATTCCTGAATTGGTGAATATTATCGGCAACTCGGGCGATCGCCGGATGCAGTCGCGGGATGCACGACGCATTCAGAACTTACTGCAACAGTTCAAAAGTAGTGATGAGTATCTCACCCTTCAGCGCTTAGTCCAAGTCGTCGATCGCAACAAAGCCAGTGAGCAACCTCCTGAACAACGTCCCTTAGGAACCCTCATTGGCCGCTACCCCTATCTCTATTCCCATTCTCTGTTAGGAGAAGGCAGTAGTTATGAACATCAACAAACCGTTCAAAAGCTACAGGCGCAGCGTCAAAAACAATATGAAGTTCACTTATCAAAGTACGTCGCCTACAAAGTAAAACGGGCACAATTGGCGCGACAAAATCCTAAGTTACTCAAAAATCCTCGCATCATTCAGCCGGTGAGAAATCCAACCTTATTGGGCGATCGCGAGCTATATGTCGCCGTTAAGCAATTTTCAGGCCGGGCTGAGGGAGCCTACACCTATAAAGACTTAGCCCAAACCTTCCGAACCCATACCAGTCAAACACGAACCTACCGAGAATTTAAAGAGGACTTATTTGAATACCTGATTACAACCGTTGATGAAGACTACGGGCGGCGCTTATTCTACGATAAGCTACACCACCATCTGATGAATACCCTGCCCCAATGTGACGATCAAAAACCCACAGACTTTTTGGTGGTTCGCACCTGTAGTCAGTTGCTCAACTTCTTAGTCGTTGAAAGTCCTCAAAACCCCAACCACTACGTTCTAATCGACCTTCTCTCCAACATTGGCCCCACCTTTGTGATGGCTCTGTTGCTGAAGATTCTGCTCATTTGTCGTAAAGTTCGTCCCTATTTAGAAAAACGCTTTTCGATTCTTTTTGATCATTATGATCAAAGCACCCGAGAAGCCGTCCGCTGGCTGATAGAATCCTTAGAAAACTTGCAGGTTGCGCTGAGTACGAATTTTGGCTCAGCCGATCTCTCAATTCTGAGTCGCGCCTCTTAAACACGCCTTGCACTCGGTATTATCTTCTCAGGATGCTGCGCTCATCCTGAAAAATTGTCTTCCCTGTTTCTCATCATCATTTTTGTATGCCTAACCCCCGGACTTCCAATTTTGAACGTGAACTCGATGAAGCGATCTTTAGTTTCGCCGATATTCAATCAGAACTCAATTATAAACGGGCAAAAACGGCGTTACATGAACTGGTAGAACGGTTAGATCTCTCGGCCCGGGAACGAACCGGGTTAGAAGCCGAAATAGAGGGCTTAGAGACCATGTTAGACAAGCTAGAGTCGGATGTGGTACAGATTGCGGCGTTCGGGATGGTGGGACGGGGTAAATCCTCTTTGTTGAATGCGTTGGTGGGACAGTCAGTGTTTGAAACCGGTCCCCTGCATGGCGTGACGCGATCGCAGCAAAGCGTGGATTGGACGTTAACCCGTAGTGCCGTCGCTGAGGGGATTGACGACATTTTACAGGTCTCGTTGCCCACCGTGGGAACAGCACGGGTGGAATTAGTCGATACCCCCGGCTTAGATGAAGTTCACGGCCAAACTCGCGCCGAATTGGCGCATCAGATTGCCAAACGAGCGGATTTAATTCTATTTGTGATTTCCGGGGACATCACCCAAGTTGAATATGATGCCCTCTCGGAGATTCGTGAGGCGGGCAAACCCCTCTTGTTAGTGTTTAATAAAATTGACCAATATCCCGATGCCG
Organism: Phormidium lacuna HE10JO; assembly: GCA_900149785.2. GTDB lineage: Bacteria > Cyanobacteriota > Cyanobacteriia > Cyanobacteriales > Geitlerinemataceae > Sodalinema > Sodalinema lacuna_A. The sequence goes on along the minus strand of FSSI02000001.1, from coordinate 2,194 downwards.
ATCGCCAAGCCATTTATGATCAAGTGCGTAATGAGCGGGTGCGACAACTGCTGACGAGCGATCGCATTGTCATGGCCGCCGCCTCTCCCTTAACCCCGACATTAGTCGAGAAATCCGATGGAAGCAAAGGGGTGGTGATGGAAGCCGGGAAACCCCAAGTTCAGGACTTGAAACTCAAAATCCTAGAGATTCTCCAGCGAGAAGGGAAATCCCTAGTGGCCCTAAACAGTATGCTCTATGCCGATGAGGTGAATGAGCAAGTGGTACAGCGAAAAATGGAGATTCGCGATCGCCAGGCCAACCGCCTGATCTGGAATGGGGTTATGGCCAAAGCGATGGCGATCGCCCTCAACCCCGTCACCGTCGTCGATATCCTCACCGCCGCCACCGTCGATGTATTCCTGCTGATGTCCCTATCGCGGTTGTATGGCATTCCCATGACCCAAACCGGGGCGATCGACCTTTTACAGAAAATTGCCCTGAGTATGGGGGGAATTAGTGCCAGTGAACTGTTAGCGAATTTGGGCTTAAGTGGCTTGAAAAGTCTGTTTGGTGTCGCCACACCCGTCACCGGCGGGTTAGCCTTTGGGGGCTATCTTTCAGTGGCCATCACCCAAGCCAGTGTCGCGGGGGTTTCGACCTATGCGATCGGTCAGGTTGCCAAAACCTATCTAGCCAATGGGGCCTCTTGGGGACCCGAGGGGCCAAAAGTGGTGGTTCAGCAAATCCTCGATTCCTTAGATGAAAGCTCAATTTTGAGTCAAATTAAAGACGAACTGCAACAGAAGTTAGTGGGATAATATGGCAGACCTAGATATTCGCTGGATACAGCGGTTTTCTAACTTTAAACGAACCTTTTTATTGCTAGAAAAAGCCCTGGAAATAAAATCCCCGTCTTTAGTGGAACGGGCTGGACTCATTCAATTTTTTGAAATGGCATTTGAGCCATCCTGGAAGCTCTTAAAAGATTATGAAGAAATGGAAGGATTTACAGTTAAAACTCCTAGAGAAGTTCTAAAGCAGGCATTTCAAGCAGAAATCATCACACAAGGTCAAGACTGGATTGAGGCTCTTCAAGACCGTAATTTGATGGCACATACCGATAACGAAAAAACTGCAATTGCAGTTGAGGAGCGAATTCGTCATAAGTATTTTCCCCTCCTGAAAAATCTTTATGACACCTTTGAAGCCAAATTAGATCAATTCTAACCATGAACTATGGACTGACAGACCAAGACTTAGGCAATATCCGAGAGGCGATCGCCAAATTTCCAGAAATTTCCCAAGTCCTCTTATTTGGGTCTCGTGCCAAAGGCAACTACAAAGTCGGTTCAGATGTTGACCTAGCTCTCAAAGGTAAATCTGTCACCCACTCAACCGTTTTTCAACTTGCCGACTTACTCAATGAAACCTATCCACTGCCCTACTTTTTCGATATTATTGATTATAACAACATTGACGAACCCAAGTTAGTCGAACATATCAATCGCGTTGGGATTCCCATTTTTTGCCAAGGAACACAGCAAAATTCGGGAGACGCGACAGCCAACTAATGCGGAACCCACACCGACACCGAACCCGCCTCACAAGAAAACTCGGCCCATCCCTCCTCATTCGTCACCACCGGTTCCGTAATATGTTCCGTTGCATCCACATAGGTGCAATTCGCCTGGCCCACCTCCATAATTAACCCCATAATAATCTGCCATAAACACACAGGGATAGCCATCGCGACGCAACAAAATCAACCCATAGGCTAACGGCTTAAACCACCCCTCTACGACAGATTCCAAGGACTGCACGCCAGGACTCACCCCCACAAAAATGTTGTTGATTTAACTTCTAAGAGCGCGAGAACATAAGTCCCGCGCTGTACCTGAAAGGTCAGCGTCGGGTAACAGGTCGTCTCGCCGCGCGGCACGAGCGGGGTTTCTCCTGCGGAGACGCGACGCGAACGCCCCCGAAGCCAGCATTTACCATCACGCTCTAGTTGTGGTAAGATGACTCCATGCTGACAATGAACTACACCTACCGAATCTACCCAGATGCCGCGCAGCAGACTGAACTGCTGGATTGGCTTGAGACGTGCAGAGGCGYGTATAACTACGCTTTGCGCGAACTCAAAGACTGGATGGCTTCGCGTAAGTGTCCGGTAGACCGATGCTCGGTGGAGAAGGAATACATCATTCCCGCT
>FSSI02000062.1:0-22541 GCA_900149785.2 Phormidium lacuna HE10JO | reverse complement strand
GATATCCTTCCCGTCATCAACCAGGACAGAAGCAAAGTATTGATCCTTAGCATTAACCGATACTGTGACTGTTTTGATTTTCCCCTCAACAAGTCTGTGTAGTCTGGCATTAACAATCCCCATTTTAGGGAATTTGATGCCATTTCCTACAATCGAGACATTCTGGGGATAGCTGATGGATTGTTTTCGGTGCTTTGACTTGAACTGAGGATATGAAGCCCTCCCTTCAAAAAAGTTGATAAAAGCCCTAGATAAATTCAGGGCGACAACCTGTAAGMACTGGGAGTAGGGTTCTTTCATCCATTTGTATTCTTTCTTGAGATTGGTTATCTCCGTCTGAATAGCAAAGCGACCCAACCCCTTCCCTGTAGTCTTATAGGTTTCATTGGTAAGGTTAAGAGCGTAGTTCCATGCGAATCTACAGCAACCAAAACTCTGGGCAAGGTGTTGCCGTTGCTCAGTGGTCGGGTAGATTCTGTACTTGGTCGCTCTCAGCATTACCGTGAAAATAATTGGCGATAATATTATAGCATKACAATCAGTGGGATTGTCAATTTTCAGGGCATCGACCCCTTCAATTGACTTGAGGAGTCCATGTATCCCGACGCTGACCATTCTGGTACAGCGCGGGACTTATCGCCCCTCAAACTCCCCAGAAGTTAATCCGCTAGGTTAGCATTCGTTCTAAGGCGTAGACATCGGGGATGCGAATCATCTCGCGATCGCGTGAAATCAGCCCTTTCTTCTCTAACTTACTCAACACGCGCGTCACCGTTTCTCGGGCCAAACCACTCAAACTACTCAACTCGCGATGAGGGAGGTTGGGGATTTCCATTCCCCCGGTTTCATCCCGAGTTCCCTGGCCTTCCGCCAAAAAGAGGAGAATATCAGCCACGCGGGAGGTACTATCGGACTCCCGTAGGCGTAAACGGCGGTTCACCTGACGCAGACGACGGCCCATCAACTGAGCCAAACGAATCCCCGCCAGGGGTTCCGTCTTCACTAAGTGGACAAAATCTTGGGCCGGCATATTACCAATGGTAGTCGGGGCCAGAGTAATGACATCCGTTGAGCGAGGGACTTCATCTAACGCCGCCATCTCGCCAAAAATTTCGCCACTCCCGAGAATGTTGAGAGTGACTTCTTTCCCGTCAATGTTATAGGTGCGGATTTTGGCCCAGCCTTCCAAAATGAAATAGACCGAACTTCCCCAGTCATTTTCCAAAAGCATGACCTGGTTTGGGGGATGAGTTCGCGTTACCACATGAGCAAGGGCATCGTCAACCATCCGTTCAGGTAAACCATCAAAAAAAGGTGTCGCCCTGAGCTTTTTTTCAAGTTCGGGGTTCTGATGCGCTTCACGAGGGTGATACCGGTCTTCCATGAGGTCGTCACATATCGTTTGAAATCGGTCGAATCTGAAATGGCTTCCTAGAGCTAGGTAAACCTGTCGAGGCCCAAGGGTCGCAATCCATAACGGCTTCTCTATCCTAGATCAGCATGAGCGAGATGGATGGCTCCGATTACGTTTTCTTGATCTTATCAGGCAATCGTGAGTTGAACGGTCTTTGGTCACGGTTCGTTCAGAAACGTTACACAGTCGGGCGATCGCATCCCGGAACATCTCCATTTTCCCAGTTTAGAGCCGAATCAGCCCCAACAAACGCTTAAAATTTTGGCATTGACTCGATGTCTGTACCGTTGATGTCTGTACCCTTGACCCATTGCTGTGATCGATTGAACCCAACCTATGACTTCTCAACCTTTACCCCCGAAACGCCTTTTGGCCGAGATCGAGCTGCTTCTGGCTGAGTCTTCGCCTGAGGTCGATCGCGATCGCACCCGCGAAATTTTACAACAAATGCGGGACTATCTCACAACGATTGAGTCAGCTGAGGCCAGTTCTCAGGCCAGTTCTCAGGCCAGTTCTGAGGGGGCGGCCCCTGACTCCCCCCCAAACGCGCCCCCAAACGCGCCCCCAAAAGACGATTGGCGCGATCGCCTCCTCCAACCCTTTCAAGAAGAACTCGACGGCTTACGCCAACATCGCAATCGTCTCGCCCAAGAAGTGGCCCGCCTAGAGAACTCCGCGTCTCCCTCAACGAGCGATCCTGAGATGGAATCCGAGTCCGTCTCCCCCTTGCTGAACCCCGAAGAACGTCGCCAACATCTGCAAGCGGTACAAGCGGAAGCCGATCGCCTCTTGATGAATCTCGATACTAATCTGCGAACCATCTTCGACGGAGTCACGGCGAATCTACAAGGCTATGAAACCTCCCTAACCCGTAGCATTCAAAACATCTACAACTTTAGTCAACAGGGAGAAGCCATTGTCGCCGCCTTAGTACGCCAATTAGGCGCTCGTTTAGACAGTACCCTGGAATTAGCCGATTCTCTCGATGCAGACAAAGCCCCTGAACTCGAAGCCGCCATCGAGGCGATCGTACAACAGCCGACCGATGAGGAGAGTCGTGAAGATACCCTGACATCTGATGAGTCGGAGTTAGGATCTGTTGACATCGATGATGCAGATAATATAGATGATGCCGATGAATCCCTAGATTCGAGTTTGGGCGATCGCCCGGACGACACAGATCACCAAATTCCCGTAGCCTCCGTGATTTCCGAGTCGGATCTCAGCCCAGATGCTGATCCAGATTCTGATCCAGATATTGACGCGGATTCTGAACTCGAAGCCCAAGAGAGTTCTTCAAAAACTGACCAATGGCCAACAAACATGGCAGAATTGGAGGAAGTTACTGAATCGGCTCAAGAGTGGCCGGATCCCGAGTCGTCTGAGCAAGAGTTGTCTGAAACTGACGCGGATCTGGCCGAGGACATCGAGGACGACGAGGACGACGAACCGCTCGAACTCCCAGAGGTTCTTGATGATGATTTGCACCGGGAACTTGAGGAGGAACTCGAAGACGAACAACACCAAGATGCTGACCTTGAGTTACTCGATACGGCAAATTTTCCCGATGAACCGACTGACGAACCGACTGACGAACTGACTGACGAACCACTTGACGAACCACTTGACGAACCACTTGACGACTCTCTGGCTGAATCATTAGACTCTTCCTCCATGGCTTCTCCTGTTCCTGAACCTGAATCTAAACCCTCAACGCCGCCCACCTCAGCAGCGGCGGATGATGATGATTTTGAGTCCTGGTTCAACCTCGACTCAGAACCGATGCAATGGTCGAGTGAACAAGCCGCGTTAGATCTCGAACAGGAGTTAAACCAATCGGTACAAGAGGGATTCCAACCCAGTCCCCGTCAACAGACGCAGAGCGATCGCAAGCCTAACAGCGTCCAGAGTCGCTCAAGCGATCGCTTAACCCATACTGAGGCCGAGTCTGACAGTCCCAGCAACGACGATGGGGATGAGGATGATGACGACAGTGGCGAGACGATTCCCCAAAGTCGAGGTCATCCGCCTGTTGCGACAGAAACGACGAGAAAAACGACGAGGCGAGAGATCTCCCCGCCATCTCCTGAACCGGATCTGTCTCCCGAAGAGGCGGCGATCGCAGCGGAGTTGGCGGAGTTTGTCGCGTCGTTTCAAGATTGGGATGAGTCAGAAGCAGATGAGTCTGAATTAAATAACTCAGAGTTAGATGAGTCTGAATTAGATGAGTCTGAATTAGATGAGTCTGAATTAGATAACTCTCAGTTAGAGGCGATCGCAGACAATCCCCCGGTTCTCTCAGGAGATACGATTGGCGATCTAACCGATGCGATCGCCCTCATGGGGGGACGTTTAGACAACCTCGATGAGTCTGATGCGTCTGATGCGTCTGATGCGTCTGATGCGTCTGATGACGACGACATCATTGAAGATTCGATTGAAGATCTCGAAGACTCCCGCGATGAGTTTGAGGATGACGACATCATCGAGGATGATATCCTCAACTCCCCTCAAGACGAGGAGTTATCCTCAGATTGGTCTTCAATTCTCGACGATGACGACAATATCGAGTTAGATAATATCGAGTTAGAGGATGAGGCGTTCGGGGAAAATGCGTTACTGATTCAGGAGGATACGTCCTCAGACTCCCACATCTATGTCGACTGCGAACCGGAGACTCGTCGCCAACTCGAATCAGATTTACAAGAACTCGAACTTGAACGACAATCGGACGCGATCGCAGAACTCGATGAAGCTGATGAAGCTGATGAAGACTTAGAACCGTCATTGACGCAGATTTTAGATGAAGCNGAAGCTGATGAAGACTTAGAACCGTCATTGACGCAGATTTTAGATGAAGCTGATGAAGACTTAGAACCGTCATTGACGCAGATTTTAGATGAAGCTGATGAAGCTGATGAAGCTGATGAAGACTTAGAACCGTCATTGACGCAGATTTTAGATGAAGCCGATGAAGCTGATGAAGACTTAGACTCAGACCCCTCTCAAGCCTCTGACGTAGAACTCGACAATGATGTTGAGGAGGTTGATTTAGAGGAGGTTGATTTAGAGGAGGTTGATTTAGAGGAGGTTGATTTAGAGGAGGATGCTGATTTTGGCGAAAATCCCTTTGTCTGGCGGGACGATGTAACGGATGATTGGGACGAGGCGACAAGTGAAGCCACCAGTGAAGTCGCCAGTGAAGCCACCAGTGAAGTTACCAATGAAGTCACCAGTGAAACGACCAGTGAGGTCACGGCTGATCCGCCACCGCTGGCGATCGCCAAATCACCGCCCCAGGATGTAGTCGCCAAAACACCCCCTGAGCGGCTCCCAGTCGCCCGTCAACAACGACCAAAACCCGAAACTGCAAAATCTGGGCGAGTGCGGGTTCCGCCTCCCATTTGGCTCGAAAATAGCCATAATCGAGATTGGTATTTAGGCATTGATTGGAGCGATCGCGGCCTCTCCGCCAACCTCAGTTGTGCCTATACCGGAACGGAGTATTGGCTGGGATGGCAAATCGAGGGAGAACGACACCCGTTATTTGACGTACCGGCGATCGCCCGACAGCAGCCCGCCTCAGCCATCGCCGATTTCTTAGAGAATGCTCCCTCGGAGACGATCGCCCTTCCCACCTGGCGAGTTGGCCTAGAAACGCGATCGCTCAGCGAGGGGATTATCTTTGATGAATTTGAGCAAGTCTTAGGGATTATGATCCCTTGGCGGAGTCGTCGGGGTGGCTTAGAACCGATGTTGGGGCGATCGCTCGACTATGATTTACCCCTCGTCAGTAGTCGCGACATCCTCACTCGCCTCTTCCGCCAACTCAGAACCGCCCAACTCTACCATCCCGGAGAACAACAACCGGCTGCGGATTTGCCCCCCTTTGCCCAACTCATCCCCAAATTGGGCGGTGTCATCATTCGCGAGGGACTCTCTAGTAACGACGCCTTTCGCTTCAATGTCCGAGAAGCCGCCCTAGAAGCGGGATTAGTGCTTCGGCCCGATCGCCTTGGCTTTTGTCCGGCTCCTCTCGCGGCGTTACTGTCCGCCCTCGATGCGTCGTCAGTGGAGGTAGATTCCGACTCAGACTCCCCTTCAGACTCCCCTTCAGACCCCCCTTCAGACCCCCCTTCAGATCCCAAACTCTCATCGCCGCCAACCCAGTCCCCCAGCCCATCCTGGGGCGTGGATACTCGGGAGCGGGGAAGTACCCTAGTGATGGTGGTGGGAGCCAGAGACATGGCTCTGGCCCCCTTCCAACTCAACTCAGAGTCCGCCAGTCAGCTTCCCGTTCCCCTAGGCCAACGAGGCCTCGCCTATGGCCATCGTGACTTCGCCGATGATCTCTTAATTCAGTTGATGTTGACTCCCAATCCCGACTGGTGTCATGAGTTGGGGGTGATGGAATTGCAACAGTTGCCCCGCTGTGGGGCCGCAGATCGGCAACATCGCATCGCCTTGCAACAATGGTTAGATGCAGACGAGGAACGTCAGGCGGCCCGGGAACTGGCTCGTCAGGTGTTGGCGGCCTTGCAATTGGGCGATCGCACTGACTTTGAACTGGCGGGCCGTTGGCAACGGATTCATCGCCGCCAGTTCGATGAGACGGTGTTAGTTCCCTTTTTTGAGCAACTTAACCAAGACTTTAATCAGTTTTTGAGTGAATTGGGCCTCTCGATCCAAGGAATTTCCCGCGTTCTCCTCACCGGCGACTCCGCCAACGGACTCCTCGATATTGCCCCCTGGCTCAACCATAAACTGCCCAACGCCGTTGTGGTAACGCAATCTCCGCCCTCAGCCTTATCCGCGATGACAGCCCGCAACACCCCCATTGCAACCGGGTTAGCCCAATTTCTCCACTATCCCCTCCACCGCCGCGATGGGGGACAGCAGTATAGTGATTTCTTCTTGTTGCGGGAACTCCTCGAAACGGTCCCGGATCAGCCTCTTTCCCGTCAGGAGGCGATCGCCCGCTTGGAACTCCGGGGGATTCACCTCGGCGGGATTGAGTCTCGCATCATCGCCCTCTTACACAACCAACTCCCCCCAGGCCTCATCCCAACCCCACCCCAAAACGAATGGCTCACCCCGGAATCTCAGCAAGTTCCCTTTTATGGGAAACTGGCCACAACCCCCCTATTCCAGTTTTTCCCAGAGTCCAAAACCTATCAGATTCATCGTCCCCTGGCCCGACAGCTTCTGCAATATCTCAACCGCCTCACCGCAGAAACCCGTCAATCTTTTAGCGAACCCCTCTCGTTACATCAGTCAACGGTGGAAGCCTAAGGGGAACAGTCAGAGGAACAGTCAGAGGAACAGTTATATCTAATAATTTCAGGTTCACCACCCCGTGCTATATGATAAATGGAGATTTTTCAGATTTTTCAATCTTTTGGCTGAATCTATAGCCATCGAAGATTGGCTTAGGACACTCTGAGTTAAGAGAGAATCCCCGACCTCTTGCCTTCTTCCTCCCTGTTCCCTGTTCCCTGTTCCCTGTTCCCTTCTTTTGTCTCCCCTATTTTTGGTACGATTCAGACCAACTTTTGCTATATGTCTTTATCTTCAGACCCCATGCAGAACGATCGCCATGATGATATTTTGGCGAAAGAGCAAGCCTTTCACGATCGCTGGGCCGCCGGAATTGATGTAGACGGGATTCAGGTAGAAGACTACTTTGAAGCCTGTACCGCCCCGGAAAACCGCTTCATTCTTAAACAGTTGGGCAATGTCCACGGAAAACGCCTCTTAGATGTGGGGTGTGGGGCGGGCGAAAATAGTGTTTATTTTGGCACTCGTGGGGCGAAGTGTGTCGCCAGTGATTACTCACCGGGAATGGTGGAGGTCGCCCTCAAATTGGCTGAACACAATGGGGTTCAGGTAGAAGGAAAAGTCATCAACGCGATGGATATTGACTATCCCGATGATACGTTTGATATTGTCTATGCGGCGAATCTCTTGCATCATATTCCCAACCCCATGATTGCCATTCAAGAGATGCACCGAGTTCTTAAACCGGGCGGGAAAATGTGTTTTTGGGACCCTCTACGTCATAATCCGGTGATTAACGTCTATCGACGCATGGCAACGGATGTTCGCACCGACGATGAAACGCCACTACATATTAACATTGTCAAAGAGATTAAACCGCTGTTTTCAGAAACTCGTTATAACACGTTTTGGTTGGCGACCTTGTGGATTTTTCTTCAGTTTTATTTGATTGAACGAGTGCATCCTAATGAGGAACGGTATTGGAAAAAAATTATTAAAGAACAGCAGCGACTGAAGCCTCTTTATACTCGTTTAGAAGGCTGCGATCGCCTCCTCAAAAAGATTCCCGGCATGAAGCGAATGGCTTGGAATATCGCGGTTGTGGCTACGAAATAATACCCAAAATCAACGCCAAAATCTGATAAATCCTGATGTAAATTCTGATGGCTTCTCCCCTCTATTCCTTGGTGATTCCCGTCTTTAATGAAGAGGATAATCTCCCCGAGTTAGTGCAACGATTAACAGCGGTAACGGAGGCAGTGGGGCAGCCCTATGAGGTGTTATTCGTCGATGATGGTAGTGGCGATCGCAGTCTGGAACTTCTCCGTCATTACCACCGGCAAAACTCCCAATTTCGCTATCTCAGTTTTGCCCGGAATTTTGGTCATCAAGTTGCGGTGACGGGGGGCTTAAACTTCGTCTCGGGGAACGCCGTTATCGTCATGGATGCCGATTTACAAGATCCCCCAGAACTCATCCCCGAGTTACTAGAAAAATGGCAACAGGGCTATCAAGTCATTTATGCCCAACGCATCGCCCGTCATCGGGATCCTTGGCTAAAACGGCTGCTGGCGTATGGCTTTTATCGCGTTTTACGACGCTTAGCCGATGTGGCAATTCCCACGGATTCGGGAGATTTCTGTTTAATGGATAAACAGGTAGTCGATTTACTCAATTCTATGCCCGAACGCAATCGCTATATTCGCGGTTTACGGGCTTGGGTGGGGTTTCGTCAAACCTCACTTCAGTTTAAACGAGATCCTCGCTTCGCCGGTGACGTGAAATATACCTTTCGTAAGTCTCTATCTTTGGCGATTGATGGGATTATGTCCTTTTCTAAGGTTCCCCTACGCTTCGCCACCTATCTGGGCCTCCTCGCCGCCGGAATTGCGGTGATAATGGTGTTTGCAGTTCTCTATTGGCGGTTATTTTATCCCGACTCGCCACTAATTGGGGCAACGATTATCACCATTGCGATTTTCTTTTTGGGGGCGGTTCAACTCGTCTGTATTGGTATTTTAGGCGAATATATTGGTCGTATTTACGAAGAAGTGAAAGGACGACCATTATATACCATTAAAGAATTATCGATTAAACCCTAAATTGGTTTCCTGAAACCCTAAACCCCAACTTTCATCAATTCTTGATTATCCATCCTCCCTGCCCCTGTTTCCTTGTCCAGACTAACGGTAAAATGGAGGAAGTCTGCTTAATTTTAATGATATATCCCTTGTCATCTGTCAACAGTTCGTTATCAAAGTTTATGAAAAAAACAGAACTCTTAAAACAAGTGGATGAATTAGCCCGAGAATGCGAAAACGTCACCACTCTCATCCATCAACTGCAACTTCCTCATATTAACGAGGGCCAGCGATCGCGGATTCTCACGGAACTCCTGGCCGCCTCCATCCACCTCAACCGACAATGTAACGGGGAGTTTCAGAAACTTGTGGCGACTGAGATTGAGTCTCTCAACGGCTGATTTCCCCGAAACAACGAAAGAGGCTGTCCGAAGACAACCTCTTTCTAACCAATTTCCGATAGACTATTACCTATCGTCTGAACTGGGGCGGAAGGATTCGAACCTCCGAATGGCGGGACCAAAACCCGCTGCCTTACCGCTTGGCGACGCCCCAACGAGTCAGCGATAACTATACTAACAACGCCCCCAGGGGATGTCAAGGGTTTTCGCGATTTTTTTTGCCCCGGTGGAGATAAACTGTAGGAATGATTTGGCTCAAACCCTTGTTTTATGGGATTTTCACCGATGTCATCATTACTGAATTTACTCCAGTTAACCAGTCCAGCGTTACCGTTGGGGGCCTATAACTACTCCGAAGGCTTAGAAACCCTAGTCGAACAGCAACAGATTGCTGACGCGGCCCAACTGGGGCGTTGGTTGGAGATGGAGTTACAGTTTGGGGCGATCGCCGTCGAAGGGGCGATCCTCGTGCGAGCCTATCAGGCCCTGCTAAACTCAGATATCGCCACGTTAGTCTATTGGAACCAGTGGTTAACCGCCAGTCGCGACAGCCGGGAACTGCAACAGCAAAGTTGGCAAATGGGCAATTCCCTGCTGCGTCTCTTGGCCGATTTATTGGCGGATTTCGAAGAGATCTCGCCGCAACTCCCAAGTTTGGCAGACTGTCGCCGGGAATTAGCCCCGAATTGTAATCTGGCCATTGCCTACGCCCTAGCGGTGGCCCATTGGAAAATCCCCCTAGAAGATGCCATACTGGGCTATCTGCACAGTTGGAGCAGTAATCTGATTGGAGCCGGGGTGAAATTGATTCCTCTAGGGCAAACGAGCGGACAACGGCTAATTCAGCAACTTCAGCCCGTTTTAGAGGCCGGTTCCCAGCGTCTCCTGAATTTGGGCGATGAAGATTTATTCGCCTGTACCTGGGGGGCGAGTTTCGCCAGTATGCAGCATGAAACCCTCTACAGCCGTCTCTTTCGTAGTTAATTCAGCGTTAATTCAGAGTGAATTGAGTGTCTTGCCATGACTCCTCTACGTGTTGGAATTGCGGGGCCGGTGGGTTCCGGGAAAACCGCCCTCGTCGATGCCCTTTGTAAGCGATTGCGGGGGGATTTAGCCTTAGCGGTGGTGACCAATGACATCTACACTCAAGAAGATGCCCAGTTTTTGGTGAAGTCTCAGGCCTTAGAGGGCGATCGCATTCTGGGAGTGGAAACCGGCGGCTGTCCCCATACGGCGATTCGCGAGGATGCGTCGTTGAACTTGGCGGCGGTTGAACAACTCGAACTCAAGTTCGATCCTCTCGATATCCTATTTGTCGAAAGTGGGGGCGATAATCTGGCGGCGACGTTTAGCCCCGAGTTAGTGGATTTAACGCTTTATGTGATTGATGTTTCTGCGGGGGACAAGATTCCCCGCAAAGGCGGCCCGGGAATTACCAAATCGGATTTGTTGGTGATTAACAAAATTGACCTAGCCCCCTATGTTGGGGCAGATTTAGGGGTGATGGAACGGGATGCGGGCAAAATGCGGGGAGAACGTCCCTTTGTTTTCGCAAATCTGAAAACGCAACAGGGCCTTGATGAGATTGAGGGGTTTGTGCGATCGCATCTCTGTTAAGTCTTAATTTCCATACCTATTGCCTATTGCCTGTTGCCTATTGCCTGTTGCCTCTTGCCTTCTTCCCCTGTTGCCTGTTCCCTGTTGCCTGTTCCCTTCTTATGACCACTCCCTGGCAAGGTACACTCAAACTCACTTACGCCAAACGCGGCGAGATCACCCGCGTGATTGATGCCTATAGCCAGTCTCCCCTGAAACTACAACGGAGTTTCCATCCCGACGGCCAAACCTGTCAAAGTCTGATTCTCCATACCGCCGGAGGAATCGTCGGCGGCGATCGCCTCAACCAAGAAATTACCCTCCATCCCCAGGCCGAAGCCAGCCTCACCACCGTCTCCGCCAGCAAACTCTACCGCAGTAGCGGCCCCCAATCTCAACAAACCCTGACCATGTCCCTAGATCGCGATGCCTATTTGGAGTATATTCCCCGTGAAAGCATCGTCTTTGATGGGGCTAAGTTTCAACAGCAGTTGCGGGTGAACTTGGGGGAAAACGCCGTTTGGCTAGGCTGGGAGTTACTGCGATTTGGACGAACGGCCCGAGGGGAACGGTTCAGCAGCGGTCACTGGCGATCGCAAACCCACATCTATCGAAACGGCATTCCTCTCTGGATTGATCGTCAACAGCTTGCAGGAGGATCTCCCCTTCTCGATGCGTCAAATGGCTTAAACGGCCAGCCTGTCGTGGGAACTTTAGCCTGGATTGGCCAACCCGTATCCCCGGAGATTGCCGACAAAGCCCGTCATCTCTGGGAAATGCGAGACCTTGAGGGAGAAATCGCCGTCTCTTGTTGCCAATCTGGGGTAATATGCCGATATCGGGGGCGATCGACTCAAAAAGCCAGTGCCGCCTTCCTCGATCTCCGGCAACTCCTACGTCAATCCCACGGCGATCGCCCGGTCACCGTTCCTCGTGTTTGGTCTTGTTAACGTTTTTTTAGGCCGTAACTGTTATGCAACTGTCTCCCCAAGAAAAAGATAAACTGCTGATTTTCACAGCAGCGTTATTAGCAGAACGTCGCAAAGCCAAAGGCTTAAAACTTAACTATCCTGAAGCCGTGGCCTATATCACAGCCGGGATTTTAGAAGGGGCCAGGGAGGGGCGAACCGTGGCGGAGTTAATGCAGTTTGGTAAAACCCTATTATCCCGTGAAGATGTGATGGATGGAATTGCCGAAATGGTCACGGAAGTACAAGTTGAAGCTACCTTCCCCGATGGAACCAAATTGGTCACCGTTCACGACCCAATTATTTAAATACTCATATCAAAAAATCCTATTTTTGTCAAGTCCAAACGTGCAATTTAACAGCGAAAACCATACGGAGAACCTCTCATGATTCCCGGAGAACTATTACCCCTAGAGGGCGAGATTGAACTCAACGCCGGCCGCCCAACAATCAACATCACCGTCGCCAACAGTGGCGATCGCCCGGTCCAGGTTGGCTCACATTTCCACTTTTTTGAAGTCAACGCCGCCCTCAATTTTGACCGCGATACAACCCGAGGAATGCGTCTCAACATCCCCGCCGGAACCGCCGTCCGCTTTGAACCGGGAGACGAGAAAGAGGTGGAGTTAGTCCCCCTCGCCGGAACTCGTGAAATCTATGGATTTAATGGCTTAATTAACGGTTCCCTAGACGAAAAACCAGAGAAAAGCAAAGACAAGAAAAAAGACAAAAAAGATAAAAAAAAGAAGAAGAAAAAATAACGCTCTTTCCCCTCTTGGGAGGGGTTGGGGGTGGGTTATCCCGAATTGGTGCGTTCCGGCAAGCTTTAACAGAGTGGTCGAAGCCTAAACCTTAATTGATGCCGGAACACACCCTACCCCTCTTGCCTTTTGCCTCTTGCCTCTTGCCTTTTGCCTCTTGCCTTTTGCCTTCTTTTGCCCTATGCCCTACTTCATGAATCGCCGCGCCTACGCTGAAACCTTTGGTCCCACTGTGGGCGATCGCCTCCGATTAGCCGATACCGAGTTAATAATTGAAGTTGAACGAGACCTAACCACCTATGGCGACGAAGTCAAATTTGGCGGTGGAAAAGTGATTCGAGATGGAATGGGACAATCCCCCATTTCTCGCGACGAGGGGGCAGTCGATGTGGTGATTACCAACGCTCTAATTCTCGATTGGTGGGGTATTGTTAAAGCCGACATTGGCATCAAAGACGGTAAAATTTGCAAAATTGGTAAAGCGGGAAATCCTCACATTCAGGATAACGTTGACATTATTATTGGTCCGGCTACTGAAGCGATCGCCGCTGAAGGCTGTATCGTCACCGCTGGAGGAATTGACAGTCACATTCACTTTATTTGTCCGCAACAAATCGAGACGGCGATCGCCTCAGGAATCACCACCATGATTGGCGGCGGAACCGGCCCCTCCACCGGAACCAACGCCACCACCTGCACCCCCGGTTCCTGGAACATCCAGCGAATGCTACAAGCCGCCGATGGGTTTCCCGTCAACCTCGGCTTTATGGGGAAAGGGAACAGTTCCCAAAAACCGGGATTAGTCGAACAAGTCTTAGCCGGGGCCTTGGGGTTAAAACTCCATGAAGACTGGGGAACCACTCCCGCCGCCATTGATACCTGTCTCAGCGTCGCCGACGAGTATGATGTCCAGGTGGCGATTCACACCGACACCCTCAACGAAGCCGGGTTTGTGGAGAACACCATCGCCGCCTTCAAGAATCGAGCCATCCACACCTATCATACGGAGGGGGCCGGTGGCGGTCACGCCCCGGATATCATCAAAGTCTGTGGGGTGGCCAATGTTCTCCCCTCGTCAACGAATCCCACTCGTCCCTATACGGTGAATACCCTAGAAGAACATCTGGATATGTTGATGGTGTGTCACCACCTCGATCGCAACATTCCCGAAGATGTAGCCTTTGCCGAGTCCCGGATTCGCCGCGAAACCATTGCAGCGGAGGATATTTTGCATGATTTAGGGGCATTTAGTATTATTTCCTCCGATTCCCAAGCGATGGGACGGGTTGGGGAAAATATCATCCGAACCTGGCAGACGGCCCATAAGATGAAAGTACAGCGAGGGCCGTTGGGGGCTGACTGCGATCGCCATGACAATTTGCGGGCCAAACGCTATGTGGCCAAGTACACAATTAACCCGGCGATCGTGCATGGAATTTCCAATCATGTAGGTTCGATTGAAGCGGGGAAATTGGCTGATTTATGTCTCTGGAAACCGGCTATGTTTGGGGTGAAGCCGGAGTTAGTTATTAAAGGGGGAATGATTGCTTGGGCGCAAATGGGAGATGCGAACGCCAGTATTCCCACCCCGCAACCGGTGCATATGCGGCCCATGTTTGGCAGTTATGGGGGGGCGATCGCAGCCACCTCAGTCACCTTTGTTTCCCAAGTGGCGGTTGAGGCGGAGGTTGGCCGTCAACTGGGGTTACGCAAACCCACTCTGGCGGTATCGAACACTCGCGAGATCCGCAAGGGGGATTTAAAGTTAAATAATGCGTTACCTGAGATTGAGGTAGATCCCGAAACCTACGAGGTTCGGGCCGATGGGGAGTTATTAACCTGTGAACCGGCGCAAGTGTTACCTATGGCCCAACGCTATTTCTTGTTTTAACCCATGAGGGTTTGGGGACTTGTAGGGGCGAAAAATCCCCTCCTGGGAGGGGCTAGGGGTGGGTTATGCCCCTACCGCAACGGATATAATCTGCTCTCAATAAACCTGGAGGTTCAATGATGACGTTACAGGAAATTCTTAAGGCCGTGGATGACTTGTCGTTGGATGAGCAAACTGTACTCTTGAATGTACTTCAGGTGAAGTTATCAGAAACAGCTCAGAACGACCAATTTGATAAGAGCCGTGGCGAACGTTTTTGGCAAGGGATTCTAAATTTTAGAGCGGTCATTGAGCGAGAAGGGCTTGTCTATACAGAGGATGACTTTGCTAATCTCAGAGATCGCACCCCAGGTCGGGAGATCGAACTGTGACAATTCGATTTTTGCTGGATTCTAATATTCTGTCTGAGCCAAGCCGTCCTGTCCCGAATCAGCAGGTTTTGAGCAAGCTAACACGACATCAGGTTGAGGTAGGGGTAGCCAGTTTAGTTATTCACGAACTTCTTTATGGTTGTTGGCGTTTGCCTTCCTCTAAACGGCGAGATTATCTTTGGAAGTATATTCAAGAGTCAGTCTTAAGTTTACCTGTTTTCGACTATGATCTTAAGGCGGCACGCTGGCACGCGGAAGAACGAGCAAGACTTTCTAAAATTGGATTAACTCCTGCATTTGTAGACGGGCAAATTGCCAGCATTGCCGTTTGCAATGGGTTAATTCTGGTAACTCGTAATGTTTCGGATTTTCAGGATTTTGAGAGTTTAACTCTTGCAAACTGGTTTGAAGAGGAACGTTAATGAGAGCGGAACTTATGGCACAGATGAAGGAAGCCGATTGAGAATGTCTGTACAAGATGATCGACGGGAAAATGAACTCATTACCCTGTTTGACTTAAAAAAGCCTGCGCATCCTAGTCGGAGTGGAGTAGATGCCATACTAGAGATGGGAGAACAAGAGATTCCCTTTGAACTGAAATCGACCACCACTAACTCGGTGACAACGGTTCGAGATTTCAGCTTTCATCATGTGCAAAAATGGCAGGACAAACATTGGTTATTTGGATTTTATGACAAGACAGGCCGCTCACTTCGCTATTGTTTGTATGCGTCTCCTGAGATGATGGCTCCTTGGATTCAAGAAAAAGCTCAGTATATTGCCCCAGATCAGCAAATTGCTCAACGGCTTCCTGAGCGATTAACACTTGCCGATCTGTATAAAATTTTAGGCAAAAAATCTCGCTATACACTCGAAGATGCGAAGACTTTGCAAAAACGTCAATATACCTTAGATGACTATCGAGCTAAGATGGATCTTGATGGAGGATATTCGGGTCAACGGATGTTAGAAATTCTGCGCGATCGCAGTCGCTACCTCATTCAACGAGGCTCAACCTTAAACAATCCTCATATTCCCGGCTCCTATTTTCAAGGCTGGGAAAAAATCACCCAGAATCATGCTCATCGCTTACGAGAACTGGTCGAAGTATCTGACTCCGATTTATAAAAAGTCATCATTCTACATAATTTATAGTTTTAACGCCCGATAAATTCCACAAGCAACCTGATACCCTAATGGGGGAGGAACGGCATTACCAATTTGCCCGAGTACCATATAAACTGCTCCAGAAAACTGCCAAGATTCCGGGAATCCTTGCAAGATGGCACAATCAGCAACGGAGAGACGAAAATGCTTATTTTTGGCAACAAATAACCTAGCATTTTCTCGATTAGCTGCTACGCCATTGGGCCAAATTTCGATAGTTCTCCAGACTTTTTGAGCCGAAGAACTATTTAAAATTGAGGTGGTATGACGGGGTCCGGTTAAACCACTGCGAAGGGTTGGGGCCAGAGCGTCAACCCCAATATCAGGAAGTCCTAAAGCTTCTCTTACTCCCAGACAAGGCTTTAATTGGGGATGGTCTAGGTTAAATAAATTAAGTTGTTGTGGAGAGGATACGCTTGTTGTCTGATGACGCTTTATAACAAGATGTTCCCAAGTATAAACAGGCTCAGGCCTGATGAATTTCTTGAAACAGTTTGCATCTTTGAAGCCAATAAAAAAGACACGCTTTCTCGATTGAGGAACCCCGAAATCTGGGGCATATAACGTGATTTGCAGTACATTGTACTGCTTCAAAAGGGGCTTTTGAATTTCGTTAAAAACATAGTCGTTAAATTTTTTGCTCGATAATGCCGAAACATTTTCTGCAACAAAAGCCGCCGGTCTAATTTCCAAAATAGACCGCACAAACTCGGGAAACATATCTCGTTCATCCCCTTTTCCCTGCTGTCTTCCTGCAATTGAAAACGGCTGACAGGGAGGCCCCCCGTGAACGACGTCAACCTGACCCTGATACGTTGTCCAATCTACCTGTCGCACATCGCCTGCTTGGCCTGAAAACACAGTCCAGTTTGGCCGATTCTGTTTGAGGGTTTTTCCCGCCTCCTCTAAGACTTCATAAGAGGCGATATGTTCAAATCCGGCTCGCTCAAATCCCAAGTCTAAGCCACCTCCACCACTAAATAGGGAGAGCGATCGCAATCCATTTTTAGGTAATTTTGGCATTAAGTCATCAGGATTTAAGTTAGGCTGGTTAATCTCATGAACAGGGGTTAACCCCTCGCCGCGCATTGCTTTAGCTTTCGCTTGACTCGATGCTTTTGAGGTTTGGCGATATTTTTCCCGTTCTGCGTCGGTTAGATTCCAACCTTGATAAGATGACACCATAGATAAGACTTGATTGTTTGACTGGATCGTTCCTCGTTGCGTCTAGCTATCGTCCAACCTGTTCACTTGGACTTTTCCTTGCGCTTAATCCATAACCAGGCGATCGCCATAAACAACACCCCCACAAGAAGACTATACCCCAACGAGAGAACCGCCGCATCCCAGGACGCAGACAGCGGTGGATTGAGTTCAACAGAAATACTCCTATCCCCCTCCGAAGTGGGTTCAGTCGTCAGCACTTCCACGGGTACAATTACATAGGGAAACTGTGCCGAAAGGGAGGCCGCGATCGCAGCTGCCCCTAACCCCCAACCGAAAATTGTGATATTATTCTGAAACTTACGTTCTTGCCGAGCGCGTTCAATTTCAACTAAACCCCGAATCGTGGCGATCGCAAACTCCAATCGCTCTAAACCTGGACCCAAATTGTCATAATCTCTCTTAACTTGTCGTAGATATTTCGTCCTCACTCTTTCACTAAACTGCTCTAAAAATCTCAAATCTGTCCAGGATAGTTCCCCACCGAAACTCTGCATTGACCTCGCTTTTTTTTCCAGTGTTGCACGGCGTTTTTGGTAATTGTCCAGATTGATGGCGATCGTTCGCAATTGATACGCCAAATCATCCATATCAATCGTATAATTCGAGACAACATTACGCGCTCGATTGAGAATCTCTTTCATCTCAGAGATGGGTAAATCCTGATGCTGATTGCCGCGAATTTGTTTTAAACACGCTTGAATGGTGACATAATCCTGTTTCAGCCATTGTTTGAGTTGGCGAGTTTGCCCATAAGCCCAGAGAATTTTAGCGCGATAAGCAAATAACGGCATCCAATCATAGATTAACTCTGCCCCAGACTTAGCGGCATACGCCGTCGGATACAACACAATAATCACATGACGACTGTCAAAGCAGCCGCCGTTAGACACCCCAGAATCAGCGTTGTCCTTGACTGTTTCTTGCAACTTCACCTGAAACGAATCCAGTTCAAACACCATCCCCCCCAACAGGCGACCTTTTCCCTGAAAATCATCCTGCCAATTCGCCTCAGGAAACAACGCCTGATAACAGAGTTGAGCCACCTTTTGCGGATTTTGAGTCTTCTCAGGCAATTGGCCATAAATCAACCAAGTTTGACCTAACATCGCCGAATGGTCACCCAGACGACGTTCAATTTCTCCCTTAATGTTTTGGAAACATTGCGGTGGTTGTGGAGTGACAGAATCCGACGGGGAACAATCGAGCAACAAGCCATACATATCGCTCATCCGCACTGGGTAATAAAACCCTTCGTACCCCTGAGAATCTCTGCCAAAATGACCAAATTGGCCCATTAAGAGTTCTTGATATTCTGACTCAAACCCCGAATCAAAAATTAGGAGACTCTCGAAAGATTGGGGTAGTTTTTGTTTAAACTTCTGCCAATGTTGGTCAACCTCTTCGGGATTATCGCCTAAGCCATCTCGTAAATCATAGAGGAATAAATCAACCGTGGGATAAATAATATTATCCATTAAATTCGCTCAGGAAAGGTCTAAAACATGGGGACGGGTGGTAACTCCCAATACCGGCCCAATTCGTCAATCTTTTTAACATCTTTTTCTGGGCGATCGCGCGTCATCACCATCCGACTTAAATTCACCACCTCATTGGTTTTTTGAGTTGGCTCACCCTGGGGAACATAGCCTCTGCTCGTTGCACTAATTCCTAGGAGCGCCTCAAGTTGCGCTGGAGACGGTAACCCCTGATGGAGTTGCTCTAGGTTCAGAGGTGCGAGTTTTGTCAATGCCTTTTGATACAGTTGATTTAACGTGGGATTCGCCGCTGCGATCGCCTCAATATCCGCAATGAGATTCAACTCCTCACCAACCCACTCATCGTCGAGAGCCTCCCCCAGCTCTTCTAACGCATACAGTTCATCATCCGTGAGCTTAGGTTCGAGGTGGTAGAGAGCCAGCAAGAAAGCAAGCAACGTTTTGTCAAGATTAGGTTCCATCGGCAAGCAAGGATTTGAAATTGCGATTAAACTGGTAATACTGGGTCAGCGTCGGTCTCAACTGGGTCGGTTTAGTCAATAGACTAACCTGAAGAAGCGGGAAACCTGGCTAGTTCTAGTATAGCAGTGGTAGGGGATAATGAAAAGAGCTTTAGTGGTTGGAATTAACCGTTATCTTAATTTAGAACAACTTCACACGCCCGCCAACGATGCTAATGCGGTGGCTCAACGACTGCATGAGATTGGCTTTGAGGACATTAAAGGGTTGCCCGCCACCGATGAAGCTGGGTTGTGGGTGAATTCAGACCCAGATAAAAAGGTTTCTAAAGAAAATTTAGAAAAGGCGATCGAGTGGTTATTTGCCATCGATGAAGATGGCCATATCCCCGAAACCGCTCTCTTCTATTTTTCCGGACATGGTTTGCGATCGGTTAAAGTTCACCGAAGCAAAGGCTTTTTAGCCACCAGTTCAGCGAATCGTAACAAGCCCCCAGAGAAATGGGGTGTATCCTTAGTTGATTTACGACAAATCTTAGAACATAGTCCCATCAAAGAGCAAATCGTCATTTTGGACTGCTGTCATGGTGGAGAAGTCTTTAACTACAAGGAAATTGACCCCGGAAATTCAGATATTGTCAGCCGCTGTTTAATGTCAGCTTGTGCCGCCTCTCAATCCTCGTTTGAACCGGAAGCAGGACAAGGAGATCACAGTTATTTTACCACCACTCTCTTAGAAAGCTTACAACAACCCGGACGAGTCACCACGGAGACCTTATGGGCTTATATCCAGGAACACTTTAAATACAAATTACAGCAAATTAGGCGGAATAACTTAAACAATTCAGACTCCTACCAAGACCCCAAATGTGACAACCGAGACGGTGCAATTGTCCTGATCGAAGGAGACGTTGATCCAGAATCCGAGTCAACGATTACCAACCGAGACTTTAATCCCTATAAAGGCTTAGAGGCATTTCAAGAAGCCGATGCCCCCTATTTCTTTGGTCGCCGCAAATTAACAAAGACCTTGGTTAATGCAATTTATGACCAGCCGTTTCTTGCTGTTTCCGGCAGTTCTGGTAGTGGTAAATCTTCCGTTGTCCGGGCAGGGTTAATTCCTGAATTAAAGCAAGGGACAACCCTATCAGAGACCGCCGATTGGCAAATTTATGAACCCTTTAAACCCGGAGACGACCCTATCGCCAGTTTAGCGCAGGTCTTCGTCGATGAGAACGACGAACATCTGTCCTTAGAACAGGTCAACGCCGCCCTAGCCCAAGGTGCTACCGGGGTCAAAAGACTGCTGGCTCACATCAAGTCTCCCACAGTTCTCTTAATCGTCGATCAGTTTGAGCAACTGTTTACCCAATGTCAAAGTGATGTGAAACAGCAACACTTTTTAGATTGCTTGTGCGGGCCAATTGAGAGCCAATCCCCCGGAACTCAGGGAGATGAGGGAGACTCCTCCCTGCGAGTTGTCATCACCATCCGAGATGATTTTTTAGGCAAATGTGCCGAATATCCCCAACTCTTGCAACTGATTAACCGCAAGAAGCAAATTGTCGGGCCAATGAACGAGGGGGAATTACGGAACGCCATCAGCCAACCGGTCAAAAAACTGGGCTGGGAAATTCCCTCCAACTTAGAAACCTTGATGCTGCAAGACGTTCAAAAGTCGTCAGGAAGTTTGCCCCTACTGCAATATGTCCTGCAACAAATGGTGAACCGACGGCATAGCGAAGGGAAGAGAGTCAGCGTCGAAACCTATCAAGAGATGGGTGGTGTGCAGCAAGCCCTACAACGGCAAGCCGATACTGTTTATAATAAGTCCCTGTCCATCGCTCAACAGGCCATCGCCCGGAGCATTTTTCTCGAACTCACCCAACTGCTAGAAAATACCAAAACCATCGCCCGACAAGTCCGCAAATCCCAGTTAACCGACTTACCTTATCCCCCCGAAGAGGTGGAAACCGTCCTAGAGAAATTAGGAGCAGCGCGGTTAATCATCACGAGCGAACTCTCAGCCCGAGGGAACCAAGCCGGCAACATCACCGTAGTCGAGGTAGCCCACGAATCCCTAATCAGTAACTGGGAGCAATTAGAGCAATGGGTCAACGAAAACCCCGAAGTGAAGCGGCAAAGAGACGAAATCCAAGCCAAAGCGCAAGACTGGGTAGACAAAGGCAAACGCCGCGAAGGATTACTCAGGGGATTAGATTTAGCAGAAGTTGAGCTATTTGAGCGAGAACATGGCACCCTCTCCGGCTTACCGCAAGAGTACCTAAGAACCAGCATCCGCCAGCGACGCAACAGCCGCCTTCTGGGGATTGGCGCAGTGGTGACCGTATTGAGCGTCGTCACCGGACTCTGGCTAAATGCCCAACGTCAAGCCACTATTGCCAATTTACGGGCCAACGCCGCCCAGTCCCAAAATTTGCTCTCCAGTGCCGACCCCATCGATGGGTTAGTTCTGGCCATCCAGGCGACGGGCGAGAGTCAAGGCCGATTGGGACGAGTCATGAGTTCAGTTCAAAGTGGTTTGCTCACCAGCATTCAAACCACTCCCGAACAAAATCACCTGCGCGGTCATCAGCATGGGGTCAGCGCCGTAGCCATCAGCCCCGACGGAGAGACCATCGTCAGTGGCAGTTCAGACAACACCCTGCGCCTGTGGAACCGCCAGGGGGAACTCATCCGAGTCCTGCGCGGCCATCAGAGTTTGGTCAACGCCGTGGCCATCAGTGCGGACGGACAGACGATTGTCAGTGGCAGTTGGGACAACACCCTGCGCCTGTGGAACCGTCAGGGGGAACCAATCGGGATACTGCGCGGCCATCAGCATTGGGTCAACGCCGTGGCCATCAGTGCGGACGGACAGACGATTGTCAGTGGCAGTTGGGACAACACCCTGCGCCTGTGGAACCGTCAGGGGGAATCAATCGGGATACTGCGCGGCCATCAGCATTGGGTCAACGCCGTGGCCATCAGTGCGGACGGACAGACGATTGTCAGTGGCAGTGAGGACAACACCCTGCGCTTGTGGAACCGCCAGGGGCAACAAATCCGCGAACCTTTCCTAGGCCATGAGGGTTCGGTCACGGCCGTGGCTATCAGCCCCGATGGGGAAATGATTGTCAGTGGCAGTGCGGACAGCACCTTACGCTTGTGGAACCGCCGGGGGCAAACTATCGGACAACCCTTCCTAGGCCATGAGGGTTCGGTCAACGCCGTGGCCATCAGTGCGGACGGACAGACCATTGTCAGTGGCAGTATGGACAAGACCCTGCGCTTGTGGAACCGCCAGGGTGAACCAATCGGGATACTGCGCGGCCATCAGCATTGGGTCAACGCCGTGGCCATCAGCCCGGAGGGACGGACGATTGTCAGTGGCAGTGGGGACAACAGCCTCCGCTTGTGGAACCACCAGGGG
>FSSI02000021.1:0-76578 GCA_900149785.2 Phormidium lacuna HE10JO | reverse complement strand
GTTCCATGCCCCTTCGCTCTAATCAGCAACGGCTTTGACGTCATAACTTCGAGTGATTCGACTGGTCCAACACAGGCAGCATCAAGCCAGTGAGCCTTAGGTAGATTGAGCCTCAGTCGATTGAACTTCGTTTGTCCGCCTGTTCCTGTAGTGACTCGAAGTCCTGTTGCTTTCAAAGCCTTGAACAAGGCCCATCGGGTCGAGTTAACGGCAGCCGCATCTTTAATCGGCGATTTTGCCTGCTTGAGGATGCGACCTAGCAAATCTGGCTGGCCCGATAAAAAATCCCGAATATCTCCATTGCCTTTGGCTTGATTGCATGAGTGGCAAGCCAGGGTCAGGTTAGACACCCGGTCAGAGCCACCCTTAGACCGGGGCTGGATATGCTCAACTTCAAGGGGCACATTCTTCGCGCCACAGTAAGCACATGTTCTGCCCCACTTGAACAACAGGTATTCCCTGATTTCATAGCCTTGTAATTCTCCCTGCTGATACTCAACACCTGAAATCTCAGGGTTTTCCATCAATTGCAGGTCGAACCGTACTAGCTCTTGGGTAATGCGGCCAACTGGGGCAAGTCTACGAAATCGGTGAACCCAGGTCATTAGAGTATCTACTCGATGCTGCAAGCTCGGAGCTAACCAACCTTCGGGACGAGTCCGATTCAAGAACCGAGCTGGTCGATATCGGGTCTTGCGGTTTCGTCGAGAACGTCGCAGTTGACGACGAGACAGCAGTGCTTTTTTAATCGGCTCTCCCCGGTGCTGCAACTCGGCAGCAAAGATGATTTGATTCCCTTGCTTCAGGGCCATTCCAGAGACTTTAGAGCCTGGGTCTAATTTGAGTTCGAGGGGTTCAGGATTAGCRTCRACCTCYTTGTTGAGAATAATGGTAAATGGGTAGCGTCGAAATACCGAKGCTTTCCCSGCKTTGAGTAGTGACCGTGCTACCCCGGGCTGGCAGGGTGTCAGCGGTTTGCGGTTGGTATCTAAAACGAAAACATGGTTAGACATTGTTGCGTCGCTTCTGATGTCTCGTAACGTTTGCTTCGCTAATGTTCAGAGTCGGTACTTTCCCAATCGCACTGTCTTAACCCCTTAAAACTGTTTAACGATTTGGTTCTAGAGCCTGGAACTAGCACGCATTCCAGGGTAGGAACTTTAACTCTTGCTCTGAACGTAGCCCGTTAAGGCTTAAGCTGGTCAGCTACCTGAAGGGGAGGGCACGAAGCCCCCGTGCTTCAGCCGGGGGTGCTGACAAGGCCAGTTAGGTACGCTCATCATCCTGCCATTACTGCAACTCGGAGCCGCAATGCGATATCGCGCTTTCGGTGGCTGGGGTTTCTCCGTACTAGGAGTGAATCGTCACGTAGATGGTTGGCGCTACTAAGTTGCAAGACAATTCTACTACACGGCGGCTAAAGCCGCACGAGTCGCTTTTCCGCCCCGCTCTAAAGAGACGGGGCGTGACCTCGCTCCCGATCCCCTCGGTGTGCCTTGTTGTCTCTATCTTAATCCTTAGCCCCGAGGCGATGGCCTGTAGGGTTCCACTCTCCAAGTTGTCGCCTGGGTTTTAATGGCGGCGATTTCTTCGGGGGCCAAGGGTTGCACCTCAAACGTCACTCCAAACGCATCTTGAGCGGCTTGAGTTAGGCGGCTGACGAGGCCGTTGATGTCTTTGGGGAGATATGCCCCCAGAGCAGAGGGTGGCGTCTCCTGGACCCCAAATAACTGGGCCTGTAACACCTGATTGGGGGCAAGTTGCATCGAGCCATGTTGCAGAACAGCGCCCTGACGCCAGAGTTGGGCGCTACCAATAAACTTATGTCCCTCTGGGGTGACTAAGTCGGCCGCCGTGGCTGTAGCAAAGCAATTGGGATTGTGGCCCGAGGGGGGGCGATCGCCAAAACTCAACGGAACCCCCAACCGTTGCCATCCCAGTTGTAAAAAGCCACAGAGTTGACGATAGACCGCCTCGCGACGACCGGGCCAACCGGAGGTCACCACACTATAGGTCAAATCCCCATCATGCAACACCGCTCGTCCTCCCGTGGGTCGCCGCACCCAAGAGAGGGGTTGTCCCTGCCACCTCACCTGGGGCCAGTGATGGGGATAGCGGCGTTGGTGATAGCCCAGCGAGAGGGTTGGCGTTGACCAGGTATAAAAGCGTAGCGTCGGCGGCATCATTCCTTGACGGTGTTGGTCGAGTAACCAAGCATCCGCCGCCATGTGAAACCCTCCCGGAGCCTCCAGGAGGGGAATGAGCCGCCAGCAACCGTCCGAGGATGTCACCTAGGAGGCTCCGAATTTCTCCTGTAAGTCCTCGTCATTATCGTCGGCGATCGTGGCCACAATCGTAATCGACCGAGAAATTTCACTGGGATTCAAGTCCGCCACTGTTCGCGACGACAAGACCACCACCTGATCCTCAACAATAGCAAACCGGGACTCAAAGGTGCTTCCCCAGTTCATTTGCAACAAGTGACGCATCAAACCGGCTTCATCCGTCGCCGGTAACTTCAATACCGGAGACCAAACCGTCAACAAATCCTCTTCTGTCTCTCCCGTCAGTTGCACAAAGACCTCAACACTGCCATATTTGAACTTCCACGCATAGGCGTCATCACTATGACCCACCATCGCTTTTTGGTCTTGGGCCAAGCTGGAAATAACCGTTTCAATTTCTTGGGGATAGTTCACCACATCATTGTCTCCAGTCCAGTCATCCGTGGCAATATTGCCTTGCATCGTCTCTTGTTCTGTGGTCACGGGAAGTACCTCACAATCTCAGTTGCCAAATCCACTCTATCGCTTCTTTTTAGCAATTGACCAGGGACTTGGGGGTGATCCCCGCCTCCCCGTCAAGATTTGCCCTAGGCTGGCTTATGGGCCACCCAGTATTTACTCATAAAGTGCAGTTGCGTGGCAATCTCGACAAATCCAGCGCTTTCGAGCCGTCCAGTCATATCATCCTCAGCGTAACTGCGGTGATAGGGTTCGTGAAAGGTTTTCTGGAAGTTATGGAGTAGGGGATTGAGTTTGGGGTCGTCATTATCCTGAATCGAATCGCAAATGACGAAGGTCCCCCCCGGTTTGAGAACTCGGAAACATTGGTCAATCACGTTCTGACGGGCTGAACCGGGGAGTTCATGGAAGGTGAAGACACAGGAGACGCCGTGGAACTGGTCATCGCGGTAGGGGAGATCTTCGGCGTTGGCTTGGCACAGTTGTGGGAGTTCGCCGGGGAGTTCCCCGAGGAGTTGATTGGCTTTACGCAGATAGGCGGGGGACAAATCCGTGCCAAACAGGGCCGCTTTGGGCAACATCGAGCGCAGGAAGCGCAAGGTGCGTCCGGTTCCCGTGGCGACATCCAAGACCCGAATTTGACTGGGGGGAACGTCGGCAAAATGACGTAGTCCCTGTTTGAGAGGCGCTAAAATACGGCGACGCATGGCATCGGCCGCCCCGTTAAAGAGAATATCGACCTGGACATCGTAAAGGTTGGCGGAGAGGTCACTCAGATAGCCATCGGTTTGATGGTGGAAGTTTTGCCGATAGTATTTGGGGTAGTCGTTGAGGTCGATTTGGGAATCGAAGGATTGATATTGTTTGTTGCGGACTCGGTCCCAAATTTTGGGTAAATCAAACCAGACGAGGGGATAATATTGGAAAAAGTCAGCCCAGGGATTATCAAACAGCGTCTCAACCGGATAAATGCCTTTTTCGGCATCGTTCCAGTCGGTTTCGATGACTTGATTGAGGCTGCTGTAGATGCGATCGATCAGGTCCGGTGAGACTGGAAAGGTCTCGTTGTCTCGGTTGCCGACTGCGAGTTGTCCAAGTTGTGTGCTGAGGGTTTTATGGGCAACGCCGAAGTAGCTTTTGCCCTGTTGGAAGGTTTGGTAGGCTAGTTTAGTAAGCGTATCTGTCATAACAGCGCGTCCCTTAGGAGCCAGGTTTATTTAATACTATGAATAAATGTAACATTCTTGGCGGCAGTGGGCAAGTTGGTCGGTAAAACCCTCAATCAATCAGAACTTGGCCGATCTATTTTGACAGTGAGGTTCTCGTTCCCAGTCGAAAACTCCAGGTGGGTTAGTTAAGTGGGTTAGTTAAGTGGGTTAGTTAAGTGGGTTAGTTAAGATGATAATAGCTACCTCAGTTTTTGGTTTCATGAAACGTCAATTTTCTCGACTCCTACACCGTTTTTTAGACGACCGAGTGGTTCCGATTTTGTCTGGACCACTCCAGGGTTATCTGTGGTTACCACGTTCGGGTAATCACGCCTACTGGATAGGATTTTATGAACAGGACTATGTTCGGGAATTTGCCAAAATCATCACTCCCGGTAGTACGGTATTCGATATTGGCGCACAAGCCGGTTATTTCAGCCTCATTGCATCACGATTGTCTGGTGAATCAGGAGAAGTTTTTTCCTTTGAACCTCTACCTGAAAATGCTGAATTTATTGGGAGTCATTGCCAGCTCAATCAAGTGAAAAATATCAAGTTATTTGAATCTGCTCTAGGTTGTGTACGAGCCAGACGACAGTTTAAGCGCCAAAACTTATTTATGGGACATCTTGCCAAAAAACCGGATGTTTTACCTGAAAATCAGTCTGATTCTGATTACTTTGATGTTGATGTTTTGGTGTTAGATGAACTGTGGGAACAACAGGAAATTTCAGCACCTGATGTCATTAAAATAGATGTAGAGGGGATGGAGTATTGGGTCTTAAAAGGAGGAGAAAAGTTGATTCGTGAGAATTGCCCACGTCTTTTTGTGGCCACCCATGGTGCGTCTAATCAAGAGAGAACCTTGAAGTTACTGGATGCGTGGAATTATCAAGTAACGATGATTGGAGAGGGAACATCTCGAAATGCAGATTATCTCGCTCTACCTCGGGATAGTCAAAACAGAGAGCAAAAGTTGGTCTGAATAGTACAAAAAATAGGGGATAAAAAGGCAAGAGGCAAAAGAAGGGAACAGGGAACAGGGAACAGGGAGGAAGAAGGCAAGAGGTCGGGGATTCTCGCCCAACTCAGAGTGTCCTAAGCCAATTTTCGATGGCTATAAAACCTGTTCAATCTATTCAGCCAACTTCTCGCAGGCTTAGTTTAACGTGAGTCCGGGTCAACCCGAACTCACGTTAACACGTTAGCGGCGGGCTAACTTCTTGGCCGACATCTTACGCAGACGAATCGACTCGGGAGTGACCTCGACAAGTTCATCGGCGCCGATGTATTCCAAGGCCCGTTCGAGACTCATATCGACGGGAGATTGAAGCTGAACTAACTCATCGCCACTGGCGGCGCGGTGGTTGGTCAACTGCTTGGTTTTGCAGACGTTCAACTCTAAGTCTTGGGGACGGTTGTTTTCGCCAATAATCATGCCCTTATAGACCTTAGTTCCGGGTTCAATAAAGAAGACACCCCGGTCTTCGGCGTTTTTGAGGGCGTAGAAGGTGGCGACTCCTTCCTCAAAGGAAATCAAGACACCATTACGGCGGGTTTCCACGTCGCCTGAGAGACGGCGATATTCCAGGAAACTATGGTTCATGATGCCATCGCCGCGAGTGATGCGGACGAAATCGCCCCGGAAGCCAATTAAACCTCGGGCGGGGATGACAAACTCTAACTGAGACCGGCCGGCGGTCATGCGCATATCTTGCATTTCCCCTTTCCGTTCGCCGATGCGTTCCATGCAGCCGCCGACGGCTTCTTCGGGAACGTCGAGAACCAGGAGTTCAAAGGGTTCGTAGGGTTGTCCGTTGACTTCCCGGTAAATGACCTGGGGTTGGGAGACTTGGAATTCGTAGCCTTCGCGACGCATGGTTTCGATGAGAATCCCTAGGTGTAATTCACCCCGTCCGGAGACGGCGAATTTGTCGGGGGAGTCGGTGGGTTCGACGCGCAGGGCCACGTTGGTTTCTAATTCTCGCATCAGGCGATCGCGCAATTGGCGAGAGGTAACAAATTGCCCCTCTTGGCCGGCGAAGGGAGAATCGTTCACCAAAAAGGTCATCTGGAGGGTGGGTTCGTCGACCTTAATCAGAGGGAGGGCCTGGGGTTCGTCGGGACAGGCGATGGTCTCGCCAATGTTGGCGTCAGCAAAGCCCGACACGGCCACAATCATGCCGGCGGTGGCTTCTTCGAGTTCGACGCGGGCCAAGCCTTCAAAGCCCATCAGTTTGGTGATTTTGCCTTTGACAATCTGGTCACCATCTTGGATGAGGATGGCTTGTTGTCCAGATTTGATGGTTCCGTTGTGAATCCGACCGATGACAATACGACCGAGGTAGTCGGAGTAGTCGAGGGTGGTCACTTGCAGTTGCAAGGGTTTGTTGGGGTCACCGATGGGCGGGGGAACGTGACCCAGGATAGCCTCAAACAGGGGCTGCATGTCTTTGTCTTCGTCGTTGAGGTCTTCTTTGGCGAAGCCACCGAGGCCCGAGGCGAAGAGATAAGGGAAATCACATTGGTCGTCGTCGGCCCCGAGGTCGATAAAGAGGTCGAGAACTTTGTCGACGGCCACATGGGGGTCCGCTTGGCCGCGATCGATTTTATTGACGACGACGATGGGACGGAGGCCTTTTTCGAGGGCTTTTTTGAGGACGAAGCGGGTTTGAGGCATGGGGCCTTCGTTAGCATCCACAATCAGGATGCAGCCGTCTACCATACCCAGAACTCGTTCGACTTCTCCACCGAAGTCGGCGTGTCCGGGGGTGTCCACGATGTTGATGAGAGTGTCTTGGTAGTGAACGGCGGTGTTTTTGGAGAGGATGGTGATTCCCCGTTCCCGTTCCAAGTCGTTGGAGTCCATCACACAGTCCGGAACGTCTTCTCCTTCGCGGAAGATGCCGGATTGTTTGAGGAGTGCGTCAACCAGGGTGGTTTTACCATGGTCAACGTGGGCGATAATTGCAACGTTGCGAATTGGGAGAGACATAAAGAAGCGTCCAGACGGTGCGCTGTTAGACAATTGACAGATTTCTTAACAATTGTAGCGGATCTTAGGGCGATCGCCGCTGAAACATTCCCCCCAATACTGAGCGATGGTGGGGTTAGCCATCAGGGCTGTATGGTCCTGTTCCCCCGCTGCTCATACTCCTCAAAATATGCCTTAAACCGTTTCTGGAGTTGTTCGGTTGAGAGTTTCTCGACCCAATACTCCGTCACCGCATGGCCAAAGGCCCAAGCATTGCGTTCGGGTGGTGAGGGGTTGTCTAATAAGACTGACCACAGGGATAGGAGATCAAATTTGCGGATATCGTCATCCTTGGTTAATAGGGAAAACAAATCATAGGCGATCTGAAGTTTGCCGATGACAATGGGAAGTTGCTCAACGGGGATTTGTTCGGCGAGGAGATAGGCTAAGGTCGGTTGTCCTGTGGTGAGGGTGGAGATAAATTGCAGGATGGGACTTTTGAGAAAATTGGTCAGCCCTTGGGTGGTAGCCATTTGGCGGCTGTAGCGTTCAATGATTTGGGCGGCGCCGCGCAGGCGAGTGTTGCGATCGCGCAAAAATCGGGTCAGTCGCAGTTGCTTGGCGGGGTCTAAGGATTCCACAAGCTGATTGGATAACTGACTGAGGTTCCACGGATCTCGCTGAGCGCGTTCGTCACGAGTGACCAGGGGAAGCACTCTTCGACAGAGGTGTCCGAGTTCTTCGTGACGGTATTGGGTGGCGTGGCGGATTGATTGTTCCTTGGGTCGATCGCCCCCTTCCCAGTCATAGGGAGGACTCCATTCTCGCAAGGGACGCAGGCGATCGACTTGGGTGACGATGGCGATCGCCGGTACGTCCGTGACCTCCTTTTGTAACTCCCGTAAAAAGTCTTCATCCATCTGTAACGCTGGGTCGAGGGCGGGAGTCACCAGCACGATTAAATCCGCTTCCCGAGCGTGATCGAGGACGAGATCTCGGTAATCCTGACGACTGGCCTGTTCATAGCCTGGGGTATCCCACAAGACCAAAGAATCCCCGGTGGGAGCCTCCCAGACATAGCGACAGAGTTTATCGGTACTGGGTAACACATCCACCAACGCGCGATCGCTCTCAAAGAGGGTATTAATCACACTGCTTTTACCCGCCCCTGTGCGCCCCACCAGTAGTAGGCTGACGGGTTTTTTCTCGACGGTTTCTGCGGACTCGGCGCGATCGAGAATCGTCTGTAAGGTATCGGTTTCTGTGCGACCAAAGCGCGGCGAACTCTCGGCCTCGGCTTGACTGACATCGGGTAAGCGATCGGCCCCAACTTGAGTCATCCCTTGACCTCCATACAGATAAATCGCCTGTTGGGCTAAATTCCGTAACGCTGCTTCTCGCAACAGTTGTCCCAAATTCCCCAGCAGTTCTTCCGTGGCGCGACTACTGGATTTTTGCGTCACTTGACGGGCCGCCGCCACCGCAGGATTGAAAAACCATTGCGCCCAACCCCAGGCTTGACGCAATTTGCGGGCCGAGGGTTCGATTTTCTGATAAACCTCGTAGGCTTGATAGGCTTGGCCCACGGTGACCTGTCCCAATACCGGCGAGAGTTTCTCCATCCAGCGATCGAGGTCATCCACTGTGCCGCGAATTAGCCCATAGGCTTGAGGGACATAGATATTTAACAAAGGATATTTCACTTCGGGATTATAGGCATGGGCCACCGCCACCACCACCGCCTGGCCCCGTTGCCAGAACCGTTCCCAATCGTCCCAAAAGGGCGGATCATGATGAGTTTCTTGCAAAATCTGGTTGAGAGCCTCTCGCACGGCTTGGGCGGCTTCAGGATTGTTCCCATGTTCTTCTGCCTTATCGCGGCTATCGGCGAGTTGTTGATTGGCGTCCGCGACAGCAGCCTCGATTTGCGCGAGTTGGGGTTTTGTCCATTTGGCCAGAAGCCAACGCCACCCTAGCAGGATGACCAGGAAGATAGCCCAAATCCAACTGAGTCCCCAATGTTGAATTTGCCAGCCCGCCGCGACGAGAATGAACCCCACAATACTGACAAGGGGAATGGCTAACGTGGCCCATTGCCAGGCTTTGAATCGTACCATCATCACAACCTGTGAAAACTCTAGTCTAACTGGCCGATTTAACGGTCTGAGAGGGGAAGCCTAGATGAACGGATAGGGAACCTCCCAGGAGGCCGGTTGACGGGGATTTCCCCCCAGGAAGGAGGCGGGCCAGACTTCGCCGTCGGGATCGACTTGTAGCCCCTCGTAGCCATGATCCCAGAGGTTAATAATCACCAGTTGCAGCGTCTCGTCGATCGCCACGATGGGAATATCGGCTAAATGAGCATCGGTCACGTCTAGGGTTTTTAGGTTGTGCAAACCGGGATAGTCGGCTTCTCGTAAGGGGACTAAACTCCAACATTCGCCGTCGTCATCTTCACCCCACCAGAGGGTTGTACCGGCTCGAATCTGTTGTTTGATATAAAGTCGGGCGCGATCGCCAATCATTCCCTGGATTGAATCAGTCATTGAATCAGTCATTGAATCAGTCATTGAATCAGTCATTGAATCAGTCATTGAATCAGTCATTGAAGCGGTCATCGAATCCATCATCAGGGTTTCGAGGTTAACTCAGTAACTGGGTAAATTCATCGGAATCATCGATGTCATCGGAAACATCAACGGTAAGTTCTTGGTATTTCAGGCGAGCAAACACTCGATACTTACTCGATGATTTCGAGTCACCCTCTGATAAATTTTCAACTTCGACTAAACTATATTCTACATTTTCAGCATGAATTGCAAAAGCGATTTTAAACAATTCAAAAAAGTGAATAACCCATTGACACTCGTCTTCTGGCAAATGTTCGTAGTAGCGAATTAGCTGAGCAATTCGGGTTTCTAAATGAATGCGGGAATGGCGACTAATCAATACCAGTTTCAGCAAAATAGCCACCAGCGCCAATGGATTTCCGCAGGAGAGCATCCAGACAAAAATGGCGGACGGTTCCGTTCCCGTTTCACTGATGAGTGCATCAATCGCCCGGTTACAGGTTCGTAACCGCAGTGATTCATCAACGGGATCGTTGTGTTTATCTACATAGAGTAAATCCAGCCGTTCCGAAAGACGCTGACGCAAGACTTGCGCGAGGTCTTTATCAGACCAAGAAAAGAGCAGATATTTCTGGAGACTGCGCTTAAAGTCCCG
The DNA here is from genome assembly GCA_900149785.2 of Phormidium lacuna HE10JO. Taxonomy (GTDB): domain Bacteria; phylum Cyanobacteriota; class Cyanobacteriia; order Cyanobacteriales; family Geitlerinemataceae; genus Sodalinema; species Sodalinema lacuna_A. The sequence continues at coordinate 66,427 of FSSI02000021.1, read as the reverse complement.
GTAGCGTTGGTTTTCGGTTTGTCGTAAAAAGATGTTGGCTAAATTTTCATAGCTGAGGCTTCCTCGACGAGCAAGAATCGTTTTGATAATCCGTAGCACTTCATCCCCAAAAATTGTAGGATTCGGATGCTGTTGGTCGTCGTAACGCACCATTTGGGCGCGGGTGATGTAAATGGCTAAATCAAATTTGAAACGGTCTTTCAATCGCTGAGAGACGGCGCGGGCCACTTCCCGCTGTTCCATGGGATTGTTGGGGTTAGAGTATTGAGGAACCAGTAAATAGGCGGTGTAGCGATCGCTCCATTTGGCGGCCTCAACTTCCTCAAATTCTCCTTCTTCGTATTTGGCGGTAAAGACTTTGAGATCTTGGTAGTCTTGACCATCGGTAAAAATCTGTAACCAAGCCCGTACTCGTTGTAAATGGGGGGAGAGAGTCCGCTCACGAATGGAGGGTTCTTGAAACAGTTGAACTAGCTTAGGAATAAATTTATGTTGTCGATTGGCTTCCCAATTATTAAAGAGGATGTAACAAGACCGTTTAACAGTATGACGAAACCCCGTTTCTTCATTGGCTTCAACCAATTGTTTGAGAGACTGAAAGGCTTCTAGGTTTTTGACGTTGTTGCAGTCAATAAATAAGCCCCGAAACTCTTGTAACACATCTTCAGGGGACCAGGCCCGAACAATCTCAAGTAGATAGTTATAGACAATCTCTTGAGTTTGTTCTTGCAGATGCTCATCCGGGCGGTTTGTGGCAATAAAGGGCGTAGGGCGGTGGTTCGGGCGGCGGTTATCAAACATAGATTCGTTCCCCGATTAACTCAACATGGCGAGGGCGACTTGGCATTCACCTCCCTATTATTCCTTAAATCTAAGAAATCGGGGTCGCGGTGGCGACCCCGAAGCTGGTTTTCAGTTCTAGTTAGCGGAACATACTACTGACTGAACTATCTTCGTGAATGCGCCAGATGGTCTCACCTAGGACATTAGCGACGGAAAGGACCTTAAGTTGGTCAAACATCCGTTCTGGGGGAATGGGGATGGTATTGGTGACGATCACTTCTTCAAAGACGCCACTAGAGAGTCTCTCCACCGCCGGCGGGGAGAAGACGGCATGGGTGGCGCAGGCGTACACCTGGCGAGCGCCCTCTTTGCGCAGAAGTCGCGCTCCTTCGCTGATGGTTCCACCGGTATCAATCATGTCATCGACGAGAACAGCAGTTTTACCCCGCACATCTCCGATGACATTTAAGACTTCAGCGACATTATGAGCTTGGCGACGCTTGTCAATAATGGCCAGAGGGGCATCATTGAGTTTTTTGGCAAAGGCTCTCGCTCGGGCAACGCCCCCAACATCGGGTGACACCACCACAATGTCGTTGAGCTGCTTATTTAACAGATAGTTAATCAGAACGGGAGAACCATAGACATGATCGACGGGGATATCGAAATATCCCTGTATTTGCGCGGAGTGTAAGTCCATAGCTAGGACTCGGTTGGCTCCGGCTTCGACCATTAAGTTGGCAACGAGTTTAGCGGTGATCGATTCTCGTCCAGCGGTTTTGCGGTCAGCGCGAGCGTAGCCATAATATGGCAACACGGCGGTCACTTGACGCGCGGAGGCCCGGCGACAGGCATCGATGACGATCAGTAGCTCCATGAGATGATCGTTCACCGGATGACAGACGGGCTGAATTAAATAGACATCACAGCCTCGGATCGACTCCTGAATCTGCACGTATAGCTCGCCATCGGCGAAGCGCTTGCGCACCATCGGACCGAGATCGATTCCGAGGTAACGGGCCACTTCTTGGGATAGTGGCAGGTTGGCAGACCCAGAGAATAGCCTTAATCGATTGTTATCGACAACAGAGAGTAAGGAAGGCTGAAGCGATAGAGTTGCAGAACGGCTCACAGCGAACCCTCGACGGCACATTAGTTTAAGGCAATATTATCATTGCAACTGCCGATCTGTTCGGGAATTTATCAGTTTTGAGGGATATTTTTAGGAAAATCGGGGATTAAATAATGCTGAAATACTTTCATAGTCTGGGTTTGAGTGAATTCGGGAGTTAATCTTAAGCTGGGCAATTTTGAGGCGAATCTGGGTCACTCGTCTCGATCGCCTCGGAGATCACGCCCTCTCCCCAAAGGCAGTACAATGGACAGGTGACCCTCAGCACAATTCATCGATAGGAGCCAGCCTCTCCGCGTCTTATGCTCGTTAGTGATGATTTACTGCTGTATTACCAACGGTGCGATCGGCGGGCATTTTTAGATGTGTTCGGTGACTCGGGCGATCGCGATCCCCTCGATGACTTTTTACTCAAGCTGCGTCAGGATAGTCGCCGTCATCGTCAGGAGGTCTTAGCTCAATATGACTATCACCGCCCCGATTGGTCGGGCGATGATTGGTATGGCGCGACTCAGGCGACGTTGGAGTTGATGGAACAGGGGGTTGAGTCGATTTATCGCGGTGTTCTCTCGGCTCCTTGGCTTCCGGGAGTTCAGCTGCTCTCGAAACCGGATTTGTTGGTTCGCCACCCAGGAGTCTCTCGATTTGGTGATTGGATTTATGTTCCCCATGATATTCGCTTCGGAAAACGCCCCAAACTGGACTATCAGATTGTTGGGGCGTTTCATGGGTTAGTCCTATCGCTGCTACAAGAGGCTTGGCCCCCTACGACGGAACTGGTGTTACGGGGTCGTAAGCCTCACGCGGTGGATTTCCTGAAACGAGTTCCGGAAATGCAGCAGCTTCTGTATGCGTGTATTGTCAGCTTGCGGCGATCGCAGATACCGGAGTTATTTTTATCGCGGCAAAAATGTAATCTCTGTCACTGGTATAGTGCCTGTCATCAGGTGGCTGAGTCTCAGCGTCATTTGTCTTTGATTCCCGGAGTCACCCCAAGCCGTTATGAGCAGTTGCAAGGGATGGGGATCACGACGTTGGCGGCTCTGGCTCACGCTCCGCGATCGCAGTTAAAGATGGCTTTCGGGGCTGAGGCGGGAAATCAACTGGGTCAACAGGCCATCGCCTCCTATGACCAACAGCCTCTGTTGCGAGATGGTGCGATGGCTCATCTACTGCGATCTCCAGGGAATGATTGGTTAGGGGTTCCCCAGACGGCGATCGAAATTCATTTTGATATTGAAGCCGAACCAGATTTAGATTTAGATTTCCTACTAGGGGCTTTAGTCATTGATCATCGGCATCAACGCCAAACCTATTATGGATTTATGGCCAAGAACCCCGACGAAGAGGAGGCCGTTTGGCAGCAATTTTTAGGACTGATGGAATCTTATCCTGAGGCGTTAATTTTTCATTTTTGTGATTACGAAGTTAAAACAATTCAACGTCTGGCTCGGCTCTACAAAACCCCAAAATATCGCTATCAAGCCCTAGTTGATCGTTGCGTCGATATTCATTGGTGGGTCACTCACTCGACCATTCTCCCTGTTGAAAGTTACGCCCTCAAGCCCATCGCTCGCTGGCTCGGGTTCCACTGGCGCAACCCTCAAGCTAATGGCGCACAATGTATTTGTTGGTACAATGAATGGCTCGAACATCGAGATCCCAACTGTTTAGAGTCGATCCTTGAGTATAACGAGGATGATTGTCGCGCAACCTATGAACTGAAAACTTGGCTAGATAGGTTTCTCAAGCCTTACTACCTCAGTGCAACTGGACAAGATTTAGCGATAAACTAATTCGCCACTCATCATTGATCGTCTATCAATCACAATCCCTGATTGTTTCTTGAACATGAGCGGGGAGCAATTCCTCAGCCTGGATTCGGGGGTGATCCGCGACTCCCTGCAACGCTGAATCAGACTTTTTGAGTCGAAGGTGTGATTTTGATCATATCCAGCTCCTGACTTTAACCATACCATAGACAATACACCCTGGCATTACTATATCGGTCTGCCCCGTTACACCCGCTCTTAGGGACATGGTAAACCACCGCATTTTCTGCTCCGATTCCACTGACTCGATCCCCGATATCGAGTATTTCCAAACTATGTCCGATTCAATTGATCCACAATCCTCCCCAGATCCGGTTTCGGAAACATTAATCCAAGATATCTCCTGGGAGGTTCTTGTTAAGCTCATTACTAGCACCGCCGCCGTGACGGGACGGGATTACTACCCAGTCCTAGCCAAACAGCTCACAGCCGCTCTGGATGTCAAATATGCCATTATCGGTGAGATTTGCCAATGGGACGGCGATCGACCCCAGCGGGTGCGATCGCTCTGTTTCTGGAACGGTCAAGGAATCGTCGATAATTTTGAGTATGACCTGACCTGTACTCCTTGCGGCCAACTTCTCGAACAGGCGAGTCAAGTTGATGAAGATGTGACCTTATGTTGGTTTCCTCAGGGGGTACAAGAACACTTTCCCGATGATACTAACCTAGTGAAACTTCAGGCGCAATCCTATTTAGGGGTGGCATTACTTGACCCTGAAACCCGTCAACCGATTGGTCATATCTGTATTTTAGATGACCGTCCTCTCTCAAAGAACAAACGGAATCAAGCTGAAATTGTTCTGAGTGTCTTAGGAACACGAACCGTGGCAGAACTGAAGCGAGAACAAGCAGAACGGCGGGAAGGAGAGAAAATAAAACAACTTGAATCTGCTTTAGCTGAATTACAATACACTCAGTCAAAATTAGTTCAAATTGAGAAAATATCCAGTTTGGGGCAGTTAGTCGCTGGGGTGGCTCATGAAATCAATAATCCCCTCGGTTGTATCACCGGAAATCTGGTTCATACGGCTGACTACGCTGCCGATCTTCTCGAACATTTGAGGTTATATCAACAGCATTATAGTCAGACTCCCCCTGAACTCAGTGAACATGCTGAAGATATTGATATTGATTACCTCAAAGAAGATTTTCCACTGATTGTCGATTCGATGAAAGTCAGTGTCGATCGCATCCAAGAAATTGTCTCCTCCCTACGTCAATTCTCACGGCTTGATGCCGAACAAACCCTCTGTGACGTTCATGAAGGTCTCGAAAGCACTCTCGTTGTCCTGCGACATCGCCTCAAAGCCAATTCTGAACGCCCCGAAATTCAGGTCATTAAGGAGTATAGTGAGCTTCCCAAAATTCCCGCCCGGCCCGGACAACTCAATCAGGTGTTTATGAATCTCCTCAGCAACGCCATTGATGCGGTCGAAGAGAGGAATCAAGGCTTAAGTTATAGTCGAATTGAGGAAAATCCCAATTTAATTGCCATTCGGACCCAATATTTGCAAGATGACGCCGGCGATCGCATTGCGATTTGTATCGCTGACAATGGTGCGGGGATTCCTCTCGATGTTCAATCGCGCTTGTTCGAAACCTTTTTCACCACCAAAGAAGGAGAACGAGGAACCGGCTTAGGCTTATCCCTAAGTCGGCAAATTATTGCTGAAAATCATGGGGGGAGCCTAACCTTTGACTCCACCCCCAATCAAGGAACAGAATTTATCATCGAACTACCGGTTTCCCCCGTTGACCACGCTGGATAACCTCGATGGCTTGGGGGGGTCTGCTCATGATCTAGCGTTGCATCTCTAGCGTTGAATGGCCTGATCGAGCCGTTGGCGATCTAAGCCTCGGGTATTCAGAATTAGCCAGGATTGGATCAAATCCGGTCCTTGTACCGTGCCCGTTAGCGCCGCTCGTAGAGACTTCATCACCAGGCCCTTCTTCACCTTCAGCTCCTTCGTGACCTGCTTGATGATGTCCTTAGCTGTTGCTTCCGTCAACGCCTCAGACTCCGCCAACTTCTCACGAACAGCAGCGAGGGTTTCGGGAACCTGCTCCATCGCAAGCTGCTGTTGGGCCTTCTCGTCATACTCAACAGACTCGACAAAGAGGGGACGGCTCATCTCCACAGCATCAGGGAGAACCGTTAGACTGGCTCCTACGACCTGGGCCACCTGTAACAGCCAGGGGCGATCGCTCTCCACATCAAACTCATACCCCGCCTCTTGCCAATAGGGAATCAGTTGCTCTAACAGGGTTTCGGGGGATAACTCATGTAACACCTGGCTGTTGAGCCAATTCAGCTTATCCCAGTCAAAGCGCGCGCCGGCCTTATTAACTCGCGCAAAATCAAACTGCTCGGCAGCTTCGTTTAACGTAAAGCGTTCTTGAGCATCCGGCGGCGACCATCCTAACAAGGCCATGTAATTGGCTAAGGCTTCAGCGGTGTAGCCTAACTGCTGAAAATCATTGACCGCCGTGGCCCCATCTCGTTTCGAGAGTTTTTGACCATTGGGGTTGAGAATTAGTGGTGTATGGGCGAACTTGGGAACCGGCTGTTCCAAGGCTTCATAGAGTAGAATCTGCTTGGCCGTGTTGGCGATATGGTCTTCACCTCGGATGACATGACTAATTTTCATGTCCACATCATCGACCACCACGGCCAAATTATAGAGAGGCTGGCCAATCTCTCCGGGTTTAGCGGCCCGGGCGATCGCCATATCCCCGCCAAGATCTCGTCCGGACCAGGTTAGAGTTCCCCGCACCAGGTCATCCCAGACAATGGGGCGATCGTCGTCGATTTTGAAGCGAATGACGGCGGTACGTCCTTCGGCTTCGTAGGCCTGTTGTTGTTCGGGAGTTAGATCACGATGGCGATTGTCGTAGCGAGGCGCTTGTTTCTTGGCTTTCTGCTCCTCCCGCATGGCGTTGAGTTCCTCGGGAGTGCAGTAGCACCGATAGGCTAATCCCTTGTCTAAGAGGGTTTGCACTGCCTGACGATACAAGTCCAATCGTTGAGATTGGTAAAACGGCCCTTCATCCCAGTCGAGTCCTAACCAGCGCAAGCCACTGAGAATGTTCTCGGTAAATTCGGGTTTGGAGCGCTCGGTATCCGTGTCCTCAATGCGGAGAATGAATTGACCGCCGTGATGTTTGGCAAACAGCCAGTTAAACACCGCTGTGCGAGCGGTTCCAATATGGAGGTTTCCGGTGGGACTGGGCGCTAAGCGAACTCGAATAGACATAGGTTAAGGGAACAGGGAACAGGGAACAGGGAACAGGGAACAGAAAAGACGTAGGGGCGCGCCCTTGTGGTCGCCCTAGGCAATCGGGGAGAATCTATCCTTTAAAATGACAAAAGGGGCAAGGTTTGTGCCTTACCCCTTTTGTGTTTAACGGGACTGACGGGACTCGAACCCGCAACTTCCGCCGTGACAGGGCGGTGCTCTAACCAATTGAACTACAGTCCCTTGTTTCGAGCGTGATAACTATCATGCCCTAATTTTTAGAACTTGTCAACCCCTTTTGGAAATTTTTTTGAGGGAGGCGGCTAACGGCGGGCTGAACTCCTTGCCAAGACCCTTGCCAAGACTCTTGCCAAGACTAGGGACAGGGGCCTTCCGGCTGACTAACGTCCACATTAGAATAGTTTGGGTTGTTTAGGATTTTCTGTCAAATGCTCCAAATCAAGGTACGAGCTACAGCGTGATTGAAGCAAAAGTTCACGGTGCGTTACGAGATTTTTTGCGGGCTTCGGGGGGCGATCGCTGGCCCCATCATTTGACGATGGCCCGCCTGGTGGCGCGGGCCTTGCGGTTGGGCCGCGATGCGTTGATTCAAACGGGGGTGTTTCCCACCTCCTCACAACGCTATGCCCTCAGTTATCTGATGCCAATGTTAATGTCGCCGACAGCAGTGGTGTTAGTCGCGGCGCCTCAGGTGCGGCGACAGTTGCAAGAACGGGATATCCCTGAATTACAAGCCTGGTTAGGTTCCGAGAAACCCATCGCCGAGGGCGATCGCCTTGATCCCGACTTTGAAGGACTGTTGCTCACCTCCCCTGACGCCTGGTTACGCGATCGCCTCGGTGGAGGTAGCAACTTTCGCGATGGGGTTCCCACGCTCATTGATGGGGCTGATGACTGGGAACGTTGGACGCAAAACAGTTTAACCGTGGCCATCTCCCCCCAGGATTGGTTCGATTGGATTACCGCATCAACAGAACAGGGTGCAACCATTCGTGATGTGCAATTAGCTTTGGTGCGAGGGAGTTTAGCGCGCCCGGATAACCCCTATCAGGCTCACCTGATTGATCAAGACGAACAGGCGATCTTAAGCCAGCTTCACCCTGATGCCGAAATGCCCCCAGCCTGGCGAGAGTTTTGGGAATCGTGGCGATCGCACCCTGGAGCGATTTGGGCCAAACTCAATCGTCATCAAGGACAACTCTGGCTGTATCATTCTCCCGTCGATTTGGGTAAACGTCTCGCTCCACTTTGGCAGCGTCAACCTATGGTTTGGGTAGGTGGGGCCTTAGATTTAGACCGCGATGCTCTGGCCTTTCGCGAACGCTTGGGCTTAGGAGATATGACCTGTGTTAAATTCAATCCCGATCGCCATCATCTCCATCTCTATGCCCCTGAACGGCTGCCATTACCCAATACCCCGGAATACAAGGCGGCGTTATTACGGGAACTCCATGAACTGATTCGCATTGGCAGTTCCGCTGACACCGCAGCGGGACTCATTACTATCATTATTGGCGATGTTCCCCTGCGGGCGATCGTGGCGGCTCAACTGGCGGCGGATTTTGGCTCTCGGGTGCGCGTTGAACAGACTGACTTAGCGGAGAATGGCATTCTCATTAGCGGCTGGTCTTTCTGGCGAGACCACCAAGGGGAGTTACCAACCAGTAAACTGCTGGCCATCGCCACCCTACCCTTTCCTTCCCTCGAAGATCCCTATGTGGCCGCTGAGGTGGCCCATTACAAACAACAACGACAAGATTGGTTTCGCCTCTATCTACTGCCAACCGCTCTCAGGGAGTTACAACGGGCGATCGCCCCCATTCGAGAGGTGCAAGGAACTGTTATCTTGCTCGATGTACGAGCCATCTATCGCAGTTATGGCAAACAGTTTTTTACGGCCCTTAGTCCCTATGCTCGGGTGAGTTCAGCGGAGGTTGGCCGATTGGACGCTTAGAGAAAATCCAGAGGCTATCATTGGCCATCCACCCTGTCTCCGTTAGGATGAACGGTTAACTTGGCTATGACGAAACTGATTATCCAAATCCCCTGCTACAACGAGGAAGCCACTCTCGGCGTCGCCTTAACGGCCCTACCGCGAGAGATTCCGGGTATTGATACCGTTGAGTGGCTCATTATCAATGATGGTAGCGTGGATCAGACCGTTGATGTCGCCAAGGCCTGCGGCGTCGATCACATCGTCAGTTTTGACCATAATCGGGGTTTAGCCAAGGCCTTCATGGCCGGTATTGATGCCTCTCTCAAGGCTGGGGCGGATATTATCGTCAATACCGATGCCGATAATCAATACTGCGCTGATGATATCCCGACACTGATTGACCCCATTCTCCAAGGTCATGCGGATATGGTGGTGGGAGCGCGTCCGATTGAGGAGATTCAACATTTTTCTCCCCTCAAGAAAGTCTTGCAACGGTTGGGGAGTTGGGTGGTTCGTTTAGCGAGCAATACCCACATCCCTGATGCTCCTAGTGGCTTTCGCGCCTATAGCCGCGAGACAGCGATTCGCCTCAATGTCTTTAATGAATATACCTATACTCTCGAAACAATTATCCAAGCGGGACAAGAAGGGATGTCTGTGACGTCGGTTCCCATTCGCACCAATGGCTATCTGCGGCCGTCACGCCTGGTTAAAAGTATTCCGGCGTATATCCAACGCTCCATTTTCACGATTATTCGGATTTTTATGACCTATCGGCCCCTACGGTTTTTTGCCGTGCTGGGGACGATTCCGATGGGATTGGGGGTATTACTCTGTGTCCGTTGGTTGGTTTTATTTAGTTTTGGAGATCCAACGCGATCGCGCACCCCGAGTTTAATTCTGGCAACAATCCTGATTCTGATTGGTTTTCAACTCTGGATGTTTGGGGCGATCGCCGATGTCATGGCTGTCAACCGTAAAATGCTGCAAGATGTCCAGCAACGGTTGCGACGAGCTGCATATGACCAGTATCGTCATTGAAATCGTCATTGAAGGGGAATCGCTCGGGAAACCGCTTCGCCGACTTGAGGGTTTCGGTTTCACCCCTGAAACTTTCGGTTTGCCCGACCTCAAGACCAACCCGTTAAAACCGTATGCTAAAGAGAGTGGGGTCTCACTGAACCTGTGTTCCGCCTCCCGTTCTCCCCAAGCGAGTGATTATGATAGCCAATCGCCCCAAATCTTCCTGGAAAATCATTAAAAAAACGATCGCCGGAATCCTGATGGTATCTGGGATTCCGGTGGTACTCTGGTCAGCTTTCCATATCGCAGGAGTCAGTGCTTGGGAACGAGAGTTGGCCCTGATTCTGTTGACTCTGGTGGGACTTCCACCGACGGCGATCGGCAGTTGGCTACTCTGGACTGTGGCACGACAGTCGAAACAAGAGCAACTTGAGGCTCAGCGCGATCGCGCTGAACGATTACAAAGTACCTTTTTTCGCATGATTGTTGAGGGTGATGGCGCGATTACCCCACTGGAGTTTTCGATGGCGACTCAGTTATCGGGCCAGGAGGCGAAAGCGTTTCTCGATGGCTGTGCGAAAGACTATGATGGCGCGTTTGATGTGACCTATGAAGGGAATATCATTTACCGCTTTGATGTTCAACGCAAGCAGCTTGGTCAACATGACGGATAGCGCCACTCTGATGGCTCAAACAGAGGTGCGGGTGATAGGGGTGATGGGGGTGTCTGGTTCTGGGAAAACAACGGTGGCGCAAGGCTTAGCGGAGCGTTTAGGCTGGGTGTTTTTGGAGGGGGATGCGTTTCACCCGGCGGCCAATGTTGAGAAAATGGCTCGGGGGATTCCCCTCGATGATGACGATCGCTGGCCCTGGTTGTCGAGATTACACGAGGCGATCGCCCAGGCTCGGACGGATTACCCAGATCTCGGAGTGGTTGTGGCCTGTTCGGCTCTGAAACAGGCCTACCGCGATCGCCTGAGTCGGGGGGAGGATGAGATGGTTTGGGTTTATCTCAAGGGAGAGTTTGAGCTGTTACAGCAACGGCTTCAGGCGCGATCCGACCATTTTATGCCGCCCACGCTCTTGGCCAGTCAGTTGGCCGATCTCGAAGAACCCCAGGAGGCGATCGTTCTCGATAGTGGGCGATCGCCCCACACCTTAATCACAACCATCCTTAAATCTTTGTAAAATCACATTAAGCTGTGATTTTGGACACTCCTGAGTCGCTGAAATTACTCCATGCTAAGGCTGAAGTCACTAACAACGACCGTATTGTTTTAGCCACCTGCTAGTGGGAAGGAGTGTCACCATGCTTGATAGCGATCGCCTCAGCTCCGGTTCGCGCCTGATTCGCGCTATGGTCTTTACTCTTGTGCTTGCACTCCTCTTTCAGTTCCTAGACTCCCCTCAGCCGTCTCAGGAAACAGGACTTTGGCAGACCGTTTTCCCAAAAATTACTACCTTGTTATCCTAGGACCTTGTTATCCTAGGAGCGATCGTCACGCCACTGGCGAATTTGGTTATGTTAGACTGACTGCAATCAAATCAAGACCCTACAAAACGCCAGATAAAATAGGACAACTTAAAGACACAGAACCCAAGCAAGGAAATATCGCCTTGCTTTTAAACTGTCTATACTCAAGTGTCCATTTTTATACCATACTCACTCTAACATCTCCCCTCATAAACTATGATCTCTGCCTCAAAACTGAGTCCGATTGCTCTGAGTGCGCTGCTTTTGCTCGGCTGCTCTGACCCAACGACAGAAACGACCCCAGACAGCACCGCCGTCACTCCCAGTGAGGGAAGCGGAACCCTGGCCGTGTACGCCAACGGAGAAGAGTACGCCTGGGAAGGAATGACCAGTAAAGACGGATGGACCCTCAGCTTTGACAATCTGTATGTTCATCTCAGCGATGTAACCGCCTATCAAACCAATCCTCCCTACGAAGCCGATGGATCTGACATCGAGGCCAGTAAATCTTTGCTGTTGGTAGACTCAAAAACTGTGGATCTCACCCAGGAGAACGGTCCCGTTCTCTTAGGCGAAACCGAGGCCGACGCTGGACATTACAACGCCTTGTCGTGGGCCTTATCTCCCGCCCCCGATGGACCCGCTGAGGGCCATGTGATGGTCTTGACGGGAACCGCAGAACAAGACGGAGAGCGTCTTAACTTTTCTATTGCCCTAGATCAACCCTTGGCCTTTGCCTGTGGTGAGTTTATCGGCGATGAACGCAAAGGCATTCTCACGGATGCAGGAACGGCTGATCTCGAAGCGACCATCCATCTGGACCATCTCTTCGGTACAGGTGACGCTCCGGCTGACTCTGACTTGAATGAAGGTGCCTTAGGCTTTGAGCCGATCGCCGCCTTAGCCAACAATGGAACCGTCGAGGTGACATCAGACGGTCTCATGGATCAATTATCCCCAGAAGATCAGGAAAAACTGGTTGGGATTCTACCAAATCTGGGTCATGTTGGTGAAGGTCATTGCTTTGAATCCGTCATGGGCGCTTCACCTGAACCCTAGTTTCAGCCCTTAGATCATGTGATAGGAGATCACGTCATAGATCTGTGAACCGCTGCGCAGTGATCACGCGGCGGTTTTTGCCTGTCTCCCCATACTCCTCTTCAGAGCGACGTATAGTCTTCGAGGGTTTCAAGGGGATTTCAGACCAATTCAACAAAAACTTGAATAATTGGGAAACCTATCGAAACATCAATACGTCTCCTAACCCGGAAGCATCTGTGAAAATACTTCAATTTACCCCGTGTTTTTACTGAAGTTTTCCAAATCCGACCAATTTACGTAATTTCACCCTTTCACATTGGTGACAATCTGGGAAAGCTAAGAAAGGCTGTCAGATGAATTAAATTCGAGCCTAACGCTTGTGATCTACTGACAGCGACACGTTTACCGCACAAACTTATTGAAAATCCTGTGTTTCGAGAAATTTCATAGAATTTTGGGAACCTTATCGAAACACAGAGCATCTAGTTAGTTAAGTATTAACAGCGAGTCAGTTGCTCACCTCGCTGCGGGTGTGTCCCTGAACAAGTAACCCAATATCAGAGGAACCTAGGAATGGAAGACGATATCATGATGACCGACGCTGAAACCACTGTGGATGACGCAGAGGATCAGGTCACAACAACCGACGTTGATGAAGACGATGATGATCTCATCGATGATGATGGGATTGATGACGGCGATGATCTCGACGACGATGACGACGATGACGATGACGATGATCTCGACGACGACGATGACGATGACGATGATCTCGACGATGACGACGACGGCGATGATTTAGACGACGATCTCGACGACGGTTCTGGTGAATCCATCGACAACGATGACCTAGAGGGGGATGACCTCGAAGGGGGTGTAGGTGGTGATGAAATGAGCGAGAGTGATGCGAGTAGCGCTTCGTTTACCCTCACCAGTTTTGTTGGCGTCAGTGCCTCAGCAGAAGTAACCCTCAATCAAACCAGTGAAGGGATTGAAGTTACTGTTGTCAGCCAAAATGATGGCCCCGGTAACAGTAACCAACAAGGATTACGCGGTGTTTTCTTCAACCTGGAAAACAACAGTCTCTTAGAAGGACTTTCCATCAGCGGTGAAGGAGTCTCCGGCGAGACCTTCGGTGCCGGAAGTGTTAACAACGTGACCGGTGGTGCGTCCATTGCTCCTCGGGCCTTTGACGCGGGTATCGCTGTCAGCGGCGGTGAATCCGTCACTTTCGTGATTACTCACGAATCGGAAACCCTAACCCTCGATATGTTTGCGGGTGAGGACTTTGGTGTTCGCACTCAAAGCGGAAAACTAGCTGGCTCAGTCCCCTCAGACGTTGGCTCCGGTGATGATGACGACGCTGACGACCTCGATGGCGACTTGGTTGGCGACGGCGATGGTGATGACGACATGGCCGGCGACGACGGTGGTGATGACGTCTCCGACGACGCCTCCGATACCTCCGATATGGATGTGATTATCGGTACCTCTGGCGGTAGCTTCTCTGACCCTGTCGAAGACACTCCTGACGCGGTTGTGGAAATCACCGACCAAAACGGTGGCATGAAAAACCGTTTCGCCTGGGGCGTTCCCACCGAAGAGAGCTTCACCAACTTGGTGCAGTTTGATGGGAGCGACTTCGGCACCGAAGTCGGTGAACAGTTCAAACTGGGTCAGCTATTCTACCGTAACGGGTCAACCACCAATAACTTCGACGGTGACTTCGGCTTTAGCCTTGACCTCGATGTCAACGCTGTCGGCGAACTCGATTCCTTCGACTTCCTCTTTAACATCCTTAATACTCCTAATGAAAGTGGAGATGCTGTTGAAGATGCTGACCGTTTGCAGTTTGCCACGAGCGGTCTGACCCCCAAAACCTTTGCGTTCGACGGAGACACCTACACCGTTAGCCTCGATGGCTTCTCCACCGATGGCGGTGAAACCATCACCTCCGGCTTCGATGCGCCTGAAGAGAGCTTTGAAATCGCAAACCTCTATGGTTCCGTCGTCCAACTTGATGACACCACGGCTGAGGCCTTCGATCCGATGCCGACAGAGGATGCCGAGGAAATTCTCGACGCTGGTGGTGTTGTGATCGGTGGTGATGGAAGTGGAGAAGGCGCCATTGCCGGTTCCGTTATCATCAAGAGCGAAGCTCAGTTGAGCGTGGTTTGGGGGATTACCACCTCTGCCAGCATCAAGTTCCAAAGCAGCAGCTTCTTCCAAATCACCAACATCATGGGTGTGACGGAACTCAACACTCTCAACATCGGCAACGAAGCCGTCTTGGGAAGTGAAGGAGATGATGAGGTTGTTGGTTCGGTCGACAACGACATCGTTTCGGGTGCCGATGGCAATGACAGCATCTCCGGTGAAAGCGGTAATAACCTCCTCGCAGGTGCTAATGATGAAGATGTCATCATGGGCGGTTCCGGCGATGATGTTCTGGCCGGCAACACCGATAACGATGTGATCATGGCAGGTGGCGGTAACAACGTCCTCTACGGTGGTCAAGGTGATGACGAACTCATGGGTGATGACGGTGACGATGTCCTCTCAGGTGACATGGGATCTGATACTCTCACCGGTGGTGGTGGAACCAACCAGTTCTTAATGCGGGCTGAAACCAGCATCGAAATCACTTCCGCTCAAGCGGCTGACTTTATCATGGACTTCAAAGCCGGTGATGGCCTGGCAATCAGCGGCGCGGTGATGTCCTCGATCCAACTTGAGGTTGAAGATGTTAACGGTGACGGTGCGGGCGATGTCGCCATCCGTCTCGACAGTGGCGCCTACCTCGGCGTGGTTATGGGAACGAGCGACGTTACCCAAGTTGAAGAGGCGATGTACGAAGTTCCTGATGCAGACTATCTGCTCGGAAGTGCCTAGTTCTCAGTGACTCCTCAACTGCTGAGTTTACGTCTTCGGAGGTAAACTCGGCCGCCTAATGGTTTGTGATCAACTCAACGCTGCACAGTACGGCATCTTGCGACACAATAAAGAGCAAGATGCCGTTTTTTTGCGGCCTCGATGCTGTCACGAATCAGGAGTTGCTGATGAAATCGATCCGGTGGAACGTCGTTATCCCTCTGGTGGGCCTTGGAGTGATTGGCTTCATGGACGCCGCTGTCTCTCACGGGGCTAAACTCACCTATGAGGTTGAGCCGACCATTTCCTTGACGGCTACCTATGATAATGGTGAACCCTTCAATGAGGCTCAAGTGTTGGTCTATTCTCCGGAGAATCCCCAAGAACCCTGGAAAACCGGAACGACTGATGAATTAGGACGCTATCAGTTTCGCCCTAACCCAGAGATTCGTGGCAATTGGACGGTGACTGTCCGCCAAGCTGGACATGGCGATATGATTACGATTAACCTCGATGAGTCAACTCCCATGGCTGATGGTTCAACGGGAGAGGTCGCCGACTCGTCGCTGTTGGCGGATTTAACGGATATTTCTATCCCCCAACGCCTGTTAACCGGTGCGTCTGTGATTTGGGGATGTGTGGGTACGGCGCTCTATTTCAGTCGTGGCTACAAATCGTCGTCTTCTGATTCTTAGGTGACTCATGCACATTGCAGATGGATTTCTTCCGGCTCCTGTGTCGTTGCTGGGTTATGCAATGACGGGGGGAGGGGTTTGGTTTTCCCTACGACAAATTCAACGAACCTATCGAGATCCACAAGAACATATCCCCAAGGCCTCGCTACTGACGGCTGCTTTTTTTGTGGGATCGTTGGTCAGTATTCCGATTCCTCCGGCGAGTGTTCATTTACTGTTAAATGGCTTGCTCGGGGTACTACTTGGCTATTATGCCTTTCCAGCAATTTTAGTGGGTTTATTTTTTCAGGCGGTCATGTTTCAACATGGCGGTATGGTGAGTTTGGGAGTCAACACTGCGATGATCGGTTTTCCCGCTCTCGTCTCCGCTTACCTCTTTAAACTTCGCCTTTCGTTTGGGCAGGATACACGACGAAAATTGGGACTGTTTGCTTTTATGGCTGGAGGATTAGCTGTTGGTTTATCGACGGTTATTTTTTTTATGTTGATTGTCACAACCATTCCAGCCGATGTAGATATAACCTTGGAACGCTCTGCAACTGTGATTTTAGTGATTTCACAAATTCCCTTAATGCTGATTGAAGGGGCATTTACATCAATGGTTGTGCTATTTCTGTATCAGGTTAAACCCGGTTTGATTGAGGGATTTTACAGTCATTAAACTACAGCGATCACAGGATTACTAGAATCTTGCTAGAATCCTAAAGCAACTCATTCATACATAAAAAAGATTGGTATGACTGGGTTGTTTGAAATGTGTTGCGTTTGTTTTATGTTCCCTGGCCACTCTTCTTCCTATGCAACATGGACTTGATACCTATGCTGGTTTACAGTCTCCGATTCATCGTTGGGACCCTCGGTGCAAGTTTATCGGACTCATGAGTCTGATTTTCGCGTTTTCAGCCGTTGATGTTCTCGTCTTGCTACCGGTCATATCGCTCCTAACCGGGATACTTTATAAAGTTTCTCGGTTACCGGCCGCTTACTTACGTCAGCGACTCCACTATCCGGGTTATTTTCTACTGGGTGCGATTGTTGTATTACCCTTGACGACCGGGGAAACCATCTTGCTAGAGTTGGGCTGGTTCAGGATTCGTTGGGAGGGACTTTTAGCGGCTGTACCGATTGTGGTGCGGTTTATCTGTATTGTGACGGTGACTTTGGTCTTGTTTGGAACCGGCCCTCTCGCTGGTACGTTGCGGGCCATGCGATCGCTGGGGATTCCCGGTCTTATTACCGATATGATGCTCTTGTTCTATCGTTACCTCTATGATTTACTCGATCGCCTACGACAAGTGCAAACAGCCATGAGACTCAGAGGCTTCAACCCCAAACAGTTGAGTTGGCGAACCCTACGCGTGTTAGCTGCACTGACAGGAACCCTCTTGGTGACCAGTTATGAGCAGTCGGAACAGGTGTATCAGGCCATGCGTCTGCGAGGCTATGGCCAACCGACGGCTCAACGGGCCTGGCCACCGATTCAACGAGGCGATGCGATGGCTGTGATGGCCAGTGTGGCGATCGCCGTCGCATTGGTGCTGGCCCAACTTTGGCTCACGCCTGTTACCCCATAGCTCAATTTGGCTCGATTTTCCGAGTTCCCGAGCGATTAACCCGAATCTACCCCCAATAAACCCCAACCCAACGGTCTCTGCGCTCTATTCTTTCTAAAACTTCCTAAGACTATGACGGTTCCCGCTTACTACGATCGCATTAACCAACAACTCCTCGATAGCATCCCTAAAAACCTCGGCCGTATTGTTGAGGTCGGCTGTGGAACCGGAGCCTTGGGAGCCGCCTACAAAAAAGACAATCCTAACAGTGAATACATTGGCCTAGAACTCAACCCCGAAGCCGTCAAAATTGCCACAGAACGCCTCGATCGCGCCCTCGATTTCAACGTCGAAACATCTGACGAAAGCCAGTTAAACATCGCCCCTCAAAGCTGTGATGCTCTCGTCTATGGGGATGTCTTAGAACATCTACAAGATCCCTGGTCCATTCTCAATCACCAGGTATCCTGGCTCAAACCCGGCGGCTATGTCTTGGCCTCAATCCCCAATATCCAACATTGGACGATTCTACGAGATCTGCTCCAGGGAAAATGGGAATATCAAGATGAAGGACTGCTCGATCGCACCCATGTGCGCTTCTTCACCCTTGAGAGTATGCAGCAGCTCTTCAGCCAAGCGGGCCTGATTGTGAAAACGGTGGGCCGCATTTTATCCCATAACCCCAAAGAATTTGCCGAGTTCTACCCCAAACTCGAACCCCTGGCCCAACATCTCAAAGTGGATAGCAACCGCCTAAAACTGCTCACAGAAAGCCATCAATACATCCTGACTGGCGTAAAAACTCAACGGCGGCTGTTTATCCAAACTTTGATGATGGCCCCGTTGGCCTGCGATCGCGTACGGATTCTCGAACCGGATCAGTTCAGCAATCGCATTACCGGCGTGCGGGCCATGTCCTCGACTCACAGTGCGGCTCTCAACCTCGCCGAAGCCGACGAAGAAAAAGTGTTTATCTGGCAACGCGCCCTCCTCAAGCCAGACACCGCCCTGGCTCAACAAAAAAACCTACTTCAGCGTGGCTATCTGATTGTCTCAGAAATCGACGACGACCCCTTACGCTGGGAAAGCGCCTCGGATCATAACTTCTTCTCCTATCGCAGTTGTCATTGTGTGCAAACATCCACCGAGCCGTTAGCGGAGTTCCTACGACAGTACAATCCCTACGTCAAAGTTTTTGCCAACCAACTGGCCCAACTCCCTCAACCTCGTTCTGATGCGGATTACGAGCAAGCGACGGTCTTTTTTGGCGCGCTTAACCGAGAAGAAGACTGGAAACCTCTCATGGGGGCAATCAACCAGATTCTCGATGAACTCGGCGATCGCGTCTCCGTGAACGTCTTACACGATCGCCAATTTTTCGAGGCCCTAAACACCCCCCATAAAGCCTTTGCCCCCTTCTGTTCCTATGCCAACTATCAGCAAGTCATTCGTTCAAGTACCGTCGCTTTGCTGCCCCTAGAACCCACTCGATTTAACAAAATGAAGTCTGACCTCAAATTTGTTGAATGTGGCGGTCAGGGCGTGGCTGTATTGGCGAGTCCTACGGTCTATGAACGCAGTCTCCAGGAGGGCAAAACCGGGTTACTCTATCGCTCCGTAGAAGACTTTGGGGCCAAATTCCGGGAACTCCTCGTCAGCCCGACGCTACGACAGCAACTCGGACAAGGGGCCTATCAGTGGGTTGCCCAACACCGTCTCCTAGAGCATCATGCCCAGGAGCGAGCGAAGTGGTATTTTCAGATGCGCGATCGCCTCGGGGAACTCAACGCTGCCCTTAAAGAACGCGCTCCTGAGCTATTCAGCGATGGCTGAGGCCAAGCACTCAAACGTCAAGTTCTCTCAAGCCTCGAGTTCTTGGGACAACGTCCCCATCACAGCCGTGACTTGATCTAACATCTGACTGAGCTGTTCCATGCCAGCTACCGCCTCCTGCACCAGTTCTGGGTTCATAGATTCATGTTTAACGCGTTCATTGAGCTGTCCGGCCAAAGTCATCATCGCGGGGATGCCCACATTACCACTGGCCCCCTTAATCTGATGCACCAGGCGCGAAAACGTCTCTACATCGCCTTCAACCAACGCGGCTTTGGCTCCAGCGACGTACTCTCGGGCCGATTCCATAAATGAGTCAAGCAGTTCTAACTCGAACTCGAGATCATCTCCGGAGACTTCATGAAGACGATCCCAATCAATATAAATTTCAGAGCTTGAGGGGGGAGAATCTGCCATAGAAGCTGAAGGGGGAACGATAGAATTCGGGCGGTTTCCATTATGAGACATAGTCGATGAATTGGCAGACGTTAAGGGCTCAATTTTTGACATCCAATGCTCCAAAACAGACTTCAGTTTTTCCATGGTGACGGGTTTGGCGAGATAGTCATCCATCCCCGCATCCAGGCATTTTTCGCGATCGCCTTCCATCGCATGAGCGGTTAAGCCGACCACCACCGTATGGCGATCGCCCTCGCTTTCCCAGCTTCGCAAGCGTTGAGTCGCTCGATAGCCATCTAAGACCGGCATTTGACAATCCATCAATACGATATCAAAGGGTTGTTCCTGAAGCTGATCTAAGGCTTCCTGACCATTGTTAACACAGGCGGCGGTATAGCCAAGTAGCTTCAATTGATTCATCACCACTTTTTGGTTGATATGAGTATCCTCAACCACCAACACTTTACCCCCAGCCACAGAACCCCCAGCCGCTTGGGAGTCCGGCGGCGAGGAGGAGCGTTTCAGGTCGCGAGGTTCAGTCTCAGTCTCAGTCCTTGAAGGGGTTTCGGAGCGATCGCTGGTCGTCGAGGTCGGAACGTCTGATGTTGATAACGACGTTGATGATGACGTTGACGATGACGATACTGAGGTGAGATCAGGGGCGAGATCAGGGGCGAGATCAGGGGCGAGATCAGGGGCGAGATCAGGTTCAGGAGATTCGCGAGACTCAAGCGATGGGTCAGTGGATGTTGTCGCTGAGACCGGTTGCGAGGCGGAGGTTGAGAACACGGCTGTCTGAGGTTCTGGGTCAACGGTTTCCCGTTCTTGAGGTTCTGAACTCTCCACCTGGACAAACTGAGCCGTAAAGACAAAGGTTGACCCCTGATTCGGTTCACTTTCAACCCAAATTTGTCCGCCCATTTTCTGGACAAGCTGACGACAAATTGCCAACCCTAACCCTGTTCCCCCATAGCGACGGGTACTCGACGCATCCACCTGAGAAAAGGCTTGAAAGAGGTATTTGCGATCGCCAGCCGCAATCCCAATCCCCGTATCCCGCACGGCAAATTGGAGGGTTAAAATCGTCTCTAGCTGACCCGTTTCTGCACTGGGATCTCCGAGAACCCCTTGCTTTTTCGCAATAGCTCGGACACCAATCGCCACAGAACCTTTATCTGTGAATTTAATGGCATTCCCCACCAAATTCATTAAGACCTGTCGCAGTCGTCGAGAATCCCCGGATAGTTGCTCGGGGAGTGTGGGGTTAATATGCAGCTTCAGGGATAATCCCTTCTCTTTCGACTGCATTAAAAATATATTGAGAACGTCATTTAAACAGGAGCGTAACTCAAAATCATGGCGATCTAAGCGCAGTTTTTCTGCTTCTAACTTAGAGAAATCTAAAATGTCATTAATTAAATTCAAAAGATGTTCGCCACTGGTGCGTAACGCTTCCGTAAACTCGAGCTGTTCTTCGTCGAGTTCCGTCGTCATCAACAAATCCGTCATTCCCAACACCCCGTTCATGGGGGTACGAATTTCGTGACTCATATTTGCCAAGAAATCAGACTTTAATCGAGCCGTTTCTAAAGCAGCTTCGCGAGCCTGAACGAGTTCGTTAATTTGGGTACTGGCAATCACGACACCACCGACTTCATTATCTGACGTGTACCAAGGATGAATCGCCCAGCGTAAATACAATTCCGCCCCATTGTCTCGTTCCCAAACATCCTCAGGAGTGCTAACAATTTCTCCTTGTAAGGCTCGTTCATACAGCACTCGCCAACGTTCGGGTAAATCCGAAAAAACCTCATAATGGGACTTCCCAATGAGAGACTCTTGTTCGACGGCAAAATCACTCAGCCAGGTATTACTATAAGCCAGATAGTGCATTTCACTATCCATCATTGCCATAGCAACGGGGGCCTGGGTGACAATTTGCCGCAGTTGTTGTCGTTCCGCTTCGATCGCCGCCTCGTAACGCTTCCGCTCAGTAATATCTCGAACGATCGCTAAAACTTCATCTTCACCGCTGGTAACAATTCGTGCCTCAAAGTTATGAAGTCGGACTTCTCCGGTTTTACGATTGGGAATATCGAGGGCATATTCAAAAATTTGCACCTCTCGGGATTGACGGGCTAAATCGGCATAATGCAGGTTGAGATCCGCGACTTCTTTGGGCAAGACTTCATAGAGGCTTTTCCCTAAAAAACCACTGCGAGAAAGGAGTAACGGTTGGTCTTTGTCAGCCTGAACATCGAGATACGTGCCATCGGTTCGCAGCCGAAACATAGTATCGGGGATGGCTTCGAGGAGAGCTTGATTTTTAAGTTCACTTTTTTGAACTTGGTCGGCCCGTTGTTCGAGATAGAGAACCATATCCCGAATTTGCGAGGTCATGCGGGCAAAGGCCAGGGCCAGACCACCAATTTCATCAGGACGGCTGCGGTACTGTTGGATAGCACTGTCGTTGTCCATAGCGCGATCGAACTCCCCTTCGGCCACCCATTGAGTGGCCCGGGCCAGTTCGTGGAGGGGGCGACCGATGGAACGGCCCACCCATAAGGCCGCCACCAAGCCTCCCGCCGTAAATAAGACTCCGAGCAAAATCGCACTGTTGCGGGTGTTGTCGAGACGGTTACGGAAGCCGGTAATGGAGAACTCTAACTCGACTGCGCCGACGGTTTGCGCCCCTGAGGCGATCGTTTTGCCCGAACGAAGACGTTGGCGCTCCCACTCAAAGACGGGGGTTCCACTGGCTAAGATCGTCTCCCCAAAGTCGCGATCGCGCTGGGTCATCTCCTCGGGGTGTAGGGTTAACAGCAGTTGACCGTTCTCGTCATAAATCACAACGCTGGTCAGGCTGTCCTCTACATCAAGCACTTCAAGCAACTGTCGCAGTTGCTCTTCTGACTGTTCCATGTCGCCCGTGGTCTCGGTCTGTGCCGTGAGAGAGTCCGCCGCGAGCCGTGACACCATGTTTAGGACTAGCGTTGCCTGGGCTTCGAGTTCTTGTTGGTAAACCCGTCGTTGACGATGAAGTGAAAACAGCGTCACACTACTGACGCTGATCATCGCTGACAGGGCGATCGTGGCCGTTAACTTGGCGGCGATGGGCAAGCGACGACCGTTGAGTTGACGCATCAATTGACGCATAGCGACACGAGGTGCAGAGGCAGAAAGTACAGCGGAACAGCGGCTGGCGAAGGGTTGGAGATGGTTACGATCAAGAGCTGGGTCGGTGCAGACACCCCGATGATATAACGTCTGAGTTTTGAGTTTAACGCACGGTAACTGGCCGGTAGAGAGGCACGACGTCGGTTAAGCGATCGCGATCGCAGCTGAGTCCACAGCCATGATGAGCCAACCATCGAGAGTCCCCCTTCTAGGATAGCGGGTCTTTTGACGGACACAGAAGGGAGAATTGGTTAAAACTACGCAAGACAAGAATCTTAACGGAATCGATAATGGATTGTCCCGAGTTTAACCCTAGAGGGCTTTGGCACGACACCCCTGACAGGGATCACTCAAGCGGGTCAGGGATTGGCTCCTAGAGTACGCGTTGAAGAGTTTTTGCGGTAGGCTCGTTGAAGATTCAGGAGATCTGCGATCGCAGATCCTCTCTCATCCTCATGATCTGGCGTTATGTCAACTTCCCCTCTCGCTCGTCCCTACACTACCGTGATCTTAGCCATGACCGCCGATGGCAAAATTTCCGATGTTGGCCGCTCAGGAGTCACCTTTGGGTCTTCTGTGGATTATCAGCATTTAGAAGAGTGTGTCGCGGCGGCCGATGGAGTCTTGATGGGAGGGACGACCCTACGCTCAGGAGGAACGGCGATGCGTCTTCAATCTCCCCAGCTTTTGGCGGCTCGCGAGGCGGCGGGAACGTCTCCTCAACCGGTGCAAGTGGCCTGTTCCGGGTCAGGGACGTTTGACCCGGCGTTACCCTTTTTTCGCCAACCGATTCCCCGCTGGCTGCTGACCACGACTGAGGGGGCTAATTTTTGGCAGACTCATTCAGGGTTTGACCGCTTATTAACGGTCGATTCGTCGGAGACGGGACTGGATTTGCAGGCGGGATTGAGCCAATTACGAGACTTAGGGATTGAACGACTGGCGGTGTTGGGGGGCGGCCATCTAATCGCAACCTTGTTTGAGTTGGGGGCCATTGATGAAGTTCGGTTAACGGTCTGTGGTTATATTTTTGGTGGGACGGCGGCCCCGACCCCAGTCGATGGGCTGGGATTCACTCGCGATCGCGCTCCCCGTTTACGTTTGTTGGAGGTCAAGCAGGTCGAGAATGAGGTGTTTTTACAGTATCAGGTGCTGCGTGAAGACCCGGCCGAGGAGAAAGACTCAGGTGTTTAACGGTGTTTCACTCAAGATTGAGGAAAATAGGTAGAAACTAGACAGTTTGGCGATCGCAGGCTACGGTAGAGGTCAGGTTTTCCCTACAATGTGGTTCATGAGAATATTAGTCACCGGTGGTGCGGGATTCCTGGGTTCCCACCTCGTCGATCGCCTGATGGAACAAGGACATGAGGTCCTTTGTCTCGATAACTTTTTCACCGGAAACAAACACAACATCCTGCAATGGATGAATTCTCCTTATTTCGAGGTGATTCGCCACGATATTACCGAACCGATTCGCGTTGAAGTCGATCAGATTTATCATCTGGCCTGTCCCGCCTCTCCCGTCCATTATCAGTACAATCCGGTCAAGACGGTGAAGACCAGCGTTTTGGGAACGCTGCATATGCTGGGACTGGCGAAACGCATCAATGCCCGATTGTTGCTGGCCTCAACCTCAGAAGTCTATGGAGACCCTAATGTTCACCCACAAACCGAAGCCTATCGGGGCAATGTGAACCCAATTGGGATCCGTGCCTGTTACGACGAAGGGAAGCGCATCGCTGAAACCCTCTGCTTTGACTACCATCGTCAGAACAATGTGGATATTCGGGTGATGCGGATTTTCAACACCTACGGACCGCGAATGCAGGAAAATGATGGACGGGTGGTGAGTAATTTTATTGTTCAAGCGTTGCGCGGGATTCCGCTGACGGTGTATGGGGATGGCCTGCAAACTCGCAGTTTTTGCTATGTTTCGGACCTCATCGACGGCATGATGCGGTTGATGAACAATGAGGAGCATATTGGGCCGGTGAATATTGGCAATCCCAATGAATACACCATTTTGCAATTGGCTCAGACGATTCAACGGCTGATTAACCCAGATGTGGAGATTCAGTTTGAGCCACTTCCCCAGGATGACCCGCAACAGCGACAACCGGATATCACTCGTGCGAAGGAGTGGTTAGGCTGGATGCCGAGCATTGAGTTGGAAGAGGGGTTGCAGGAGACTATTGCTGATTTCCGCGATCGCCTTGGTTTGGCGTAAATTAGGACTGTCCGGGTGTGTTGACATAAAAGCCGCAGATTGGGGATAGCTGAAGTTTGCGACTAAGCTAGTGGACGACAGCTTGCTAACGCTCGGTCGTAGCGGCGTTTTTTTACAGTTTTTTAAGGTTGAAGGACAAAACAGCTATGCGTGTTTGTGTGATTGGTACAGGTTATGTGGGTTTGGTGACGGGGGCTTGTTTGGCTCACACCGGTCATGAGGTGATCTGCGTCGATAACAATGAGGAAAAGGTCAAAACCATGAAGGCGGGGCGATCGCCGATTTATGAGCCGGGATTGTCCGAAATCATGACCGCCGCTATCCAAAGTGGCAACATTGAGTTCACTACGGACTTAGAGGCGGGAGTCCATCATGGCGATATCTTGTTTATTGCGGTGGGAACGCCCCCGTTACCCACGGGAGAAAGTGATACCCGCTATGTGGAGGCGGTGGCCCGGGGAATTGGCGCTCACCTCAAGCAAGGCTACAAGGTGATTGTCAATAAATCGACGGTTCCCATTGGGTCCGGGGATTGGGTTCGCACGATTGTCCTCGATGGAATCGCAGAACGGGAAAAGGCCCTGGTGGGATCAGGAAAAACTGGGGAAGATTTGGTTAACCATATCGAGGTAGATTTTGATGTGGTTAGTAATCCTGAGTTTCTGCGGGAGGGGTCGGCGGTGTATGACACCTTTAACCCCGATCGCATTGTCTTGGGAAGTAATAGCGATCGCGCTTTGACGATGATGCAGGAACTCTATGCCCCCATTGTCAATCGTGAGGTGGCGCAAGAGAAGGATCTACCGCCGGTTCCTGTGGTGATGACGGATTTATGTTCGGCGGAGATGATTAAGTATGCGGCGAACTCGTTTTTGGCGACCAAGATTAGTTTTATTAACGAGGTGGCCAATATCTGCGATCGCGTCGGCGCCGATGTGACCCAGGTCGCTAAGGGAATTGGTCTCGACTCGCGCATTGGGAATAAGTTCTTAAATGCTGGGATTGGCTGGGGTGGCTCCTGTTTCCCGAAAGATGTCTCAGCCTTGGTTCACACGGCTGATGATTATGGCTATGATGCTCAATTGCTCAAGTCTGCGGTTGAGGTGAACCAACGTCAACGCTTGATGGCGTTGGAGAAACTGCAACATGAGTTGAAGATTCTCAAGGGAAAAACCGTCGGCTTGTTAGGCTTAACGTTTAAACCGGATACCGATGATATGCGGGATGCACCCTCGTTGGTCTTAATTGAGAATCTGAACCGCCTCGGGGCGAAGGTTAAGGCTTATGACCCCATTGTCTCGCAAACGGGCCTACGCTCGGGCTTATCGGGGGTCTATGTGGAGACGGATCCCGAACGGCTTGCTGATGGTTGTGATGCGTTGGTCTTGGTGACGGATTGGAAGCAGTTTGCGGAACTCGACTATACCAAGATGGCGAGTCTGATGCACACGCCGATTATGGTCGATGGTCGTAACTTCCTCGATCGCACTCAATTAGAGGCCATTGGCTTCCGCTATGTGGGAATTGGTCGCTAGACATCCCTTTTGAGATCTAGGCCCTTCAAACCTGTAAGACTTGACAACGAGAGAAGGGTCTCCCGTTTCCCCCTGGTGTTAGCACTGGGGGGTTTTTGCATCCATCTGCTGAATCGATGCTGAGTGCGTCGGGTAAGCGGTGTTAGCGATAGGGGTGAGTGTTCCCATGAAGAATCGGGGCGGAAGGGCGATCGCACTCATGACAGAGAAGATCGGCATGACCGCCGATAACAAAGGACATCCGTTGAATGGACACGATGACGTTCGGGGAGTTTCCCCACAGCCAACGGGCCACGGCTAGAGATCGCGTTCCCAAGGGTTGAGATGAGAGGCGCGATCGCCCAAGCCTCACTCTGATATCACCCTAGGTCAGAGGAGTTGCTGAACATCACGTGGATGAGGCTACTGTTGAGACCGTTTATCGGTCTTCCCACGGGGTGGGATAAAGCTAGAAATTGCCAGTTATAGCGTGTCTAAGTTCCGTTCAATTTGGTGTAAGACATCGAAAAGGAGATCAACAGATGTCGAGAGAGACCGCTTTATCCGTAGCGGTAGAGACATCGAAAACTCAACAGACTTCTCGCCTACTGCGAGATAAGATGCCAGCTTTCGTTCCTGTGTTGTATCCATAATCTGAGGTTTTTCCTGAGTGACAAGCACGCTTTAGTGTGGTCTAGTGTATTATACACCATCGGTATGTTGTACTAACAATGTACAACACCCTTGCTCCGGATAAGCCTTGAAGCAATCGCTGAAAGTCTCTAAATCTCTCGGGATAAGCGTTTGACGACTCTGTTGAAGCCGTCAATTCGGCGATCACACTCTTTGGCTGACTGGGGAGAAAATTTAAATGTCAACAATTGCTGACATACATCAGAGTATAATTTATGTCAACAGAATTCACGCAAACCTTAGGTCAATTCAGCCAACAAGAATTTCTCGGCAATCAGGTCTTAGATTATCTAATTGCCTTGGCGATTATTATTCTTGGCTTGATCGTCATTAAAATTGTTGCCAACCTTGTTTTGGGTAAAATTAAAAAATGGTTGCGACAAACTGACGCGAGTTTAGATAATAGCTTAATTAAAATTATTGAACGAGCGTTGATCCCTATCTTTTATTTGGGGATTTTTTACGTTGCCCTCAATGGGTTAACCCTACACCCGATTCTGGATCGACTCTTAGACGGCATCTGGGCGATCGCCTTCACAGTAATTGCCATTCGTTTCGTGGTCTCCGTGATCCAATATGGCTTAATCCTATATGGGATCAAGGCAAACAACCCCAATATCCAGCCGACCCTCAATTCTCTCGTCCCTGCCATCCGAGTTGTGGTTTGGGCGATCGGCTTTATTTTCCTGCTGGACAATCTCAACTTTAATGTCTCAGCCATGATTGCCAGTTTGGGGATTGGGGGGATTGCGATCGCCCTAGCTTCCCAAGGATTCCTGCAAGACCTCTTTAGCTACTTTTCCATCGTCTTCGATCGCCCCTTCGAGTTAGGAGACTTCATCATCGTGGGCGACTTCATCGGAACCGTCGAATACATCGGCATTAAAACCACTCGTCTCAAGAGTTTAAGCGGCGAGCGACTGGTGATCTCCAACACCGATCTCACCGGATCTCGCATTCGCAATTACAAGCATATGCAAACCCGCCGTATCGTCTTTAAACTCGGTGTCACCTACGAAACCGGCGTCGAACAACTCGAAAAAATTCCCCAAATCATCCAAGACATCATCGACCCCATCGAAACCATCACCTTCGATCGCGCTCATTTCCTAGCCTACGGGGATTTCAGCCTCGACTACGAAGTCGTCTACAACGTCAACAGCAGCGACTTCACCCAGTACATGGATGCCCAACAACAAATCAACCTGGAACTCAAACGTCGCTTTGAAGCCGAAGGCATCGAGTTCGCCTATCCCACCCAGGTGATCTATCACAATGCCTTAGGGGGATAGGGAACAGGGGATAGGGAACAGGGAACAGGGAACAGGGAACAGGGAACAGGGAACAGGGAACAGGGAACAGGGAACAGGGAACAGGGAACAGGGAACAGGGAACAGGCAAAAGGCAAAAGGCAAAAGGCAAAAGGCAAAAGGCAAAAGGCAAAAGGCAAAAGGCAAAAGGCAAAAGGCAAAAGGCAAAAGGCAAAAGAAGGTAATAACCAGCTTTTTCCTTTCCTCCCTCCTCATCTCCTCCTCGTTCCTAGGCTCTGCCTCCCGCTCTCAGGCAGAGCCGCCTAGCCCCCATGTCACGGCTTCAGCCATGACACGAGTGAGACTCCTAACCCCGCACCAACTCCACCAAACGAGAATAATAGAAGCGAGTGCTGGTCATTTCCGTGCGAGCGGGTTGGAAGCCATTTTTAGCAAAGATCGCCAGAATATCCGCTTCACGATGCTGATAAGCGCGAGTCGTCTTACTCGGTCCAGGGAAGAGTTCACCAACTTTCTTCAAAACCGTGAGCCAGGGGGTTTTGGGTGCAAAACTCAAAATCACCCGTGATTCAGCCAGAGAACAGAGGTGAGAGAGCATCTCATCCATCTTGTCATCAGGATAGTGGATGAGGACATCGAGGCAGATGACAGTGTGGAAGTTGCCAGAAATCTCTTCGAGATCTCGCGTCTCAAACGTGACGCGGGAGCTATCACGCAGTTGAGCCTGAGCGCGTTCCTGGGCTTCCGTCACCATCATCTCCGAGATGTCGCTGCCGTAAACCGTCGCTCCCGCTTCGGCTAGGGGCAAACTCAAACTGCCTACACCACACCCCGCATCGCAGATGGTCAGTTGACCCAGATTGCCATCGGCCGACAACCAACCGACGACTTTATCAATGGTCTGCTGGTGTCCTTCTCGGATATCCAATTGGACTTTATTGACCTCGTCCTTACCATAAATTCGTCGCCAGCGGTCAAAACCCGTCGTATTGAAATATTCCTTAACAATGCTTTTCTCGTCAATGATAATCATCGGTTATTACGCAGTTATAAAAAGGGGTTGAGGGTACAAACCCATACGTTATCCTAATTTAGACCTCTTTTTTTAGCCAATTGCGATCGCAATGACTGTTAACCCCACAGAGTCCGAGCAAACCCAAAGCCGCAAAGCCGATCATCTTCGTATTTGCCTCGAAGATGATGTCAACTTCCGAGAGACTCGTACTGGGCTAGAACACTATCGCTTCCGTCATTGCTGTTTACCGGAACTGGATTTAGCCGAGATTGACCTAAGTACCTCGTTTTTAGGCAAATCCCTAGGTTCCCCGTTGCTGATTTCCTCAATGACAGGGGGAACCGACCAAGCCAAACTGATTAATCAACGGTTAGCAGAAGTGGCTCAAGCCCAAGGATTAGCGATGGGGGTGGGATCGCAACGGGTAGCGGTGGAAAACCCGGATCTCAGTCATACCTTTGATGTGCGATCGCAGGCCCCCGATATTCTCCTATTTGCCAATCTCGGCGCGGTGCAGTTGAATTATGGCTATGGCGTTGATCAATGTCAGCGGGCGATCGCCATGCTCGAAGCCGATGCCCTGATTCTGCATATCAACCCTCTCCAGGAGGCCGTTCAAAGTCGGGGCGACCAGAATTTCAAAGGACTACTTGACAAAATACAGAGACTGTGCTACCTGATTCCTATTCCAGTGATTGCCAAAGAAGTGGGCAATGGCATTTCTGGGGAGATGGCGCGACGCTTGATTGACGTTGGAGTTCAGGCGATCGATGTAGCCGGTGCTGGGGGAACCTCCTGGGCCAACGTCGAGGGAAAACGCGCCCAAGATATCCGCCAACGTCGTTTAGGGGCCTTGTTCTCCGATTGGGGCCTTCCCACCGCTGACTGTCTCGTGCAAGTGCGATCGCAGGCTCCCGACATTCCCCTCATTGCCTCAGGGGGCTTACGTAACGGCTTAGACATCGCTAAAACCCTCGCCCTCGGGGCTGACTTAGCGGGACTGGCGACCCCTTTTCTCAAAGCCGCCGCCGACTCCCCGGACACCCTCAATCAACTGGTGGAATTACTCAACAGCGAACTGGCTACCGTCTTATTTTGCACCGGCAACCGCACCATCAAGGATTTACAGCGCAGCAATAGCTTAGACACCCTAAAATGAGGACAGCACTTTACTCCGACCGCCAACGTCATGCGTGATTTTCTCAAAAATGTTGTTGCGACAGTCGCCGGACTGATTCTCTTTTCCGTCATTGGCGTTGGAGGGTTAGCCATTTTACTCATCACCATCTCCTTACAAGCGCCTCGCGGCCCCGAGGTGGAGGAAGACTCAATTCTGGTGTTAGATTTGGGCTTGAATATCCAAGACAGTCGCGCCCGAATCAGCCCCGGCAAAGCCTTGCAACAAACCTTAGAGGGAGCGAGTCAACAAAGCTTGGCCCTCTTAGATGTTGTCGAGGCCTTAGAAGCGGCCAGCAACGACGATCGCATTTCCGGACTCTATCTCAAAGGTGCGCCGGGGGATATGCCAACCAATTATGCCAACCTGCGGGATGTACGAGAGGCCTTAGCGACATTTCGCGAAACCGGTAAGCCGATTATTGCCCACGATCGCGATTGGAGTGAACGAGAATATTATCTAGCCTCGATCGCCACAGAACTGTCAATCGCCCCCCTGGGCGCCGCCATCTTTAATGGTTTAAGTGCCGAAACAGCATTTCTAGCCGGAACCTTTGAACAACTTGGAGTTGGCGTTCAAGTTGTCCGCATGGGGGCTTATAAATCCGCCGGTGAAGCCTTAGTGCGTCGTGAGTACAGCGATGAAAACCGCGAACAACTCCAGGCCTATTTAGGAGATGTCTGGGCTGACATTTTAGAAGTCGTCAGTCAACAGCGATCTCTCACCCCCGAACGCTTACAAACCATTGCCGATAACCAAGGGATTTTACTCGCCGAAGAAGCCGTCTCCCAAGGCGTTGTCGATCGCCTGGCCGAGAGTGAAGAAATTCGTAATCGCCTACGGGAACTTAGCAACATCAGCGATGTCGATGAATCCTTTGAATCCGTGAGTCTGGCCACCTACATCCAAGCCCTCGATCCCAGTCAAACGCGGGGGGAGCAAATGGGGAGCGATCGGCAAATCGCCCTCGTCTATGCCGAGGGGCCGATTGTCGATGGAGAAGGGGAACTTCGTCAAATTGGTGGCGATCGTCTAGCGCGTCAACTGCGAGACTTGCGCCTTGATGACGATGTCCAAGCCGTTGTCTTGCGTGTGAATAGTCCTGGGGGGAGTGCGATCGCCTCAGACGTCATCAAACAAGAACTCGAACTGCTGCGCGAAGAAAAACCCGTCATCGTTTCTATGGGCAACGTCGCCGCCTCAGGAGGCTATTGGATTGCCATGGCCGCCAACGAAATCATTGCCCAACCTAACACCCTCACCGGCTCAATTGGGGTCTTTGGCGTGTTTTTTAATATCGAAGATCTTAGCGAAACCGTGGGACTCAGTTGGGATGTTGTACAAACCTCAGACTTGGCGAATGCCCAAACCATTTCTCGTCCCAAAACCCCAGAAGAATTAGCATTATTAGAGCGATTTGTCAACCAAATCTATGAAAAATTTGTCACTGAAGTCTCGACTTGGCGAGACCTCCCCCTCGACCAAGTCCAGTCCATTGCCCAAGGTCGAATTTGGTCTGGCGTGGCCGCCGAAAATGCCGGATTAGTCGATCGCCTCGGGGGGTTACAGACGGCGATCGACGTCGCCGCCGAAACCGCAGAACTCGGAGACGATTGGACCCTTCGTGAATATCCCCCCATCAAACCCTTTCCCGAACGTTTCTTAGAAGACCTTTTCGGCTCCCAAACCCAAATCGTGCTACCCGAACCCCTAGAAACACTCCGTCAAGACCTGAACACCCAACTCGACGAACTCTCCACCTATAACGATCCCCGAGGCTCATATATGCGTATTCCCGTTCAGATTCACATTGACTAGCAACCCAAAACCTAGGTCTAGCGCAAGTGGTACGCCCTCTTCGGGCAATCAGCAATACAAGATATGGGGCAGCCATCTATTCAAGTCGGGAACCCTTAATCCGGAAAAAACGACTAGAGTGGCAGGCCCCTCCTCGCTCCTCGAACATTCAAGCAATAGCTGACGATTGAGCTAACAATGGAGCTAACAATGGAGAAGCGCAAGTTTAAACTCTGTTTACTCCTTGCAGGGCTGTCCATCCACACATTAGTAAGGATGAAACCTTGTGACTACAATTCTAGAAAATCCCGACAACCTTCTCCTTGGGGACGAAGGCGATAACCTCCTCGAAGGAACTACCGTTGGTGTCATTGACGGACTAGAAGGAGATGACACCCTCTTCAGTGCCTTAAACGCTAGCGAACCCAGTAGCACCCTCTTCGGCAACGCCGGAGACGACTACATCCGCAGCCGTGGCATCGGTGACATTGCCTTCGGCGACCCCGGCGACGATACCCTGGTTAACGAAAATGGCCAGGGTTTAATGTTTGGCAATACCGGCGACGACTACCTCATCTCCCGAGAAAGCGGTGCCACCCTCTTTGGTGGTAGCGACATGGAAGATAGCCCCGACGATGGCGACAATATCCTCGTTTCCGAAGGCGGCAAAAACATTCTCGTCGGCGGTGGCGGCAGCGACACCCTCCTAGGCGTCGTTGGCGGAGACACCATAGCCGGCCGTGGCGGCAATGACAACATCACCGGCGGCCCCGAAGGCAACAACTTCCTATTCGGCAACACCGGTCTCGATAGCCTCCTATCCATCAGTATCGAGCGTCCCGATAGCCTCTACGGTGGACAGGAAAACGACCAAGTCGCCGTTGGTAGCGACAGCACCGCCGACAACCCCATCCTCGGAGGCGGTTTAGGTTCAGACAGTCTCGAAGTGCAGGGCAGTCAAGTCGACGGGGCCATCCTCATCGGTGATGCCAACTTCAATGCTAGCTTTGACGGCAGTGATGTCGGGGACGACTACCTCTATGTTGCCGGCGGTGACAATCACCAACTCTTTGGCAACGCTGGAAAAGATAGTTTGGCCATCGGCATCAATGTTGGCATCGGTGTCTTCCTCTTTGGCGGCGTCGGTAACGACATTCTCATGGGAACCGGCGGTGCTGGGTTACCGCTTCCGGCCCAAATCAAAGCCTTTGGAGACAAAGGGGATGACACCATCATGATGGCCGGCAGCGACTCGGAATTTTGGGGAGACAACCCCAACATCAAGAGCGATTTCGGCAACAACACCGTTATCGGTATTGGTATGGGCAATACCCTGCGCGGTGGGAACGACTTCGCCACCGGTAGTGATGCCGGCGACAATCTCCTCGTCGCTAAATTGGGCGACATTGAACTGGCCGAAGGAGAAGCCAGTAACAACGTCCTCATCGGAGGTGCGGGAGATGACACCATCGATGCCAGCGAAAGTGGCCCCGGCGACACCCTCATCGGCGGAGACGAAGGTGCTGCGGGCAACAACACCTTCATTTTTACCGCCAACCAGTACATCCAAGCAGACCTCTCCGGTGCCAGTGTCAACACCTACATCGGTGTCAATGCAGGCAATAGTGATATTGCCGTCACCGTTGGCGCTCAAGACGTGGTGCAAGGGGATGGAAACTTCGTCTTCACCGGTGAACAAAATCGCTCCGTCTCCTTGAAAACTGGCGGTGTCACCACCGGCACTGGCAACAGTTCCAACTTCATCGAGATTACCGACGACGCCTCGGGAGTCACGAAAACCGGCAGTGGCGACGATTTCTTTGACTTGGGCAACGTCTCCGGTAGCGTCGATGCTGGCGATGGTGACAACACGATTGATGTCGGTAGCACGGTCAGCGGGAACGTCACCGCTGGCGACGGCAACAACACCGTAAATCTCTCTGGCTCTGACTGTATCTCCGAAACCGGGGTCATGACCTTCGGCGGCGGTGAAAATGAATTTAACATCAGCGGTTCCGTCTTCGGTCGGCTTCAAGCCGGTAAAGCGGGTCAGGGTAAAAACACCTTGACAGCTCTCACCCTGGGTCAAGGGGGTGTCTTTGACTTCAGCCAAAGTGAATCCTCTAGCATCAACGTCACCAACGTCTTCCAAGGCGGTCAAATTCTCGTCGGTGGTATTTCCAACACCATCAACGTGAACCTGGCGTACTCGGGAGCCAGTTTCACCGCATTATCCGGTGACAACCGCATCGTTCTCAATGACCTCAGTGCGGTTCTTGATGCCGAGGGCAACCCCGAAGGGGAACAAGAAGCCATTTCGATTACCGGCGGCGAGGGCAATGACGTTCTCGGCTTCAGTAGCAGTGCCTCCTTCAGTAGTTCTTTTGCCGTGAGTCTGAACATCAGCGTCAGCGGCGGGAACAACGTCATGCAAGGGGCAGGCTTTGGCGATATCATCACCGCTGGCATTGGCAATGATGTCATCTATGGCGGTGGCGTCCAGTTTGAGCAATCTAGCAGCACCTACAACGGGTTCCAAATTCAGGGTGCGAAGGCCTCTAAGGTTGCCCTAGATTTCTCAGGCATCAGCAATGGTGACTTGATTGACTTGGGTAAAGGGGGCAACAACCGTGTTCTCTTCCGTTCTGCTTTTGAAACCGGCTTCACGTTGCAGAAGTCTTTCCGTTCCTTCTACTCCAACGACTTCCTGAGCCTCGGGACTAATGCAACCTCAGACATCAGTGTTGGAACTGGGTTGAGTAGCAGCAACCTGCTTGTTGGTAGCAATGGTCAGTTTATCGGTGCCAATGGAACCAGTGCTGACGGCGCGCCCAGCGGGACCACCTTCACCAAAGGGGTTTTCTCAGGAGCTGTGGGGATTGATACCCTCAACAACTTCCAGGTGGGCCGGGACAAAATTGTCCTCGAAAGCAGTCAGTTCAGTGTTACATCTGAGTCCGTTCGGCTATTCCGTGGTCGTGGTGCGCTCTATGGTGTGATTGCCGATGGTTCGGGTGCTGTTAATGGTGGCACGACCTACGGTGATTTTGACAACGTTCTCAATGGTTCGGGCTATTTCCATGAAGCCTTCGCCATTGGTGCAACCTCAGCCGCTGACTTGAGCGTTGACTTCAGCCAGGAGGGTCAGCTCTTCTTTGATGTGGAAGCGCAAGGACTCTACCTGGGTGTCCAAGGTGGTGCGAAACTCATCGCTCGTTTACCGGGTGTAAACTTGGGTGGTGATGTGGGTGGCACGGTGGCCAATGACTTGGTGACCACTGAAGCCATTAGCAATGACCCAGTGACCTTGTTCTAATTAGGGATACTCTGTGCATCTACGAGTTGCATCTACGAGTTACAGCCCCCACCTTCACGTTGTCTCCATCACTCTGGAGAAACTCTGAACTGGGGGCTGTCCTCTATGTTGTGAATCGCCAGTTGTGAATCGCCTGTTGTGAATCGCCTGTTGTGAATCGCCAGTTGTGAATTGCCAGTTGTGAATTGCCAGTTGTGAATCGCCAGTCTTGATGTTGTTGAATTTTTGAAACCGTTGTCATGCTCAATCCAATCGACAATCCACGGATGCAGGAGATATTAGATGATTCCCATCATCTGGAGATGTATCGCCGAGGGAAACCGATTGAGTTGGATGATGTCAAACGGCTGACGACGGCACGGGATGCGTATCAGTATTACTTCCAGGTTCCTATTGAAAAATGTGTCTGGGGCTATGGCTGGCCTTATGGGAAGGGGGAAAACCCTCTCAATGTCTTTTTTAGCTGTGAAGCGAGTTTAGACCAATTTTATACTCACTATCGCCCTGAAAATTGCTTACAAGCCTTAACCTTAGATCATACAGCTCAAGGTTGGGATTCCCTGGAAACACCCTGGCGAGTGGAGGTTGAGCCGCAAACGTTTTCTGGAGAAAATAAGTTAGGACCGGAACATGGTCGGCCTCATTGTGGCCCGGTGAGTTTGGAACGGCTTAACTTAGAGAAGTTTCGGTTGCGGGAGGTACTGCAATCGATTCGGACGATGGGCTATATGACCAGTTATTATGCCTCGCCAGACCAACATATTTTTGGCTATTTCTTGGTCAGTAACCAAGATTATCGCTTTTTGGTGGTCAATGGACAACATCGAGCGGCGGCCTTGGTAGAATTAGGGTCGCAAACGTTACCGGCAACTTTTACCTCGATTGTGCCACGAATGCCGCGCCTGGTGACTCCTTGGCATCTTGATTTTTTGGCGGGTGTTGCCTATGCTGCGAACCGGCGAGGGGTGGTTCAACAAATTTTTGAGAGTTATTTTGATGCGTCATTACGTCAACGCCGTGTTAATTGTTTGTCGGAGTGGCTGAATTTAGCACGATTAGACTCTGATGTGTAAACCTGTATTTTTTTATCAAAAAACGTGGTTCTAAGGTAGGTTTATAGATTTGATACCATTTTTTGATATGCCTGCCAGACATCCTACACCGAGGAGGGCCACAAGGGTTCGCCCCTACAGCTATTTATCGCATGAATCTTGAAAAATGCTATGAATACAAAGATATCAATAATGAGCCTAAAATATAATTTCCTGCCTAAACTGCTTTATAAAGATGGGAATGCCATTAATCTTAAAGATGCCTGGTTTTTGTCTCTAGCTCGTGATGCGTATCAATTCGCATTCCAGGTTCCGCTAGAAAAGTGCGTTTGGGGTTATGGTTGGCGATTTACTGCGGGCGAAAACCCATTTTATAATGTGTATGACAACAATCAAACTTTAGATAAATTTTACCAAAAATATCAACCCAGGAGTGCTTTGGAAGCTCTTACATTTGAACCTCATGATGGTGGGTGGAACTCTTTGACTCTACCTTGGCGTTGTCAGATAGAGTGTGTTGAGTCTGCTACGATTAAACTTTGCCATAATGAACTAAGCAGCCAAGTTGGCCCACTTAACTCGAACAAGCTAGAGTTAGAAAAAAACAAGTTTCAACAGGTTTTTACCTCAATTCAAACAGGGGACTATCAGCTAAAAAATGGACTATATAGCCCTATTTGGGGTTACTTCATGATACGTGATAATGATTTCGTTTTTCATGTGACCGCAGGAAAGCATGAAGCTGCTGCATTGTCAAGACTAGGCTATACAAGTTTACCGGTGACATTTAGTATTTTTGTGCCACGAATGCCGCGCTTGATTTCATGTCAACATCTTGAATTATTATCGAAAGCAGGCTATTCTGCAACTGTAATGTCAACAGTTTATGAGATATTTAAAAGTTACTTTAATGAAAGGTTGCGACAACGGAGAATGTCGTGTTTGGCGGACTGGATGAAAAGAGCGTAATACCATTTTTCGAAATGCTTGCTATACATCTGACACCGAGGAGGGCGAACAGCCGTTCGCCCCTACAGACATCTATGGCACGACTTCTGAAAATTGGTATAAAATCAGTTCATGGAATATCAAAAACCCAGAAAACTCTATCAACAGGGTCAGCCAATTACATTTCAAGATATTGGCTTACTCGCTATTGCCCGTAATTCTCATGAATTTTGTTTTAATGTCCCAATTGAAAAATGTGTTTGGGGCTATGGTTGGCGGTATGCAAAAGGTGAACATCCATTACTCAATTTTTTTGAAGTTGACCAAAGTATGGATGAGTTCTACCAAAATTATCAGCCGGGGAATACATTGGAGGCTTTGACGTTAGGATTAGATAAACGTTTTTGGCATTCACTCGAACTTCCTTGGCACTTTGATATTGAGTCCAAGTTAGATGTAAAAGAACGTAAGTCTGGGCAAAATCAACATCTTGGTCCAGTTGAGTTTGAGAAACTTAACTACGAAAAGTATCGATTAAATACACTCATTCAATCTATTCGGTTAAATGGATATGACCCGGATAAATTTGGCTATCCAAATCTTCATATTTGCGGATATTTTTTGCTCAAAGATAATGATTTTTTGTTTTATATTGAAGGAGGAAAACATCGGGCGATCGCACTCGTTGAGTTAGGCTATACTAGCCTACCAGCCGTTGCCATTCCTGAGCCGTATTTCATCTCCCATGATGTTCTCTCAGGTCTGGCGGGAATTGCCTATCCCACGTCAGATTTACCCATTGTTCAGACAATCTTTGAGAGTTATTTTGATATCCAGTTGCGGAAACAGCGAAAGCAATTAGTGGCGGAGTGGATGAGGCGGGCTAGGGGTAGTTCGGTGGTGGTTTTTTGAGGAAATAGGGAATAGGGAACAGGGAATAGAAGATTAGAGGAGTTTGTGATAGAGGTGGGTGAGGTTTTGGGCGAATTTTTGGGTGTTGAGGAAGGGAGGCGAGGTGGCCATTTGGGTTTGTAGCTGGCGTTGGGTTTGTTGTCGTAGGTCGGGGTTGCTGGCGAGGTGTTGGGCCAGTTGTCGGTAGTCGTCGGGGGTTTGGGTGACGAGGTGGGGGAGTCCGAGTTCTCGGAGGAGGGCCGCCCCTTGGCTGAGAGGACGTTGCTTGGTTTCTAGGGTGACGATGGGGAGACCGAGTTGCAGGGGATGGAGGAGGCTACTGGCTTGGGAGTGGGGGAAGGCGTCGAGGTAAATGTCGGCTTGTTTGAGGAGATAGCGGAGGTCGCTGCAACTCGGGAGAGACTTCACAAGTAATAATCGTTTTAGGGCGACTTGATGCTGTTGCAGAACCTGTTGCATTTGCCGGAAAAAGGGCATTTCTAGTTCCCGATGGGGTCGCCAGTCGTCGCCGAAGGGATGGAGGACGAGGATGCTGTTGGGAGTCTCGGCGAGGAGTTGACCCCAGGTTTGGCGAACTTCGGGGTGGAGAAGTCGCATATGGGCGGCGGAGATGAAGACGGTGGTATTCTCGGGGAGATGCCACTGCGATCGCTCGATTTTGACGGTTAAATCAGGTTGGTCTTGGGGAAGGTCGAAACAGAAGCCTGACCCCTCTAGGGTGAGGAGGGTTTCGCTATGGTCGATGGGATGGTTGGCGGTGAGGGTTCCGGCGATGTAGGCGTCGATGTGACGCATTCCGGTGGTGGTTAAACAGGAGAGGTTGGTAATCTGATGGCGGGCCAGACGGTAGCTACAGAGGAAGGTGAGGGGAGATGACCGGGTGACGAGGTTACTGCCAATTAGCAAAATATCTAGGTCATCGGAACGGATGGTATGAACTCGTTGCAGGAGATTTAGATGACCCAGGGGGACGACTTCATCGGCATAATTCCAGCAGTAGTCTTCGTAGGTTTCTTTTGTGATCTGGAGGCTATAGAGATAAATTTCAAATTGGCTGCGATCGAGATGTTTAATACCGGCAAGGTTGTAGTAGGTTTGGGGATTGTCTCTGTAGTTGTTGGCTAACACTCCAAGGCGAATTTTAGTCCGGGGGGGACGGGGAGGAAATTTGTAACTGAGGGGCGATCGCTGTTGGTAGAGGATTTGTTCGAGAAGGTCGGCCCGCTTCTTTTGTAGCCGGAGGGGACTGCGTTGGCTGAAATATAAAGGTGTTAAATTCGCCCGTTCGGCAAAGACTTCGTTCACAGCCTGCCAACTGGGACTATTGGGATGATTGAGGATGTTTGGATGGAGATAGCTAAGCCAATTCTCTAGGTGAGTATGATATTTTTCTACATCGCCGGGGTCTTGAAAAATTCGCGGTGTAGATAAGACGTAGGCTAGGAGAAATTCATTTAGCCAACCGGGAAAGGGGAGGTCGTGATAGGAAACGGGGAATTGATGGGGATAGCCATAGAGGGTGGCGGCGAGAAAGGCTTGGGAGAGGCGATTCTCGGGGGTTTTGGGGCTAAAGAGTTGTTGGAGTTTCTGGAAAAATCGCCGGTCGTCTTCGTTGAGGGTGTCTTGGCGTAAGGGACTATCTAAGAGGGCTGAATGGAGGTCGCCAAGTTGCCCATCAATTTGGTCACAGAGTTCGGTATAGGCGAGATTTAGCCATTGTTGGGTGACGGCTTTACGCAGTTGTCGGATGAGATGGAGGGCTTGGCGATCGCCTGGATTCTTGTGATAGTTCTCAACGATATCTAAGAGAGACTGAAAACTCGGATTAAATTGCGTAATAACATTGAGACGATACGCGAGGGGGTCAAAGGAAACCTGAAAGAAGTAGTATTGAAACAGGTCCTGATTTAAGGACTCTAGCAAGTCAGGACTGGGGAAACCTTGAGGACAGGTTAAGACTAAGGTATGGGCCAGTAGGGATTTTAGTAGGGGAATTAACTGTCCCGTCTCGTATTGCTGAATATCGACCACCAAAATGGTTTGATGGCTGAGATTGTCCGTGGAGAGTTCCCGAAATTCGGGATGTTGGGCGATATCTGAGGGGGTTAGATATTCGATGCGATCGCCCAATTGACAGGATTCTAAGAGTTGAGATGACACAGCAGAGTTTCGAGGCGGAGATACCCAATAGACTTGTAAGCGAGATAAATCTACGACATCAGCCACCCAGCGAGGATCACACTCTCCCCAAATGATAAGGTTTAACTTAGGAATTTGCCGATGTTGTTCTTGGATATACTCATAAAAGGCAATATGCTGGTGGCGATCGCCCGTATCGGTACTGGTGACAAACTGACTGCGTAAATCAGAAGTCGCTTGATAGAAATTCGGCAACAAACGACCTTGAAGATGGTCTAAAAGCTGTTGAACCTTCTGTTCTGGCTGATGCTGTTGCCAAAACAACTCAGAACCGGCTTTTGCTATCTGTTGCGTTAACTCTGGATGGTTTAAGTAATACTGTATTTTCTGATATAAGTCTGCCTTACTCTCATAGGTATCCAGATGTTTGCCAACTTCAAATAATGCCTCTAATCCCGCCTCCGGTTTAAGGCTATCAGTGAGCAAAAATCCGCCACTTGACAACACCTCAAACACCCGCATATTCAAGTCTCCATTGAGACTCACATTGAGGTTGATTTGACTGTTAGCATAGACTTCAGCCGCCTTCTCCTGACTGCCACTAAAGGTTTCTAGGGGAATTCCCCGAGTGGTCATCTCATCGAGAATATAATAACGATAGGGATGTAAGGGGCCAATTTGTCCGACAAATGACACCGGATACTCTGGGTGAGGACAAGGGGGTTGCGGGTGAGGGTAAATGTTGAAGCCAGGGAGCCAAAATACGTTCTTACAGCCCGCTTCTTGGAAAAAATGAAGATGCTGCCGTTTATGGTCAGACATCACGAAATCAAAGCCTTCCTGAACAGCATAGTCCGTCAGAGTACGGATGGGGGTTTCTAAATGTTGCGTATCCCCGACAATCAGTAATTTAGGACAATTTAAGAGGTGTAAGTTGGTGGGAAAGTTTAGACGAGTGGCGTCCGCCCGAACCACCACTAACTCAGGATATTGAACTGCCGGAATCTGGGCAATGAGAGGGGCAATATCATAGGTTCCGATGGGGGCTTCGAGTTGTTTGAGTCGATTAAATCGATACTCAGTTTTGAACGCCGCCCCACATAAAATCTCATTCTCAGAAATAATCGTCGGACGATGAACCGACCCCGGAGGTTGATAAAACAGGAGGACGTTAAAGGTGAGATAGGGCATTAGGTAAAGGTCATTATCGTTCCATAGCATCCACGGATTTAGGAACGCCAGCGGTTAGAATTTCACACCCGGATTCAGTCACGAGGACATCATCTTCAATTCGTACCCCAATTCCATGCCATTTGGGGTCAACAGGAGGCTGTTCAATGGTGACA
This sequence comes from Phormidium lacuna HE10JO, assembly GCA_900149785.2. GTDB lineage: Bacteria > Cyanobacteriota > Cyanobacteriia > Cyanobacteriales > Geitlerinemataceae > Sodalinema > Sodalinema lacuna_A. The sequence continues at coordinate 24,011 of FSSI02000021.1, read as the reverse complement.
TCATCGACCTCTCGGCTGGCGGGTTTCAGGTAGGGCGAAATATAGATGCCCGGTTCGACGGTGAGGACATTTCCAGGTTGCAGAATATGCCAGTTGTCCTCTCCATGTTGATAGACCCCCACATCATGGACATCTAAGCCCAACCAATGCCCGGTTTTGTGCATATAGAAGGGTTTATATTGTTCGGCTTTAATCAGTTCGTCGGGGTCTCCCGAGAGTAAGCCGAGGTCGAGTAAGCCTTCGACAATGACGCGAACGGCGGTGTCGTGATGTTCGTTGTAGGGAATGCCGGGGGCGATTTTGCTAATCGCCTGTTTTTGGGCTTCTAAAACCAGTTCATAGATAATTTTTTGTTCCGGAGAAAATTTACCGGAAATTGGAAAAGTTCGGGTAATATCTGAGTTATAATACTGATAGGAACACCCGGCATCAATGAGGAGTAAATCGCCCTCTTCCATCTGGCGGGTATTTTCGACATAATGCAGGATGCAGGCGTTGCCGCCGGAAGCAACGATGGAGGGATAGGCGGGGCTTCCTCCGTGGAGGGTAAACAGCCGTTCCATCTCCGCTTGCACTTCGTACTCGTAGCGTCCGGGCTGGGCGATGTCGCGGGCGAGGTTATGGGCTTCGACGGCGATGTCGGCCGCTTGGCGCATCAGTTGCAATTCTTCGGGGGTTTTCACCAACCGCAGGGGATGGAGGAGGGGGCTGGGATCTTCGAGGGCGATGGGGCCGGTTCCTCGTTTGGGGTAGAGGGCTAGTTGTTTACGCCAATGACGGAGGATACGATTGTTGAAGGCTTCGTCTCGTCCGAGGTGGTAGTAGATGCGATCGCCCCCCTTGAGGTACTCCGGTAGCTTCTCGTCGAGTTCCTCGATGGAATAGGCGATATCCGCCCCATATCGCTCCTGGGCCGCCTCAACCCCAGTGCGATAACCGGTCCAAATCTCCCGTTCTAAGTCCTTGGGGCGCACGAAGAGGATAAACTGATGCTCATCATGGTGAGGGGCGAGGACGGCCACGGCTTCGGGTTCGTTAAAGCCGGTGAGATAGAAAAAGTCACTATCTTGGCGGAAGGTGTATTCCACGTCGTTGTGCATCACCGCCATGGGCGCACTTCTAAAAATGGCGGTTCCCTGATTGAGTTTCGTCAGGAGTTGTTGGCGACGTTGGGCGCAGGGGTAGAGATTGGACATGGAAATGAGGTGACGGGTTACAACAGGGGAGGAGTCAGAACAAGCATGAGGCGATCGCCCTCGGGGAGATCATTGGGAGTTAGAACAATCCGGTTATCGGCTTGTTGACGGATTGGGGTTCCCTCCATCATCGCGAGGAAGTCGTCGAGGGGCTGAATATTACAGGTATCGTCATCAGCGGCGCGAGTGCGGTAATGAGTCGGGATCACGATACGAGGATTGAGGCGGTTAATAGCGGCTTTGGCTTCTTCGGGATTATAGGCTTTGTCGCCGCCGCCGACGGGAATCAAAGCGATATCGGGACGGCCGAGGAGAATCCGCTGTTCGTTGCTGATGGGGGCCGCTGCGCCGCCAAGATGGACAACATTCAGACCTCCCTGTTGCCAACGCCACATCATGTTTGTACCAAAACGCCGTCCATTGAGGCGATCGTGGGCGATGGGAATCCCCTCAAAGCGCATCCCCTGCATTTGGAAAATGCCTGACTCAAACAGCAATTTACTCTCGGGGACATTCTCAATATCCCCTTCATCGAGGAGAAAACTGCTGATGAGAACCACATCGGTCTCCTCAACATTCGGTTCAGGATAGCCCGCCGTACAGCCTCCGGGGCGGAAGGGATTGCTGAGAACCCGGCGACCTTCACCCGTAAAGCGAAAACAGGTGTGACCGAGATATTCAATCTCCAAGCGCCCTTGAGTTGGGGATTGGGCGAACCCTCTCCCGGCTAGGCTAGTGACGGTGGTGGCGATCGCCCCCACTTGCAAATACCGAATCAGTTGTCGCCGTTTCATAGCGTGATACTTAGACCGTTGCGGCCTGTTTGAGACTCACCAAGAAATTATGCAACAACGCTTTCCCCGATCCGGTCAAAATACTCTCTGGATGAAACTGTACCCCTTGAATATGGGGATACTCACGATGTTGCACGCCCATAATCGTGCCATCTTCGACCCAAGCCGTAATCTCTAACACCTCGGGACAAGTGGCGCGATCAATGACCAGACTATGATAGCGGGTTGCGGTAAAGGGGTTCTCTAAACCGGCAAATACCCCCTGATTGTTATGGTAAATGGGGGAGGTTTTCCCGTGCATCAGTTCATCCGCCGCAACCACCTGACCGCCAAAGACCTGGCCCATACTCTGATGGCCCAGACAAACTCCCAAAATGGGTAACGTCGGCCCCAACTCCTTAATCACCGCCAACGACACCCCGGCATCTTCAGGACGACCCGGCCCTGGCGAAATGACCAAGCCATCGGGATTGAGTTGACGAATTTGCTCAATGCTGATGCAGTCATTACGGTAAACCTGAATCTCGGCAGCGACAGGTAGGGTTTGTCCGAGTTCTCCGAGGTATTGAACCAGGTTGTAGGTGAAACTGTCGTAGTTGTCGATGACAATGATCATGGAGTCTAGGGGGAGATAGGAGGATCAGATTAGCCCAGTAGGGAGGACAGACGAGTCCAGAGGGGGGGAATGAGTAGGGATAGGGCGACAATCAGGGAGGCGATCGCCCCTACCAAGACGGCCCCCGCTGCACAGTCTTTGGCAATTTTGGCTAAGTCGTGATAGGTCTGTTGTGCCGTCAAATCCACCACGGACTCAATGGCGGTGTTAATCAGTTCCAGGGCCAACACCAAACCAATGGTTAGGGCAATCACCGCCATTTTGACGGCTTCGAGATTTAGGGAAAGTCCTAAGCCTAGGGCGATCGAACCAATCAACACATGGATACGAAAATTACGCTGGGTGACGAACGCATAACCAATACCCTGAGTCGCATAGCGGAAGCTGGCCCAGAGACTCTGGGCGACTTGCCAGGATAACTGACGATCATAGGCCTTATTCTTGGGAGTCGGATTCGGCGCACCGGGGGACATGGGATAGCGAGTCTTGGGACGTTCGGCGATAGCCTCAAAAAGATTTAGATTCATCCTACACAATCCTAGGAAGGGGTCTTGGAGAGAATCCGAGGCAGATCAAGGTTAACAGCTATCTCGACGCACGCGAGTAGCTGGGCCTGACGCTGAAGCATCGCCGCTAAACTCTCGTCATCGGGGTGATCCCATCCCAGTAGATGCAGGAAACCGTGGGCCGCTAACCATGTTAACTCGCTGTCCAATGAATGACCGAGGGTTTGAGCCTGTCGTTGAGCGGTATCTAGGGAGATGACGATATCCCCGAGAGATAGCGGTAAGGCTACACCGATCTGCGGTATTTCAGACTCCATTGCTGCAAACGCTAACACATCTGTCGGCTGGTCTTTGTGTCGGTACTGACGATTTAGCTGACAAATTTCGCTGTCATCGGTGAACCGCAAGCAGAGTTCATACCCCAAGGGTGGATGGTTTCCTTGGGGGATTTCCTCGGGAGAAAGATTCGCTAGCCATGCTTGGAGGCGATCGCACCACAGGGTCTCGCTGACTAAACTATCAAGATAGTCTCGGGGATGATCTCGGGCAAGTCCCTCATGGTGTTGTACGCTCAAATCAAGAAGAATGGCCATGACGGGTTTAGTGGGTTAGATAGGCGAGTCCCACCAGTAAGGCGAGAAGTCCAAAGGTTGTTAAAAAGAAGTGATAGAGAGATTTTCCACCTTTACGGACCATATTCCGCATGGCGAGTTTGACGAAGCTGGGTTGAGGTTCGGGGGAGGTCATGGTTAGGTAAGGCAAGAGGCAAGAGGCAAGAGGCAAGAGGGGGGGAGAAGGCAAGAGGCAAGCTAGTAATCGGTAACAGGCAATAGTGGGGGCAATCCGCAAGTGGCGTGCCTTCTCTTGATGTTTTTTGGCTGCGTTTTTTAATTTAACGTATTGCTGAAGGTTCCGTGAAAGCCGAGGGGAATGACCTCGGGTAAGCCGAGACGACACACCGGTTCGTCGAGGTGGGCGGCGTTGAAGATCCAGACTTCAGAGCGATCGCCGTTGCCATCATAAACTACCGTTAGCAGCCAGCCGCCGCCTTCGCCGTTGGGGGTATAAATGGGTTCTGTGGGATAACGACTGTCGCCAAAGTCAAAACTCTCCAGGGTTCCTTGCTCGACATCGTAACGCCCGATCGCCCCGTAGAGGTCTTGGGCGGTGTTGACGTTGGGACGATGTAGGGACAGATAGAAGGCTGAAGCGTTGTGGCCGACGTGATTTGGGGCAACCGTGGGAAATTCACAGGAGCGATCGCACAAGCACTCACTGGCTAAGATGTTAGCGGTTTGGGGGTCGAGAATGAGGCGATCGAGATAGGCTTCGGCGGCGGTGTTGGTGTGGCCGCTGGCAATTTCGGCGAGTCGTTGATTGGTGGTGAAGTCGGGGTAACGCGCCACATCCACGACAATATGACCGGCTTCATTGACGTATCCGTTGCCATAATGCCATTGAAACCAGGGATCAGCTTCGCCGCGACTGACGAGGGTGAGGCTGTGACGGTCGAAAATTAGAATTTGAGTTCCCCGTCTCGGAACCCAGCGACAGCCATCGTTGATGGTGGTTAGGCCGAAGAGAATCCGCAAGAGGGGAATCTCTAGGGGGGGAAGGAAAAAGACAAGATAGTCTCCGGCGAGAACAAAGTCGTGAATCAGGGAGATTTGTTCGAGGGGATGCTGGCCCTGGCGTTTTAGGGTTCCTTGGCTGTCGCAGACGAACAGATTTAGGGCGTTTTGCCGGCCATAATCGATGCCGAAGTTGAAGATCTCGCCGCTGTGATGATCCCATTTGGGATGGGCTGAGTAGGTGGGAACGTCGATGTCTTCTAATCCCAGGGTGTCTAGGGTATCGAGATCGAGAACATGGGGTTTTCCGCCTTCCCACAGGGCCAGGAGGCGATCGTCGAGGGCTAAAACGGAGGTATTGGCGGCGTTTTTTGGGGGTTTCCGCCAGCGGCTGAGGAGAGATCCCGAGGCTTGGGTTCCGTAACCTCCGTAGAGAAGGGTTCCAGCTTCGGCTTCGGCTTGGTAGCCGGCGGTTTGTACGAACCGATATTGACCTCTAGCTTGGCCCTGATTAAACTCGACGGCAAGAATAGCCCCGTCGCCATCAAACCAATGGCCCACATGGCGATCGCCCCGCTGGAGTCGCGCAGGACCGTTGCGATAGAGGGTTCCCTGAAACGTGTCGGGAACCTGACCGGATAAAACGTCTAAGGCGGTAGACTCAAACTCCTGCCCAACTCGGGTCACACCAGTCGACCAAGCGGGTTGTTTTGAACTCATAAATGATGAACGGCTAAAGGTCTTGATAGTCCCTAGCTTATCAAAACCATCAAAACAATACCATCAAAATAATACCATCAAAACAACAACGGCACCCAGACCAGTCGGACGAGTGATTTCCCCATGTTTCTAAAGACATCTTGGAGATGCAACAGGTCAATCTCCCCAGGAAGGGTTGAAGCTGCATTGCTCCGGGTCAACTAGGTGGTGGAAGTTTCAGTCGCTTGGGCGGATGCCGTTGTTTGTTGGAGTTGAACAGATGTTAGAATTAACAGCGTGTTTACCTCTTTAACTAATGTGGACTGCGCTGTGTGTTATCTGTTTCAGAAGCGTTGTATTTGCTTCTGATTACTACTATAAGAAGTGGGTCCCGCAGATGCAAGAGGTTTTAACTAAACGTTACAGTAAAATATCAACGAGCCTTTCAACGAGCCTTTCAACGACCTATGAGCGATCGCCCCTCCCCATCGTCTAACGCCCTGACTGCCCTAGACCAGCTAATTCAGGTGGTAGGCCAACTCCGTGATCCCGAGGGCGGATGTCCTTGGGATTTAGAACAGACCCCGGAAAGCTTGATCCCCTATATCATCGAAGAAGCCTATGAAAGCGTCGATGCCATTCGTCGCGGAGATTCTGAGCATATTTCTGAGGAACTCGGGGACCTCTTACTTCAGGTCGTGTTACAGGCCCAAATCGCTCAGGAAGCGGGGGATTTTTCCCTAACAGACGTCGCCGAGGGGATCACCGAAAAATTGATTCGTCGTCACCCTCATGTCTTTGCCGATGCTGAGGCCAAGACCCCCGATCAAGTTCGGGAAACCTGGCAGGCGATTAAAGCGGCAGAAAAGGGAGAAGATGAGACACAACTGAGTTCTAAACTTGCCCGTTATGCTCGCACGCTACCGCCGTTAAAAGCCAGTCAGAAGATTTCTCAAAAAGCGGCTGCTGTCGGATTTGAGTGGGATAAGGTGGAGGATGTTTGGCAAAAATTCCAGGAAGAACTCGGGGAATTTCAGGAGGCGATCGCCCACGAAAGTCGCCAACGCCAAGAGGAGGAACTCGGAGATTTACTCTTTGTGTTGGTGAACTTAGCCCGCTGGTATGACCTCGACCCCGAAGCGGCACTCCAGGGAACCCACGATCGCTTCCTAGCCCGCTTTAGCCAAGTCGAAGCCGCCTGCGATCGCCCCCTCTCGGACTATAGCATCGAGGAACTCGAAGCCTTCTGGCAAGTGGCTAAACAGCGGCTGATGAAACCCTAGGCCTGCATCTCCACAACCCCCATCATGCCTTGATCTTCATGATCGAGAATATGACAGTGGTACATGGTTCGGCCTGGAAAGTCCTGGAAGCGAGTGCGAATACGAACCGTCTCCCCGGCTTTGACTAACACCACATCTTTCCAGGCCCGATCGCGTTCAGGTTGACCATTGCGACTCATCACCTGAAAGGGGTTGGTATGCAGATGGAACGGGTGATCGAACATTCCCTCATTGACGATGTCCCAATCCTCAACCTGGCCGAGTTGCACTTGCACATCGGTGCGATCGCTGTCAAAGGTCTTTCCATTGATTAAAAACACCATTCCTTGCCCCCGAGCCATACCATGATTAAAGACAAACCGGCGGGTTTGACTCGGTTCGGGTAAGGTGTCCACGGGCCGCAATTGACGGGGCAGCGATCGCCCCGAAACTGGGTCTCCGTCATAGCTAATCGTTGCCAACACCTCAGCCTCATCAGACCGTCGGCCACCCATGTGGCCCATTCCCATCCGACCCCGGCCCATGCGGCCCATTCCACCTCCATTGCCCATCATCCCACCGCCCATACGGCTGCGGCTGTAGGGACGGTTGACTAAGTTCACTGAGGCTGTACCCTCATCACCGCGAACCAAGACATCGGCCCGTTCCCCCGGAGAGAGTAATAATTCTGATAGTTCCCTCGGTTGTGCGATCGCCCCGCCATCGGTAGCAATGAGATAAAAGGGGCGATCGTCTAAGGCAAGATTATAAAAGCGGGCGTTGGAGGTATTAACAAACCGCAACCGCAAGAGTTCACCATTAGGAACCCTCCAACTGGGCCTTATCTCCCCATTAACGGTGACAAACTCTCCTTCTCGTCCCGCCATCATGGCCATATGTCCCCCGGAGAGATCCCGGAAATCGGCGGCAAAATCCTTGAGGATGACAAAGTGTTCCGTGGCTTGTTTAACGTCCTGAATCTCATCGAGGTCGCCTCGGATGACAAAGAGTCCCCCCAGTCCCGCTAACACCTGATGGGCGACCCAGCCATGACGGTGAGGATGATAGAAAAAGGTTCCCGCCGGATGGTCTTCGGGGATCGTAAACTCATAGCGTTGACTCCCTCCAGGGGCTACCTCCAAGAACGTATTATCCGCATTTCCCGTGGGGGGAATATGCAATCCGTGGAAATGGAGATTGGTCGGTTCGTCTAGGCGATTGTGGAAGTCAATGCGAACGCGATCGCCGGGAGAGGCTTCTAAACGCGGCGGCGGGAACTGGCCGTTATAGGTAAAGATGGGAATTTCCTGTCCGGCCACATTTAACTGGCTGGCCACCGCTTCCAAGCGGACGTGCAACAGGCCATCGGCGGACCTTTCCACCGCTTGGGCCATCAACTCGGTATCTGTGACAGTGTCTGTCTCGGTGTTTGTGACGGGCGATCGCCCTTGTCCGCGACATTGAGTTAATAGCACAGCACCCGTCGTCCCCGCCATAAGTGTGAGCAGTTGACGACGAGATAACAGAGGATAACGCATAAAACAAAGCTTGATCTAACTTAATTCGCTTGAAAATCACGGGAACCGGTATATCCCGATAAATCGGCTAATTCATTCAGGGGAATCAGTCCCCGCTGAAGTTCTCCATCAATCTCCCAAGAGGGATAACTCTGAATTCCAGCGGCTTGACAGGCGGCGGGGTTCGGATTAACCCCATTCTCATCACATTCGACGTAATCGAGTTCCTCAGCGGCTTCCCGGCCAAACAATTCTTTTTGACGTTGACAGAAATCACACCAAAACGCCCCATACATCTTGATGCCACGCTCACGCAGATGTTGAGCCAGGGCAATACTATCAGGGGTTGAGGTGGTGCTGATGGCATAACCACTACTGGTTTCGGTTTCGGCTGTCGGGCTATGAATTGGCGAGTAGATGGCCAGAGAACCGACAAAGGTAATAAAGGCGACGATAATTCCGGTAAAGATGACTTGCCCAATATCCTCCCAATGTTGTCCCGCCAGCGTCAGCCCTAATAAGGCTAAGGCACAAATAGCCGAGGCGACACAGTAGAGACAGAAGGACTGAATCTCAAACACCATGATGTACATGAGATAGGCACTAAATACCCCCATGGCGACACTGCCGATCAGCAGAAATCGCCAAGTCCAATCCTCTACAGTACGACGCTGCGATTTCTTCGTCTCTGGGTTAATCAGCCAGGGGGCGACAGCAAACACTCCCATAGCCACATAAGCCAAGAACCCAAACAGGGCCAGAGGTAAACCAAAGACCACCGCATAGGGACTGGAGAGGACTTTATCGCAGCCTTCAGTGGGACAAGCGGCGGAGACATCGGCGAAGGCGGTAATCGCTAGATAGGCTGTGATGACGGCCCCTAAGGCTGCGATCGCGGCGATGATAAAGCGTGATTTTCGCTGAATCCAGGGTTGAGAGCGTTTACGCATAAATGAAAACCTATGAAAACGGAGAACTTAAAAACGACTAACTTAACAACGACTAACTTAAAAACGACGGGAAACTCTTAAAGCTGGCTATTGGAACGTCGTTTGAAAATGAGCCAAACTGCGGGAATGGTGATGACGATGACCACGGGAATGACCATCGCCATCGGTAAGGTTGTGACTGTGTCCCAAGATAACGATTGTGACCCACCGGGATCGGCCGGCTGTGACGCTTCTGTCTCACTGGCTGGGGCTTCAGTCGAACTTTCGCCAGCCTCGGGAACCGCACAGCTTTCTGATGCAGCCTCCTCCTCGCTGTCTTCGGTTTTATCTGACTCATCACAAATGCCAAAATCGGCTTCTGTGGAGGCTTGAGCGATCGCCCATTGGGGTTTCCCGGCGATCGCGAAGCGTGGGGAAATCCCCATCGCATCACTGATAATCATGCTTGTGTGGCTTGCAGCCATGTCGTTTGTACCTCCAGAAATTGGGTGTAGTGGGGAAAGTCTGGGCATCCTCAAGCTGAAAATGGACGCATGACTCAGATTCACGGCTGGCCGGTTTCGTTGCGGTTTCGTGTCAATAACCTAATCTGAGGGGTCGCGTTGACCCAAAAACCACCAGAGTTCCAATCCTATTAAGCCTAAACCACCCAGGGTCACGGCGACTTTCACCCCGAGGGGTTGCTCAATCTGTTCAAACGGTTGGGATTCAGTTGAGTTGGGATCAACGTCAGAGGACCCCGGCATCGCGATCGCTCCTCCTGCTCCCAGAATAGCGACACTAATGCAGGTTATAAGAACTTTGTCAACAAGCTTCATCAAAGTAGTCCAAATAAACAACAGGGGCAAGAACAGGCAGTAGGCAGTAGGGGAGGAAGGGAAGAGGGAGAACCACGTAGGGGCAATCCCTTGTGGTTGTCCGAGGACACGGAGAAAGGGAAGCAGGTCATAACCTATTGCCTATTGCCTTCTGTTCCCTGTTCCCTGTTCCCTGTTCCCTGTTCCCTGTTCCCTATCCCACCAGTTTCGTCTTACGCAGTCTCAAGGCATTGGTCACAACAGAAACCGAACTCAAGGCCATTGCTGCACCGGCGAAAACAGGATTGAGCAGCCAACCCACGAGAGGATAGAGAATCCCGGCTGCTAGGGGAATCCCGAGACTGTTATAGGCAAAGGCAAAAAAGAGATTTTGACGGATATTGTTCATCGTGGCCCGGCTTAGGTCGATCGCCAGGACAATTCCCCGTAAATCGCCGGAAATGAGGGTAATGTCACTGGCAGAAATCGCCACATCGGTTCCGGTTCCAATGGCCATGCCCACATTGGCTTGAGCCAGTGCCGGAGCGTCATTGATGCCATCGCCGACCATGGCAACAATTTTGCCTTCTAATTGCAACTCTTTGACGCGATCGCACTTCTGATCGGGACGTACTTCGGCAAAAATACGGTCAATTCCAACGTCTTGGGCGATCGCCTCGGCGGTTTGCTGGTTATCTCCTGTCAGCATCACTACTTCTAAACCCCGACGATGAAGCTGTTTCACCGCCTCCATTGATGAGGGTTTGAGGGCATCGGCAATCCCAAATAAGCCCTCGATGTTCCCATCAATGGCTAACCAGGCGGTGGTTTTGGCCTGGTGTTGCCATTGTTGACGGCGATCGTCTAACGCCTGAGTGTCTAAGCCTAACTCAGCCATCCAACGAGTTGTCCCAATTTGCACTCGTTGCCCTTCGACGGTTCCTTCGACTCCCATTCCTTCCTGGGCCTGAAAGTCAGTAACTGAGGGAAGTGGCTGTTCGATGCCTTGGGCCTCGGCATAGTTCACCACGGCTTCGGCTAGGGGATGTTCTGATTGACGTTCCACCGCCGCCGCCAGTCGTAACCAGTCGAGTTCTCGTTCGGTTCCTCCAACGGTGACATAATCGGTTACGGTGGGTTGTCCTTGAGTCAAGGTTCCGGTTTTATCGAGGACAATGGCTTGAATCTTATGGGCGATTTCTAAACTATCGGCCCCTTTGATGAGAACACCATGTTCAGCCCCCAGTCCGGTTCCGACCATGATTGAGGTGGGGGTGGCCAGGCCCAAGGCACAGGGACAGGCGATAATTAAAACGCTAACGGTGGTAACGGTGGCCAGGGTGAGATTGCCGGTGAAGTTGAACCAGAGAATGAAGGTCAGAATGGCGATCGCAATCACGACGGGGACAAACCAACCGGTGATGCGATCGGCGATTTTCTGAATTGGGGCTTTGCTTCCCTGGGCCTCTTGCACTAAACGCACAATTTGGGCCAACACGGTATCTTTGCCAACTCGGGCGGCCCGGAAACGAAAACTCCCGGTTTTGTTGATTGTGGCCCCAATCACCTCATCGCCAGATGCTTTCTGAACCGGAATCGACTCTCCCGTCACCATCGACTCATCAATAGTCGATTGTCCCTCTAGGATTTCTCCGTCAACCGGAATCTTCTCGCCGGGACGGACAACCACCACATCGCCAATTTCAACGGCTTCTACGGGAATATCCTGTTCCTGGCCATCTCGGATGACACGGGCCGTCTTGGCCTGCAATCCCATTAATTTACGAATGGCCTCAGAGGTTTGTTTTTTGGCCCGGTTCTCTAGCAATCTGCCTAAGAGGATCAGGGTGATAATAACGACGGCAATTTCGTAGTAGTAGTCGATGGGGAGTCCCTGGGCCTCGAAAAATTGGGGAAAGAAGGTGGTCCAGAGGGAGTAGGCGTAGGCCGCAATGGTTCCCACGCTGACTAGGGTGTTCATATCCGCTGTATGGCGGGTTAAGGCTTTCCAGGCACTGATGAAGACTTTGCTGCCACACCAAACAAAAACGGGCAAACTCAACACCAGTTGCAGGATGGGGTGATGTAGCCACATGGGGAAACCGGGAATGTCTAACCCGGTCATCGCCGGAATAGCCCCAATCACGATAATGGCACTGACAACACCACCAACGATGACTTTTTGGGTGAGTTCCCGTTGTTCGGCTTGGTTAGCGGCTTGTTCTTCGTCACTCTCTTCTAGGGGAGATGTGACGGGTTGGGCCTGATACCCAGCATCGACGACAGCCGCAATCAGACGCTCAACGTCGGTGTGTTGGCTTTGGTACTCAACGGTGGCTTGAGAGAGGGCAAAATTGACGTTGCAAGTGGTTACCCCGGAAACTCGGGATAAGGATTTCTCAATGGTGTTCGCACAGGATGCACAACTCATCCCTTGGAGTTTCAGGTTGATGGTTTCCATAATGGTGAGTTTGGCTGCTGATCAGATTGAGTGCGATCGCGGTTCCCGACGCTTGGCGATCGCACGTGGTAATAAAAGAGTAGTTTTGTTCGTTAACTGCGTGTGACAGTTGACGGGTTCACTCTCACCAAGGCGATCGCGGTTCCTGCACAGGATGCGATTGTGGTTCCCACTTGCTCTGCGATCGCGCACTCGAGAACTCATAACAATGCTTGTTTAAGGGTGTTCTGTGGACTCTATCCTCAAGTATGACACGTTGTCATACTTTAATGCAGCTAAAAATCAATCCCTGATTCAAATGCCACATTTGGAAACAGAAGTCAGATTAACAAGGACATTTTAGGGTCGGATTTTGCCGCATTTAAGGTTTTCTAGCTATTTGTGTTGCCTATATTCAATTGTCTAATAGTTACGTCACTCCTCACCTTCAACTTGAGCACGATATTCTTGAGCCGTGAGAGTATCGTCGAGTTCATCCTCAGGATTATCCAGGCGAACCTTGATCAGCCAACCTTCCCCATACGGATCAGCGGCCAATGCTTCTGGCGAGTCGACAGCATCTTCATTGCGATCGATGACTGTTCCAGAAACCGGTGCATAGAGATCTTCGGCAGCTTTCACCGACTCAATGGAAGCAAAGGTTTCACCTTTAGCCAGGGTATCGCCGACTTCGGGCAGTTCGAGAAAGACAATATCGCCCAATTCATCCAAGGCAAAAGCACTCACCCCGATGGTGGCAATTTCACCATCGAGGCGTACATACTCGTGAGAGTCGAGATATCTGAGATCGTCGGGGTATTCAAAAGCCATAGAGCGGGTCTCGCAATTCCTTCGCTACAAATCATAGAGGAATTTCTACGCCCGAACCCTCTTCTGTCAGGATTTTTGCCGTTATGAAACAGCGACCTCCGATGCGACCTCTGATGGTGCCGATTCTGAAGCGGCCTTCGTTGCCTTGCGTTCCTCTTGTGCGAGATACTCTGCCAACTGGGCCTCAATCTCATCTTTGACAATTTGCCGATATTCCAGGAAATGCTCCGCTTGAGCGCAAACCGAGAGATAACTGCTAATTCCCCCAGGGTTATGGCGATACATCAGCCAGAGATTGCGCCAGAAGGCAAACCGAGTCTTCCGCACCAGCCCCTGTCGCCAGCAGAGGGTTAACAAGGCCCGAATCACCACCCAGGAGGTGTTTTTACGTGTGGCTTTCCCTTTATGGGGATAGGTGGCTTCGCCCAGGAAGCGAAAATGACGATAGGTGCGATTCAAGAAGACGAGGGGATCATAGAGTCGCCAGAAGGCGTCGATATATTCCCGAGCAATTTCCTCTAGGGGACGAGTCGGGACAAAGTTCATTAACGTGGTTTGGTTAATGTTGCCGTTGGTAGTCCGTAAGCGTCCTTCTTTCTCTAGGCGGTGGGATAAGGCTGTATCCGGGAGCGCCTGCAACATACTGAAGACCGCTGTGGGGATGGCGGTTTTTTCCACAAACTCGACGATGCGATCGCCAGCACCGGATTTTTCGCCATCAAAGCCGATAATAAAGCCCGCCATGACCCGTAATCCCGACTTGGAGATGTTGATAACCGCGTCACTGAGGGGATCACGGGTGTTCTGAAACTTTTTCGTCACCGCTAGGCTATCAGCGTCGGGGGTTTCTATCCCCAAGAAGACCGAGCCAAAGTTACAGGCCACCATCAGATCCATCAATTCTTGGTCTTGTGCCAAATCGACCGAGGCCTCGGTGGCGAAGGAGAAGGGATAGTTATGGTCCACCATCCAGGGTTGCAAGGCTTGCAGCAGTCGCTTCACATTGCGTTTGTTGCCAATGAAGTTGTCGTCCACCAGGAAGATACTGCGATTCCAGCCCAGTTCATGGAGGCGATCGAGTTCGGCTAAGAACTGTTCGGGGGACTTGGTGCGGGGTTTGCGGCCATAGAGAACGATGATGTCGCAAAACTCACATTGAAAAGGACAGCCTCGGGAGAATTGCACTGACATCTCCGAGTAGGCGTCAAAGTCGAGTAAATCAAACCGGGGAATTGGCGTATCGGTTACGGCTGGCTTTTCCCCGTTGGAGCGGAAAACGCCGGCTGTCTCACCCCGTGCGATCGCCTCAACAAACATCGGCAGCGTAATCTCTCCCTCATCGAGAATTAGATAGTCGGTGTCAACGGCTTCGAGGTCTTGAGGAAGTGCTGTCGGATAAGGGCCACCAACAGCAACGAGTTTCCCCCGGCGTTTGGCTTCGGTGACAAGGCTCAACAGATCCTCTTTCTGGACAATCATGGCTGACATCAGCACTACATCTGCCCAGTCCCATTCGGCTTCGGTGACGTCTCGCACGTTACGGTCAACCAGTTGATACTCCCAGGTTTGGGGTAGAATCGCAGCTACCGTCGCCAGTCCCAAGGGAGGAAGCATGGCTTTGCGTCCAATCAGTTCCAGGGTTTTTTCAAAGGACCAGAAACTTTTGGGAAATCGGGGATAAATCAGTAAAACACGCATGGTTGAGTCTCGATCTCCTTGGTTGGCGTCAACTGAGAGTCAAGCCTTAAGGTCTTGGCTCAAACTTCCCTGAACTATAACATTTTCAATTTGGGGTGACTCCTGGGGTCGCTTAAGGCTTGACCCATGAGCCGTTGCTGAGCAGAAGGCTCAACGGAGCCGGGGATCGCCCCGGCTCTGACCCCCTCCCCCTAACGATTGAAATAGTCTTGCAACGCCTTCACCTGGTAGGAGCCAGCCTGCAAGGTGCGAATTGCCGCTGCTGTGGCCCGCGCCCCGGAAATGGTGGTGACAATGGGGATTTTATACGCCAACGCCATGCGCCGAATCGTACGACCCTCGGCTTGGGCATCCTCCCCAGACGGCGTGTTCACAATCAACTGGATTTGCTTATTCTTCACCGCATCCAGCACATTGGGACGACCTTCTGAGAGCTTTAGGGTTAAGCCCACCTTCTCGATTCCAGCCGCTTTCAGAGCAGCCGCCGTTCCCATCGTAGCCAGGATATCAAAGCCTAATTCCTGAAGCTCCCGGACAATGGGGATGACGTTCTCCTTATCCCGGTCAATCACCGAAATAAAGGCCGTTCCCTGACTGGGGAGGAGTTCTCCCGCCGCCAGTTCGGCTTTGGCAAAGGCTTTCCCAAAACTGTCGTCGATGCCCATCACTTCCCCCGTTGAGCGCATCTCCGGTCCGAGAATCGTGTCGGTTCCAGGGAACTTATGGAACGGTAACACCGCCTCTTTGACCGAGACATGGTTGGGGATGAGTTCCTGAGTGAAGTTCAACTGGGCTAGGGTTTCGCCCGCCATCACCCGAGAAGCGTATTTCGCCAGAGGAACCCCAATGGATTTCGAGACAAAGGGAACCGTTCGCGAGGCTCGGGGGTTGGCTTCGATGATATAGACCAGTTCCCCCTGCACCGCATATTGCACGTTCATTAAGCCCACCACATTGAGCCGTTGGGCCAGTTTCTCGGTCCAATCGCGGATGGTGTTGAGTGCGGCGACGGAAAGGGTTTGGCTGGGAATCGAACAGGCCGAGTCTCCCGAGTGAATCCCCGCTTGTTCGATATGTTCCATGATGCCGCCAATGACCACGGCACCGGTTTTGTCGGCGATCGCATCCACATCGACTTCGATCGCATTCTCTAGGAATTTATCAATCAGAATCGGGTGATCGGGTTCGACTTGTACCGCAAAGGTCATGTAGCGTTCGAGGTCTTCGTCGGAATAGACCACCTCCATCGCCCGTCCCCCCAGCACATAGGACGGACGCACCACCACCGGGTAACCGATACGTTGGGCAATCTTCAGGGATTCCTTATAGCTGCGGGCTAAGCCGTTGGGCGGTTGCAGGATGTCCAACTCTCGCAGGATTTCCTCGAAGCGTTCTCGGTCTTCTGATGCGTCAATGGAGTCGGGGGAGGTTCCCCAGATGGGCGCATTGACCTTCGAGAGAGGAACCGCCAGTTTGAGAGGAGTTTGTCCGCCAAACTGGATGATAATGCCCTCAGGGTTTTCCGCTTCGATGATATTGAGGACATCTTCTTTGGTTAACGGCTCGAAGTAGAGGCGATCGCTCGTGTCATAGTCCGTCGAGACGGTTTCCGGGTTGGAGTTGACCATAATCGTCTCAAAGCCTTGGTCTCGCAGGGCAAAGGAGGCGTGACAGCAGCAGTAGTCAAACTCAATCCCTTGACCGATGCGGTTCGGTCCTCCGCCGAGAATCATGACTTTGCGGCGATCGCTGGTCACATGTTCGTTCGTCTCGTCGTAGGTGGAGTAGTAATAGGGGGTTTCTGACTCAAACTCCGCTGCACAGGTGTCCACCATTTTGTAAGCGGGAATCACGCCGAGTTGTTTGCGGTAGCTACGCACTTCGTCTTCTGTGGATTTGGTGGCGAAGGCGATTTGGCGATCGCTAAAGCCATGTTGTTTGACCTCACGCATTTGGCTGGCGGATAGGTCCGAGAGGGGCGATCGTTTCAACCATTTCTCCGTGGCCAGGATTTCGGCGAATTTATCCAGGAACCAGAGGTCAATCCCCGTCAGTTCATACACTTCCTCGACGGACATCCCCAGGGTTAGGGCCTGATGCACGGTAAACATCCGGTCTGGGTTGGGTTGACGCAATCCGGCCCGCACTTGGGTCAAACTCGGCAACTTGCCCGTTGACTGACAGCCCCAGCCCCAATGGCCTGTCTCTAGGGAGCGAAAGGCTTTCTGGAACGACTCGCAAAAGGTGCGCCCAATGGCCATGGCTTCTCCGACGGACTTCATCTGTGTCGTCAGAATCGGCTGGGTTCCGGGGAATTTCTCGAAGGCAAAGCGAGGAATTTTCGTTACCACATAGTCAATGGTGGGTTCAAAGCTGGCGGGGGTTTTTTTGGTGATGTCGTTGGGAATCTCATCTAGGGTATAGCCCACGGCCAACTTCGCCGCAAACTTAGCAATGGGGAAGCCGGTGGCTTTACTGGCTAAGGCGGAACTACGGGAGACGCGAGGGTTCATCTCAATTACCACGACCTCGCCATTGACGGGGTTGACGGCGAACTGGATGTTTGATCCGCCGGTTTCGACGCCAATTTCACGAATAATTTTAATGGAGGCATCCCGCAGCCGTTGATATTCTTTATCGGTCAGGGTTTGAGCCGGGGCCACTGTAATGGAGTCGCCGGTGTGAACGCCCATGGGGTCAATGTTTTCAATTGAACAGATAATGACGACGTTGTCGGCTAAATCCCGCATCACCTCCAGTTCGTATTCTTTCCAGCCGATGAGGGATTTTTCGACGAGGATCTGACTGACGGGGGAGGCGTCGAGACCGCCCTGGGCCATTTCTTCAAATTCTTCTTGGTTATAGGCAATGCCGCCCCCAGTTCCCCCTAGGGTAAAGGCTGGGCGGATAATGAGGGGGTAGGAGCCGATTTCGATTCCTACAGCTCGCGCTTCGTCTAGGGTTGAGGCAATTCCTGAGGGGCAGCTTTGCAGGCCGATTTTGTCCATGGCCTGTTTGAACAGGTCGCGGTCTTCGGCTTTCTGGATGGCGGGCAGTTTGGCGCCAATGAGTTCGACGCCATATTTGTCCAGCACGCCATTCTCCGCCAAGCTCACGGCTAGGTTGAGGGCGGTTTGTCCTCCCATGGTCGGCAGGATGGCGTCGGGCCGCTCTTTGGCGATGATCTGTTCGACGATGTCGGGGGAGAGGGGTTCGATGTAGGTGCGATCGGCCATCTCTGGGTCGGTCATGATGCTGGCCGGGTTGGAGTTGACCAGGATGGTGAAGTAGCCCTCTTCTCGTAAGGCTTTTAGGGCTTGGGTGCCGGAATAGTCGAATTCGCAGGCTTGTCCGATTACGATCGGACCAGAACCGAGTAAAAGAATTTTCTGGATATCTTCGCGACGAGGCATGGTTGGTTCGTCTCTAAATGATGACGGGATTCTAAATCCTGACTATTCTACGGGTTTTTTCCGGTCTCAATCGCCCCTTGAGCGCCTTTCCCAAGATTTGATGACTTCCTGAGACTCCCAAGTCACCTGCCTCAGCACTGGCGATCTCGGGCTTACCAACTCTATTGGCCAACTCTATATATAAGTCCTCAAATCTTGAGCGAGACTCCTGCTTCCTTCGTGGGGGTCAACTGCTGACCATCAAAAATCCCCTCACCGGCAACTTGGATCGTCCGATCAGGGGTCAACGGGTAGAAATGGGGAAAAATCCCAAAAAAGTTTTCGGGCTAAAAGCCTTGCCCCGAGGGAATTCTGGAGCAAGGCACAAAAAAACTTCCCAAAAACTTTGAAAAAAGGGTTGACAGCCCCAGATAGTCTTGTTAGATTAGTTAAGCGCTCGGGAGGACGGGCAAACAACGCCCCCCAAACGACGCATTCCGAACCTCGAAAATTAAATCGTTTGAAAGCTCGACAAAGAAGCCTAAAACTTCAATTCTTCGTCTAAATTCATTAAAGGATAACGGATGAGAGAGAATTTAGCAAGGGGCAACCTGAGTTAAGTTTAATCGAACCGAAAGCCAACAAACTCAAAGTCAACACGGAGAGTTTGATCCTGGCTCAGGATGAACGCTGGCGGCGTGCCTAACACATGCAAGTCGAACGAAGTTCTTCGGAACTTAGTGGCGGACGGGTGAGTAACGCGTGAGAATCTACCTTCAGGACGGGGACAACAGCTGGAAACGGCTGCTAATACCCGATATGCCGAAAGGTGAAAAGTTATTTCGCCTGGAGAGGAGCTCGCGTCCGATTAGCTAGTTGGTGGGGTAAAAGCTTACCAAGGCAACGATCGGTAGCTGGTCTGAGAGGATGAGCAGCCACACTGGAACTGAGACACGGTCCAGACTCCTACGGGAGGCAGCAGTGGGGAATTTTCCGCAATGGGCGAAAGCCTGACGGAGCAACGCCGCGTGGGGGAAGAAGGTTTTTGGATTGTAAACCCCTTTTCTCAAGGAAGAACAAAATGACGGTACTTGAGGAATCAGCCTCGGCTAACTCCGTGCCAGCAGCCGCGGTAATACGGAGGAGGCAAGCGTTATCCGGAATTATTGGGCGTAAAGCGTTCGTAGGCGGCTGTTCAAGTCTGCTGTCAAAGACCGAGGCTCAACCTCGGGTCGGCAGTGGAAACTGGATAGCTAGAGGTCGGTAGGGGCAGAGGGAATTCCCAGTGTAGCGGTGAAATGCGTAGATATTGGGAAGAACACCGGTGGCGAAAGCGCTCTGCTGGGCCGAACCTGACGCTGAGGGACGAAAGCTAGGGGAGCGAATGGGATTAGATACCCCAGTAGTCCTAGCCGTAAACGATGGAAACTAGGTGTGGCCTGTATCGACCCGGGCCGTGCCGAAGCTAACGCGTTAAGTTTCCCGCCTGGGGAGTACGCACGCAAGTGTGAAACTCAAAGGAATTGACGGGGGCCCGCACAAGCGGTGGAGTATGTGGTTTAATTCGATGCAACGCGAAGAACCTTACCAGGGCTTGACATGCCGCGAATCTTGCTGAAAGGGAAGAGTGCCTACGGGAGCGCGGACACAGGTGGTGCATGGCTGTCGTCAGCTCGTGTCGTGAGATGTTGGGTTAAGTCCCGCAACGAGCGCAACCCTCGTCCTTAGTTGCCATCATTAAGTTGGGCACTCTAGGGAGACTGCCGGTGATAAACCGGAGGAAGGTGGGGATGACGTCAAGTCATCATGCCCCATATGTCCTGGGCTACACACGTACTACAATGGTCGGGACAACGAGCAGCCAACTCGCAAGAGTGCGCTAATCTCTTAAACCCGGCCTCAGTTCAGATTGCAGGCTGCAACTCGCCTGCATGAAGGAGGAATCGCTAGTAATCGCAGGTCAGCATACTGCGGTGAATCCGTTCCCGGGCCTTGTACACACCGCCCGTCACACCATGGAAGTTGGCCATGCCCGAAGTCGTTACCCTAACCGTTCGCGGAGGGGGATGCCGAAGGCAGGGCTGATGACTGGGGTGAAGTCGTAACAAGGTAGCCGTACCGGAAGGTGTGGCTGGATCACCTCCTTTTTAGGGAGACCTAAACCCAAGATCTTGAGGATGCAACAAAGCCCAAGAAATTGAGGTCAACCTAGGTCGGTCGGAGAATCGTCGTAGCTTTCAAACGATAAGAGGTTAGGAATCCTAAAGACTCAGAGAAATCTGGGGCGTTAGGAAAAAGAGACCAACCTTGAAATGGGCTATTAGCTCAGGTGGTTAGAGCGCACCCCTGATAAGGGTGAGGTCCCTGGTTCAAGTCCAGGATGGCCCACCTAACTCTTTAGTGATGCGAGAGCAGAAACTAAGAAAATGGGGGTATAGCTCAGTTGGTAGAGCGCCTGCTTTGCAAGCAGGATGTCAGCGGTTCGAGTCCGCTTACCTCCATGCTGGTCTCACCCCAACTCAATCATTCAACCATTCCTAACACAAACAAGAGTGCAAGGATACCTCAGCACCTGAGAGAGACTCAGACTGCTGGGACATCCCAGCCAGAACCTTGAAAACTGCATAGTCAACCTAAAAAAAGTCAGGTGAAGTCGAGACCTCAAGAAAAATGAGGTCAAGCTACAAAGAGCTAACGGTGGATACCTAGGCACGTTGAGGCGATGAAGGACGTGGCGACCGACGAAACGTTCCGGGGAGCTGGAAGCAAGCATTGATCCGGAAGTGTCCGAATGGGGCAACCCTAAAAACGGTCGGCTGAATCTATAGGCCGACACGAGCGAACCGGGCGAACTGAAACATCTTAGTAGCCCGAGGAAGAGAAAGCAAAAGCGATTCCCGTAGTAGCGGCGAGCGAACTGGGAACAGCCCAAACCTAAGGTTTTTACCTTAGGGGTTGTGGGACGGCATCACGAGACTCGAACGATTAGACGAAGCCGTTGAATGCGGCACCAGAGAAGGTGAAAGTCCTGTAGTCGAAAATCTGAACAGCTCAGCCGTATCCCGAGTAGCACGGGGCACGTGAAATCCCGTGTGAATCAGCGAGGACCACCTCGTAAGGCTAAATACTCCAACGTGACCGATAGTGAAACAGTACCGCGAGGGAAAGGTGAAAAGAACCCCGGGAGGGGAGTGAAATAGAACCTGAAACCGTTAGCTTACAAGCAGTGGGAGGACGATTTAACGTCTGACCGCGTGCCTGTTGAAGAATGAGCCGGCGAGTAATTGGTCGTGGCCGGTTAAGGCGAGAATGCCGAAGCCCCAGCGAAAGCGAGTCCGAATAGGGCGCTAGTCACGATTAATTGACCCGAACCCGGGCGATCTAACCATGTCCAGGATGAAGCTTGGGTAACACCAAGTGGAAGTCCGCACCGACCAATGTTGAAAAATTGGCGGATGAGGTGTGGTTAGGGGTGAAATGCCAATCGAGCCCGGAGCTAGCTGGTTCTCCTCGAAATGCGTTTAGGCGCAGCGGCTAGAGAAATATCTATGGGGGTAAAGCACTGTTTCGGTGCGGGCTGCGAGAGCGGTACCAAATCGAGGCAAACTCTGAATACCATAGAGAAACTAGCCAGTGAGACGGTGGGGGATAAGCTTCATCGTCGAAAGGGAAACAGCCCAGACCACCAGCTAAGGTCCCCAAGTGGACACTAAGTGATAAAGGAGGTGGGAGTGCCGAGACAACCAGGAGGTTTGCCTAGAAGCAGCCATCCTTAAAAGAGTGCGTAATAGCTCACTGGTCAAGCGCTCCCGCGCCGAAAATGAACGGGGCTAAGTGTCCCACCGAAGCTGTGGACTTAGTTTTTAACTAAGTGGTAGAGGAGCGTTCTGCTCTAGGGTGAAGCACTAGCGGCAAGCAGGTGTGGACGAAGCAGAAGTGAGAATGTCGGCTTAAGTAGCGAAAATATGTGTGAGAATCACATACCCCGAAAACCTAAGGGTTCCTCCGGCAGGCTCGTCCGCGGAGGGTTAGTCAGGACCTAAGGCGAGGCCGAAAGGCGTAGTCGATGGACAACGGGTTAACATTCCCGTACCCGAACAGACTGGTAGCGGAGGACGGAGAAGGCTAAGTCAGCCGGGTGATGGTAGTCCCGGTTTAAGCGTTCGAAGGTGATGACGGGTGGAGAAAACACCCTGAGCTAAGACGTGAACACGACCGGCTACGGCTGGGAAGTGACCGATGTCATGCTTCCAAGAAAAGCCCGAACTACTGTAAATCTGTTTGGCCTGTACCCGAAACCGACACAGGTAGGTAGGTTGAGTAAACCAAGGGGCGCGAGATAACTCTCTCTAAGGAACTCGGCAAAATGGCCCCGTAACTTCGGGAGAAGGGGTGCCACCGAGAGGTGGTCGCAGTGAAGAGGCCCAAGCGACTGTTTACCAAAAACACAGGTCTCCGCTAAGTCGCAAGACGATGTATGGGGGCTGACGCCTGCCCAGTGCCGGAAGGTTAAGGAAGTTGGTTAGCGTAAGCGAAGCTGACGACCGAAGCCCCGGTGAACGGCGGCCGTAACTATAACGGTCCTAAGGTAGCGAAATTCCTTGTCGGGTAAGTTCCGACCCGCACGAAAGGCGTAACGATTTGGGCGCTGTCTCGGAGAGAGGCTCGGCGAAATAGGATTGTCTGTGAAGATACGGACTACCTACACCTGGACAGAAAGACCCTATGAAGCTTTACTGTAGCCTGGAATTGGCTTCGGGCTGAGTTTGCGCAGGATAGGTGGGAGGCTTTGAAGTTTTCCTTGTGGGGGAAACTGAGCCATCGGTGAGATACCACTCTAACTCAGCTAGAAGTCTAACCTCGACCCGTGATCCGGGAGAGGAACCGTTTCAGGTGGGCAGTTTGACTGGGGCGGTCGCCTCCTAAATGGTAACGGAGGCGCGCAAAGGTTCCCTCAGGCTGGTTGGAAATCAGCCGTAGAGTGCAAAGGCATAAGGGAGCTTGACTGCGAGACCTACAAGTCGAGCAGGGACGAAAGTCGGCCTTAGTGATCCGACGGCACTGCGTGGAAGGGCCGTCGCTCAACGGATAAAAGTTACTCTAGGGATAACAGGCTGATCTCCCCCAAGAGTTCACATCGACGGGGAGGTTTGGCACCTCGATGTCGGCTCATCGCAACCTGGGGCGGAAGTACGTCCCAAGGGTTCGGCTGTTCGCCGATTAAAGCGGTACGTGAGCTGGGTTCAGAACGTCGTGAGACAGTTCGGTCCATATCCGGTGTAGGCGTAAGAGAATTGAGAGGAGCCTTCCTTAGTACGAGAGGACCGGGAAGGACGCACCGCTGGTGTACCTGTTATCGTGCCAACGGTAAACGCAGGGTAGCCAAGTGCGGAGCGGATAACCGCTGAAAGCATCTAAGTGGGAAGCCCACCTCAAGATGAGTTCTCTGTTGGGGTTAACCCAGTAAGGTCACGGAAAGAACATCCGTTAATAGGCGCTAGGTGGAAGTTCAGTAATGGATGAAGCCAAGGCGTACTAACAGACCGAGCGCTTGACCTCAAATGATGTCTCTATTCCCTGATTAGGTTGACTGTGCAGTCTTCAAGGTTTCTGTTCTTTCCTGGTGCTTCTAGCGAAGTGGCCCCACTCCGATCCCTTCCCGAACTCGGCTGTGAAACGCTTCTGCGGCGAAAATACTTGGGGGGTTGCCCCCTGGGAAGATAGCTCAGTGCCAGGTTAATA
>FSSI02000090.1:0-6321 GCA_900149785.2 Phormidium lacuna HE10JO | reverse complement strand
CGGTCGTAGGTGAAGGCTTGGATGAGATTGCCCTCGGCATCTTCGAGTTGCAGTAGGTTGCCCCGTGTGTCGTATTTTTGTTTGAAGGTGGCTCCKGTGGGTAGGGTAATGGAGGTCTGGTTGCCGTTTTCGTCGTATTGGTAGTCCGTGCGCTGGTCTTCGGCATCGAGATGGTAGTTGAGGCGACCTTCGGCGTCATAATGCCATTGGGTAACGACGTCTTCGATGCCGTCTGGTGTGGTGACGGTTTGGGTTTCTTCCGTTCTCAAGCCGCTGGGATTGTAGCGGTAAACGGTTAACGAAGGTTGAGAAAAATATTCCGAGACTGTTTATCTAGGCTTAATAAGAATTTTTGCACTAAAATGTTACTTCCAGTTCACTCACCTATACCCTTACCAAATCTTCCACCAGGGAGTTTCGTTCCTTTGCCTACTCTGACGAAAATCTTTAAGTGGGTCGTATTGTTCCAAGTGGATTTCTCCAGTTTTTACGTTGAGCCAAAAAGGTTCCCAATCAGTTTCAATCGAACGTTTATATTCTCCGATCAATAAATTTCTTTTAACTTTTAGTTGGCGAATACTACTCCATGAGAGTTCTTGGTTGCGCCAGAGAAATCCAGTTTCATTGTAACTCATAAATCCGTGAAGATCTTGAAATAAGAGAGCGTAAGAATCGAGTAATTCTATCGCTTCAGTAATTTCTCCACCAAAAGTTTCTAGTAGTTGCTGGCTTTCTGGGTTGACGATGTAACCCTGTCCATTAGAAATTATAATTAAATCGATTCGATTAGGGTGTTGATAAACTCCAGAAAACTCTGAGTAGCCTGATTGGAATGAAGCATACCAATTACTTCCATCATCGGGTAAGATTTCTAGAATTAAATTTTCAGAAAGTTTCTGTTGTTCTCGAACTGTAAAGTTTTTAAAGTTAACTTGAGTAGGAAGATTTGATAAAATTCTAAAATTGTCCAAAACATATCTTTCAAGAGATTCATCCCATTTTAGTCTAGAACGTTTCACCCTTAACCATTCTTTAATGGCGTTAGGATTATCACGCGGATTATAGTCTCTAGGTAAGGGAAGAAGCTCATTTAAAACTCCAGCAAGATGGTTTAGTGACGATTTTCCTTCTGGAATGTTATCTAAAATATCTTCAGCTACATTCAATTGACCATATGCAAATAGTCCGACACTAGCTATAAATAAGTCATTTCTTATGGATTTTTCAGGCTTTACTACATTAAAAGAGGCTTGATAGAAGTTTTGAATCTTGTTTTTTATCTTTTGATAATCAAGCTCTAATTCTTCTCGAAATTTTTTCTCTACTTCGGTAGTTTTTGGCATTTCATATATATCATTGGTGCGGAAAGCATATCGAAAATGCTGGGCTGGAGACTTTTTTAATCTTCTTGGTATCATGACTTCAGCGTTCTACACTTATAAAAGTACAATCAGTTTAGTGGCTTTATTACTGGTAGCCAATTATTATCTCTCCCTGTTCGGCTCTAATAGGTGGAATATCATTTCCAGAAATTACATTGATAACATTGCTGTTTGGTATCTGGTGTAAAACTACGTACTCTTCTTCAAATCTCAAAAAAGGTGAAGGGTTGTTGGGACGTATAGGAACTTGTCGTGGTAAACGAAGTACCATTGTTACCCCGTCTTCACCAGCAAAAGAAGACGCAATACCCGGAATGGCTGACGTAGGAATTCCGGCACTTCCTAGAGGTTCTCCAAGCAAGTTTCTACTGGAAAGTCTTGAGAGTAATTCAGAATCACGTCCAAAGGCATAGTTAATTGCACTCTCTGTGATATCTTCATCATAAAACCTTGCAGTGAAACTAGCAATCTGCTCGTTGGAGAGTCCTTCAGCTTGCATGCGTCGGACTAATTCATAAGATGCGTCAAGACCCTCGCTACGAGCTATTGGACTCAAAATTTGCTCACCTAAACTTCCCTGACCGCGATAAAGGATCGTATAGTCTCTTAAATCAGCCCACCATCTAGCTCTTCTGACTATCCAACTCTCTGCTGCTTGTATCTCTTGACGAACGCTGATAAATTCGTCTTGGTCTAGTCCGGTGGTTGATAGGCGTCGAGCCAACTCGTTATTTCCAGCTAGATCGGCATCAACAATTCCTCGGGTTGCTATCCAGTCTAAACCCAATCCACTTGCATAAGTCAATAAAGGTAGATAAGCGAGTAAGTCCCAAGCAGTCCCTTCACCCTCTTGAAACTTCCTTGTACTTGAGTAAGAAGCCAATCCAGATCCAAACAAATCGTAACCTAAAAGAGCCTTCTGACCCCAAGTTGTACCTCCCCATGTCGTTGGTGCTGCTAACCCAGCACTAAACCCTGCGACTCCTCCCATAAATCGACCCAGATTGAAAAACAGTCCTCGATGATTTTGTGTAGCCACACCTCCATATAACCGCTGACGCAGTCTACTGCTAACCCCAAAAGTCGCTATATCTGCAAAACCCGCTAAAAACTGGTCGTATTTAGCTGCTGCATCAACAAGACTTCCTCCTCCTATCAGAACCCCAGCTGCACCTAGAGTAGTTATACCCAAACCCGACAAAATTCCAGAAATTCCAATCCCCGCCCCTAATTCCTGAATTGTAATATACCCGCTAGGGTCAATATTCACGACGGGATTAGCATGAGCGTACTGATAATCATGCAAACTGAACGGATCGGAGAGCGTTCCTTCATAGGGATCTACTGAAATAAAGCGACCGATCGCCGGATTGTAATACCTAGCTCGTAAATAGTCCAAACCGACTTCAGAATCTCGCTGCTCCCCAGCAAACAAATAGGAATTCTCAAAACGTTCCCCACCTTCAATTAAATTTCCAAACGCATCGTAAACATAAGCATCTTCAATAGCGCCTGCTGCATTCGTAAGTTGCCGAGTACTGCCCAAACCATCAACATGATGAAATACGAGTTGCGTTCCTTGCTGTTGGCTCACGAGATCGTATCCGTAAGTATAAGAAGCTTTTAAATCACCCGTCGCACCGTATTTCTCTAGTACCTGAGCGTAAGGGCGCAAATCGTCGATTAAAAAGCGAGTTTCAACACCATCTACCACTCGACCGACACGAATTCCCCGATCATTATACTGATACTCGATCGTCAAGCTCTCGTCGTTATCGTTCACGGCCACTTCGACTAACCTGTTTTCGCCATCGTTAATCCAATCGTAGTTGATCGAACGTTCTCCGGTTACTTCAGATAGTAAATTGCCATTATCGTCGTAGGTTTAAACAGTCTTTACACCGTTATGTGTCGAACTGACGAGCTGATTTAACTCGTTATAGGTATAAGTTGTGTCTCCTTCCAAGCTATCTGTTTTTAACGTCCGATTTCCGACCGCATCGTAGGTATAAGTTATAATACGACCGTCATTTTCAGGATCGGACGGATCGGTGATTTTTTCCTCAGTTAAACGATTGAGCTCGTCGTATTTATAGTCAACCACGCGACCGTCTGCTTCGGTAACAGACAAGCGATTCCCCGCATCGTCTACTTGGTAATCGTACCGAGAGATGACTTCAAGTTCTTCCTGAGTGATGGGATCAACTCGAACCGTTGTAATTACATCCAGACGATCGAGTTCGTCATAGGTTCGAGTTTCAACGGTATGATTGGGGAATTCAGTTTTTTCAAGATTCCCATCTTCGTTGTAATGATAGGTGGTCGTTCCTTCGTCTGAGGGATTGACGGACTGAAGATGATCGAATTCATCATAGCGATAAGAAATCGTGCGATAGGGAGTTACAATCGAAGTCAAGTTTCCCTCTTCATATCCGTACTCAATACTCGTTCCACTAGAAAGATAAGGGCCGACGGGATCGGTTCGAGAAATTAACTGACCGATATCGTTATAGTCGTAAGCGGTCGTTCCACGAGCGTCTGTAACAGTCTCTAGCTGATTATCCTCTGAATAAGAATAGCTAACGGACGTACCTTCATCTAATAAATTTTTAGACTCTAGACGACCGAGTTCGTCATATTGATACTCTATGGTATCTCCATTAAAGTCGGTAATGGTGATTGAATTATTGTCAGAATCGTAATGAGTTGTCGAACGCTTCAAATTCGGCAATACAATAGCTTCACGACGTCCGAAGTCATCGTATTCAAACGTTGTTATCTGATTGTTGGCATCTTGAGTCTCGATTAAATTACCTCGCTCGTCGTATTTGTATTCAGTTCGACGATTCAACGGATCGACAACAGCCTTTAACTTTCCGTTCTCAGCATACTCAAATCGGGTTGTTTGTCGGTTCGGGTCAGTTGTAGCAATTACTCGACCCAATTCGTCGTAAGTTTCGCTCGATTGGATTCCCTCAACCCAACGAGTTTCGGTCTTCAGAGTACCAATGGTATGATAAGTATAGGTTGTATAGTTTTCCGCATCCCGTCGAGTTTCAATTAAACGATTTACCAGATCGTATTTGTATTCAGTACGATTGCCAAATCGATCGACTTCTGCTTTCACTTCACCCGTTTGATAGTATTCCGTCGTTTCTCTTTCTCGATCGACGAGATAATCAGGTGAATTGTCGGGATAAGTCACTTCTGTCCAATCGAGCGACTCGAGAGTTTCTTCCGGAGCAATTGCTGCAATGAGTTGTTCGACTTGATTCGGTGAATCGTCGGGATAAATCGTAGCGGTTCGTCGTCCAACGGCATCGTATTCGTAATAAGTCACTTGTCCGATTCGATCGATACTGGCTCGGAGGCGATTTCCGCGATCGTAAACTGAGATCGATCGAAGATTATCGCTAGAATCGTCAGGAGTCTCGTCAGGGTATATCGTTTCGACAATTTGATGGGTAGGACTGTAGCGATATTCAGTTTTTCC
This sequence comes from Phormidium lacuna HE10JO, assembly GCA_900149785.2. Lineage (GTDB taxonomy): Bacteria > Cyanobacteriota > Cyanobacteriia > Cyanobacteriales > Geitlerinemataceae > Sodalinema > Sodalinema lacuna_A. Next base: position 1,446 of record FSSI02000090.1, on the reverse strand, counting down.
TCCTGGATCGATACTAACGATTCGATTGCGGTTGAGATCGTATTGATATTCAACGGAGCGATCGGGAGCGGTAACGAATTCGATTTCTCCTTCTTTGTTGTAAATCCATTCGGTTACAGTTTCTCGATCGTCTTCAGCCGAAACCAAAGCGATTGTTTCTTGGGTTATATTGCCGTTTGGATCGTAGTTGTAGTTAGCTGTGTTCCCCAAAGAATCTTTGATTTGACGGACGTTGCCTTTAGGGTTGTACTCGAACTCGGTGGGATTGTTTTCGGCATCGGTTAGGAACCGTAACTGTCCACGATGGTCGTACTCAAACTTCGTAACATTGCCTAGTGCATCTGTCGTTGAGAGTAAATTACCGCGTTCATCGTAGTCATAGGTTGTCGTATTCCCCAGGGGGTCGGTTTCCGTCAGCAGGCGGTTGTTGTCGTCGTAAGAGGAACGAGTGACCCGACCAAGGCTGTCGGTTTCAGTTAAAACGTTGCCATTGTCGTCGTAAGTCCAAGTCGTCGTGCGTCGCTGTTCGACCCCATCTTCGACGGTGACGAGGGTTTCAGTTAAGACGTTGTTATCTTCGTCGTAAGTCCGCTCAGTTTTCTTGCCTAACGGGTCAACTTCCGTGACCACATTGCCCCGTCCGTCGTAAACGTAAGTGGTGGGATTGCCAAAAACATCCTTAACCGTTTGCAGGGAATTGTCAGAGTCATAATCAACCTCAACTGCTTCCCCATTCACATCCAACGTCCGCTTCAACCGACCCTTCTCGTCGTACTCCGTGCGCACCGCCGAACGTCCCAAGGGGTCAATTATCTCATCGAGATAATGAGGACGCTCATCCACGCCATAGCCAAACTGAGTCCGATTCCCCTCCCGGTCAGTCACCGAGACCAAATCTCCCACCGCATCGTACTCATAGCCAATYACCTCCCCMTCCGGGTCYGTAATYTCYGTAATCCGACCCTCAGCATCCCGYKCAAAGGTCACCGCYACTCCCGTCTCACTAAAGATACCGTCGTCAGTAAACCTCAACTCGTTGCCATTGAGGTCTGTGGCTGCAACCAAATCCCCCGTTATCCCATCAATTTCATAATCAATCCCATCCCGGGTCGTCAGAATGTAAGACCCCCCAAAGACCGGGTCAGCGGGATTGTACGGTCGTCCTGTCCCCAACTGCACATACTGTCCATTGCTGTAGGTTAAGGTCGAATTCGCTGAACGTCCGGCTGTGGCGGTCTTCGGRCGCAGACTGGCAAAGACCCCCTCGTCGGCTACAAATTCCGGTTGATACAAGCCAGCATTGGCGCCGGGTGTTTGCAGGAACTGGGATATTGGGTCAAGTTCGGGGTCAAAGGTAAAGCCAACTCGTTTGCCCCCCGGAAGGGTCACATACACTCGGTCTCCCTCGTCAAATCCGGGCAACTGTCCCAATAACGCCTGTTCTGG
>FSSI02000006.1:0-145063 GCA_900149785.2 Phormidium lacuna HE10JO | reverse complement strand
CAACACACCCCGAGGACCCACCCCGCCCTTCGGGCACCCCTCCCTGGAGGGGATTTTCCTCTGGTTTCCCCTCTTGGGAGGGGTTGGGGTGGGTTCTTCCCCTCTTGGGAGGGGTTGGGGTGGGTTCTTCCCCTCTTGGGAGGGGCCAGGGGTGGGTTCTCTCTGTTGCCGTCCTAAGACATTACCCGTTCCGGTTCATACTGATAGGAGGAGACTGCCTTCATGTATTGCGCCCGTTCATAGGCAGACTTATCAGGACAATGGCGCTGACTCATACTACCCTGCATCTGTTGCACCGACTCATACTCATGTTCTTCCATCCAATGCAACATCTGATGTTCAAGGTTCCGGAGATGGGGAATCCCATGACGGAGTAACGCCGAACAAACTTGCGTCACCTTCGCCCCGGCCATAAGTAACTTGATGGCATCGGTACCATGTTGAATGCCGCCGGTGGCTGCAAAATCCGTCTCAACTTGACCATACAACAGGGCAATCCAACGCATGGGTAACCGCTGGTCCTGGGGGGTACTCAAGAGGACATGGGGCGAAACTTCCAACTCCTCTAAATCAATGTCCGGCTGGTAGAAGCGGTTAAACAACACCAGTCCATCCGCCCCGGCTTCCGATAGCCGTTTGGCCATATTGGCCATATTGCTGAAAAAGGGACTCAACTTCACCGCCACGGGGATGCGAACTTCTCCTTTGACATCTCGCAAGATGTTGAGATAGTTCTCTTCCACCTCAGCCCCGGTCATGTTCATGTCCGTGGGAACATAGTAGATGTTCAACTCCAAGGCATCGGCCCCGGCGTCTTGCATCTGTTGGGCATATTCGACCCAACCGCCGGGGGAAAAACCGTTTAAACTGGCGATGATGGGAATGTCAACGCTGGCTTTGGCCTCGCGGATATGGTCGAGATACAGTTGGGGACCGACGTGGTATTCTTCGGCTTCGGGGAAATAAGTCAGGGCTTCGGCGAAACTCTCGGTTCCATATTCGAGGTGGTGGTGTAACTCGAATTTCTCTTTGAGCAGTTGTTCTTCAAACAGGGAGTGTAGCACGATCGCCGCCGCTCCAGCATCCTCTAAACGCTTGACATTATCGATGTCTTCTGTTAAAGGAGCCGCCGCTGAGGGAACCAGGGGCGATTTGAGGCTGAGTCCGAGATACTGTGTGGTGAGTTCCATGATATTCGCGTCAAACTAGGGGGACTGGGGGAGCCAATGGGGTGGCTCCCCCGACGGTTCTGAAGGTCTATTCGTTGTTGGTGAGGGGACGATTGGCCAGGTATTCATACATGGCCCAACGAGTATCCACATCGCCTTGAGCTTCTTTCAGCAACCGCTTCGCGTCTTTGGGTTTGGTTTTGGTGAGCATCTTGAAGCGGTTTTCCGCGTACATGGAGGTTTCCACCCCTTTCTTGGGCGATCGCGAATCCACTTGCAAGGGATTCTGACCCATCTCTTTCAACTCAGGGTTATAGCGATACAGCAACCAGCGACCACTTTCAACCAAGGCTTTCTGATGAGTCATGGCGGTGGTCATGTTAATGCCATGAGCGATGCAATGGCTGTAGGCAATAATCAAGGACGGCCCCTCATAGGCCTCCGCTTCGATAAAGGCCTTCAGGGTATGTTCATCCCGCGCCCCCATGGCCACGGAGGCCACATAGACGTTGCCGTAGGTCATGGCAATTAAGCCCAAATCTTTCTTCGGTGCCGGTTTCCCACCAGCGGCAAACTTAGCCACCGCACCGCGAGGAGTCGCTTTAGACGACTGTCCGCCGGTGTTGGAATACACCTCCGTATCCATGACCAGGATGTTGACGTTTTGACCACTGGCGATGACGTGATCTAAGCCGCCAAAGCCGATGTCATAGGCCCAACCATCTCCACCGATAATCCAGACATCTTTTTTCACCAAGTAATCGGCGAGGCTACGCAGTTGTTTCGCGTCGGGGCTGTTGAGAGACTCTAGCTGTTGTTTCAAACCCGCCACGGCTTCCCGTTGGTCCCAAATATCGGCTTCGGATTTCTGGGGATTGTCAAGAATCTGTTGCACCAAATTGTCCCCCAGTTCCCCGGAGAGTTTTTGTAGCAACTCTTGGGCAAATCCCATATGTTTGTTGAGGGACATGCGGAAGCCTAAGCCAAACTCGGCGTTGTCTTCAAAGAGACTGTTGGACCAAGCTGGCCCCCGTCCCTCGGCGTTTTGAGCCCAGGGGGTGGTGGGGAGGTTGCCGCCGTAGATGGAGGAACAGCCGGTGGCGTTGGCGATGACGGTGCGATCGCCGAACAGTTGCGACACCAGTTTCAGATAGGGGGTTTCCCCACAACCGGCACAGGCCCCGGAGAACTCAAACAGGGGTTCTTGCCATTGTTGCTGACGGATGCGATCGAGATGGAGGTTGCGGCGATCGGGATTGGGGAGATTCATAAAGAAGTCCCAGTTTTCCCGTTCCTGTTCCCGTAGCGGCGGTTGCGCCTCCATATTGATGGCTTTCTTGGAGGGCATCGATTTGTTTTTCGCGGGACAGACATCGACACAAATGCCGCAACCGGTACAGTCTTCGGGAGCCACCTGAATCGTAAACTTGCTGCCGGCGAAATTGGGGTCTTTGTCACGAATATCCGTGAACTTAAAGCTCTCGGGTGCATTCCCCAATTGCCCCTCGTCGTAGGCTTTGCCGCGAATCACCCCATGAGGGCAAACCATGACGCATTTGCCACATTGCACACAGACATCAGGGTCCCAAACGGGGATTTCTTGGGCAACATTGCGTTTTTCCCATTTCGCGGTTCCCGTGGGATAGGTTCCATCACAGGGGAGAGCGCTCACGGGGAGGTCATCCCCTTCACGAGCCAACATTTTGCCCTCGATGGTACGGACAAACTCCGGTGCAGCATCGGGAATCGTCGGACTCATGCGGACGGTGGACGTCGCTTCGCGCACATTCACCTCATAGAGATGGTCCAGCGTCGCATCGACGGCGTTCAGGTTCATCTGGACAATGGCTTGTCCTTTTTTGCCATAGGTTTTCTCAATGGCTTTCTTGATTTCGCTGATGGCCTCTTCCCGAGGTAAGACCCCCGACAGAGCAAAGAAGCAGGTTTGCATCACGGTATTGATGCGTCCCCCCATGCCATTGTCCCGCGCCACTTGTAGGGCGTTGATGACGTAGAATTTGAGGTTTTTGCGGACAATCTGCTCTTGAATCTCTAGGGGAAGCCGATCCCACACCTCGTCAGGACCATAGGGACTATTGAGGAGGAAGGTGGCGCCTGGGGCGGCGGCTTTGAGGACGTTGAGTTTTTCGAGGAACGTCCATTGGTGACAGCCGACGAAGTTGGCCTGGTTAATCAGGTAAGTCGAGCGAATGGCCCGGGGACCAAAGCGCAGGTGGGAGACGGTGACGGCCCCAGATTTTTTGGAGTCATAGACGAAGTAGCCCTGGGCGTAGTTGTCGGTGGCCGAACCGATGATTTTGATGGAGTTTTTGTTGGCGCCGACGGTTCCATCGGAGCCTAAGCCGTAAAAGACGGAACGAGAGACCTCATCGGGTTCGGTGCTAAAGGACTCGTCGTAGGGAAGGGAGGTTTGGGTGAGGTCGTCGTGAATGCCGATGGTGAAGTGGTTTTTGGGTTTGTCTTGGCTGAGGTTGTCGAAAACGCCTTTCACCATGGCGGGGTTGAATTCTTTGGAGGACAAGCCATAGCGTCCACCGACGATTTTGGGCATTGTGCCTTCCCAGGCTTCGCTGAAGGCGGAGACAATATCGAGATAGAGGGGTTCGCCGCTGGCGCCGGGTTCTTTGGTGCGATCGAGGACGGCGATTTTCTTGACGGTGTTGGGGAAGGCGGCGAGGAGTTTGTCGATGTCCCAGGGGCGATAGAGGCGCACTTTGAGAACTCCAACCTTTTCCCCTTGGGCGCTGAGGTAGTCTACGGTTTCTTGGGCGGTTTCACAACCCGATCCCATGAGGACGACGACGCGATCGGCATCGGGGGCGCCGTGGTATTCGTAGATTTGGTACTGGCGGCCGGTATGTTGCGCCAGTTGGTCCATGGCCCGCTGTACCATGTCGGGACAGGCGTTGTAGAAGGGGTTGACGCTTTCTCGGGCTTGGAAGAAGACATCGGGGTTCTGGGCGGTTCCTCGTAAGACGGGGCGATCGGGGGTCAGTCCCCGGCTACGATGGGCATAGACCCAGTCGTCATCGATGAGATCGCGAATGATGGACTCGTCGAGGGTTTCGATTTTTTGGATTTCGTGGGAGGTGCGGAAGCCGTCGAAGAAGTGGATGAAGGGAACCCGCGATTCGAGGCTGGCGGTATGGGCGACCAGGGCTAGATCTTGGGCTTCTTGGACGGAGGCGGAACAGAGGAGGGCGAAGCCGGTTCCTCGGGCGGCCATAACGTCACTATGGTCGCCGAAGATGGACAGGGCCTGGGCGGCGACGGAACGGGCAGCCACATGGAGGACGGCGCTGGTGAGTTCCCCGGCGATTTTGTAGAGGTTGGGAACCATCAACAGCAACCCTTGAGAGGCGGTGAAGGTGGTGGTGAGTGACCCCGTTTGTAGGGACCCATGGACGGCCCCGGCTGCCCCTCCTTCGCTCTGCATTTCGATGACGGAGGGGACGGTTCCCCAAAGGTTGGGTTGCCCCTCTGACATCCAAGCATCGGCCCATTCGCCCATGGGGGAGGCGGGGGTGATGGGGTAGATGGCGATGACTTCGTTGAGTTTGTAGGCAACCCGGGCAACGGCTTCGTTTCCGTCGAGGGTGGCGTAGGTTTTCGTGTTCATGCTCTTAATCCTTGGTGAGCGGCAGTGGGAGGGAGCTTGTGAAGGCAACTCGGAGACTCCTGTTGTTGGTGACCGGCTGTTGGTTAGGAGTGGTATGGCGTGCTGTTTCGGTCACAAACTCGGTGGAAGGGAGGGATTGGGTTAGGCGGATGGAGGGGTGCTGACGCCTGATGTTGGGGGAACCTTGATCGGTCAAAAACAAGCTATTTGTTGTTTTTTTACGTGAAAGGTTATAAAAAGGTTAACGTATGATAGTGTTCAGCAAAATCCCTGAAAAAAGATTTTTTCTGGGTTTTTGCCCTCTGAATTTAGTATGGGATATACGACGGTGAATTGCGAGAGAGATTTACGTTTGTTAACCCAATTTCGCAATCTGTTGTAAATCAGCTAAGGTTTGTTTCGCTGCGGTTTCGTCGATTTGACTCAGGGCGAATCCGACGTGAACGACGACATAATCGCCGACTTCAACATCGGGAACATAAGCAAGGCTGACGGTTTTGACAACTCCTCCGAAACTGACTTTTCCACTTTTGTTCAGAGGGTCGGTTCCCTCAATTTCTAAGACTTGTCCAGGGACGGCTAAACACATAATTAGAAGAAATGCAAAACAATGACAAGACTTGTAACAATCATGAGGCGGGATTGCAGGGTGAGATGGCCTCCTTGCTACGGTCTTACGAGCTATAGTAGGTGCATTTCCTTAGAAGGAGGTCAGGATTTAAAAAGTTTTTACGATCGCCCCGGTTTCTCGGGAATTGATGACAGTTTTCTTAAGAAAGTTGTGGGATTTTACGTTTTTTGTGGTAAACTATGAAACGTTGCCAAGGGAACTCAATGGGTGGGTTGGCTCAGAATTGGGAAAGTCGATAAATTTGCCCGAGGCTGAGTCCGCCGTCGTTGGCTGGGAACTGTTGGTTGATATAGGGTTGGATGCCCATCTGTTGCAGCCGCACGATCGCCCCCTCCAGGAGACGCTGATTCCCGAAGCAACCCCCCGTTAACACGACGGGAAGGGAGGGATCATGATAGGTTTGCAGCATCTGGGCGATCGCCTCGATGAGACTATTGTGAAACTTGGCGGCAATATAGGAGATAGAGTCTCCTGAGGTGCGATCGCCCAAAATGCCCAACAGCATCTCTTGCCAATCCCAAACCCCCCCAGATAGAGATATTGGGTAAAACTCAGCAGTCTGCACGGTTCTAGCGGCAAATTCCAAGGCCATGGCCGCTTCCCCTTCAAAACTCAGATGCTGCTGAAGCCCTAACAGAGAGGCGATCGCATCAAACAACCGCCCCACACTACTACTACGGGGCGTATTAAGCCCACGACGTAACGCCGTCTGAACCAGGTTCAACTCCGAAGGGGAAAAAGCCCGAAGCGGCGGAAGCGAGGTTAAGGCGGGATTTTGAAACATCTGGTCCCCGAAGGCTTCCCACAATAGCCCCAACGCCGCCCGTCGCGGTTCCTTGGCCGCGCGATCGCCCCCCAGGAGAGGAAAACTGCGACAATGGGCTAACCGCTGAAATCCCTGGGGCGAGGTGTCAATTTGCAACAGTTCCCCACCCCAAATCGTTCCATCCATCCCATAGCCAGTTCCATCCCAAGCAATCCCCAACACCGGGGCCTGTAATCCATGTTCCGCCATCACCGAGAGGATATGGGCCTGATGATGTTGAACCCGGATTAAGGGAATTTGTTTATCTTGGGCTAGGTGTTGGGCGAACTGAGTCGAGGGATAATCAGGATGGGCATCACAGACAATCACCTCAGGTTCAAAGTCGTAAATACTAGAGAGTTTGGCCAGGGTATAGTCAAAGGCCTGGCGGCTGGCGGGATTGTCTAAATCGCCAATATGTTGACTGACAAACACCTTCTCATCAAAGGCGATCGCCACCGTATTCTTAAAATAGCCCCCCACCGCCAACACCGATTGAGATAATCCAGGAATTGAGAGGGTTCTGGGGGCGTATCCCCTGGCCCGTCGCAAGATCACGGGAGTCTTAGCCATCACCCGTACCACTGAGTCATCCACTGGGCGGGCGATGGGGCGGTTATGCAGCAAAAAGCCATCGGCGATGTTCCCCAGGTGTTGCAGGGTTTCCTGATTGTCAATACAAATGGGTTCCCCGGAGAGATTCCCACTGGTGGCGATGAGGGGGGCGGCGAACTCTCGCAAGAGAAGATGATGTAGGGGCGTGTAGGGAAGCATGACCCCTAAATCGGGATTGTTAGGGGCGACGGAAGGGGCGAGGCGAGGCTGTTGTGGATGCTGTAAGAGTTGACGCAATAAGACAATGGGGGCGGCGGGAGATTGCAAGAGTTCGGCTTCCCTGTCGGTGAGAGAACAGTCTTGACGAACGACATCGAGATGGGGATACATCACCGCAAAGGGTTTACTGGGGCGATGTTTCCGTTGACGCAATCGTTGAACCGCCGCCTCATCTTGGGCGTTGACGAGAAGTTGAACCCCGCCTAAACCTTTGAGGGCTAGGATTTGTCCCTGACGTAGCAGGGTTTGGGCGGCCTCTAGGGGAGGGAGGTTGCTGGCGGGATGAAACTCCAATTGGGGGCCACAGACCTCGCAGGCGTTGGGTTGGGCGTGGAAGCGGCGATCGCCGGGATTGTCATATTCTTGCTGACAGTCGTGACAAAGGGGGAACCCCGCCATGGTGGTGAGGGGGCGATCATAGGGAAGGGTCTCGATAATGCTATATCGCGGGCCGCAGTGGGTACAGTTGATGAAGGGATAGCGGTAGCGGCGATTGTTGGGGTTAAACAGTTCTTCGATGCAGTGGGAACAGGTGGCGAGATCCGGGAGAATCAGGGCGGTTTTCCGTTGGGGATGGGATTCGGAGGCCTGAATGACGAAGTCTGTTTGGCCCTGGGGGGGGATCTCTTGGCGATGGAGGCGATCAATTTGGGCGTGGGGAGGAAGTTCAACGAGGAGACGCTGACAGAATTGTTCGAGTTGGGGGCGATCGCCTTCAATTTCGATCACAACTCCGTCAGCGGTATTGGTGACCCAGCCCGCTATATTTAAGGCGGTGGCCAGTTGATACACGAAGGGGCGAAAGCCTACCCCTTGGACAATTCCTTGGATGTCCAGGTGGAGGCGATCGCCCCGAATCGTCATCTCTAACTCCCGTGTCATCTTAAAAACGAATTCGTCCTCTAGTTGTCAAGAGTCTTAAGCCAGCGGTTAGAGAGGCGAAGGAGAACAGAAAGTACCAAATTGTTGTCGGGCGAATCATCAATCGTCCTGTAAACAAGATCGAGACGATGCCGATGCCAATAAATACCCAACCGACTCCTCCAACGGTTGAAGAGAAGAATAGGAGAGAGATCACTCCCACCATCAATGAAATGAGAGCAACTACGGCTAAGGCATCCCCCCAAACAGGACGAATATAACTCGTTGTAATAACGAGATTTTGTCCGAGAAGATAGGTTCCTAAAATGAGCAGAACCATCCCCAAAAATTTCTGAAACATGGTGTTCTATTTTTTAAATTAACAACAGTTTAGTGAACGGCGAGTTCAGGCTGATGCTGAACCTGGTGTTGTAAATACGCATACCATTGAGCCATTCCTTCCCCAGTTCGGGCGGAAACTTCCAGAATTTCGGCTTGTGGGGCGATTTTGCGGATATTCTCCAGGGCGCGATCGCGGTCAAATCCCACCACTTCAGCAATATCGATTTTATTCAAAACAATCACATCGGCAGATTTAAACACTGTGGGATATTTTAGGGGTTTATCTTCTCCTTCTGTTGTTGATAAGAGAACCACCCGTTGAGTTTCTCCTAAATCATAGGCGGCGGGACAAACTAAATTTCCCACATTCTCGATAATCAGCAGTTGAATATCGGTTAAATCTAGTTTCTGGGTGGCTTGGGCGATGGACTCAGCTTCGAGGTGACAGAGGCTTTCGGTCATAATTTGAATCGCCTGTTGTCCACTGCGTCGCAGTCGTTGCGCGTCGTTGTCGGTTTCTAAGTCTCCCACGATGACGGCGGCGGGAATGCGATCGCTCAACTCCATTAGGGTGCGTTCAAGGAGTGCGGTTTTCCCAGAACCTGGTGAGGAGAGAATATTGAGAACAAAGAGGTTTTTGGCTGCAAAAAAACCGCGATTTCGCTCGGCTAGGCGATCGTTTTTTGAGAGAATCGCTTGGTGGAGGTTAATCTGTTGGTGAGAATGGTTATGATGGGAATGGTCATGGGAATGATCGTGAGAATGGTCGTGATGAGGATGGTCGTGGGAATGGTCGTGATGAGAGTGATTTTCTGAGGTCATACGAACATTAGCTGGGGTAACAGAACAACCGCAATCTTGACACATGATTAAGAGATCTCCAACGATGACACTTCGAGTTCTTTTCCATTGAGAACCTGGGAACTTAGGGTTCCACAATGGGGACAGACGAAAATAATATCCTCGGGATAAAAGTCTTGTTTACAGGCTTGACAATAACAACGAGCCGCAACGGGTTCAATGTCAAACTTGGCTTGTTCAGCAATGGTATCTTTGGACACAACATCAAAGGCAAAACGAAGGGCATCGGGAACGACTCCCGAGAGGGTTCCGACACGGACGGTTAAGCGATGAATCTGACGCGCACCCTGTCGATTCGCCTCATTTAGGGCGATTTCTAGGGTTTGTGCCATGATACTGACTTCGTGCATTGGAGTGACTCGGGTGATTTGGCAATCCGGGAGGTGCGATCGCGAAGCGTGCAGGAACTGCAATCGCGAAGCGTGCAGGAACTGCAATCGCGAAGCGTGCAGGAACTGCAATCGCGAAGCGTGCAGGAACTGCAATCGCCCCAGATTGACAGGCTTACCCTTTACTATAGACAGATTCTCCAGAAACTTAAACCTTAGTTTATAAAATTTATCCTTTTGTCACATTTTCACTGACGTTATGTTAACTCTGTTAAATCTCTACAAGTTAACCCATATCAACGGCTTGAACAATGCCATATAATTATTCTGATTGCTCCATAATTTGCTAAATGGGGTGTCATTAAATTACTGGCAAATGTCTGTTCAGTTTGCCCTTCAGCAAATAAATAGAGTCGAATCATTAATGAGGACCTCCAGCGATGACATTTTTTTGCCACACTTCCCCTAAGCTATAATCCTCTAGCCAGGGTTCTAGTTCCTGTAAATTAAGTCTGCGAAACTGGGAGGCTTTTTCAGTTAAATCCGCCGTGATAACAGTCTCAGGTTCAAAATAGTCTAAAAACGAACTTGATTGGGTGCTAATTATCACCTGAGTATGCAGTGAGACACTGCTGAATAAATCTGCAATAATCCTGAGTGCATAGGGATGCAGTCCTAATTCTGGCTCATCGACAATTATCAATTTAGGCAATTCAGATTCCGGCTGTAATAACAAAGTGATTAAGCAAATTGACCGTAAAGTTCCATCAGAAAACTGGTGGGGACCAAAGGGACGATCTGAGTCTTTACTTTGCCAGTTAAGCATGAGGCGACTTGAGGCATCAGGTTCGAGGACAAAATCCTCAAAAAAGGGTGCAATCAGACGCACTGTTTCAACAATACGACGATAATACACCCCCTCTTCTTCACGGAATCGGTGAAGCATCGCTGCTAAATTCCCAGCATCGGGCATTAGCCATCGGTTATCTCCAATGTAACAAGACTGTCGAACATCAGCAGTGGGTGAGGTATCATAAAAGTGGTAAACACGACAGCGGTTTAGTAAGTGGCGAATGGCTTTTGCCGTTAGTTTTCCGTCCTCTGCTGCTTGGTTAATTTTAGTTTCTTGGTGACCGGAACCTAGGTTATCCACTTTGGCTTGGCTAGAACCAGATTCGAGGAAACTTAAGCGTTCTTCAGCAAATATTAAGGTATCACCTGACGCATGAAATAACTGAATTTGATATCGATTTACACCACGCTCAACCTCAAACTCAAGATGAGCTTGCATTTGGGGAGTTATTTTGGCTCCAAAGTGTAGCAGAGAGGTGGCACGTCCGGAAATACCAATATGTTGTTGTAAACGCCCGGCCATCATTTCATTGAGCATCTTAAAAAATGAAATAAGATTACTCTTGCCAGATCCATTGGCGCCAATTAAAATATTAAGAGGACTCAGTTCAAGCTCTAAGTGTTTAATGGATTTAAATCCATCGAGCTTTAGTCGTCGCAATTTATCCATACTTCACCCTTTTTTTACTTTTTTTACTTTTGTTATGTTTTTTGCCTAGACCCTAACTTAAAAGCCAAAGGAACTGAGATTATTGCAAAATCGAACAGTTAAAGAACTTTTTGTAGTCTAACATAAGAGTTAGCTAAGTCTGGACGTGCCAATATGATTAAGTTTGTCAGTGAATACCGGGATGCAAGTTTATCGCAGCAATACAGGGAGGCGATCGCAGACCTCGTAACGCAACCTTGGACAATTATGGAGATTTGTGGCGGACAAACCCATGCGATCGTCAAATATGGCATCGATCGCCTACTTCCCGATGAGGTTACCCTGGTTCATGGTCCCGGTTGTCCCGTCTGTGTCACTCCCATCGAACGCATCGACAAAGCCCTGGATTTAGCCAGTCGCCAGGATGTAATTCTCTGTTCCTTTGGGGATATGTTACGGGTTCCGGGGAGCGATCGCGATCTCCTGGCCGTCAAAGCCACCGGCGGCGACGTGCGAACCGTCTACTCGCCTCTCGATGCGTTGGCGATCGCCCGCGACAATCCCCAGAAACAGGTGGTCTTCTTCGCTGTCGGCTTTGAAACCACCGCCCCCGCTACCGCCATGGCCGTTTATCAAGCCAAACAACAACAGCTTGACAATTTCTCCCTGTTAGTCTCCCATGTTCTCGTCCCTCCCGCCATGGAAGCGATTTTGAGTTCACCTAACTGTCTAGTTCAGGGATTTCTGGCCGCCGGTCATGTTTGCACCGTCATGGGCTATACCCAATATGACCCCTTAGTGGCGACCTATCAGGTCCCCATCGTCGTCACCGGATTTGAACCGGTGGATGTCTTGCAGGGGATTTATCTCTGTCTCAAGCAATTGGAAGCCGGAGTTGCCCAGGTTGAAAACCAATATACCCGCTCAGTGCAACGGCAGGGAAATCCCACCGCCCAAAGGCTGATTCAAGAAGTCTTTGAGGTGATTCCCCGTCACTGGCGTGGCTTAGGGGAAATTCCCGCCAGTGGTTTAGGGGTACGGGAGGAGTATGGCCAATTTGATGGCGATCGCCGTTTCGGGTTTTCCGGTGATATCTCCCCAGATGCAACCGAGACGGAGTGCATCAGCGGCGAGATTCTGCAAGGGTTCCGCAAACCCCATGACTGTCCCGCCTTCGGCACTCGTTGCACCCCAGACCATCCCCTGGGTGCGCCGATGGTCTCCTCGGAAGGGGCCTGTGCGGCCTATTATCGTTGGCGAGGGGATGCGGCTTAGATGACCCGTTCCCAGCCTTTTATGTCAGTCATGGAGAATTCCCCGTTCGCAAAACGACGATGAAACAAGTAGATATCGACGCTCCCACAGCGAGCTTGCGAGACGGCGACGACGTATTATCCGCTCTAGGTGTCAAGCGCGATCGCGGTTTAACGTCATCAGCCGTCCGCGAGCGACAGGCACAATTTGGCTATAACCGCCTCCAAGAAGCTAAGACTCGCAGTAGTTGGGCGATTCTCATCGATCAATTTAAAAGTCCCATCGTGGGCTTACTCGGCGTGGCGGCGATCGTCTCGTTTATCTTTCAAGAATGGATCGAGGGCATTGCCATTCTAATTGCAATTCTACTCAATGCCGCCATTGGCTTTTTCACCGAGCGCCAAGCGGTTCAGTCCATGGAATCTCTTAAACAACTGAGTCAAACGCGGGCCAAGGTGCGACGCAATGGAGAGATCCAAGAAATTCCCGCCGAAGAACTGGTTCCTGGGGATATCGTACTTCTCGAAGGCGGCGATGTGGTGTCCGCCGACTTGCGAGTTCTCGAAGCCTCGAAGATGCAAGTGGACGAGTCCACTCTCACCGGTGAGTCCGTTCCAGTCAGCAAAAACAGCGAAGCCCTTGAAGAAGAATGCTCCATCGCCGAGCGTAAAAACATTTTGTTTAAAGGAACCGCCCTCACGCGAGGGTCTGGGGAAGGGGTTGTCGTCGCCACGGGAACCCGCACTGAGTTAGGGCATATTTCCGAACTCACCGCCTCAGCCCAAGAAGAGGTTACCCCCCTCGAAAAACGCCTCGATAAATTAGGTCGCAGTCTCATTTGGTTGACCCTGGTGATTTGCGCCTTCATCGCGGCGGCCGGAATTATTGGGGGGAAAGACTTATTCGTCACCATCGAAACGGCCATCGCCCTGGCTGTAGCTGCGGTCCCCGAGGGACTTCCCATTGTCGCCACCGTAGCCCTAGCTCGGGGAATGTGGCGTATGGCCCAACGCAACGCTCTGATTAACAAGCTGTCCGCTGTGGAAACTTTGGGCGCGACCAGTATCATTTGTACCGATAAAACGGGAACGCTGACTGAAAATCGCATGACGGTGCGCGAGTTGGCTTTGGATATGGGAACTGTCCGCATCAGTGGCGAAGGCTTGTCAACGGACGGTCAGTTTAGCTGCGATGACGAACCGGTGAATCCCGGCGATCGCCAAGCCCTTCAAGCCGCCCTGGAAGTCGGGGTATTGTGTAACAACGCGGTTTTACCCGATCGCGCTGAGCCCGATCGCGCTGGGAATGACAACAACAATCACGACAACAATCACGAAAATACCGTAGTTGGCGACCCGATGGAAGTGGCGTTGTTGGTGGCCGGGGCGAAAGCCGACGTACGTCGTGACGACTTACTAACGTCTCAGCCCGAAATTCGAGAAGTGGCCTTCGATAGTGACACGAAGATGATGGCGACCTACCACGAGACGGATGATGGGGTGCGAGTTGCTGTCAAAGGTGCACCCGAATCGGTTTTACCACTTGTGACCGGGGTTTTGACGGATGATGGAATTGCTGAAATGGATGACTCTCGTCGCCAAGAGTGGGACGATCGCTTTCGGGAGATGGCCGAGAACGGCTTGCGAATTCTCGCGATCGCTCAAAAAAGGGTGGGCGATGCTGAAACCAAAGCCTATGAGAATTTAACGCTGATTGGAGCGATCGGCCTACTTGATCCCCCCCGTGAGGCGGCGAAAAAAGCCCTCAAAGCCTGCCACAATGCTGGAATTCGCGCCATTATGGTCACCGGCGATCAACCCATCACCGCTCGTCATGTCGGTCTGGCTGTCGGCTTGACGACTGAATCCGAAACAGTGGCCGAACCCGGACAATCTCTCAAACCCCTAGCCGATCTCAGCGACAGCGAGCGCAATCGCCTGCGCCAAATTCCCATCTTTGCCCGAGTCAGCCCCGAACAAAAACTCAATCTCATCGCCTTACACCAGGAAAACCGCGACGTTGTGGCGATGACGGGAGATGGAGTCAACGACGCTCCCGCCCTGAAGAAAGCTGATATTGGTGTAGCGATGGGCAAACGCGGCACTCAGGTCGCTTGCGAGGCAGCGGATATGGTCTTACAGGACGATGCGTTCTCAACTATTATCGCGGCGATCGCTCAAGGTCGCGCCATTTTCGGCAATATTCGTACCTTTACGATTTATCTGCTTTCAGGGAATATGGGGGAAATTATTGCGGTGGGTGTTGCCTCATTGCTGAACGTACCGCTACCGTTGCTTCCCCTGCAAATTCTCTTTATTAACGCTGTCAACGATGTCTTTCCAGCGTTAGCGTTAGGGGTAGGTCCGGGCCACCCGCAACTGATGCACCAGCCTCCCCGTGACAGTCAAGAACCGATTCTCGCCCGCCCTCAGTGGTGGGATATTGGCGGATATGGTCTCGTCATCGGCCTGAGCATATTGGCTGTGTTTTGGCTGTGCTTGAATCCCCTGCAACTGAGTCAAAAAACGTCGGTGACGATCTCATTTCTGAGTTTGGCTTTCGCCCGATTGTGGCACGTCTGGAATATGCGCGATCGCAACTCTCCCTTGATCCGCAACGAAATTACCCAAAACCCCTATGTTTGGGTTGCACTGGCTATTTGTACGGCGTTATTACTGCTGGCAGTTTACATTCCGCCGATTGCTGAGGTGTTAAAAATCGTTCGTCCTACCGCCTTTGAGTGGGGCTTGATTATCGGTAGTAGTCTTGTACCTGTGGCGATCGGTCAAATAATTCTCACGCTCAAACGTTCGTCGGTTCAACTATAGCGTCTGCTTAAGATGGGTCTTGTGGATCTAAGGTGGGATTTGTTGTACGGTACACAACATGGTAGGGTCGAAAATTTTTTCGACCCTACGGCTTGAATCTACCACTATTCATTAGTAGGAGCATTCGATTCAGATACGATTACCCGGCTTAAACAGCTTCACAATAGCGTAAAAAACCGTCAGGATAGAGCGTGAGTTCCCCGGAACGGAATTTTTCCATGTCAATCCAACGGGCGATTTTCTTGCGTTTACCTTCTAGGAATGGAACTTCTTCCCGTTCATAGAAGGTTTTATCGACAAAATCACAGCGATACAATTGGATGATTTCGTGACCGCTTTTGCCTTGATACTCAAAGATATTCTCAAGGCAGTCAAGATATTTTATGTTGGTTAAATCTGCCTGTATTTCTTCTTGGAACTCCCGTTTTAGAGCCGTTAAGCTAGTTTCTAAAAAATCTACACCTCCCCCTAAAGCGCGGTAAAACTCCTGTTTTTTTTGGGGATCATAGCCTTGTGATAAAAAGAGGCGATCGCCATCGCGAATCAGTCCCAAGGCAATGACGCGAATGGAATTATATTTACCCATGTTGTCGTATTTAGATTAAATTTAGCCTAAATTTTACTTAGATTTAGCTTAGTTATAGTCAGCAAATTGGGCGGTGTGAGAACCGGGAATGGGCCAGTCTTCATTTTCACCGCCGATAATCAGACGAGGAATACTGACATAATCCAAACTAAGTTGGCGTAGGGCGTTAATCAACACATCGAGAGCGATCGCATCACTGGTTCCTAAATCAAACCAACAACGCCCCCAATTTCCCTGATATTCAAATTCACCCATATTGTGCATCAGTGCCAGGATAGCGCTGTTGGCGTTGCGATCGCTGTAGTCCATATAACTAATATCCAACCCCTCATCCTGCACTTGTAGATTCTCGGCGTTGAAGCCGCCGAGTTTACCGAGGTAAAACCAGGATTCAAACACTTGTTCCACATATTGCTGTTCAGCCGGGGAAGGATTGTTGTCAAACTCCACCCAAAACCAAACATCAAAGGGGTTATATTCACGAAACTGAACGTCCATAAAGCGATCGCACTCGGGATTAACATGAGGTCAACTACCTAGCTTACCGGTTCGAGGCTTGTTCTGCATCTATCCGCCGTTGAGCCTGATCTCGTTCCCGTTGGATTTGGCGCACTAACTCCTCGGGAAGTTGCCCCTGCATCGCTAGGGCGCGATCAAACCAGGGTAAACTGGAGGCCCGATCGCCGCGATCGACATAAATCTGCGCCTTGAGATACATCACCTCAGGATTCTCAGGCGTCAGTTCCAAACTACGATTCACCGCCGCCATCGCTTCATCAAAGCGATCGAGATCCCGAAATCCCACCGCTAACCCTCGCGTCGCCAAATATTCAGGGGCGGCATAGTTTTCGAGACGTTCGATGGGCCGTTCAGGATTAGAAAAGGGAAGATTAGCCGCTAACATCAGATCCATATAGCCCTTAATGATGTTGAGTTCAGGATCGTCAGGATTGACTTCAGCAGCGCGATCGAGATGGCGAAACACTTGCTGTAACTTCGACAACGCCGTCGGAACCCCTCGCACAACCCCCTCCGTTTTTAGAACATAGGCCCCTTCAAAGAAATGGCCCACCGCCAGATAAAGATTACCCCGCAGAGGATCATCAGCGACTAACGCCTCGGCCCGTTCTAGGGTTAACGTGGCGTAGTCTTGGAACTCACTCGGGAGATTGTCGGGATCTTCGAGATACAGTAACGAGGCCCGCATCGCGTAGAGAATCGGGTCAACATTAGCCTCACTCAAGGCCTGATTCACCCGTTGGACTGCCAGAGGATAGTTGCCAACCCGGAAAAAGGCTTCAAAGGCCGCTTCAGTGGTATCACTAATATCACGGGGATTTTGGCGACGAAAGGGATCGCCGGCCCAGACGGGAGTTAGCCAGGTTCCCAGGGCGATCGCCACCACACTCACCCCTCCCCCCCATCGAGATACCCAGCTAATTTGGTTACGCATGGTCATCGGGGATTCTCCCAAAACTCTAACTTCTCAGTATAGTTCAGGGGATGGAGTTGTCGCCGAGCTTGGCCGCCTCCCCTCAACTGTCCCTATATACATCGCCCCATCCAGAGAACAGAACATTGCTCGATTGTCAGATGAGTTGTTAGACCGAGTTGCCCCAATTAATTCTTCAAACCCGGATCGAGTCCTCGTTTAGACTCTCGCTCAAACCAGTCAATAATCTGCTCAACCGTAATATCTGCCAGAGGTTGTTCCGTTTCCTGGCAAATCTGCACCAGAGGCTTCTGAGACGCCACCACTAAATTGCTAAAAAAGGTCGCGAAACTGGCATCCACATCCACCTGATCTTGAATGGTGCGATCGTCCTGAATCCAGTTCGCTACCTGTTGCGGCGTAATCTCATCGGCTGGGGTGTTGGTTCTCTGAGAAATTTGCTGAAGGGATCTTAAAGCATAAATTGCCAATCGTGTCAAGAACTTTTCTTGAGAGGACAACAGAGCCGCATCCACCTTAGCCGCCTCTTCAGGCTGGAGAAATTCAACAGTAATCGGGGAAGGAGTGGTCATCGGAGTTTAAAAATTGCCAGTACTACTTACTTTTAGAGTATCGTAGCCGGCGATCGCCCCAACCGATTTACCCCGACTCCGACGTAGCCTCAGATTGGCCCTCAATCAGATAGCCACAGCGATTTTCCCCATCAATCATCCAATGAGTCCGCTGCACCTGACAATCCGGCAACGCCCGCACAAACATCTCCAACTCATGGCCGCAGACACTGGGGAAGGACTCAGCTACATTAGAAATCGCGCAGTTATACTCGGCCACCACAAACCGGGGCGCACCCTGAGGCGTGGGATCGAGTTCAACCAACTCCGCCATATAGCCTTCCTGACGGCGTAACTCCACTAAACTCGCAATCCGTTCCGCCACCGGGGCCTCACCGAGTTGATCCCGATAGGCGATCGCCTTCCGTTGCCATTGCTTCCCGAGAACCTGGCCAACCCCCTCTTGTCCCACGGTTTCAGCCAGAGTATCAAGGAGAGATACCGCAAACTCATCATAATGATGCGGAAACCGAGCGCGGCCAGCGTCCGTTAACTCATACACATGTTGAGGACGGCCCATCCCCACCTGAACCGAGCCATGTTGAATCAGTCCTTCCCCCTCCAAGTCCTTGAGATGACGTCGGATGGCCTGGGGGCTGATTTTCAGCGTTTCAGATAGGGTTTGCGCCTTTGCTTGCCCTTGTTTGAGCAAGTAGTAAAGGATATCGTCTTTTGTCGATGGATTCTGTGTCGTCGCCCTCATGTTCCTTATCCCTAAAACCAATACAGCAGTACAGTAGGCAGCGTATGATATAAATGATGTCCGAGACTTTGACAACTTGCCTGTTGCTAAAGTAACCTACAACTAGGGATATAAACAACAGCCAAGTTGCTTTAGACTCCATTATAGACAAAGACGTTTACCGACTCTGCCCTATGACTGCACCAACCAACCCTCAGCAGGCGACCGAGAAAAACCTAGATGCCATGCGGCGCTTTTCCGAACAGTACGCCAAACGTACTGGGACGTACTTCTGTTCAGATTTGAGCATTACAGCCGTGGTCATCGAGGGGCTAGCCAAGCACAAGGATGAGTTGGGTGCGCCCCTATGTCCCTGTCGTCACTACGAGGACAAAGAGGCCGAAGTCAAAGCCACCTACTGGAACTGCCCCTGCGTCCCCATGCGAGAGCGCAAAGAATGTCATTGTATGCTCTTCCTCACCGAAGACAACGACTTCGCCGGGCCTGAACAGAACATCACGAACGAACAAATCCGCGCCACAACCAACCAAGTTTAGGGCCAGGTTTAACGTCATAGACCTCTCGGACAGCCCCGGTGAGGTCTTCCCCCCATCCCCCATCCAACCACACCCACCGCGCAACCAGAGATAACCAGCCATGAGTGCCAGCGTTAAAACCCTCGTTAACCAACCTTACAAATACGGTTTCACCACCGACATCGAAACCGACAGCATCGCACGCGGACTCAACGAAGATGTCATCCGCGCCATCTCCATCAAAAAGAACGAGCCGGAGTTTATGTTAGACTTCCGCCTCAAAGCCTATCGTCAATGGCTGAAAATGGAAGAACCCGACTGGCAACACGCCAGCTATCCCCCCATTGACTATCAAAATATCGTCTACTACTCCGCCCCCAAGGTCAAAGACGAGAAAAAGAAAAGTCTCGACGATGTTGACCCCACCCTCCTCGAAACCTTCGAGAAATTAGGGATTCCCCTCTCGGAACAAAAGCGTCTGGCCAACGTAGCGGTCGATGCCATTTTCGACAGTGTTTCCGTCGCCACCACCTTCAAAGAAAAATTGGGGGAAGCGGGGGTCATCTTCTGTTCTATCTCTGAGGCCCTGCAGGAACACCCAGAACTGGTGAAGAAATACATCGGTAGTGTGGTTCCCGTCGGCGACAACTACTTCGCCGCCCTCAACTCCGCTGTTTTCACCGATGGGTCGTTTGTCTTCGTTCCCAAAGGGGTGACCTGTCCCATGGACTTGTCCACCTACTTCCGCATTAACAACGGTGACTCGGGACAGTTCGAGCGGACTCTGATTGTCGCCGAAGAAGGCGCCTCCGTCACCTACCTCGAAGGCTGCACCGCCCCCATGTTCGATACCAACCAACTCCACGCCGCTGTGGTGGAATTGGTGACCTTGGACGACGCGGAAATTAAATACTCCACCGTGCAAAACTGGTTCGCCGGAGACGAAAACGGCAAAGGGGGGATTTACAACTTCGTCACCAAGCGGGGACTCTGTAAAGGCAAAAACTCCAAAATTTCCTGGACTCAGGTCGAAACCGGGTCTGCGATTACCTGGAAGTACCCCAGTTGTGTCCTGGTGGGCGACAACTCCGTCGGTGAGTTCTACTCCGTGGCCTTGACGAATAACTATCAGCAAGCCGATACGGGAACCAAGATGGTGCATATTGGCAAGAACACCAAAAGCACGATTATCTCCAAGGGGATTTCTTCTGGGAAGTCCAAAAACAGCTATCGCGGCTTGGTGAAGATGGGACCGAAGGCGGAAGGGTCGCGCAATTACTCCCAATGTGATTCGATGTTGATTGGGGATAATGCCGAAGCCAACACCTTCCCCTATATCGATGTTCAGAACAATCTGGCCAAGGTCGAACATGAGGCCTCGACCTCGAAGATTGGCGAAGACCAGTTGTTCTATTTCGCTCAACGGGGTATCTCGGAAGAAGATGCGGTGTCCATGATTATTAGTGGGTTCTGCCGGGATGTCTTCAATGAGTTACCGATGGAGTTTGCAGCCGAAGCGGATAAACTCCTGAGCCTGAAGCTCGAAGGCGCTGTGGGTTAATCAAGAACTCGGGTCTTCAATGTAGGAATTTGGGTAGGGGCGAACGGCCGTTCGCCCCTACAGCAAGGGTTCTAATTTTCTAGAAACTTAGCGTATTACCTTAAATCCTGACGATAAATCCTGAAGACCTGAGAACTCACGTTTTGAATGCCATTTTTTGCTAACCTGGTTCTCGATTATGATGCTGAATCAGTCCAGGGTAGGGCCAAGAAAAAATCATCTCTACAGCATCGTTGTTTAGGAAAAAGAAGGCATCAGAGCGTTTCAAAAGACGATTAACATAATTTTAATTAAGCCTTCTAATTTGGACGACCTCCTCGATTTTGAATTAAACCACCATGATTGTTGAAAATAGCGACGTTATTCTTTCGGTCAAAAACCTCAATGCAACTGTTGAGGGAACCCCAATTCTCAAAGACCTGAACTTGGAAATTAAGGCGGGTGAAATCCACGCCATTATGGGACCCAATGGGTCAGGAAAAAGTACCTTTTCTAAGATTCTCGCCGGGCATCCTGATTACGAAGTCACGAGCGGCGAAGTGATGTATAAGGGGCAAAATCTGCTAGAACTCGAAGCGGATGAACGGGCGACAGCGGGGGTATTTTTGGCGTTCCAATATCCCATTGAGATTCCTGGAGTGAGTAACTTAGACTTCCTGCGAGTCGCGTACAACTCCCATCGCAAAGCTAAAGATTTAGAAGAAATCGATACCTTTGATTTTGAGGATTTGGTCGAGGAGAAACTCGATATCGTGAAGATGCGGGCAGAATTTCTCAATCGCAGCGTGAATGAAGGCTTCTCCGGTGGGGAGAAAAAACGCAATGAGATTTTGCAAATGGCGTTGCTAGAACCCACTCTGGCAATTCTCGATGAGACGGATTCTGGGTTGGATATTGATGCCCTGAAAACCGTGGCTGGTGGTGTGAATCAGTTGGCGCAACCGGATAATTGCACCCTGATGATTACCCACTATCAACGGTTGCTCGACTACATTATTCCCGATTTTGTCCATATTATGTATGATGGACGGATTTTGACCACTGGCGGCAAGGATTTAGCCCTGAAACTCGAAGAACAGGGTTACGATTGGGCGATCGCCGAATTTGCAGCAGTAGGGGTATAAGGCATTATGAGTTTAGAGACAATCACCAAAAACAACGTCACCTCCTTAGCTGAGTTGGTGAAGCTGCGTCAGCCGGTGGTGAGTGATGGGGCGATTCTTAACCCAATTCGCGATCGCCACCAGGCCCGCCTCGACGAACTGACCCTCCCCACCACCCGCGATGAGGCCTGGCGCTTCACCGACTTATCCCAACTGACTCAGGTTGAATTTACCGCCGCACCCTCCCCCGAGGTAGAGTTGCAGCAAATCGAAATCAACCTACTTCGTGAAGCCCCCGAGAGTCGCCTCGTCTTCGTGAATGGGGTCTACCGCGATCGCCTCTCGAACCGCCAAGGCTTACCCGAGGGACTCTATGCTGGGAACCTCGGGGAACTTCCTCCCGAGCAAAAAGCCAAGCTAGAGAACTACCTCGCCAAACAACCGGGCCAGGAAGATGTCTTCACCGCCCTAAACAATGCCAGTTTCCAAGATGTCGCCGTGATCTGGCTCCGTCGTGGAACGGTACTGGAGACCCCCCTACAACTGTTGTTCGTCTCCGTTCCCGGTGAACAAGCGATGTTGACGCAACCTCGCTGTTTGGTGGTGGCTGAGGCCAATAGTCACCTCACTCTAGTCGAAGAACATCTCTCAACCGTTGAAGGCTGTCCCGACGCTCAAGCGGTGGCCTATCTCAATAATGCCGTCAGTGAAATTTGGCTTGAGGATAACGCCGACGTCACCCATGTCCGCTTACAACGGGATAACGGATCGGCCTTCCATATTGGTAAAACAGCCGTCACCCAAGCCCGAGATAGCCGCTACACCTGTCATACCCTGAATTTGGGGTCCCAACTGTCTCGCCATAACCTGGATGTCTATCAAACCGGGCCGGGAACGGAAACAACCCTCAACGGGTTAACCTTGATTGGTAAAGCGCAAACCTCGGATAGTCACAGTACGGTGATTTACGACCATCCCAACAGCACTGTGAACCAGCTTCATAAGTGCATCGTTGGCGATAAAGGTCACGCGGTCTTTGATGGCCGGATTGTGGTCATGAAAAAGGCCCAACTCACCAACGCCAACCAACTCAACCGTAATCTGTTGCTGTCACCCAAGGCGCGAGTCAACACCAAGCCTCAGTTAGAGATTGTGGCCGATAACGTCAAATGCAGCCACGGCGCAACGGTGAGTCAACTCGAAGCCGATGAGGTGTTTTATCTACAAAGTCGCGGTTTAGACAAAACCACTAGCCAAAACCTGCTGGTAGACGCTTTCGCCGCTGAGATTCTGCAACAGATTCCCGTTGAATCCCTGCAAACGGCGATCGCCCAATGTGTCGCCTGTCGCACCATTAGCTATTAATGAGTAAAGGTAATGGGCAAAGAGTAGGTTATCCCTATTGCTAGCTTGCCTGTTGCCGATTGCCTATTGCCTATTGCCTTCTTCCCCCTATGACCCTCGCCACTGCCCGAACCCTAGCCGATCGCACCCGCGCCGACTTCCCGATTCTGCATCAGGAGGTCAATGGTAAGCCTCTGGTGTATCTGGATAACGCCGCTACCTCTCAAAAGCCCAAAGCGGTCATTGATGCCTTATCTCACTACTACAGTCGGGATAACTCCAATGTCCATCGTGGTGTTCACGCCCTCAGTGCCAGGGCTACGGATAACTATGAGGGAACTCGGGATAAAATCGTCCCCTTCATCAACGCCCAATCTCGCAATGAAATCGTCTTCACCCGCAATGCCAGTGAAGCGATTAACCTGGTGGCCTATTCTTGGGGATTGAATCACCTCCAGGCGGGGGATGAGATTATCCTGTCGGTGATGGAACACCACAGCAACCTCATTCCTTGGCAAATGGTGGCCCAAAAGACGGGGGCGGTGTTGAAGTTTGTCGGCTTGACGGAGACTCAGGAGTTCGATTTTGAGCAGTATCAGTCTCTCCTGTCCGAGAAGACGAAACTGGTGGCGGTGGTTCATGTCTCCAATACCCTCGGCTGTATTAACCCCGTCAAAGAGATTACTGAACTGGCTCATCGGCAGGGGGCCAAGGTTCTCATTGATGCCTGTCAGAGTGTGCCTCATATGCCCATCGATGTACAAGATATCGATTGTGACTGGCTGGTGGCCTCAGGCCATAAAATGTGTGCGCCGACAGGGATTGGCTTTCTCTATGGCAAATTGGCGTTATTAGAGTCGATGCCGCCATTTCTCGGCGGTGGGGAAATGATTGCAGATGTCGAACTCGACTCCTTCACCTGCGCTGAACTTCCCCATAAGTTTGAAGCGGGAACCCCGGCGATTGGCGAGGCGATCGCCCTGGGGGCGGCGATCGATTATCTGACGGAGATTGGTATGGAGGCGATCGCCGACTATGAACATGAACTCTGCCGCTATCTCTACGACAAACTGGCCACAGTCCCGGGCCTAACCCTCTACGGACCCAAACCCCAAGCCGACGGCAGCGGACGGGCCGCCTTAGCCTCCTTCACCTCAGCCGATGTCCATGCCAACGACCTCTCAACCCTCCTCGACGAGTCTGGAGTGGCGATTCGCACGGGACATCACTGCACCCAGCCGTTGCACAAACTGCTGCAACAAACCTCAACGGCCCGGGCCAGTTTCTACTTCTACAACACCCATGCCGAGATTGACACCTTTATCGCCAGTCTCACGGACACCATTAACTTCTTTCAGAGCATTATGGGTTAGTTAAAAATAGACAGTTTAATTTGGACGTTCAATAACAGCTAAACCTTCACAAAACAGGGGGTTTAATTAAAATAAACATCTTTTTTGTTCTGTCTATAACTAGCCCTTTTGTAGACAAATCGCGAGAATGGAATTAGGGGCGTATCGAGGATGACACGCCCCTAGTGAATGTCGCCAGGCGGGTTAGAGATCCTTTTCCCCTAACTCACGAATCATGTGATCAAACGGCTCATCAATGAAGCTCGTTTCAATACCAGCGTCGGCCACTTTCGCCTTCACAATCTCTTTCAAGATACCAATACCGATGACCGTGGGGCCGATCGCCACATTGAGAGAATTATAGGTTTCTCTCAACCCCGTCAAGACCCGTTCATCGAGAACATCCGTATCACCGGCCACCCAAGAATAGGTGGCATAGCGAAGATAATAGTCCATATCCCGCAAACAAGCCGCATAGCGACGAGTCGTGTAGGCACTCCCACCGGGGCGAATCAGTTCAGGCTGGTCATTAAACAGAGTTGAACCCGCCTCTTTAACCACCGCCGCCGCTTGACCGTTAATCAGGGCTGCGGCTTGAACCCGAGCCGTACCGGTCTCAAAATAGGACTTTAGGCGATCGATCGCCACACCATCAAGATAGCGGCCCGTAGAATCGTAGTTTTTAATCAGCGTTGTAATTGCGTCTTGCATGAAATGCCTCTTCGTTATAAATATTGACCGATGGACTATAGCTTACCTCACCCTTCCAACATGAACGTCAAGGGGGAGGTCACTGGGAGCCACTAGACCCGGCTTCCTATAGTATTATTCCGTCCTGACCGCACAATGTTTAGAAAACTCAACAATCTTTCATAAATCCTCGGTCTCCATCCTAGAAATCGGGCCGTCTCTAGGATCTTTCTGAGATTTTTGCGAAAAAATGTATAAACCATTACAAATCATCGCCACAGCAATCCCTAGGATGAATCAGGTATTCGTCAGCACCTAGCCCCACCCCTGTGTGCGTCTTCCACGTACCGTCCGGAAAAGCAACTACTGGCAAACTCCAACGATTTTCGCGATTATAGGGAGAAGTAACCCATGCCTGAAACGCCACAAGACGTCCTGAACATGATTCAGGGTGAGAACATCGAACTGATTGACCTGAAGTTTGTTGATCTGTTCGGAATTTGGCAGCACTGCACGTTCCACCGCAGCCTCGTTGAAGAAGAATCCTTTGATGAAGGGATTGCCTTTGATGGCTCGAGTATTCGGGGCTGGAAAGCGATCAACGCCTCCGATATGTCTATGGTGCCAGATCCGAGCACGGCCTGGTTGGATCCCTTCATGGACACCCCCACGCTGAGCATGGTCTGTTCCATCAAAGAACCCCGTACCGGCGAGTGGTATGAGCGTGATCCCCGTTCCCTAGCGGATCGAGCCTTGCAGTATCTGCAATCGACTGGGATCGGTGATACCGTCTTCTGCGGACCCGAGCCAGAATTCTTTATCTTCGACGATGTTCGCTACGCCCAGAACGAACATGAAGGCTACTACCACGTCGATTCCACTGAGGGGATGTGGAACTCTGGACGCCATGAAGAAGGGGGCAACCTCGGCTTCAAAACGGGCTACAAGCGCGGTTACTTCCCCGTCGGACCGTCGGATACCCTACAAGACATCCGCACAGAAATGCTCTTGACCATGGGGCGTTGTGGAGTTCCCATTGAGAAACATCACCATGAAGTGGGAACCGCCGGTCAATGTGAACTGGGGATTCGCTTCACGGACCTGATCAGTGCGGCGGACAACGTCATGACCTACAAATACGTCGTCAAGAACGTGGCTCGCAAATACGGCAAATCCGCCACCTTCATGCCTAAACCCGTCTTCAATGACAACGGGAGCGGGATGCACACTCATATGTCCATCTGGAAAGACGGACAACCCCTCTTCTTCGGTGATAACTACGCGGATCTCAGTGACTTAGCCTTATACTTCATCGGCGGTCTACTGAAACACGCTCCAGCGGTCTTGGCTTTCACCAACCCTTCCTTGAACTCCTACAAACGTCTGGTTCCTGGGTTTGAAGCACCCGTAAACTTGGCCTACTCTCAAGGAAACCGATCTGCCTCGATTCGGATTCCTTTAACCGGTCCCAATCCCAAAGCCAAACGGATTGAGTTCCGTTGCCCCGATGCGAGTTCTAACCCCTATCTTGGCTTTGCCGCTATGCTGATGGCAGGTCTCGATGGGATTCAGAACAAAATCGACCCCGGCGAAGCCCTAGATGTGGATATCTACGAACTCAGTCCTGAAGAACTGAGCAAGATTCCCTCGACTCCGGGTTCTCTCGAAGGTGCGTTAAGTGCATTGGCTCATGACAGCGAGTTCTTGACCAAAGGTGGCGTATTCACCGAAGACTTTATCGACAACTACATCACCTACAAGCTCGATAACGAAGTCAACCCCATTCGCCTACGTCCCCATCCCTTCGAGTACATGCTCTACTACGATGCCTAAGCTCGCCTTAGTCATGGTTCAGTAACTCTCATCACCACCAGATAGAATTCCCTCACTTCAATTCAATGTAAGTGAGGTTTTTTTTGCTGGGACAGCGGTTCAGATTTGGCAGGCGGATTTTAGGTAGAATAGACGAGCTAAACACTTCGTCGAACAAGGCATCAACTGTGCGTATCTCACTCAACTGGTTGCGAACCCTCATTAACATTGATCTAACTGCGGATGACCTGGCCCATCGCCTCACTATGGCGGGGTTTGAAGTGGAGGAGATTGAAGAGCGCAGCACCTGGGCCGATGGGGTGGTGATCGGTCACATTGTGGGCATCGAGCCGCATCCTAACGCCGATAAGCTGCGGGTGTGTCAAGTCGATATCGGCAGCGGTGAACCGCAACAGATTGTCTGTGGAGCGCCGAATGCTCAGGCAAATATCTACGTTCCGGTGGCTACCATCGGCACGAAGCTGCCTCAAGTGGATCTCAAGATTAAACCCACCAAACTGCGGGGCGTCCCCTCTAACGGCATGATTTGCTCCCTAGAGGAAGTGGGGTTAACTTCCGAGATTGATGGCATTCATATCTTCGCCGAGGGCAATGATGAGGAGTTCCAGGGCAAGATTGGCGCCGATGCGCGACCGTTTCTGGGACTCGATGACTCAATTTTAGACCTAACGGCCACGGCTAACCGAGCCGATGCTCTGAGTATGGTCGGTGTGGCCCGGGAAGTGGCGGCGTTGACGGGGGATAACCTGAAGTTACCCCAGGTGGACGTGGCTGAGATTGCGCCGAGGGAGTCTCTGACAGTTGATGTCGCTCAAAACAAAGCGTGTCCGGCCTATATCGGTACGATGATTGAGGGAGTCACGATCGCCCCCTCGCCGGACTGGCTGCAACAACGACTACAAGCGGCTGGCGTGCGCCCCATTAATAATGTGGTGGATATTACCAACTATGTGATGTTGGAATGGGGACAGCCGTTGCACGCCTTCGATCGCGATCGCCTGCAACAGCTCACCGGTCAAGATTCCCTAACAATCGGGGTTCGTTACACCAAAGATGAGGAAACCCTGACCACCCTCGATGGCCAGGAACGAACCCTGGAGGAGACCAATCTGCTGATTACCGCCAATGACCGCCCCGTGGCCCTCGCCGGAGTCATGGGAGGGGCAGACAGCGAAGTCCATGCAGGAACCACCAATCTGGTCTTAGAGGCCGCCCTCTTTGACCCTGTCGCCGTGCGTCGTTCCTCTCGCGCTCAGAATCTCCGTAGCGAGTCCTCCTCGCGTTATGAACGGGGGGTAAACTTCGCGGAGTTAGAAACCGCCTGTCAACGGGCGATCGCCCTGATCAGCGAATTAGCGGGCGGAACCCCGGTGGCCCAAGCCAAGGCCGATTCTCGCCCCGATTTGTCTCAAACGCTCACGCTACGAGTGGCCCGGGTGCGTCAGGTTCTCGGTCCGGTGCATCTCGGGGATGAGGTGGGTGATCTCCCGGAAGCGGATATGAAGCAAATCCTGGAACGCCTCAACTTTGGCGTCGCTCCCACGGAGGAAACAGGAGTTTGGACGGTGCAGGTTCCTCCCTACCGTCGCCGGGATATTGAACGGGAAATCGATTTAATTGAAGAAATCGCCCGTCTCTATGGCTACGATAACTTCTGCGAAACGCTGCCCAAACAGGGAACTCTGGGCCAACTTTCCCCAGAATTTGCCCTAACCGGACAATTACGGGAAGCCCTACGGGGGGCAGGTTTGACCGAGTTGATCCACTATTCTCTGGTGAAACCCACACAAGAGCAACAAATTTGTCTAGGAAATCCCCTCTTTGCTGAGTATTCCGCCCTACGAACGGAACTTCTCCCAGGGATGATTGATGCGTTTGAGTACAACTTGAAACAGGGAAATGGGGCGCTCAATGGGTTTGAGATTGGGCGAGTTTTCTGGAAAGAGGAACAGACGTACCAGGAGAAAAACCTGGTGGCGGGGATTCTTGGGGGCGATCGCACTCAGGGACGTTGGTTACGGTCTGGGAAGCAACAACCGATGTCTTGGTTTGAAGCCAAGGGGGTGTTACAAGGAGTGTTCGATCGCCTAGGCTTAACGGTTTACTATCAAGCCGATGCAGGAGATGAACGATTGCATCCTGGACGCACCGCCTCGATTTGGTTGCGGGGTCGTCAATTGGGACGCTTTGGCCAGCTTCATCCCCAGTTGCGTCAAGATCGTGAACTCCCCGATGAGGTCTATGTGTTCGAGTTGGAGTTAAGTCTACTCCTAGAAGCACTCCCATCGAGTCAGGTTCCTAAGTTCAACCCGTTTTCGACGTTCCCGGCCAGCGATCGCGATTTAGCCTTTTTCGCTCCCATTGATGCCGAAGTCTTGGAGTTAGAAAAAGCCATGAGTCGGGCTGGGGGTAAGTTGTTGGAGTCTGTGGAACTGTTTGATGAGTATCGTGGTGAGTCGGTTCCTGAGGGTCAGCGTAGTTTGGCGTTTCGTCTGGTGTATCGGGCCGGCGATCGCACGCTCAAGGATAAGGAGGTCGATACCGCTCATCAGAAGGTGCGCGATGCGATCGTCAAGAAGTTCAAGGTAGAACTACGGAGTTAGTCTTGGGCTGGACTGAGGGGTTAAGCCCCTCCAGTCGAGGCTTAGAGCGATTTCCCCGTCTTGACAATCTAAAATCTCAGGTCATAATGGTCAGTAAAACTACGTAGAGCTGGGGGGCATTCAATGGCTCAACTTGCATTGCCTGAGAGTTTAGGGGAGCGGTTCGATGTTTGTAGATCCTGAAGTGATAGAAGCGGCGAAAACGCCCAAAGACCAAGAATCATCAATCGGTCACTCCGGCATTAACCGATGGACTCCCGAGCCAGACTTTGGAAGACCGATTACAGACCCAATAATCACTAGCACAACAGTTAGGGTAACCCGACCAGGGGGATCTTATCGAATTATCTGGCGGGGGGATGAGGGTTATTTTGTCCAAGGTGAGGTCAGTTATCCTCCTATTACCGAGTCATTTACCGTTAGAGAGTATCCACAAGACCACTTCGACGACTTTACGGGCATTCCGAGACACTATATCAACGGGGTTAACGTAATCAACGGGGTTAACGTACGTGAACTAGAGGACACGGACTTAGACGAGATACACTCATACCCTGTCACCACAGACCGCCTCGATCGCTTAAACCTTTTCATCTATAACCCCGAGGGAAACGTCTTAAGTGGTGTTCAGCCGGACAAAGAGACCTGGGAGAGTCTGGGGATAGAGTTACTACTATCTGAACCCAGGAATTTGACAACTCTAATGATTAAGACTCCTGAAGGCTATACCTTTAGGGTTAACACTAATCCAGATGCGGAAGCTGAGCCATCCCGGCTGATTAGTCTGGAACAGGATTTGCCGGAGAATGGCCCCATACGACTCGATGAGGGGGGAACTTTAGCCTTAATCAAGCGAGATCCCCTGACTCGAATGCAATTCGAGGAGTTCTTTGATGCAGACTTCTATCTGGCCAGTAACCCCGATGTAGCCAATGAGATAGCGAACGGAGGGATGGCTGATCCCCTCACCCATTTCCAACGTCATGGACAATATGAGGGTCGCAATCCCAATGGGTTCTTTGATACCGCCTTCTATCTTGCCAATAACCCGGATGTGGCGGCGGGAGTGGCCGAGGGTTGGGTGGAATCCGCTGTCAGCCATTTTATCAATCATGGGCAATTTGATTGGCGATCGCCCAATCCGGCTTACAATGATTTTGCCTATCTGGTTCGCAATCCCGAAGCCTTAGATGCCTTGGCCTCTGGGGAGTTTACCACCCCTGTCGCCCATTTCCTCGAAGTGGGCCAGGATCAGGGATTCTCAGCGGTTCCCTTTGCCTAATTGTCCCCCTAAGACTCGCCACTGTCTGAGCGATCGCCCTAAAATCGAATAAGCTGTAGCGAGATGGTCAGGTCTTAGGAGCGTTGCGATGGTAGAACGAGAATGGATTGACAAGGGAATCGCCCAGGCGAAGATGGGAGATTATGTCGAAGCGATCGCCGCCTTCACCGAGGCCATTGAAGCCAACCCCATCTCGGCGATCGCCTATCGCCAGAGGGGTTTAGCCTATTATGATGCCGGGCGTATTCATGATGCCATCTCCGACTACACCCAGGCCATTAAACTCCATCCCGAGGATTTCGCGGCCCATTATGGACGAGCGATCGCCCGCCTGGCGTTGAAAAACTATACCGGGGCCTTATCTGATATCGAGGTCGCCCTACGAGTGAACTCGCAACACGCCGCCGGACAACGGTTGCGGGGAACCCTCTGCCGTAAACTCAATGATATCCCCGAGGCGATCGCCAGCTTCAAACAGGCCGCCCAACTCTATCTCGATCGCAAGGATAAGGACAATTGCCAAGCCTGTCTAACGGCGATCGCCCAAATCCAACCCAAATCTAACCTCGCCTCCTCATCCACGTCTACCTCCACCGACCCCCCCTCAATGCCTAGCGTCGGGGATATCTACTCACAACTACTCGATCGCATTCGTCACGGCGATGTCCAAAGCGCCCTCAAGGACTTAAATTGGGTTTTGGATGCCGATGATGGCGATCCTCAGGCCCATTGTTGTCGCGGTATCGCCTACCTAAAACTCAATCAAACCGAAAACGCCCTCAAAGACTTTAATCGAGCCTTACAGCAGCAGCCAGATAACGCTCTGGCGTTACGCAATCGAGGTAAAGTCCGCTTTCAACTCGGCGATCGCGCCGGTGGGATGGCAGACTTTGAACGAGCCTTGCAACTCAACCCTGAAGAAGTCTTGGTGTACATCGCCAAGGGCAACGCCTTTCGCGATATCGGCGATCATCAACAGGCCCTCGCCGCCTACGAACAGGCCATCGCCCTCGACGATCAATGTGCCTCAATTTATCTCAATCGGGCCATGGCCCACATACGCCTCGAAGACACTCGCCAGGCGATCGCCGACTATCAAACAGCGGTATCTCTCTTCTGCGAAGCTGAAGATTGGGATAACTATAACGCCAGCTTAAAAAAGCTCAACGCTCTACAATCAGGCATTTCAAGTTCCATCGCCTCAGGTCAAACCCCAACATCATCGAGTTCTGACCGCCTCGATTCTCTCAATTCTCCCCGCAAAGAACGCTTACGGATGCTTGTGGGTGGACATTGGGAAATTGCCGAACGTTTACTCGAACAGGCGCGACGTTACTATCCTAACCAAACCGAAGCCTGGTATCTTGACAAAGTGATTCAGGATCTAGAACGTAACTTTGAGACTTGATTTTTCTTATCTAAACCAGGTGGTTGCCAATTTTTAAACTGTCCTAAAACAGTCTCTACTTGTCAATCAATCCGGAGAATGGGGGTAACAGGGCGCATAGAACTGATGTCATCAACGGATGTAAACACCAGGGGTATCCACCATGAAAAGTGCGCCAGAATGCCCACGCTGCGGTCGTTCTAGTATTGTCCAGGAAAGCGAAACTCGCTGGACTTGCCTGAATTGCAATTTTTCTAAAAACTTGTCACACCCTAGTTCTCGTCAGGGTTCTCGTCAGGGTTCTCGTCATGAGAAGTCCTCGGATTCAGAGGACGAAAATAACGGCTGGTTTAGCATCTTTATCTTAGCCGGAATGCTTCTGATTGTGATGGTTGAAGTTGTTTATAGCCAAGACCTTGAGGAGCAATCGAGAGACCCATTACCATCGGCGATCGCCCTCCAACATTTCTCTTGACCATAAACCTATCCCAGAACTCCCTGAAAATGGGATGCAAAGCCCGAGACAGTTGATTAGAATAAGGAAGCGAGAAGAGGAAAAAGGGACGCTCATGTCCCTTTTTTTTGTGTCTAAGTGCCCTTGAAGCCCCAGCCCAAACCGTCCTCCCGAGACCTCTGACGTGACGTTCTGGGTCGTCTATGCGACACTGAGACCATTCTCAGACCATTCTCGACCCATCAGAAGCTCTTTCCCGGCTTAAAGGACTCTCCCTATGGTGAAGCGTTACCTGACCCTGACCGTTCTCCTCTCCACTGTTTTGGGTATATCACCCCTATCGGCCCAAACTGAGGACAGGCCCGAACAGGCGATCGCACCCCCCGAAGTCACTCAGCATCTCCCCGCTAACGCAGCCCTGGTTCTGCTACTGAATCGCCCCCAAGCCTGGGATTCCTTTAACCGCTTCGAGGCCCTCGATTCCATAGTTGAAGTCTTCAACGAACCGGGATTGTTGCCCTTTCTCCCTGTTGTCACTCTCCAAGAGGGGGAAATCCTAGACCCCTGGATTGACGATTGGAGTGCCACAGCAGTGATTCCGCTATCCTCGATTGAGACAGAAACAGCAGCCGCAACGGTCACCTTGATGCCCGTATCTGATGAGGACGCCTTCGCGGACTATCTCACTCGCTTAGAAGTTGATTACGGCACATCTGCGAGTCAGGAAACCTACAACGACATCCCCATTCAGGTGTTTCCCCAGGTGGAGATTGTCCCCGATCCGATGCCAACTCCTCCCTCTCCCAAAATGTGGCAGGATGATGGGGAGGTTTCCCCCACCAATCCCTCCCTAGACAAGTATCTCAGCCGCCTGTCTCACCCCCTCAAACAAGTTTTGACAGCGATAAAGCAGGGAGAGGGGTTTGAGGACTCCAATTTCCCGCCAGAGTTCGAGTTTCCCCAGACTGCGATCGTTAAACCCAGCGTGGCGATCGCCCGCCTCCCTAATAATTTAGTGGTGGTGGCCCCAAGTCCCAAAGATATCCAAGGCTATCTGGATATGACGAGTTTGGCAGTTCCCCTAGCCGAGAATCCTGAATTTCAGAAACTGCTGTCTCATCCCGACTTCAGCAACGCCGTCGTGGGAACCTATGGGAACTTTAAACAACTTGCCCAACTCAGCCGCCAGGTGGACACTCAATCGCCACCAGGATTCCCTCCTCTCCCGAGTGGATCAGGCTTATCGGAGGTGGCGGATCTCTATGGTCAAACCTATCTTAGTTTTAACGCCCTGATTTGGGCCGACGAAGCAGGCGGACGGTTGCAATTTCGCAGCGATTACCGAGACCCCCAACCGTCGGTTGCGGCCCGTTCCCAAAACCCCAATCGTCTCCTCTCCCGACTTCCGGGAGGAACCTATGTTGCCACCAATGGTATCAATTTGGGCCAGTCTCTGTTGACCCTCGTCTCTACGGTGGAGGAGATTCCTGAAATCGCTTCGGTTCTCGATGGGGTTCGGGGGGAGATTCGTCAGGCGTTAGGCTTGGAACTGCAAGACCTGTTGCAATGGATGGATGGGG
Organism: Phormidium lacuna HE10JO; assembly: GCA_900149785.2. Lineage (GTDB taxonomy): Bacteria > Cyanobacteriota > Cyanobacteriia > Cyanobacteriales > Geitlerinemataceae > Sodalinema > Sodalinema lacuna_A. The sequence goes on along the minus strand of FSSI02000006.1, from coordinate 110,951 downwards.
AGTTTGCCTTGTTTCTCTATCCTCCCATTGGCGGGAGTCAGAATGCGTTATTCCCCTTTCTTCCCTTTGATATTGGTCTGTATCTCGAAACCGGCGATCGCCCCGCTGCTGAACAAGTCTTATCCGCCCTGGATAGCTGGATTCTCAACATTAGTGAGGGGTTTGTCGAAATTTCTACAGAATCCCTGGAGAATCAGCCCTTCACCAGTTGGAATTTACCGATGGGAGTTGAGGATGAAACCCTCAGTCAAGTTGCCCATGGCTGGATTACTGACGATACCCTATTACTCACGACGGGAATGGCATCGGTGAACCGTCTGTATCCCCAGCCACGAGTTCGCCTATTGGACAGTTATAACTTCCAGACGGCGATCGCCCCCTTCCCCGACAACCGAACCAGTTTGGCCTACTACAACCTCGGGGCGATCGTTGCCGCAACTCGGGATTTGTGGCGGTCTCCGATGGCGGAGTTTAACGGAATGACTCCCGTGGAGGGGGAGGAACAACCCACCGATCCCTTCTTTGAGTTTCTCCAATCTCTCCGCAGTTTGAGTTTAAGCGTGTCCATTAACGAAAAGAGAGAACAACTCGATATTCGCCTTGTCCTCTCTCATTCGCGACACTAGAGAGAGAAGACCTTTCGGAGTGACCAACCTCACGATGCTCGATCGCATCCAAAGCCTTGCGGGCCTTCAAGAGGGCCTTCAAGAGGGCCTTCAAAAGATATGGTGATACCATTTCTCATGCATTCGTGCCATAGATGTCTGTAAGGGCGAACGGCTTCGCCCTTCTGGGTGTCGGCCCTCCCAGGTGTCGGATGTCTGGCAAGCTTATCGAAAAAGATATTAATATGACTGATTTTAAAAATAAGTAAAAATTTAGATTTCCTCGAGTAATTTTGCCTTTTTACACTCAAACTCATCGTCACTAATAATCCCTCTATTTTTCAAATTATTCAGTTTGTCTAGCTTGGCAAATACATCATCTCCTTGCTCTTGAGATATGTGAATCTCCGGTTTTAAAAACTGATGCTTAAAGTCTAGAATTCGGTTCAAAAATTCCCTCGCCTTAATTTCTTCTCCTTGAACCATAAGCGCCCCATGAATTTGGAACTTGACATCCCGTTCCGCTGAATCTTCATCTAAATACTTAATATTAACTATGTTTTTCACATTTTGTAGCTGACGAGCTGTATCACTATCTAACAGTAACGAACGATGGTCTTCAATCTGAAAATTGTCTAACGTCACGTCCATTATATCCGAATATATGAGTTTACACTTCAAGATATCTTGAATAAAAATTAAGGCATTCTCGGTCAGATACGCCATACCTGCTTTTTCCAAATGTGTCGGATATCCTTTGAGTCCACCTCGATAACTAGCCGTTTGCTCAAAGACGACAGTTGCATCCTCAAATAAACTTAAAAGCTTCTGATTTTCAAGCTCCTCTTTAAGCTTCCTTTCTTGATTTTTAAGTTCCTTTTTGAGCTTTCTTTCCTGATTTTTTCGTCTAATTTCTTCTAAGTCCTCGCCGGGCATGAAAATTAAATAAATATAAGGTAAACCCCATAGAAAAAAACCTAAAAAACCAAGAAAAAACCAGTTTATAAAATTTTGATTTTTGTAGAGCGCGATACAACTAGACACACACCCTAATACCAGTAACGGTAAGATCAACAAAAATGATGCCGAATCAAATATAAACCAAAGAACAAATAAAAATAAAATAGTCAATGATACCGTAACTAAATCTAGGTGATCTTCAAGACTTTTGTACTCCAAGTTTAATTTGAGCTTAGCTTTGGTTCGTCCCAAAAAAGAATTGAATCCCTTGTCCAAGTGTTTAGATCTTGTATTATTGATAACTGTTTTTCGTCGAGTTTGACTGGGTAGATGAGTTATTCCAGAAACTTGAGAATAGGTTGTAGGATAAGAATCAACCCTTTTTTCTGTTCTGGGCTGATTCTTTGCTGAGGATATCTCGGAATCAGAAATGGGATTTTCTCTAGATATAGTACTATCGGTGACTTCTTCCTCGATTTTTTTCTCCTGAGATGCAAACTGTGACAGCACAATAGTTTGCTTCCAAATCACTTTAGAGTTTGCTGACGTTCTCGCGTAAATTGTGGCAGATAGCAAGTCTTTAGGTTTTAGTTTCTTTAACCCTTCTTCAATACAAGATATTACTTTACTTTGAGATTTAACCTGTTGTCCTTGCAGCATCAAGCTCAAACAATCATTTTTAAGGGAATGTTTAGCCACAAAAACGCCTTGTAACCTCAAGCGATTGTTCAAGAGCGTAACAATTGCTTGAGGCTGACCTTGCTTAGCTTGCTGAAGTAAGAAATTGTGCTGTGTCACTAAAGCTAATGATGAATCACGACAGAATGCAGTATCCGAATGACAACGAACTAGGCTAGGAAGCAAAACATTAGAGTATTACTTTTTCGGTTTTGTCTCTTTCAAGATTGCGCCAATATAATTATAAGCGTCTGTGAGAGAAATCGTACCCTGTTGTACTGCTTCAATCATTTTTTGAGCATCTTGAGGGGAGATGAGATTGAGTTTAAGGGGTTCTTCAAGGAAAATGCAGAACTCAGATTTGTCACGATCTTTAACAGTTCTAGCTCGTTCTTTTATAGAAATCTCTCTAAGTTGATCCTGATAATTCCTCAACAGTTCGTTACGTTTTCCTGCATTGTAGCCGCTCCCCTTGAGTAACTTGGCGGCACCAAAAGCGACTGCCCCTCCAGCCACCGCTGCACCCCCGACTAGAGCAGCCGGGGCAGCAACCACAACGCCGAATCCAGTTAAGGCCGTTATGATGGGAATTGGAGCAATTCCTGCACCCAAAACAGCAGCGGCTGCACCACCGGCAACTGCACCCATTCCCGCTAAACCAAACTGGCTGACAATTCCTGACCAATCATCCGGGTCTTTTTTTAATCGACCAATCATAGTTAATAACTCTTTTTTGCTCACGGATTTTTTAGAAGTCATGATTGGTATACTCGATATAAGTTGACTTGAAATTCTCAGGCAGAAATGACATGTTTAAAGACTAGGTTGAAGGTTTCAATAACTAAGTCAAAGAAAAGTCTAGCCACTTCAAATATATCTTCACCAACTCCGCTAATTTTTTTGTCTAGTCGATGCCCGATAACTGCTCCCGCCGCAGCAATCGTGATTCCCAATAGGGCTGCAATGGGAGATAGTAAGGGGCCGAGAAAAGGAATACTAGCTATCAAACTAGCGATCGCAGCACCGACAACCGCACCAATTCCTGCACCGGCGACTAGCAACGGATGAGCTTTGACAAATTCCAGTATTTTCAGGAGAATGATTTTACCAATTGAAAAGACTTTGCGACCAACGCGCTTAGTATAGGTCAAAAGTTCATGCAGCCGCAGGGCAACATTGGCAGGAAGTCCACTGGTTACAAGCCAAGCATAAACATCTGCACTGGTCATCTGATCGACGTCCGACTGCCAGAGTGCCAGTTTCAAGTTAGCCTGGCCTGGCGATAAAGCATAAGACATGATAAATCTGCTACCTTGTGGTAGCTCAGCTATAACTAGAATCGACGTTTGACTGAGCAACCACAAGATCTACGCTGGGTTTTCGGGGTGTCTGGGTTGCTGAGGATTTGTCTGTCAATAATCTTATTTTCATTCAGCTATAGAGTTCCGGCAAGACGGAAAACGTCGGAAAAAGACGGGACTTCCCCCTGTATCTTGTCAAAAGACGGAATATGACGGACAATGGCGGCAGAGTTTTAAACCAATGCGATCGCAGGTTATGGACTGGCAGGGTGTAATCAATAGTCTGGACAGTTTGGTATTCCAGGAAACCGGACAGCACCTGGATAACTTGCAGACGGCAATTTTGAGGGGAGTTTTGAACGGTCACAAATACTCGAAAATAGCCGATGATTATAACTGCACGATAGGTCATGTCAAAGATGAAGGCTATGAGCTATGGCAGCTTTTATCTGACCTTTTAGAGGAAGATATTGCAAAATCAAACTTACGTGCGACTTTGGAACGATTAGGATTCACAAATTCCCAACAAAAAATTATTGGCAATCCGATTCAAATTGGCAATTTAAATCTCTATGGGAATCCAGATTCTCAACGCAAATCATCAGCGTCCAAAACTGACTCAAAACAATCTGACATCCCTCTTGATGATCGAGAACTAACAGAAAACCAACGACGGGTGATCGCCAAACTTATTCAGTTTCCACCTAACTCCAGCCCAAATTGCCGAAGCTTTAGAATTATCATTAGAGCAGGTGCAACATCACATCAACCCATGAGTCCATCGGAAACCAACGACTATGATAGCCCCTGGAAAGAAGCCCTAGAAGTCTATTTCCCCGACTTCATGGCTTTTTTCTTTCCCCAAGCCTATGAGGACATCGACTGGTTACGAGGGTACGAGTTTCTCGACCAAGAGTTTCAGCAAATTGTCCGAGATGCGGAACTGGGAAAACGACTGGTCGATAAACTGGTGAAAGTTTGGCGTAGAGACAACCAGGAGGCCCTTGTTCTCATCCATCTGGAAGTGCAAAGTCAATACGAAGCACTCTTCAACCAACGGGTGTTCGTCTATAACTATCGCATCTTTGACCGCTACAAGCTACCCGTGGCCAGCTTGGTGATTTTGGCCGATGATCGACCCAACTGGACCCCTAAAAACTTCGGCTATGAACTCTGGGATAGCAAAATCTCATTCGAGTTTCCCAGCGTTAAACTCTTACAGTATCAAGACCAGTGGGATCAGCTACAAGAGGATGTGAACCCCTTTGCGGTGATGGTGATGGCCCATTTGAAGACCCAAGCCACCCGACAGCAGCCCAACCAACGACTACAATGGAAGCTGGAGGTGACCAAAAGCCTCTACCGTCGGGGCTATAGCCGTCAAAACATTCTGGAACTCTTCCGACTGGTCAACTGGATCATGACTCTCCCGGAAGAGTTGGAATCATCGTTTAATACCGAAATAGCCGCCTTTGAGGAGGAGGAAAAAATGCCTTATATCACCCCCCTAGAGCGTTTCGCTCAAGAAGCCGGAGTGTTAACCAGGGGACGTGAAGATATCCTGGATATCTTGGAAACTCGCTTTGGACCCGTTCCCAGTTCCCTGAGCGATCGCATCAACGCCATCGACGACGCCACGTACCTGAAAACATTACTGATTCAAGCCGTCACCCTCCCCTCCCTAGAGGACTTTGAACAGGCGATCGCACCTAATTCGTAATCCCTCGACCCGTTTGTTCACAAAGCGATGACCAACGAAGCAATCAGTTGAGTCTCGTCCAGTCCATTAACGAAAAGAGAGAACAACTCGATATTCGCCTTATCCTCTCTCATTCGCGACACTAGAGAGAGAAGACCTTTCGGAGTTACGAACCTCACGATGCTCGATCGCATCCAAAGCCTTGCCAAAGAAATCGCCCCTCGGCTGATTGAAATCCGTCGTCATATCCACAGCCATCCTGAACTGAGTGGCCATGAGTACCAAACCGCCGCCTACGTAGCTGGCGTTCTTTCTTCCTGTGGCGTACAAGTCCGAGAGGGAGTGGGTCAAACCGGCGTCATTGGGGAACTCGGAGACCGCCAACAGCCTCGGGTTGCCATTCGCACCGATATGGATGCTCTCCCCATCGAAGAACGTACCGGGTTACCCTTCGCTTCCCGCAATCCAGGTGTGATGCACGCCTGTGGTCATGATGTCCATACCACTTTGGGATTAGGAACCGCCATGGTCCTCTCTCGGTTTATGGATGAGTTGCCGGGAGCGGTGCGATTCCTCTTCCAACCCGCCGAAGAAATCGCCCAGGGCGCCCATTGGATGGTTGCAGATGGGGCGATGGCGGAGGTGGATGCCATTTTTGGGGTTCATGTGTTTCCTAGCATTCCTAGCGGTATTGTGGGAGTGCGCTATGGCGCTTTGACAGCGGCGGCGGATGACTTAGAACTGATTATTACCGGGGAGTCGGGCCATGGGGCGCGTCCCTATGAGGCGGTGGATGCCATTTGGATTGCAGCCCAGGTGATTACCACGTTGCAGCAGGCCATTTCCCGCACCCATAATCCCTTGCGTCCGGTGGTGTTGACCATTGGTAAGATTCAGGGAGGACGAGCCCCCAATGCGATCGCCGACTCGGTGCAACTTCTGGGAACGGTGCGATCGCTGCACCCGGAAACCCACCGCGAACTCCCGGACTGGATTGAGAACATCGTCGCCGGAGTCTGCAAAACCTACGGGGCGAAGTATGAAATGAACTATCGCCGTTTGGTTCCTTCTGTATTTAACGACACGGCCTTAACTCAGATTGTCGAATCGACAGTACGTCAGGCCTGGGGGGAAACGGGGATGCAACTGTTGATGGAACCCTCCCTGGGGGCGGAAGATTTTTCGGTCTATTTAGATCATGCCCCAGGAACCATGTTCCGTCTCGGAGTGGGTCATGCCGACCAACGCAATTATGCCCTGCATCATCCTCAGTTTGATATTGATGAGGAGGCAATTATAACGGGAGTGATTACCTTAGCCTATTCCGCCTGGCAGTATTTGGACTGTTGGCAGGCCGATTAGAGTCAAACAAACTTTAAAGTCGTGCTAGATGTCTGTTAGGGGATGATTCTCCTCACAGGCCCCAATGCTGACCCAACTACTGGCCCCATCTTGCCAATGCTCCTTTTTCCAAATCGGGGCATTATGTTTGAGCGTATCGATCGCATAGCGACAAGCCTCAAACGCCTCACCACGATGGGGACAACCCACCACAACCAAGACACTGATCTCACCCACCATCAGCTTGCCAATACGATGATGAATCACCACAGACGTGATCATCGGCCAGCGTTGGCGAATTTGCTCACCAATCTGACGAAACACCTCTAACGCCATCGGTTCATAGGCTTGATACTCCAAATAGTTCACCCCTCGTCCCTCGGTGTTATCCCGTACCATACCGCTCATCACCACAATCGCACCATTACCTGAGTTATCGGCCCGTTGATAGGCGTCTGTTAAAGAGAGGGGAGCAAAGCGGATTGCGAAATCGTCTTTCATGTGGACTCAAAAAATTAACTCAATTAACCGTTAACGTCGCCAGTCAAACCAGGCCTGTTGCAGACGATGAAGCTGGGGATGCTGTTGTCGCCAAACCGGGTTCCAGAGTCGGAGAAAGCCGTCAAAGAGATCTCGATCTGGAGGTGGAAGTGTGGCGAGGTTGCGGATATGAGATCTCTGTTTTATCAACAGGGCGATCGCCTGAATCCAGCGCGGCGCCTCGTCTGCGATACTATACGCACCAATAAGTTGCCCCGAGGGACGAACCAGTAACGTCGCCAAACCATCGAGGTGTCCCCGTCGCTGACACGAGTCGACCTGATACAAGGGTAATGACAGAGTCACAAACTCCTCACCAAAGCGTTCTTGAGCCTGGGGAGTGGTTAAGCCAACCGCAGCAATGGGGGGAGCCGTTGAGATGATGCGAGGGAAACTGCTGTAATCGAGGCGATCGCGCGGTAAAACCAGAGCATTATACGTCGCCAGTTCCGCCTCATAGCGTTCGAGTTCGCGATCGCAATATCCCCCTAACAGCGAACCACAAGCATAAACTCCCGGCTGGGCCGTCTCTAACCTAGGATTCGTTCCGGTTTGCCCTGCGTACCATTTAATTGGTAAATTGTCAACCCCTATCCCCTGTAAATTTCCTTGCCAGCCCTGAGCCAAAACCAACCCCTCAGTTTCTAGGGCCTGATTCCCCCCTTGCAGCCAAATTTTGCCCTCAATCTCACGAATCTGCATCAGTGGCGTTCCCGTGAGAACCCGCACCCCCGCCGCCTCCAGATGAGCGTGCAGCCGTTTCCCCAATTGAGGATCTTCGTAAGGTAACAGGAACGGTTCACCGACGAGAAGTTGCACCGAAACCCCCAAATGAGCTAGAGTTTGCGCTAAAACAGCTCCCTGGGGATCCGCTCCGACAATCGTTAGATTTTGGGGAAGCTTCCCACTCAGAAGCGGTTTAAGATGATTAAGGTCATAATACGGGATCTCCTGAAGACCTTGAATCGGGGAAATATAAGGTTGAGGTGCAGGAGCCAGGAGATAGTGGCGCGATCGCAACTCCCGTCGCGAACCCAACTCTCCAGCCTCATGGAGCCGTACCTGTAGATGAGGCTCCAGCATAAACTCAACAGAGCCGATGTGGACATCCACCCCTTGCAGCGCGAGAGTCGCCGGAGAACGAAGAATCCCTGAATTTTCCGTCATTTCCTCCGCCAAGCGCCAATTCGCAGCCAAATCGGTCATGTCCAAATCAGTCCTTGAAGCCAAAGACTGAAGTTGAGCGATCGCCAACTCACCACAAACCCGCCTTCTCCACGTCTCTCCCGGAGGGACAACCCAAGCCACCCGCGCCCCCCATTGGGCCGCCAGAGATGCCGAATGCACCGCCCCCTCACTATCTCCCACAACCAGCCAATCGTACTCAAACCCCATGGTTGACGCGATAAAACAACTCCATTATCTCCCCTGAGCGGCCCGCCAGACCTCCGCCAACCCCTGAATCTGGGCCTGTTCTTCTGGGGAAATGCGTTTGATATGGCTTAACATCAAATTCATGCGTCCGAGATCCTTGAGGCGATCGCGATGTCGGATCAGAAAGTCCCAATAGAACACATTAACAGGACAAGCCCGATCCCCCGTGCGAGAGCGGCGATCGTAGCGACAGTGTTGACAATAATCACTCATCTTGTGGATATAGTTCGCCGACGCCACATAGGGTTTCGTCGCCAAGCGGCCCCCATCGGCGAACAGGGCCATTCCCAACACATTCGTTTGCATCACCCAATCATAGCCGTCAATAAAGGCGGCGTGAAACCAAGCTACCACCGCCTGAGGCGACAACCCGGCGATCGTCGCAAAATTTCCTAAAATCATCAAGCGTTGGATATGATGCGCATAGCCACTACGTTCAACCTGTTTCAGAACCTGATACAAACAATTGAGATCCGTTTTTTCCGCATCCCAAAAAAACTCCGGTAGAGGCGCATCATGGTCAAACCAGTTACTGTGAGCGTACTCGGGACCAAAATAGAGATACAGTCCCCGCATATATTCCCGCCAACCGAGAACTTGTCGGATAAACCCTTCCACACTCGCAATCGGGAATTGATCTCGGTCGTAGGCTGTTTCAACCGCCGCAATCACCTCCCGAGGATGCAATAACCCTAGATTGAGATAAGGTGAGAGCAGAGAATGCCAAAGCGTCTCCTCTCGGGTAACCATCGCATCTTGATAGGGACCGAACTGGGGTAACTGATGCTCAAGAAAATAGTCCAGCACCTCCAAGGCCTGCGATCGCGTCACCGCCCAAGCAAACCCCTCCATCTCCCCATAACCCGACGACTGAGACACCTGGTTGACCTGTTCCATCACCGCTTGAGTCACCTCATCGGGCGGAAAACTCAGAGGTTTAGGGGGATTTAAATCACCTCGGGGTGGTTGGCGATTTTGCTTGTCATAATTCCAGGTTCCGCCTTCGGGATCATTGCCATTCATCAACACCTGAAAGCGTTTTCGCCCCTCTCGGTAGAACGATTCAAGTAACAAAGACTTACGGGAAGCAGCCCAGTCGAAAAACTCAGCTTGACTCCAAAGAAACAGGTTATTATCCAGAAATTTCAGAGGACAAGGAAGATCGAGACTCTCCAGACCTTGCTTAAAGGGGAAATCTTCAGGTTCCATCAGCCAGACTTCCGAGAGGCCATGGCCGTTAATCCACTTCGTTAAAGGCGTTGCGAAAGTCTCCTCAGTGCAATAGCTCACATCCCAGCCGGCCTCGCTCAGTTCAGCAGCAAAATGACGCATGGCGGACCAAACCAGCACCAGTTTTTGACGATGATAGGGGCGATCGCCGGCCAACCGGAGAGACTCAATCAAGAGAATCGGGGGCCGTTCGGACTCATCCCACGCATCAAACCGCTGCAACGCCGGATGATTCAGCGAGAGTTGATGACCAAGAATCCAAATACCGACAGTCATGATCCAGCAGGGAGCCAGCCCAGGCGAACATCCTGGCCAGGATACCCTGAATTTAGGGGACTCGGTGGATTATCTCCCCCAGGCCATGCAACCAATCAAACACATCAGCAATATCACTCACACAGTCTCCTGGAGGCATGGCCGGCCGTTGCACCATAATGATGGGAAGCTGCAAATTTCGGGCCGCGACAATTTTGGCGTAGGTTCCATCACCACCGCTGTTTTTACTAACGATCGCCCCAATCTGATAATCCTGCAAAAGCTTCCGCTCCTCATCGAGGGAAAACGGCCCTCGGGCCAACAGAATCTCCCCAGGAGGACGTGGACAATCCGCCGCTGGCGGATCAATCATACGCATCAGGAACCACACCTGTCGCACCTGAGCAAAACGGCCCAACTCTTGACGACCAATCGTTAAAAACACCCGCCCGGCCACCTCCCGAACCCGCTGGGCCGCCTCAGCATAACTCGACACCTCCAACCAGTGATCTCCTGGCTGGGGCGACCACGGGGGACGTGTCAGCCGTAAATGGGGAATCCCCGCCTCCTCAGCCGCGTGGGCCGCATTCTGAGAAATTTGGGCCGCAAAGGGATGAGTCGCATCGACCAAAGCCTCAATCTGTTGCTCTTTTAGATACTCCCGCAGTCCCTCAACGCCACCAAAACCGCCGATGCGAGTGGTTTCAATGGGAATATCCGGGTGACGAGTGCGGCCCGCCAGAGAGGCGATCGCCTCAATATCCTCCCGTTGCGACGCTTGGCGGGCCAGTTTTCGCCCCTCCCCAGTTCCGACTAAAATTAAAACCCGTTTACGCAACCTCATCGCTGTATCTCATCGCTGTATCTCTATCCATCAGTATCCATCTGTGAAGGGGAAACACGAGTCGTTCATTTCATTATTCATCTTCCGATCGCCCTGTGACTACATCGCTTGCTCAAGACGCTATTGAACTACTCCTCGATTTGGCCGAACGAGGAGAGATTGATCCCTGGGATGTTCAGGTGATTGAGGTGATCGATCGCCACCTCAGTCAATTAGCCCCCAGTCTCTCACCAGGGGGGATTCCCTACGAAGCGGATTTATCCCGCTCAGGACAAGCCTTTCTCTATGCGTCCATGCTATTACTCCTCAAAGCCGATACCCTCGTTCGCGCCCCCCTCGACGAAGAACCCGAGGAATTCGTCCCAGAGTTCTGGCCCCTTGACGGAGATGGACAACAATTATCCCTTCCCTTCCGTCTCGAAACCCAACTGCAACGACGGGCCGTTGCGCCCCCCTTACAAAGCCGGCCCGTTAGCCTTGGCGAGATGATTGCGCAACTCGAAACCATCGCCCAACAATTTGAAGATGACCCCCGAGAAGGGCGATCGCGCCGCCGCCGAAAACGCACAAAACTCGAAACCGCCGCCGAAATCGGCCAACTCGCCCATGAAGAAAACCTCACCGAAACCGCCGAGGAGATCGAAACCTTCCTACTCCAGCACTGGGAGACGATCGCGGCGGGAAAACCCTGGGTGAGTTTTGAGCGTCTCCTCGACTGCTGGAGTCGTCCGGGCCAAAACCAACACAGTCTCGCCGAACGTCAAGTGGCTGTTTTCTGGGCCTTGCTACTGTTGGCCTCCCAGTCTAAGGTGGAACTTTTCCAAGAGCAGTTCTATCGAGATATCCAGATTAAATTAACTCCAGAGTCGCCGATCGCACCGGAAACCGCCTAACTCAATGCGATCGTTCGCCGCAAGAATGCCTTAATTTGGTTTTGTCCTCGGCGATCGTGTCGTATAGTGAGAAAGAAATCGGCATCCGCATCGGCAGATCCATCAAACTAGCCAGTTGACCAAGGGTTGGAACAGAAAAATTCATGAAAGCGATGATTCTAGCGGCGGGAAAAGGTACCCGCGTGCGCCCGATTACCTACACCATTCCCAAACCCATGATTCCCATCCTGCAAAAGCCAGTGATGGAATTTCTCGTGGATCTGCTGCGTCAGAACGGCTTTGACCAGATTATGGTCAACGTCAGCCACCTGGCCAACGAAATTGAGAACTATTTTCGCGATGGCCAACGGTTCGGAGTCCAAATTGGCTATTCCTTTGAAGGCAAAATTACCGCTGATGGAGAACTCGTCGGCAAAGCCCTCGGTTCCGCTGGTGGGATGAAACGGATTCAGGACTTCTACCCCTTCTTTGATGATACGTTCGTTGTCCTCTGTGGGGATGCCCTGATTGACCTTGATATCAGTGAAGCGGTCGCCTGGCATCGTAAGAAGGGAGCCGTGGCTACCGTGATTCTCAAGCCGGTTCCAAAGGAGGAAGTGTCAAGTTATGGGGTTGTCGTCACCGACGATGACGGCCGAATTAAAGCCTTCCAAGAAAAACCTGGCGTTGATGAAGCCCTCAGCAATAACATCAACACCGGAATTTATATCTTTGAGCCAGAGGTGTTTGACTATATCCCCTCGGCGACAGAATTTGATATTGGTGGGGATTTGTTCCCCAAACTCGTGGAAATGGGCGCTCCCTTCTACGGGTTAAGCATGGATTTCCAATGGGTTGACATTGGACGTGTCCCCGACTACTGGCAAGCCATTCGTACCGTGTTGCGTGGTGAAGTCCGCAATGTCGATATTCCCGGACGAGAGGTGGCTCCCGGTATCTATACGGGTCTGAATGTGGTGGTTAACTGGGATAAGGTTGATATCCAAGGGCCAGTGTATATCGGCTCGATGACGCGCATTGAGGATGGGGTAAAAATTATCGGACCGACGGCGATCGGCTCTAGCTGTCGCATCGGGGCCAATGCCACAGTAGACAATACTGTGATTTTCGATTACTCCCGCCTGGGCCGAGGCATTCGCTTAGTCGATAAGTTGGTCTTTGGACGCTACTGTGTCGATCGCCTCGGCAATACCATTGATGTCCAGGCGGCGGCCCTCGATTGGCTGATTACCGACGCTCGTCAAGACCCCCCTTCCCGTGTTCCTCGGGAACATCAGGCGATCGCCGAACTCCTCGGTGGCGATGGTAATGCTCTCATCTCCAATGATGATGATTGATAGGCGCAATTGATAGGCACAATTGATAGGCGCAATTGATAGGCGCGATCACCATTGATAATTGCCCTTGATTGCCCTTGATTGCCCTTGATTGCCCTTGATTGTCAAAATACATCGAGATACAAATTACCCCGTTGACTCGACCAATACCGACCCCTTAGAGGCTTCCCATGACTTCCTCCCTAAAGCAAAAAGCAGCCTATGGTGCTTGGAAATCCCCCATTACTGCTGATTTGATTGTTTCTGAAAGCATTGGCTTAGGAGGCATTGCCTCAGATGGAGATAGCCTCTACTGGCTCGAACGTCGTCCCTCGGAAGGAGGACGCAATGTGTTAGTCCGTCGTCGTTCTGACGGCGGGGTTGAGGATGTCACCCCTGGGGGGTATAACGTTCGCAATCGGGTCCATGAATATGGCGGTGCAGCCTTTACGGTAGCCGATGGCAGGGTCTATTTTTCAAATTTCGCCGATGGACGGTTGTATCGACAACATCTCGGCGGTGAACCCGAAGCCATAACCCCTGAGGGTGAGTGGCGCTATGCGGATTTTCGCGTTGATGGGACGCGATCGCGGCTCATTGGAGTCCGTGAAGATCATCGCGGTGACGGGGAAGCCAAAAATGAGATTGTCGCCATTGGCTTCGATGGTTCTGTGGAGGTGTTGGTGTCGGGAAGCGATTTCTACGCCTCCCCTCGCCTCAGTCCCGATGGGCAAACCCTAGCCTGGCTCAGTTGGAATCATCCTAATCTCCCCTGGGATGGGACCGAACTCTGGACCGCGCAGGTGACAGAGGCGGGACGCTTGAGCGCACCGAAGAAGATCACCGGGGGAACGGCCGAGTCCGTGTTTGGCCCTCAATGGTCTCCGGATGGGGTGCTGTATTTTGTCAGCGATCGCGCCAGTTGGTGGAATCTCTACCGCCAGGGAGACAACGGCGTTGAACCCCTGTTTCCCCTCAATGCTGAGTTTGCCACGCCTCAATGGGTGTTTGGGATGTCCACCTATACGTTCCTCAGTGCTGAACGCTTGGTTTGCACCTATACCCAGCGGGGATTATGGCAGTTAGCCACCCTCAACCCGAAAAGCCGCCGTTTGCAAAATCTCGAAACCCCCTACAGCCAAATGTCCTCTCTGACCGCTCACGGCCATCGCCTGGCCTTTTTAGGGGGGTCTCCTACCGAGTCGAGTGCGTTCTTGCTGATGGATCTCGATGAGGGGGAAGTCGAGGTGTTGCGGCGATCGACAACCTTAGAGATTGATCCGGCCTATCTCTCGCAACCGCAGCCGATTGAGTTCCCCACCAGCGAAGGGGCAACAGCCTATGGCTTCTTCTATCCCCCCAAAAACCGCGATTATGACCCCTTAGAGGGCGAGAAACCGCCGTTACTGGTCAAAAGTCATGGTGGCCCTACCGCCGCCGCGTCGAGCGCCTTACGGTTGTCGGTTCAGTATTGGACCAGTCGTGGCTTTGCCTTTTTAGATGTGAACTATCGCGGTAGTACGGGCTTCGGCCGGGATTACCGCCAGGCGTTAGATGGGCAATGGGGCATCGCGGATGTCGATGATTGCGCCAATGGGGCTAAGTTTTTAGCGCAACAGGGTTGGGTCGATGGCGATCGCCTGGCCATTACCGGTAGTAGCGCTGGAGGCTATACCACCCTAGCAGCGTTAACCTTCCGGGATACCTTCAAAGCCGGGGCCAGTTACTACGGAATTAGTGATCTCGAAGCCCTCGCCACGGATACTCATAAATTTGAGTCTCGCTATTTAGATCGTCTCGTGGGTCCCTATCCCGAGGAAAAAGAACGCTACATGGCGCGATCGCCGATTCATTTTACCGATCGCCTCTCCTGTCCCGTAGTCTTCTTCCAAGGACTTGAGGATAAAGTCGTCCCCCCCAATCAAGCCGAACGTATGGTTGAGGCCCTGCGGGAGAAAGGTCTACCGGTGGCCTATGTTCCCTTTGAGGGCGAGTCTCACGGATTTCGTCAAGCGGCGAATATCAAACGGGCCTTAGAAGCGGAGTTTTATTTCTACTCCCGTGTCTTTGGCTATGAACCCGCCGAGACGATCGAACCTCTGGAGATCGAAAACATGGATTAACCCAAGTTAAATCGATAGTTAAATCGATTCCGTCGTCCCCGTTCCCGAGAGTGCATCCCGGAGTTTTTCTAACGCAATGAGAGTCGGCACTAACGCCAATAACATCAACGCCGACACCATATCCCCTCCCCAACCTTCGTGAAGCCAGTGAAATAAATTATCATAACCCTGACCGTGAAAAAGGGTTAAAAAGGTGTTGCGTAAAATGTTGGTCACAACACTAATGATAACGCCACAGAAGAGAAAGACAACCACCGTTTTACGGGATTTAAATGCCCCAGTCCAGTAGAGTAACATCAACGCCACATACAAGGTTGTAAACAGCATCTTAAACCCGGCACAGTGCGGGGCAACTTCCACGATACGCCCCCCCACATAAATAAAAATTTCTTGAACATTCACATCAAATCCCCATTGAGTCAAAATAAATCCCGCCGTGCCAGCAATAAAGCTTTGTAAGGGATACGAAAATGGGGCAATTAAATAGGGAATATCCGTGGGAGTGGCTAACAAAACCAGAAACCAAGGAATACTAAACAGCTTCATCCCCGGAATACCTTTAAGACCAAAACAAAGTCCCGACAATATGATGGGTAACGAGAGATTAACTAAATCAGGAACACCACTGAGATAAAACACGGCGGCTAACCCGAGTAACACAGCCCCAAAAGGATTAAAGCGATCGGGAAGTTTTTGCCATTTATGCCGTTTTTCCCAAACAATATAGGCGGCGAATGGTAAACCAATCACGCCATGACTGTAGTATTCATGCTCTAGGCTAATACTTTTATTGAGCCAGCCATCATACCAATAGAGAATCAAGGGAATGTATAAAACTGCCAGCAAAACTACCACCATAATTTCGGTGGAATGTCGTTGTAGATTCGATTTTAGGGGAGTTTGTACGGTCATGTCTTTAGGTGATACAAAACAGATGAGAAGTTAAGCTGAAGATGAGGTCGAAAGATGGGCTTTAATGGCGCAGACAACACGCTCAATATCCTCGTCACTTAAGCCGGGATACATCGGTAATGAGAGGATCTGTTCACTCAACTGTTCCGAGACCGGAAAATTCCCCGCACTATAGCCGAGGTTGCGATAGGCCGGTTGCAGGTGACAGGGAATGGGGTAGTGAATCCCCGTTTGAATCCCTTGTTCGGCTAAGGCTTGACTGAGGGTATCGCGATTTCCGTGGGGACTGTCGACCTGAATCACATAGAGATGATAAACATGACCAGGGCCACAGTCATTTCGCATCGGCACAACGCCTAACTCCTTGAGGGGACTCAGTCGGCGATCGTAGGTTTGGGCGGCGTGGTTTCGTTGTTGATTCCATTGCCCGAGATAGGGGAGTTTCACATTCAGGACTGTTCCTTGCAAGGTATCGAGGCGGCTGTTGGTTCCTCGGTAAACATGAACATATTTTTGGGGGGCGCCATAGTTGCGCAGCGATCGCACCCGTTCAGCCACATCAGAATTCTGGGTAACCACCATTCCCCCATTTCCCACCGTACCGAGGTTTTTACTGGGGTAGAAACTAAAGGCCGCCGCCATCCCGATTGAACCGGCGATTTCTCCATCTCGTTGCCCCAAGTGTGCTTGGGCCGCATCTTCAAAGATAATCAGATTATGAATGGCGGCAATCTCCCGTAGTTTTCGTGGCGACACCACCTGTCCGTAGAGATGAACCGGTAAAATCGCCCGAGTTCGGGGGGTAATCGCCTGTTCCACCGCATCAAGGTCAATCAGGGCCGTGTGAGGATCACAATCGACGAGAACCGGGGTGGCTTCAGCATGGAGAACACCAATCACCGTCGCAATGAAGGTGTTGGCCGGAACAATCACTTCATCCCCTTGACCGATACCACAGGCTTGTAATCCCAGGGCGATCGCATCAGTCCCACAGGCCACCCCGACCGCATGTTCAACGCCACAGGCTTGGGCGAAGGCGGCTTCAAAATCACGAACCGCCTGCCCTAAAATAAAGTCACCCCGTTCTAAGACTTGGGCGATCGCCTCATCAATGTCCTTTTGAATCGGCTGGTGAAGGGTGTGTAAATCGACGAAGGGAATTGGCTGTGGGACTGGGGTCATGGTGGCAGTGGCTAGAATGTAGATCAGGGCGTGAGGTTGGTTATTCCACTGTAGCCCGGTTATTTTGGCGATCGCTCAGGGTTTAGAGAAACTTCATAGAATCTTCACAGTAATCAAAATCTTGCTCCCCCACTTTAACCTCAAACAAACCTTCAGCTAAACCGTCAAGTCTAACCCGTTGCCGAACGTCAATCTTGAGTCAATTAACCGGGAGTCCAGAGGGGAATTTCATGTTTTCCTGAGAGTCTCAAGTAGAGTAATTCCGTTAAAATGTGATTTCCTGAGGCATTAAGATGAATGCTATCTCGATATAGATTTTCAGGACTTTTAAGACCATTAAAAATCGGTAAAACATCGATATAGGTCGCCGAATAATCCTCAAGATACGCCTCAAGGCGACGGCGAGCCTCCCATTCATAAGGTCGCGGTCCTGGCTCTCCTAACTCCCGTTTTAAGGGCGTTAAGAAAATCATCAGGCGAACCTGTCGTGCCTCTAACTCAGCACAAATTTGGCCAATGGCCTCCAAATTTTTTTGTACAACATCCCCATCTTGCTCGCGGATTTGGGCCAACTCCGGGATCTCGGCCGGGGGACGAAACCGATTAATCAGTTCCAGCCAAGCCAGAGGGGGTCGTTTATCCGGATAGTTGCGATCGCGTCCGACGACCACAGATGTCGGTTGACGAGAAAACAGATCATCAGTGTTGAGCAATAACACCACATCCGCCGACGCGAAAATGCCAAACTTACGGATATATTGCCATTGATTACGCGGTCCCCAGGAGTTAGCCGAAGCATTCAAGACCTCTACCGGCCCCATCGCCTCTCCGAGACGCTCCTGCAACTGGGCCGAAATGGTCTGAGAATCATCCGTCCACCAGCCCCCATTGGCAATAGAATCGCCCAATAATAAGACTCGGTGAACATTAGGGGCAGGTTCCGGGGTAATCTGCGGACCGCGCAAGGAAAACTCGTTCACACTAATACGATTCCCGAAGCGGCGAGTCCGTTGATTGGGGGCCAGACGATAACCCGTGGCCTCATCAGCCACATACAGAACCGGGTTTCCAAAGCCGAGAAACCAACGTAGCCCTAACTCCGAGGCGATCGCCAACAGAACCATCGAAACCAGGAGAATTTGCACAACTTTCACAATCATTTTGGAGCGCTCAGGCTCCCATTCAGCATCGCTACACCCAGTATAGAGGGTAGCTTGTGCCACAATCCCAAGAGCAAGAATCGACCCAAGCCCGAGAACTGCAACGAACAAACGGTATAGTTGATCTGGGACAGGCTGGCAGTCATGCCCCCTGTTCAATCGGCCCAACGCCTGGGACGATGATTGACCGTGGCGGCATCCAACCCGCACCGGGTCACGTCTCCCGACCAACCAAGTCCGAGATTAGCAAAAACGTGGACTTCAAGCAGATTTTCCCAACCTCAAACCCAGTAATCGGAGTTGTACACCTACTTCCTTTGCCCTCCTCGCCCCGATGGGGAGGGAATTTGAAGACAGTCATCGATCGCGCCGAACGAGAAGCTGCGGCCTTAGCAGCGGGCGGCGTGGATGGCATGATTGTCGAAAACTTTTTCGATGCCCCATTCACCAATGGACAAGTCGATCCCGTCGTCGTCAGTGCGATGACGGTGATTGTGGAGCGCCTAATGGGGTTAGTTACAGTTCCCATTGGGGTCAATGTCTTACGCAATGATGCCCGTAGCAGTTTGGCCATCGCCAGTTGTGTGGGAGCCAAATTCATTCGTGTCAATGTGCTGACCGGCGTTATGGCCACCGATCAAGGCATCATCGAAGGGTGCGCCCATGACCTGATGCGATACCGGCGAGAACTGGGCAGCGATGTCCAGATCTTGGCCGATGTGTTGGTCAAACACGCCCAACCTGTGGGTCGGCCGAGTCTGAGCCTGACCGTCCGAGAAACCCTAGAACGGGGGTTAGCGGACGGGGTCATTCTCTCGGGGGTCGCCACGGGAATACCGCCGAGCCTCGAAGACTTAGAAGTGGCTCAAGCCGCCGCTGGGTCAAAACCTGTCTTGATCGGGAGTGGCGCCACCTGGGAGAATATCCCCCATTTGATGAAAGCGGCCGATGGGGCCATTGTGTCGAGTTCCCTGAAACGACATGGCAAAATCCATGAACCCATTGACCCGATTCGAGTGAGTCAGTTTGTCGAAGCCGTCCAACAAGAAACCTCAACGGAGACCAATGAGACGGCCGCGATGGTGAATAGTCGGGCTTTGAACAAGGTACGGTCTTAATGTGCCGTTTCATTGTTTCGTCTGATTGTTTCGTCTGATTGTTTCGTCTGATTGTTTCGTCTGAATGTGCCATCTCAATGTTTCGTCTGAATGTGCCGTCCTCAATGTGCCGTCTTAACCTGTGATCCGAATTTGGAGGAGATTCAACCATGACCCGTCGATTCGCCACGCCCCGCTTTAACCCTGGGTTCCGTCCCCTCATCGGGGCGATCGCCGTTTTAGGAGTCCTAGAGACGACGTTTTTAACGGTGGTGAAGCTAACGGACCAGGTGGCGACCATTTGCCCGACCGAGGGCTGTAATCAGGTCTTAACCAGTTCCTATGCCACCGTGTTCGGAGTCCCTCTGACCCTGTTTGGTCTCTTGGGATATGCGGTGATGACCCTGTTGGCCTTGGCCCCTTACAGTGTTCGCCGCGATCGCGATCGCAAGGGCCACGATCGCCTCGATCGCCTCAGCGGCTGGGGACTCTTGATCGGAGGCAGCATCATGGCGGCCTTCAGTGGCTACCTCATGTTTCTTCTCGTCAACGAACTGCATGAGTTTTGTCCCTACTGTCTCCTCTCCGCTCTCTTCTCCTTTAGTCTTTTTGGCTTAGCGGCCTTTGGGCAACATTGGGATGACGAGGGACAACCCCTGTTCACCAGCGTGATTCTCGTGTTTGTCACCCTAATTGGAGTCACTGGCCTCTACGCCGATCAACCCGGAGTAGCGGCCACACCAGCCGGGGCGATCGCTGAGACCGGACAGCGCGGCCCGGCGATCACAACGGACTCTGGCCGGTCAGAAGTGGCTCTGGCAGAGCATTTAACGGCCGTTGGCGCTCGCTATTTTGGGGCTTATTGGTGTCCCCACTGTTATAGCCAGAAACAACTGTTTGGCTCAGAAGCCTTTGACAAGCTGACCTATGTCGAATGTGACGCCAATGGCTATCAGGCTCAACCCCAAGTTTGTCAAGATGCCGGAGTGCGGGCCTATCCCACCTGGGAGATTGATGGGGAACTCTATGAGGGAACCCGAGAATTGCGGGAGTTGGCGCGGTTATCAGGGTATGACGGCGATCGCGAGTTTCGCCATTCGATTCGTAGCGTACGCTGATGGCGGCGAATAGCTCGTGATTGACCCGAGAGACGGGGACAGAGACTGGTATAATCCCCTCTCAAGGAATGACTATTGTTTTGACTTGGGGGCAAGAGAACGTGGCACAGTGGCAAGAAATTTCAGGGGCAGTGACCGCTCCTCGGGGCTATCAAGCGGCTGGGATTACCGCCGGCTTGAAACCTTCAGGGGCCAAAGATTTGGCATTGATTTATTCTGAGGTCGATGCGATCGCCGCCGGAGTCTTTACGACGACTCAAGTGCGGGCGGCCTGTGTCGATTATTGTCGCCAACAGTTACAACGTAAAGCGAGCGCCCGAGCCATTCTCTGTAATGCCGGTCAAGCCAATGCAGCCACCGGTGAGGGAGGATGGGAGGATGTACGAGAAAGTGCCGCCTTAGTCTCTCAGTCCCTGGGAATCCCCGGTGATGCGGTCTTGTTGGCCTCAACGGGGGTCATTGGGCAACGGATTAAGATGGACGCTCTACGTCAGGGAGTCCCTCAGGTGGTCTCCCAGCTCTCGGAAAGCGGGGGTGATGAGGCCGCTGAGGCGATTATTACCACGGACTTGGTGACGAAATCCATTGCCCTAGAAGCCCAATTTGGCGATCGCACCGTTCGTATGGGAGGCATCTGTAAGGGATCGGGCATGATTCACCCCAATATGGCGACGATGTTGGGCTTTATCACCTGTGATGCGGTGGTCTCGTCCCAATTGTGGCAGGAAATGCTCAGTCGGGCAGTCGATCAGAGTTTTAATCAGATTACCGTCGATGGCGATACCAGTACTAATGACACTGTGATCGCCTTGGCCAATGGCCAGTCTCGCACCCCAGCCATTGTCCGCGAAGGACCCGAAGCCAAGAAGCTCGAAGCGATGCTCACCGCCGTCTGTCAGCATCTGGCGAAGGCGATCGCCCGTGATGGAGAGGGAGCCAGTTGTTTACTCGAAGTCTCGGTTAAGGGTGCGGCCACGGACGCCGATGCTCGCAAAATTGCCCGTACCATTGCTGGCTCATCGTTGGTGAAATCGGCCATGTTTGGACGAGATCCCAACTGGGGTCGAATTGCGGCCGCCGCTGGACGAGCTGGGGTGACGTTTAATCAGGAGCAGTTGCAAATTCAACTGGGAACGTTTCAATTGATGGAGGGGGGACAACCGCTTCCCTTTGACCGCGCGGCCGCCAGTGCCTATTTACGGGAGAAAGCGGAGGGTGAGTATCTCAAGACGGATACGGTTGAAATTGGCGTCACCCTCGGCCAAGGACCCGGTCAGGGGGTCGCCTGGGGCTGCGATCTCAGTTATGACTATGTTCGCATCAACGCTGAATACACGACGTGACACCAATTGTTGAGACAGACAATTGTTGAGACAGACAATTATTGAGACAGATAATATAGGACTCTATTTTTTTCTGAAATCTTTTATTTTGAAGGTTTAGAGATTTCTTTTTGTCCTAACTTTACTGTCTATCTTCTTCCGATTCCTCAGCCGGTGACGTTGGAGGAAAACTAAACTCAAACACCTGACTGGGGGCCTCATCACTGACGGTTCCCGTCTGGGTTTGGGTTTCGCCATCAAGGCTAATGGAGAGTTCAAAGGGGATGGGGGCGCGATCGCCGTTGCAGCGGGTAAAGAGAGTAACGCTGGCCGTGTAATTCCCCTCCGGTGCATTTCCTGGCGGCCAAAATATATTTTCCACGGGGTTTTGGAATTGAGACATACAGCCGGCGTTGGAGTCAACGTCGAGTTGTCCGCCTGAGGGAATAGACGGATTCGCAAAGAAGGCCGTCTCCCCACTAGGATCCGTAACCGCTAAATCGAGATCATCTAAGCTCGTCCAACGTAGCGTCACTTGGACATCCCCAGTTCCTAACACCGGCTCAGCGGCGCTGGTTCCCTCCGGTGGCGTTTGATTAAATCCCAGTAACTCCTCAGCATTACTGTAGTAGCGCACCCATTCGGAAAGTTCGGGAATTCGCCGCCAGCGATCGCGCCGCACATCAACCGACAACAGAGGGGTCATCAAGCCCTGATTTTCCCCCATCACCACCAAAGATATATCGCTGACCACAATATCGGCGTTAAACGTCCGCTCAATCTCCTCCTGAGCAATGATTTCAGCCCGCGTGAGTAGATCCCGAAACCGCTCGCCCTGTTGGCGGCTGAGGGTGACCGTGAGCCGCTCGGTGGCCGCTTGCACGAGGGGTGGAGGCGTCACCAGCGGGATCGCGATCGCCCCCAAGGCGACAACACCAAAGATTCGGGAGAGAGAGAAAGAGTAGAGCACGGGTTTAAGCCAGTCGTAGACAAGCGTTGAGACAGTTCAGGGATCTAAGCAACTCCAGCGAATAGCTGAGCAATGTCTCGGGTTGGCGCATCCTCCTTGGCGACAATTTCAACAATTTTATTGCGAGCCTCAGGAGAGAACAGCGCTTCGACACAAACATGAGCGACTTTTTGCCGAGGAATACTCCCTTCCGAGAGAGAGTCAGCCGATCTCATGATAATCGGTGCAGGGGTATCCTCATTTTTGAGTCCCCCTGGACGCACAATGGTGTAGGTGAGTCCACTTTTACGCAGCGCCTCCTCGGCTTGTTTTTTCCAATATAGGACGAGCCAAAATAGGTTCAGGGGATGGAAAAACTCCGAGGTACACAGAGAACTCACCAGGACAAATTGCTCGATATTCGCCGTTTGAGCCGCTTGAATCAGGTTTTGGGTTCCTTGGTAGTCCACCTTGTAGGGGCCGGTGGGATCGAGGCTGGGACGCGCTCCGGTGGCGCACAGCAGCGTAGTACAGTCAGCGAGGGCGTTGGGGAGCGTTTGAGCATCGAGGACATCTCCAGCAACGAGTTCAGCTTGATGGGGGAGAATTTCTCGGGCGCGATCGAGGTTACGAACGAAAGCTCGCACGGGAATCTCCCGTTGAACGAGTTCTTGGACGATGTGACGTCCCGTGGCTCCAGTGGCTCCAGCGACAAATGCTTTCACGGTTCCTATAGTGGCTATGGTAGTGGCTATGGTGATGTTTCAGGTTAAGAAACAAGAGTGCTGCTGAATATCTTAGCGAATTCGGTCAAAGTTCCGAGATATTACTCATTGCCAGGGTAGATGAACAGGCTAAGCTAGAACAGAGGAAAGGCGAATTGTCTCCTAGAAGCACGATCGCCTCATACTAAAGGACATTGGAACGATGCAGTCGTCTGTTAACTCGCAGTTCACGAACGCCCAAGACCATCCAGCATCTGTTGGGGATGAGCCGATGACTCATCTGGAGACGGGCGACTCTCAGGTCGGCGATCGCCTCTACTGGTTTTATACCCAGTTCGAGGGTGTCATGGAGATGTATGCTGAGGCCGATGCAGTTCGTCAGTATCTCGATGTCCATCAGGGCTGGTTTCGTCGCTGTGCTGCGCCGATGCAAGTCAAGCCCTTGGGAGAAAACGGCTACGATTTGACCATTGGTAAGTTTGGAGCCTTGGGCTATTATGTCGAGCCAAAGATTGGCTTAGAGTTAATTCCCCAACGCGATCGCGTCTATCGCATTGAGACCATTCCCATTCCTGATTATGTTCCTCCGGGATATCAGGTTGAGTTTCGGGCCACCCAAGTCTTGGACTCGCCGTCCATCGAGGAATTAGAACAGGTGGATTTTCCGATGACTCGAGTCAGTTGGGAGTTAGATCTCAATGTTGGGGTGTGTTTCCCGAAGTTTATTCATTCCTTATCTCCCAAGTTAATTCAACGAACGGGCGATCGGCTAATCACCCAAATTGTCAAACAAGTGTCCCGCCGTTTAACCTGTAAAGTCCAAGAGGACTTTCATGAACGTCTCGGTCCTGAATCGCTGACACAGTACCGTCAGTTGAAGAAACATCGCACCAGCTTTGCTTGTGTTCCCCGCGAGACTAGCGACTGCGATCATAAGCCTCCTCAAGAGTAGAAATGACCGCCTTTTCCTGAAACTTCCGCGCCAATTGAGTGATAGTTGTGGCAAAAGCCGCATAATGGCTATCTTCCTCCTGTAGCGCCTGACATTGCTGAATCACCTGCTTAAGAGCGCCACGACGGGCCGCATGAAGCAGACGATCTAAGTCTTCCGCTGGGGGAACTCGCCCGGTCTGGTCGGCTTCGATGGTCTCTGCTGACGCCGTTGAGGAAGAGGTTTCTAGGGCTGTTTCCCGAATCCAGACGAGATGGAGATGTTGTTCTAACATCAATAAGAGACGGTCAAACTCAATGGGTCGCGGTAGAAAATCATCACTACCGGCGCTGGTACTAAAATGGCGATCGCGCTCAAAGACACTCGCTGAAGAGGCGATAATCGTGACGTTCTCTAACGACGGGGTGCGGCGAATTTGTCGCATCATTTCAAAGCCATCGAGAACGGGCATCACTAAATCAGTGATAATCAGATCTGGACAATGCTGTTTAGCTTTTTTTAATCCCTCAGCCCCATTGTCAGCCTCAATCATCTCAAAGCCCAAGGGACGTAGTAAATTCGTCAGCAACATACGGTTTTGTGGTTTATCATCGACCAATAAAACCGTTCGTCGGCAACCGTCATAGCCCACAATTCGAGATTGGTAATCTGTTTTGATTTGGCTTTCATCGGCAATGGGAACTGTAATTTCAAACCAAAAACAACTCCCTTTCCTAAACTCACTACTCACCTGAATTTCACCGCCCATCATGCCAACAATACGTTGGGCGATCGCCAACCCCAATCCCGTTCCTTCCGATAACTGATAGGAGTCTCCCACCTGTTCAAAGGGTAAAAAGATGCGATCTAACTGTTCAGGCGTCATTCCCACTCCTGTATCTTCAATGGAAAATCGCAAGCCAACCGATCCGTCACGGGTTGACAACCCACGAACCGGTAGCACCGAGAAAATAATGCCTCCATGCTCCGTATATTTTGCCGCGTTACCGAGTAGATTAATTAAAACTTGTCGCAATCGCTTCTCATCGACTTCAATGATTTCAGGTAACTGATCACTAGGTTGATAGGTAAAGGTTAAACGTTTCTGAACAGCCCGGATTTGACACATTTCCGTAACCCCAGTCAGCAACGCCGGTAATGAAACAACACCTGGATGAAGTTCCATCTTTTGTGCCTCAATTTTCGAGAGATCGAGGATATCGTTAATCAATGTCAGTAGGTGGGACCCACATTGATGAATCACCTCAACCCCTTGTCGTTGAATCTGATTTAAATCATCGCGTCGTTGCAGAATTTGACTATAGCCAAGAATACCGTTGAGGGGTGTGCGCAATTCGTGACTCATATTAGCCAAAAACTCACTCTTGGCTTGGGAAGCTCGATCAGCTCGTTCTCGTGCAATTCTTAAGTCTTGAGTATGAATTTCAACCTGTTGAATCAGTCGATTTAAAGACTCAGCGACCGATCCGATCTCATCTTGATGATGAACGGGACAACGGAGACTAAAATCAGCATTTTGGGTTACATCCCGGGCCACTTTTTCCACGTCAAGGAGCGGACGTGTTAACGTCCGACTGGTCATCAGTGCCACGAGAATTGATAATAATCCCGAGAGGCTAATACTGAGATAAATAATCCACTGTCGCCAAATTTCCGCGTCTTCGAGTCCCGCTTGAGCCAGTTCATGTTGAGCATCTGCGGCTGCATCGAGCCAAATGAGGTATTCTAGGAGGCGATCGAAACGAACCTCTAAGGCTGTGGCGTCCTGACTCGTCAGACTATCGAGAATTTGTTGTTGAGCGTTGGGAATTTCTGCGTCGGTGAGTTGGGCTGGATTAACCTGTTGCCAGAGTTGCTGAATATCCGTTTCATAGTCTTGGGTAACTTGCTCATAATCGAGCAGGATAGACCGCAATTTTTCAACGTCAATCTCTGATTCTTGGGCGTAGTTGTCTAGGAAGGTTTCAAATTCAGAAATGGTCTCGTTCACTCGATTGACGTCAGCTTGAAATTTAGAAACTTCGTAATCAAACCAGATCGTATCCCCAAGGACTGTGATTAAGCGTTGGGGATGTAACCGCATCGCCCCAACAGAGTTTTCTAAGTTGTAGAGTAAATCCCGTTGGCGATCGGCGACAGCAAACTTAAAATAGGCACGCCGTTGATAATAATTTCCCATGGATAAGCCGCTAACGGTTCCGCAAATGGCAACACCAATGACTAAACTATAGCCAAAAGCCAGTTTCTGGCTAATACTCAAGCCATTGGTTTTATGAGTAAACGATTGGCGACCGGGTAAAGGGAGCTGTTGCCAGCGTTGCTGTAAACGTTGCCTGAGATTCAGAAATTGTGAGGATAAAGTCATGCGATCGCCTGTTTTAAAACACCAACCTAGAAGCCGTCATCACTCAGAATCGCGAATCAAATCGCGTCCCTAATCGAGAAAGCTACCTTGGCCAATGATACGATACGCATCCCGGATGCTGTCATAGTCGTGATCGGCCACAGAGACGACTCGTGAACCCATATATTTGTTATTGGCTGGAATCGCTGTAATGGCGGCTACAATTTCCTCGCTGTGATCTTGAGCGAGTTGGCGAAATTCCTCAATAAACTGAGGGGAGGTGCGGCTATTGACCACGACGACATCATTGGGAAGAGGGGAACTTTGAGCCAATTGCCGATAATCATCACGAGAGATGTCATCTCGGTCTAGGAAGTTGCGATAATCCGTTAAAGACCCAAACCAGGCATCTACTTCTCCGTTTTCCAGCGCCTCAAGACTCCCCTCATCCCTTGAAAACTCAACAGTGTAGTCAGTTTTGGGGTCTAGTCCGGCCCCAACTAAGAGGCTTGTGGGGCCGAGATGACCACTGGTCGAACCGACGTCGGACATCGCTAACACTTTACCCTTGAGGTCACTGAGTTCCGTAATCGGGCTATCGGCGGGAACAACCCCTATGCTGTAATAATCGGGACGGGTAATGGCAAAGACCGGTGTGGCGTTGGTCCTGGCTCGAATCAGAACATACTCCGTGGGGCCGGCTAAGGCCAAATCAATGCTTCCGGCCTGTAACCCAGCCGCTGCGACGGTGGTTGTCGTGACGGGGTAAAACTCAATGTTCCGGTTGAGGAGTTGGGACAATTTAGCCCGCAGCGGCTCATATTTAGCGGTTAGAGGATCTAGTCCTTGTTCATCTGTCACACTAAAGGTCAAAGGCGAATTAGAACGATTTTCATAGGGGGTTACCAGTTGTGATCTTGACCCAGCACAACCGGTTAGAAAAAGAAGACTATAGCCGAGCAGTTGACGTCGTCGCATGGTTGTTAAGCTCGTTAGTGAACTACCGAACGTTAAGACGCGCGATCGCACCCAATCTCGACCAATCTAGCAAAATTCCAGAGAGATGGGGTTAAGGCGACATTAAACCCCTGCTAATTTCATACAACTCACTGGGTTAACTCACTAGGTCAACTAACCCGGTTGAGTCTGACTTGGAATCAGAATCAAGGCCCAATAGGTGGCTTCCTCTGGGTCGAGATCCCGAATCGGAAGAATGCGCTGCGTGGGTTGAGTGGCTCGCTCGATATAGAGCGCTCGGTCTAAGAGTCCTAATTCCCCCAAAATCTCTCGAACTTTCGCAAAATGTCGCCCCAATTTAATAATAACGGCGGCATCAACGCCCTGAAGGCGATCGCGTAATTGATCAGCCTCCAACGTCGCCGGCATAATACTCAACACATCATTGCGGAAGGTAATCGGAACCCCCAACATAGCCGCACTAGCAAAGGTCGAAGAAATGCCTGGAACGACTTCAGTCGGAAATCGGGGAGCGAGTCGTTGAAACAGATACATAAAACTGCCATATAGCATCGGTTCCCCTTCACATAACACCGCTACATCTCGACCGGCACTTAATTGTTCGGCAATTTTTTCCGCGCCCAAATCATAATACGGTTGAGACGATCGCCGCACACTAAAGGGCAACGGCATGGGAATCTCATGCTGTTCTGGGCGAATAAAATCGGCAACAATTGCCCGAGCCAATGCCTTGCCATTTTCTAATGTTGGGTAAGCAATCACCGGAACCGACGTTAAAATTCGATGAGCTTTTAACGTTAAAAGTTCTGGATCACCAGGACCAATTCCCAATCCATAGAGTCGTCCCAATTCGGTCATAATTCATTCTCCTTAGCTAGTGCATTCACAGCAGCGGCGGCGATCGCACTGCCACCCCGTCGTCCCTGTAACGTGATAAACGGAACCCCAAACTCTCCCCGAGCCAGCTCTGCTTTCGACTCAGCCGCCCCCACAAAGCCCACCGGAAAGCCTAAAATTAACGCCGGTTTCTCAACCCCTCCCGCCAACAATTCCAATAGATAAAACAACGCCGTCGGCGCATTGCCAATCACCACAACTGACCCCGATAAATGGGATTTCCATAACTCTAACGCCGCCGCCGATCGCGTATTGCCAATCTTCTGAGCCAACTCAGGAACCGGCGACTCCCGTAGGGTACAAATCACCGGATTCTCCGCCGGTAGCCGAGCGCGAGTCACCCCATGAGCCACCATCTGCGAGTCACACAAAATCGGCGCACCCTGACGCAGCGCCTCTCGTCCGACCTGCACCGCCCCCTCAGATGCTGCCAAATCCGCCACAATATCAGTCATTCCACAGGCGTGAATCAAGCGAACGGCAACATGAGCCAAATCGGCGGGCAACGTCTCTAACGCCGCCTCAGCGCGGATGGTGGCAAAAGATTGTTTATAAATTTCCTGGCCGTCACGGATATAGTCGATCATCGTTGCCACTCCTGAAGCCGAACCCCGGCTTGCTGCGATCGCCGGACCCAAGCCGTGAACGATTCTTCGGAGGCTCGACGGTGCTGCTGATAGCCTGTTAAGACCCGACCGAGCAACGGCGGTAGATCTTCAACCGCCACAGAGCCGAGATCATATTTCCAAGAGTCCCGGCCATCGCCGAGATAGAGGTGATAGGTCTCGTCGGCGGTTCCCAACAGGGTGATCTCCGCTGGACTGGGTTGAGCGCAGGATTTCGGACAAGCGGTGAGATGGATGTTAATGGGGGTCTCTAGGGTTTCTAGGATTTCTACTCCCATCTGTTGCGGGAGTTCAGCCAGGAGACGACGCGCATCAGTTTGCGTGGCGGTCGTGGCGGCTGAACAGCCGGGTTTTCCGGTACAGGCGGCGATCGCCAACGGCGGAACCTCCCCCGACAACCCCAATTCCTGTAACTGCTGCAACACGCTCTCTACCTGAGACTCAGGGATATTGGCCACAATCAAGCTTTGCCAAGGGGTTAAGCGCAAAGGTCCTGAGTCAACCTGTGCGACCAACTCCAGAAGTCCCTGCATCTGGGCCAGCGTCAACTGTCCCAAGGGCAAATCCACGCCGATATAGGCGACACCCGGTTGACGTTGACGATGAACCCCCAAGTGAGCCGCACCCGTACTCGGCGTGAGACGCAGCGGTTTCCCCCGCACGAAGGCTTGAGGCTGATAACGGGTTGCTTGGTCCAGATACCGTTCCAGGCCCCAATCGGCCAAAAGATGCGTCATCCGCCGTTTGCGCCCCGGCTTAGGCAACGGTTCGGCGTGACGGAGGTAATCGAGATAGGCTTGAGTCAAAGCGGCGACGGCTTCCACAACTCGGTCTGGGGGAATCAAGCGGCCAGTGTCATGGAGTTGTTTCCCGGCCCCTAAGGCTAGATGAACCATAAGAGACGAGTTCTCATTTGCGCCATCGTTTATGCCATCATTTACGCCATCATTTACGCCATCAGAAGCAACGACGGACAATTGAATCTCGTTATAGCGATGTTCCCAGGAGAGGGGCGAGCGAGTACCGATCGCCACAGATCCACCGCCATCGATACCAATGCTAAACTTAGCCGGCAGAGCCTCTAACTGGCGCTGCTGTTGGATAAACTCATCTAAGGCTTGCACCCAGGGACGAGTATCGAGGAGTTCCTGGGGATCAATCCCGGCGGTGGGGCTGGCCATGATGTTACGAAGCTGATCCACCTGGGGGATGGGAGACGCTAAACCGAGGGTTTTGAGTTCTGTAAAGATTTCGGGACTGGGGGCCTGGCCGAGCGATCGCAGTTGTAGATTGCCCCGATTTGTCACTTGTAGGCGATCGCAACCCCAAGCCTCCATCCAACGAGCGATGGCCTGTCCTTGGGACAGGGTCAGTTGCCCACCGGGGGTACGAATCCGCAGTAAAAAGCCATCTTGGGCCGGGGTTCCATAAAACACCCCCGGACAGGGATTTGCGTCAATGATCCAATTCACAATGAGTTTCCTTCTCTGTGCGACGCAGAGAATCGACAATGACCGGACTCGATCCGGCTTGATGTTGGTGTTCTGACTTGTG
This sequence comes from Phormidium lacuna HE10JO, assembly GCA_900149785.2. GTDB lineage: Bacteria > Cyanobacteriota > Cyanobacteriia > Cyanobacteriales > Geitlerinemataceae > Sodalinema > Sodalinema lacuna_A. Next base: position 79,916 of record FSSI02000006.1, on the reverse strand, counting down.
GGTACAAGACTATCGGTGAGGTCACCCCATTACAGTTGCGGCACAGTCCCGGACTCTGACCGGAGTTTCCCAACAATCAATCCCTCCACCGTAGCATAGGACGACCCCTTCATGAGACAGTACAGCTAGTCGGGGCGAAAATTTTTTCGTCCCGACTAGGATTGAGGCATGAGGCACGTAGGGATGACGGAGAAATGGTTATCGGTCATTGGCATCGGGGAGGAGGGCCAGGCTGGACTCAGTGCAGCGGCGCGATCGCTCTTGGAACAGGCTCAAATTCTAGTAGGGGGCCGGCGACATTTGGGATTTTTGGACGAGGGCGATCGCCGAGAACACCTCGTTTGGGGGTCACCCCTACAACAGACGATTGACGCCATCCTTCAGCGTCGTGGCCAGCGCGTCTGTGTCTTAGCCACCGGTGACCCGATGTGGTATGGAATTGGGGCCACCCTAGTGCGTCAGGTTCCCCTAGAGGAGATGACCCTGATTCCCGCACCTTCGGCTTTTAGTCTCGCCTGTAGCCGCCTGGGTTGGCCACTAGCGGATGTGAATACCCTCAGCCTCTGTGGCCGACCTGCGGACTTGTTACTGGGCTATCTTTATCCAGGAGTGCGTTTGTTGCTGTTGAGTGGCGATCGCCATACCCCCACTCTCGTCGCCCAACGACTGACTGAGGCGGGATTTGGCCAAAGTCAGATGACGGTCCTAGAACGACTCGGCGGCCCCCAAGAACGGCTGATTCAGGGCCAAGCCGCTACCTGGAATCCAGGGGAGTTAGCGGACTTAAACACCATCGCCATTGACTGTTGTGGCCAGAGTTCTCACCATTGTGGTCCAGGATTGCCGGATGAGGCCTATCATCACGATGGACAACTGACGAAACGGGAAGTCCGTTCCGTGACCCTGTCTAGCTTGGCCCCGCAGCCGGGACAACGATTGTGGGATGTGGGGGCCGGCTGTGGTTCGATTAGTATTGAATGGCTTAGGAGCGATCGCCGCTGTCAAGCGATCGCCATCGAACAGCATCCCCAACGAGTCGGGTATTTGGCCGATAACGCCGCTGCGTTGGGGGTTCCTCAGTTAGAGATTGTCAGCGGGCCAGCCCCGGCGGCCTTGCAAGATTTACCGGAACCGAACACTATCTTTATTGGTGGGGGACTGACAACACCAGACCTGTTAGAGACCTGTTGGCAGGCGTTACCCTCAGGGGGTCGTCTGGTGGCCAACGCCGTCACCGTCGAGAGTGAACAGAGGCTGTTCGAAGCCCAGCAAGAGTGGGGTGGCGCGTTAACGCGCATTGCCATTCAACGAACCAAACCCCTCGGGCGATTTCTCAGTTGGACGGCGTTGGCCCCGGTGACTCAATGGTCAGTCCTCAAAGCCTGATTCTCAGAGTCTCAAGCACCTATCTTTGGCGAATTTCCCCATCCTCAAGATAGGTCACCGAATCAGCCACATCCAAAATACGGGGATCATGGGTGACCATTAACACGGTGACATCCTCATCGATCGCCAAACGCCGCAACAATTCCATCACCGCATGGCCACTCTTGGAGTCCAAGGCCGCCGTGGGTTCATCAGCCATGACAATCTCCGGTCGCGTCACCAAGGCTCGGGCGATCGCCACCCGCTGTTTTTGCCCCCCAGACAGGTCTCGGGGACGATTTTGACTTTTATCCCCCAAGCCCACGCGATCGAGCATCTCCTGAGCGGATTGGCGGGCCGTGCGACCACGAATTCCCTGTAGATTCAGGGCCAGTTCCACATTTTCCGCCGCCGTCAGGGCCGGAAATAGATTAAAGCCCTGGAAAATAAACCCCAAATGCTTGAGGCGGAACTCGGACAACTGTTTCCGGGACATCCCTGTAATGTTCTCACCGAGAAGACAAACGGACCCAGAGGTGGGAGCCAGTAGGCCCGCCAGGATAGATAAGAGGGTCGTTTTTCCTGACCCCGAGGGTCCCATGAGTAGACGAACCTGGCCTCGCTCGATGGTGAGATTGACCTGTTTGAGAATTTGAGTCCGCTTCTGGCCGGTTAGATAGGACATGTCCACATCTGTGGCGGCCACCGCCATGCGACCTTTGGGAATGGGACTGACCGAAGGCGAAGGTAGACAGGAATCCTGAGTCGAACGCTGAGTAGACACCGGGAGTTTGAAAGGGGAGACAATCATAGATACAAGCTTCTAGGCAGAACACAACGGTGTGAGATATTCCTGAGCGACTAGGGGACTTTCATAGAGCGGACTCGACGAAAAGTAGCTTCATCATGAACCGATTTTTTCAGGAGTTCAAGCGATCGCGCCCAAATTTTGTCTAAGCTTTAAGTTCTCTAGGCTTTAAGTTCTCTAAGCTTTGAAGACAATGGCCGGATCAACTCGCGTCACTTTCTGAATGGCAAAAAAGCCAGACCCGACACACATCACCGTCGTCAACAGAAAAATTCCCGCTGCTGAGGCTGGGGTAATCAGAATAATGATCCCCATCCCCGTCCTGACCCAGTGAGATAAGCCTAGACAGAGGGCCATTCCGGGGAGATAGCCTAAAACCGCCATCCAGAGGGCTTGCTCGATAATGACTCGATACAACACCCAATCTGACGCTCCCATGGCCTTGAGGGTGCCAAACTCTTTCAGGCGATCGGAGACTGAGGAATAGAGAATCTGTCCGACAATAGCAATTCCAACCACCACACCCAGTCCAGCCCCAAAGCCTAACACAAAACCGATTCCCGTTCGGCTTTGCCAATAGTTACGGGTTCGTTGCGCCAATTCTTGACGTGTGAAGGCTTGGGTTCCCGGAAGAGCCTCATTGAGTCGTTGTTTTAACTCCTGTAAATCTTCTCCCCTCTCGGCCCGAATCAGAATATGAGTTAACACATCTGAGCGTCTTAGAGGCGACGGGGTAGGCGGAGGCTCCACGGACTCAGATAGGGCGCTGAGGTCTCGCTGATACCGGTTATCACATCTAATGTTGCCCTCCCCATCCACTTGGCAATTTACAGAAGTGCCAATTCCAGTAGTAGCATAGGTGTTAGCGGTTTCGAGGGATGTAAAAACAAATACGCTTGAGGCGATAGACTGGGTTCCTTCCGTGATGCCCACTAGGGTCGCGGGCAAGGAATTGATGGTTCCCTGACCCCCAAGACCTTGGAGGTTGAGTGCATCGAGTTGGGACTCGTCCACGATAATGTGATAGGGCGTTTGTAGATCGGCTAGAGTCCCCTGACTGAGATTCCAAGGGGAAAAGAGTTCGCCTCCTGGGTCAAAGCCAATCAGCCGTAACGGGGCAATTGTGCCACCGGGTCCCTTCCACTGGCCTGGAGGTAACAGCAAGGGTTCGGCCAGGTCGACCCCTTCAACCTCTCGGGCCAGGAACAGAAGTTCCACGGGAAGGGAGGGGGTCAACTCGAAATACACCATCTCGGCTGAGGAGACCCAAATGTCGGCGGCGGATTCTTCGGGAACTAAGGCGGTGGACTTGAGAAACCCCCGAAAAATACCAATTTGAACGGTGACTAGGGTAACAGCAAAGACGATTCCGGCTTGGGCGATGAGGAAGCGGGGAATATCTTCGAGTAGGTTCTTACGGGCAAGGGAAGCCATGAACGGTAGAGTGACGGTGATGACACGTGAATCAGGACATCGGTGAGGGCCGACGATACGGCTTACGATACGGCTGACCTTTCACCTCTCCTTCTAGCGTAATGGAAGATTCACAAGTCGCACAGTCAGGGGTTGACAAATTGCTCACTCTCAGATCCGCAATTAAACCGTTGGCCGAATTTCAAAGTCCGATCGCTGTTGGGGGTTGTCTCGGTAGGTTTCGACGGTCTGAATTTGCGCAGCGGCTGGCCCTTGATGACACCAGGCTACAGCGTCTTGCACTCGGGTGGGATCTCCCTCAAACAGTGCTTCAACCGTTCCATTGCGTCGGTTGCGAACCCAGCCGGAGACGCCGAGTTGTAAGGCTTGCTGTTGGGTTGAATAGCGAAAGCCGACGCCTTGAACTCGTCCCGAAATCATGACTCGGATTGCGGTGGTTGGTTGTGTGTTGGCAGAGTCCTGGCTTTTCATTCGCGCGATAGTATAACGTCCCCTTCTTACGTTAGCCCAATTGACTCGCCAAAAAATCTAGCCCTAGAAGGAAGAAATCCCCGATTCACGCTCAATATTTTTTATTGACAAATCATTGAATCTGTGTTATGCGAGCCGCTCTTGTAGAAATCTGGCTCAAGCCATGTTAACGGGCGGCCCAGCTCGGAGGATCCGCTTGGAATAAACTGACATCAACCCAACAGCCGTCAGCATTGGGAGAGACGGAAATTAGGGGATCGGCATGGCCCGTGCGCAAACCATCAAGATTACCGCTGTCAGTTTTCCAGAGTTTGAGGGTGCGTTCGACGCTGCTACTGGCCAGGGAGGTGCCATCGTCACTCAGGGACAGCGATCGCACGGGACCGGAATGGGCCTTAAGCCGATAAAAGCTTTCACCGCTGGCCACTGACCAAACTTCAATCTGTCCATTCTGAAACCCACAGCCAACTTGAGACCCATCGGGGGAGAGGGTAATGCTAGAAATGCCATCGCGGATCTGAGAAAACAGGAGAGTCAGAGTCTGATCGCGCCATTGCCAAACCCGAATCTGGCGATCGCTGCCTGTACTCGCAAAGAGGCTTCCAGAGGCGGAAATGGCTAAAAAGCGGATTCCGCCCTCGTGGGCCGTAAATGAATGTTGTTTTTGGCCGCTTTCAACCTGCCAAATCTCGATTTTACCGCCCTGGCTCCCGCAAATGAGTTGTTCTCCCGGAAAATCGAGTAGCACCGCCGTTACCCCGCTGCGAAGGCCCGGCAACGATCGCAACAATTGACCCTGGCCCGAGTGACAACAATGATAAATACGATCAGCATCTCGTGTCGAGAGGGTTTGTCCGGCTGAACCCGTCGTCGAGGGGGCCGTTGACCAAGTTCGTCCGCCCAAGGCATCTTGGAGTTGGGTGTCACTCAAGCGCCAGAGTTTAAGACTGCCATCATAGCTGGTACTGGCGATGGTTTTGCCATCAGCGGCGATCGCTAAGGGGTAAGGACAATTGGCACTTCCCATTAGTGGACGCAGCCAGGCTTGAGATTGACGAAGTTGTCGCGATTTGTTGGCCTCAACGTAGCCTCGCAATCCTCCCCCATACCAAAGTTGATCCAGATGAAGTGTATTTTGAGAGGGGAGGCGATCGCTCGGCAGAAATCCTAAAATGATTGGATGATAGTCCTGATACGCATCATCGAGAGACTCTTGAATCCAAACCCAAATCACCAGATCACTCTCGTTTGGCTTGACTGGCCCGGCTACCTCAGTGATGGTCTCCCCCGTCACCGCCATCACCTGAACCCGCAACCAGGATTCTGGCTCCCCTGAAGCATCCTCAAGCCAATAACACTGAGCGCGATTGGGGTCAGGGCCGTGGTTGTGGCCGTGGTTGTGGTCGTGATTGGGGTCGTGATCTGCCGCCGACGTCCGCAAGGAATGGGGCCAGATCAAGCTGACCGTTGTCACCGCTAATTCTTCTAATAAGTACTGTTTCCACAACTCATTGACGGGAATGATGGGATCAGATTTAACAATTCGTTGGCGACAGTCGGCGCGAATCGTCGAGAGGCGATCACCATAAATCTTGACCTGTTCTGACCAAACCCCTGGACAATCATGATTGAGAATGGGTGAAGAATTGGGACAACGCCTGAGTTCTTGTAAGCGCGTGATAAAGTCCTGTTGTTGCACATGTAGGGGAATCGTCCAGTCCATGAGGGCAGTCCATCAAGAAGGTGAGGGATTAGTCTATATCTTGGCATGGATGTTGCCTCCTATGGCTGCTCAACCGGGACTGACTCTTCGAGACCAATTCCCCGTTAACTGTTCCTTAAGATACAATCAACGGGGAGTCGCCTTCCTCAACCGGGACGTCGGCCCCCAACATCTCTAGCCGAGAGATGCTCATTCCCCCGTCCAGACTGTTCACGTTTGGGCCGATGTGGGACGATACTGTTAATAAACCTTAAGCTTAAACGTCTATGGATGTTGCCAACCTTGCGTCTCAGTTGAATGCTGGGACTATTTTGCCAGAGGGCATCGTTCTGACAACCCTCCTCCTGGTCCTCATTGTTGATCTCATCAGCGGCCGTAAATCGGCCAAATGGACCCCCTATTTAGGAATTTTAGGACTGTTGGCTGCGGTAGCCGCCCTCGTCCTGCAATGGGATAACCCCATGCCATTCGGGTTCCTCGGTGCCTTCAATAGTGATCCCCTCAGTTTGGTGTTTCGGGGCATTATTGCCCTGTCGACGGCTGTAACGATTCTGATGTCAGTCCGTTATGTCGAACAAAGTGGCACCTCTCTCGCTGAGTTTTTAGCCATCCTCATGACGGCGACCCTAGGTGGGATGTTTCTGGCCGGGGCCAATGAATTGGTCACCGTGTTTGTCGCCCTCGAAACCCTCAGTATTTCCTCCTATCTACTGACGGGCTATATGAAACGGGATACTCGCTCGAATGAAGCGGCCCTAAAATACTTGTTGATTGGTGCGTCGAGTTCCGCTGTCTTTCTCTATGGAGTGTCTCTCCTGTATGGACTCTCAGGCGGTCAAACTCAACTCGATGAAATTGCCACCACTGTGGCCAATAGTCCCGACAGTCAAGCCATTGGCCTGGCCATCGCTCTGGTCTTCATCATTACCGGCATTGCCTTTAAAATCTCAGCGGTTCCCTTCCACCAATGGACCCCTGATGTCTATGAAGGCTCACCGACACCCGTCGTGGCCTTTCTCTCCGTTGGCTCGAAAGCCGCTGGTTTTGCGATCGCCATCCGCTTGCTGGTGACCGCGTTTGGCTCCATGACCGAGCAATGGCACTTTGTCTTCACGGCCCTGGCCATTCTCAGTATGGTCCTCGGGAACGTCGTCGCTCTAGCTCAAACCAGCATGAAACGGATGCTGGCTTACTCCTCCATCGCTCAAGCGGGATTTGTCACCATTGGCCTTCTCGCGGGAACCGATGCCGGCTACGCCAGTATGATGTTCTATCTGATGGTTTACCTGTTCATGAACCTGGGAGCGTTCACCTGTGTGATTCTCTTCTCCCTGCGGACCGGAAGCGATCGCATTAGTGACTATGCCGGTCTCTATCATAAAGATCCGCTACTCACCCTAGGCTTGAGCATTTGCCTATTGTCCCTTGGAGGGATTCCACCTCTGGCCGGCTTCTTCGGCAAAATCTACCTCTTCTGGGCCGGTTGGCAAGCCGGACTCTATGGCCTGGTTCTGCTAGGTCTCGTCACGAGTGTCGTCTCGATTTACTACTACATCCGCGTCGTCAAGATGATGGTTGTCAAAGAACCCCAGGAAATGTCCGAGGCGGTGCAAACCTATCCCGAGGTGCGCTGGAATTTGCCCGGAATGCGTCCGCTACAGGTGGGATTAGTGGTCGCGCTCATCTTTACCTCGGTCGCCGGGATTCTCTCGAATCCTCTGTTTACGTTGGCTAATGACGCGGTCATTAAATCCCCAGTCCTTCAGTCAGCAACGGCTGAAACGCCGACCGTTGCTGCGGCGATCGCTGCCCCAGATCTCTAACGGTTTTGGCCCACCCTTCGCCGACTGCTCGATGCTCCCGATCTTGTTCTAAGATCGGGACTTTTTTGTGATCAATGTGCTGAAGATTTGCGATAAAATCAAAGACTACGCCTACCACAAAAACGCTGCCCGTAATGAGTAAGGGAACACTATTCGATAAAGTCTGGCAAACGCACCGCGTTGGTACGTTGCCGTCAGGACAAACACAATTATTTATCGGGCTACATCTAATTCATGAAGTGACCAGCCCTCAAGCGTTTGCCATGTTACGGGAACGGGATCTAACGGTTCCCTTCCCCGAACGCACCCTGGCCACCGTCGATCATATCGTCCCCACCGAAAACCAGGCGCGTCCCTTTAGCGATGTCCTCGCCGAAGAGATGATTCAAGCCCTTGAGGACAACTGCAAGCAATATGGAATTCGCTTCAATAATGTCGGGTCCGGCCGTCAGGGCATTGTTCACGTCATCGCCCCGGAACAGGGTCTGACACAGCCGGGAATGACCATCGCCTGTGGGGATAGCCACACCTCCACCCACGGCGCTTTTGGCGCGATTTCCTTTGGTATTGGCACTAGTCAGGTTCGCGATGTTCTCGCCTCACAAACTCTGGCGATGAACAAACTCAAGGTACGTCGCATTGAGGTCAATGGCCAACTACGTCCTGGGGTCTATGCCAAGGATGTGATTCTACATATTATCCGCAAACTCGGGGTCAAAGGCGGCGTCGGCTATGCCTATGAATATGCCGGGACAACGTTTGAGCAAATGACGATGGAAGAACGGATGACCGTTTGCAATATGTCCATCGAAGGGGGCGCTCGCTGCGGCTATGTCAACCCCGATCAGACCACCTATGACTATATTCAGGGGCGCGAGTTTGCCCCGCAAGGGGAAGATTGGCAGCGAGCGCTACGCTGGTGGAACGAGATTCGCAGTGATGCCGATGCTGAGTACGATGATGTGGTCGTCTTCGATGCCCAGGAGATTCCCCCTACGATTACCTGGGGGATTACGCCGGGCCAGGGGATTGGTGTCGATGAGTCGGTTCCGATGCCGGAGAGTCTGCCCCAGAGCGATCGCGCGATCGCCCAAGAAGCCTATCAGTATATGCAGCTGTCCCCTGGACAACCCATCCAAGGTACAAAAGTCGATGTTTGTTTTATCGGCAGTTGCACCAACGGCCGTTTAAGTGACCTACGCGAAGCCGCCAAGTTTGCCCAAGGCCGTAAAGTCGCCGAGGGAATTAAAGCCTTTGTGGTTCCCGGTTCTGAGGAGGTCAAACGCCAAGCGGAAGCTGAAGGCTTAGACAAAGTCTTCATTGAGGCTGGGTTTGAATGGCGTAATGCTGGCTGTTCGATGTGTTTGGCCATGAACCCAGACAAGTTACAAGGCGATCAGATCAGCGCCTCGTCCTCCAACCGCAATTTCAAAGGCCGTCAAGGCTCATCTTCGGGGCGAACCCTCTTAATGAGTCCAGCGATGGTCGTGGCCGCTGCCATCCACGGCACCGTAGCCGATGTCCGGGACTGGATTTAACCCGAAATCCCCCAACCCCTATTCCCTAGGAGCGATCACAGGTTATGTCTCCCCAGGGAGGCGATAGGGGTGAATGTTCCCTGTTCCCTGTTCCCTGTTCCCTGTTCCCTGTTCCCTGTTCCCTTCCCCAAACCATGACTCAAGTTAAACAAATTTCTGGACGCGGTCTCCCGTTAACGGGAGATGATATCGATACCGATCGCATTATTCCCGCCCGCTTTCTGCGCTGTGTGACCTTTGACGGCCTCGGCGATCATGCCTTTGAAGACGATCGCAGCCAAATGAAAGGCGAACATCCCTTCGATGTCGCCGCCTATCAGGGGGCGAGTCTCTTAGTCGTCAATGCCAATTTTGGCTGTGGTTCGAGTCGTGAACATGCCCCGCAAGCCATTCAACGCTGGGGCATTCAAGGCTTAATCGGGGAGAGTTTCGCTGAAATCTTCTTCGGAAACTGTGTTGCGATGGGAGTTCCCTGTGTCACCGCCGCCCCGGATGATGTCAAGGCCTTACAAGCGGCGATCGCCACCAGCCCCAAACTCCCTCTAACCCTGGATCTCGACCGCATGGAAGTCCGCGCTGGCGATAAACTTGTCCTGACGGTCTCCATGCCCGAAGGCGCTCGCCACAGTTTCCTAGATGGACTCTGGGACAGTTGTGGACAACTGGTGACGCAAATCGATGCGGTACGCCAAACGGCCACTCAACTGCCCTATCTCACCTGGTCTCATAGCCGTTAAACAGTTACTTCAGACAGTTGAAAGAGGACAATAAAAACTTGCGAAAGCCCTCAAAAGGCTTAATATCACAAGGATAAACCAAATTGCTATTGTCCTCTTTTTTATGTCAATTTTTTTATGTCAACTAAGACGGTCGAGTGGTGCGACTAGAGCGGCGAGTTTTCGGTGAACCCGAACTGCCTCGGTTGGGCCGGGTCGTTGTGGGACGGCTGGTTTTCGGGCGGGTTGTTGTGGGACGGCTGGTTTTCGGGCGGCTGGTCGCCGGACGAGTACGGGGTGGCGCTCCTGAGGCGGCCCCTGACTTGGGTAGGGAACTACTCGGCGGCCCACCAGCGGCATTGCTGCGGGTGGTGCGGAAGGTCACGTTAACCCCCTCATTACTCTGTTCAAGCACCAGTAGCGGAGTCGGTTTAGCGGTCTGATCCCAATGGATATAGGCGACACGACCCTGTAAGGCCGGCTGCCAAGTATCATTATCTCCGGCCGGGCTGAGATAGGTTTCAATACAGTCAATAATCTGACTGATGGTGGCGCTCGTGGGTTGCGTTGGCAGTTTGGTGAGTTTAATCTGAATCCGGAACAGGACTCGTTTTTTGATGCTGGCCCCGCTACCGGTTTCGTATTCTACATCGAAGGTTTCGTTAACCTGTCGTCCTGTCCCTCGGTTCTCAGCACTCGGCCGTAGGGCCACGGAAATTTTACTTTTAACCTTGACCTTGATCTGGTTGACAATGCCAAAGTGGAAGGTTTCTTCTTCCATGCGCATCCGCAGATAGTCAAGGTTGAACTCCCGCGAGTGGATTAAGTCGGGGTTGCGCTCCATCTTGCTGATGGTATCGATGGCCCGTTTATATTTCTTGTGAAGTTCTCGGTTCTTAAACTCTTCGGTGCGTAGTTTTTTACCGAGTTTGTCTTTGGTGGTTTGATAGGCCACACCGGCGGCGATCGCACTCACCAATAGCAACCCCGAAACCCCCATCCAGAGCATGGGAGGAGAGGAACCGTCAGCCGCTCCCGTTTCTGGGGGAGCCTGGGCTAATGTCGGTTGGACTAAGATAATGGGAGTTGACATGGCGGATAACTCCATGGGTGTTATGCAGGTGAGTGGTGTATCGATGACCCTAGGGATGTCCCGAGAACCGAGAATGGGTCAAACCGAAGATTGGCTCCGACGAGCAGTCGGCAGTGCCAACGACGACCCCTACCTTACATTGTATTGTATGGCCTTGTTCCCCCAAACCCGATTCATCGAATCGGCTGACAGAGAGGACGGCCAAACTGTAAAATTATGTAAAGTTCAGGTCAGTCTCAATGGATACACTCTCGTTAAACTCGATCGCCATCCCCACGTTGTTAATGGCGGTGGGGCTTTTCTTCTTCATCCGTGCATCCGTTAAGGATCGCACCGAAGTCTTGCACCTAGCCAGTCATCGCCCTCCTGAGGACCTTTCGAGTCAGTTAAAAGACTATCTCTGTCAACGTCGCTATCAGGTCACAGGATTTAACCCAGAGGACAACCGTGTGACCTTCGAGGGCAATGTTCGTGCTAGTTGGTTTCTTGCTATTTTTCTGAGTCTTTTAGCCGCCGTGGGTTTCCTCTGTGTGGCGTTAGTGCTGGCAACCCTCATCCCGAATCTATCTCAAGGTATCATAGCCCTAGTCTTACTTTCTCCCCTCGCCGGTGTTTTCTATTGGAAACAGGCCAATCGTCGCGAACAGGTTTCGCTGACGGTTAAAGCCGCAGAGAACAGCCATGAAAAAACTCCCCCCAACCCAGAAGCTGAGGGAAGTATTGCCATGATTATCGGCCATCGGGACGAGTTGGCGGCTCTACAACGAGCCATGCCAGACTTACAACCCCAATCCCTCACAGAGTGAGCGAACGGCCGAAGCGAACTCCGGTACAAAGAACCCTTGCTAGGGTGTTCTCATCATGCACTTAGGAACTCGTGGTCGCAGCTTGGATTTTCTCTTGCCGTTCAATCACTAACCGCAAACTGGGGAAGAGAAAATGGTTTTCTTCGACGTATTGCGCGCCAAACAGACCTTTCTCTGCCCAAAAATAGCGGTCAGTCGTATGCTCGTTGCGCTTGACTAAAAGTAGTGCCGGGGGCGCAATTTGCTCAGATTTGATATACTTACGTGCAGCCGTGACGGGTTTATCTTCACCGCTCTCAATACTATACTGAGGCACGTGTTCTAAGATTCTTCGTCCTTCTTGACGGCGACGGCTCTTTCTCTTGCGTCTTCTTGCCAAGGTGTATTACCTCCTCTGTTTGCCGACGGGTTGTAGTGATAGCTACCAAAACCGAGCAAAATATATCAGATCTTGACAAGATTTTCAACTGCTTTCTGCAAATTCTATAAGTTATTTTTAAGCGTCTATTCACCGCACAGAAATACGTTCAGGCATTCCCACCCCGAATCAAGCTGTTACAAAAATTAACAAAGCTCTCAGAAAATGGCTCCCTGGAGGGAAAATGGGAGATCACAGATGGATCGTTAGGGACTCACGGGCAGTCTCACGTTGAGGATTGACGCCAAGCACGATGTCAACATTAACCATGAGTTCCGAATTGATGTTGTTGTGCCAAGAACAAGTGGCACTGCTCGAAACCACCCTAGGGGCCTCCCCTGTGGTGGTCTATCTGGCTGAGACCTTTCTCGGGGGAGATGATCATAAATTAGTAGCTGCCATTGCCAAGCCTTCCCCCGATCGCCGCGTCCCCTGGGATGACATCTCAGATGACATCTCAGTCGATGACGATCGCCAGAGCCGCCCAACGATCCAACTGCGTTCAGCCGAACCCAATCGCCAAGCCGACCGGGACTGCGATCGCCCCGAAACCGTTGTTCTCTCAGCGAACCGTCGGGCCTATCCCCTCCTCCCCGGTCCCAATGGCGAGTCGAATCGAGAGGCCGACTTGCCCGGAGACGACGATGATAGCGACGACACCTATCAACTGGTCATGCCGCTGATCCATGACAACATTGCCGTGGGGCTATTAGTGACGGCCCGTACCAATCAGCCTTGGAGCGAAGGCGATCGCCGCTTCGTCGAACAGATCGCCCATACCATCGCCCTGGCCTGTCTCATGGAACAACGGCAACAATGGACCGAACGCAGTTATCGACAGCAACAACACCTGCAACGCCAACAACATGACCTGCTTCATGACTGGCTGCATCAATTCCGCAATCCCCTAACGGCCCTACAAATCTTCGGCAAACTCCTCGTCAAACAACTCCCGAGCGACGATCCTCGCCGCTCCCATGCCGATAACATCCTGCGAGAAAGTTACCGGCTGCAAGATTTATTCCAAGACTTCCGAGGGGCGATCGACACCGATCCCTTCGTCTTACCCCAATCCAGCGCTGGCGACAACGTCTCCCGAGACCCCTCTACCTCAGATCCCTCTCCAGCCAATGACTCCCCAGCCAACCAGCCCTATCCCCTACTTCCCGGAGGCGAAGACTCAACCGGCCCCCTTGACCTCGCGGAACTTCTCGACCCCCTCCTGACCTCAGCCGCCGCCATTGCCGACGATCGCCAACTTCAACTCAACTGGACCCTCGCCGCCCCCCTCCCCCCCGTCCTCGGCCATCGTCGCGCTGTCATCGAAGCCGCCGGTAATCTCATCGACAACGCCCTCAAATACACCCCCTCGGGCGGTCAAATCCGCATCGACGTTCGCCCCAGTCACCAAGATGGACTCGGGGCAGGGGTTGCCATGACCCTTAGCGACACCGGAGTCGGGATTCCACCCGAAGACCAAGCCAACCTCTTTCAGCGCCGTTTCCGGGGCATTCAGGCTCAAGGAGAGATTCCCGGAACCGGCCTAGGACTCGCCATCGCCCGAGACCTCGTGCGCCAGATGCAAGGAGATATTTGGGTCATCAGTCCAGCCCACCATCCTGACGACGACTTCCCCGGCGATCGCGGCACCACCTTTGTCCTTTGGCTACCGCAGGCCTCCGTTTTCCCTGAAGCCGAAGCCACTCCAGAGGCTTAAGCGTTGGCTTCCCGAATCCGAGAACTCAGAAAGCGGTTCATCCAATGTTCCAAATAAGCCCGGTTCTCCGCCTGCTGCTGCGGCTCCTGAGTCGTGAGGGGATGAGGGGCCAACCCTTGAATCGCCGCCGTAGTCACGCAAAACATCGACTTCTGGAACGTGGCACAGATCTGCACCCGGATATCATCCTCGCCACGAGTCCCGCGCCGATAGACCTCATGGAGATACTCCGGTAGAAAATGGCGCATATCTTGCATTAACTGAGTGGGGGGAATCCCCGCGCCGCCAATGGGTAGGGGGTCAGCATAGAGGGCGCCATAGGTAAAATCACCCTGTTCATCGGGAATCTGGAACGCTTGAGCGTTATAGGAGACGGTTCCGGGAAAAGGCGCTCCTCGGAAGAAAATCGCCTCGACATAGGGAACCGCCGTGTCCGTCAGGAAGGTTAGCCCCAGGGACTCGGGCATGATGTCATAGGATTGCCCCTTAATCTCAACACTGTAGGTAATGGGCTGATTGGCCGCTGCCACGAGGCCATCGAGGATATGTTTGACCACATCGCGAATCGAGTGAATCTCTTGGGCATCATAGCGATCGCTCAACGCCAAGAACATATCACTCATCACCCGCCAAAACTGTCCCAGAGCGCTGTAGTAGCAAAACATCCGCACCTGTTCGGGGAGAAAATCGGGGAAAAGACGATGCAGCAGCGATAGGAGAGGATTACCTCGTAGCTTGGCTTGAATCGCCTCTTCAGCGGCTTGACTAAACTCGTCACTATTGACATAGCTGTCCACCCCATTGCCGCCGTGCCAGAGCATTCCTCGCATACAGTATTCGGCATACTCATAGTTGATGCGATCGTGCCACCAGAAACGCAACAGCTTCGAGAGCGTCACCTCCCCGTTGAAATATTTAAAGAAGGGAAACAGCACTAAAAACTGCTCCTGGGCGATATAAATTAGGTTTTTGGAATAGGCATCGAGAACCACCCCATAGCTTTTAAGAATGCCGACCACTTCCAAGACATTCTCCGGGGTGTCGTTCAATAAGGCCTGTCCTTGTTCGAGGCGGTGAATATAGTCCGCCAGGGGGTGGTTTGAGGGGGCGAGAGGGGTAGTCACCATGAGATCAGCGGTTGACGGTTGGTTAACAGTAGGGGATCGATGGAGGGGATGGATAGAGGCGATGGCTGGCCCGGAGATCCTCATCCGTTAGGGAGTCAGGTGTGAAAATTGGCTAGAACCCCGTTCCGGTGTGGATACATCCGCCGAGGAGAGTTGGGCCAGGGCAACTGGGGGAACCAATCGCGCTGCATCGGCATCACTCCAACGAACGAGCCAATTGGGTTGTAGGCCAAACACCACCAATAAGAGGGTTAGAACTAAGGCCGGGACGCGATCGCGCCATTGGACTGGGGGCAAGTTGGTCACGATGTCCGAGAGACGGCCAAAGAAAACGCGATTCACCATCAAGAGGAAATAGACCGCCGTTAAGCCGGTTCCTACTAAGCACAAGAGGGTGGCTATCGGAAACACCGGAAAACTACCTCGGAACACTAGAAACTCTGAGACAAAGCCCACCAGTCCGGGGATGCCGGCACTGGCCATGACGCCGACGATCATCAAACTACCGATAATGGGTAAACCCCGTTCTGGGTTGAGTAAGCCACGGAGTTTGTCGATATCGCGAGTGCCGGTTTTCTTGCCCACAACCCCCACCAGGAGGAACAACATGGCCGAGATGAGGCCATGACTGACCGATTGGGCGATCGCCGCCAACAAACTCAGGTGCGTTCCCGCCGCTGCGGCCAGCAGAATATAGCCCATATGGGCGATGGAGGAGTAGGCCACCATTTTTTTCATATCTTGCTGGGAAATGGCGGTAAACGCCCCATAGAGGACGCTAATGACCGCAAAAATGGCCAGGACGGGGGCGGCGACAGACCAAGCCTCGGGCAACATCCCCACACAGAAGCGTAGGAGGCCATAGGTTCCCAGTTTTAAGAGAACGCCGGCTAAGAGAACCGAGACGGAGGTTGACGCCTCGACGTGGGCATCGGGAAGCCAGGTATGAAAGGGAAAGATGGGGATTTTGATGGCAAAGCCAATGAGTAGGCCCGTTAGGATCAGTAACTGGGGGCCGATGGGTAAGGCTCCCGCTGGGAGAACGCTGTAGTCAAAACTTGAGGCACCGGTGAGCCAGACGAGTCCTAGGAAGGCGGCTAGGATGAAAATGCCTGAGGTGGCGGTGTAGAGGAGAAATTTAGTGGCGGCATAGTTGCGGCGATCGCCCCCCCAAATCGCAATCAGGAGATAGAGGGGGATCAGTTCGAGTTCGTAGAAGATGAAGAACAGCAGCAAGTCCAGGGAAAGGAAGGCCCCGGTGACGCTGAGGTTGAGAATTAAAATCAGACTGTAGTAGAGGCGCGGTCGTTCGAGTTTGTCGGGGCTACTGAGGATGGCGATGGCCGTCAGCAGTTGGTTGAGAAGCACTAGGGGTAAGGAAATGCCATCGAGTCCCAGATGGTAGCTCAATCCGAGCCAATCGACCCAGGCGACCTGCTCAGTCAACTGCAATCCACCCAGGCTAGAATCGAAGTCAGCTAAGAGACTGAGGGTGAGGCCAAAGACAATCGTCAGCACCACAAAGCTGATGCTCCGAAACCGGGAGGAGGGTAAGGATTCGGGCAGCAGACAAATGACAATGGCGCTTATTAGGGGAATTAGAAGTAAGGCACTCAGCATTCGTAGTTTTTAGGGCGTAGTTCTTGTTCGTGATTTGCTTCGAGCGATCCGGTGGTTCAGTCACCAACGTTGAGGAAGAGCGTTGTTGAGGAAGACTGTTAATGGTCAGATAATGGTCAGATAACTAGAACCCCCACCAGGCTAGGAAGACGAGGATACCGGTGGCCGCCAAAATGGTCAAGACGTAGGATTGTGATTGACCCGAAATGCTGTATTTGAGGGCTTGACCACTGAAAATCGCCATCCAACCGACGAGGTTAACGGCCCCATCGACGATGTAGCGATCGAAGCCCGAGGCGAAGCGAGAGAAGCTAGAGACAAAGGCGACGACGGTGACTCGGTAGAGGCGATCGATATAGAAGTCGTAGGCGAGGAGATCTTGCCAGAAACGGACTGAGAGTTGCTGCGATCGCGCGTTGGTGCGTTCAAGGGGCATGAGACTGCCCAGGATCACCCCTAGGACACCACTGGCAATTAAGAGGGGGCTGCCAAATTGGATCAGGGGATTATGGGAGAAGGCCCAGGGACCATCCCAGGTCAGGAGTAATTGCCAATGTTGCAGCATGAGGGGAACCAATAGGGTCACGAGGGTCAACGAGACCATCGGAACCGCCATAGTCCAGGGGGCTTCGGGAGTGCGGCGAGTTTTGGCTTGATGTTCCCCTAAAAAGACAGAGCGGAAGACTCGGGTGAGGCTCACGGCCATAAGACCATTCACCAACAACAGGATTAAGACTAAGCCGGGAGGCACTTCTTGAAAGCCGTTGACCCAACGTCGAAAAGTCCAAAACGTTCCTAGGGGTAGGATGGACACCAGACCGGCCGACCCGACTAAAAAGGCGGTGGTGGTGGCCGGCATTCGTGACCAGAGTCCACCCATTTCGGTAATGTTCTGACTGTTGGTGGCGAGGATAATCGAGCCGATGCTGGAAAAGACTAGGGCTTTGGCGATCGCATGGGTCAGCAGTAGCAGTAGGGCAATATCCACTTGTCCGAGACCGACAGCGATAAAGACTAGCCCCATGTAGGCACTGGTGGAATGGGATAAGGCTCGTTTTAGGTCAATTTGCGCCAAACACATCAGCGAACTGCCGATGGCGGTGACCGTGCCGATGATAATTAGGGCATCGTAGACCACCGGGGAGAGAGTAAAGACCGGTTGCAGGCGAATGAGAACATAGGCTCCCGCTGACACCACCACGGAGTTACGCATGATGGAGGCGGGGCTGGGACCTTCCATGGCTTCATCGAGCCAGAGGTTGAGGGGAAATTGGGCACATTTGCCCAGAGGACCGGCAATGAGTCCGAGTCCTAACCAGGTCGCAGTCCAGAAAGGCAAGGGGTTGGTTTCGGCCCAGGTTTCGAGTTCGCTGAAGGTTAAGCCGGTTCCATAGCTCGATAGAGCCACTAAGCCCATTAGGAGCAGGATATCGCCGACCCGTTTAGTGAGGAAGGCATCCCGAGCCGCAGTGACCACCAGGGGTTGAGCGTACCAAAAGCCCACCAGCAGATAGGTCGACAGGGTCAACATTTCTAGGAGTCCGTAACTCAGCAGCAACGAGTCACTGAGGGCGATGCCACCGAGGGCGGCTTCAAAGAACCCCATCAGCCCGAAGAAGCGAGCTAGGGACCAGTCTTTTTCCATGTAGCCCAGGGCGTAGAGTTGGGAAAGTAGAGCCAGCCCGGTGACGAGTTCCATGGCCCCGAGACTTAGGGGGGAAATTTCGATGGCGAGGGAGAGGTCTAGGTTGGCGGCGTTGAGCCAGGAGAAGACGATCTGTTGGGGAGGCTGACCCCAGCTTTGGAAATAGGCGACAGAGCCGTGGATGAAGGCGACTAAGGTCATTAGTAGGTTCACATAGGCGGCCGGACGGGGGCCGGTTCGTCGAACCCAGCCAATGGACCAAGGTAGGGTTAGGATGGCACCTATCAGTCCGTACAATGGTACGAACCAGCAGGTCTGTAGGAGAAAACCACTCATCTTATCGGGAGTTTGAGTACGTCTAACAACATTTTTATGGGTTGGCCGAGCGCCGGGAGACACCCCCCAACCTAGGCAGGACGACGACCCGGTGAGGTCTCGTTTCCCTTGGCCTACGTGTAATGGAGAATTTTAAGCAATACAGCAATTATAGGGTAGTGAGTCCGCGATCCCCTCATTGGAGATGCTCCGGGAGGCTGGGAATGGGGGCGGATCTTGCGAGTTAACTTTTATTAAACTATCCGATTTGAAAATATCATCTTGCTTTATATTGTCAAAGGAGCCAAAGTTTCCTAATCTTTGTATTGGGATTGAATAAATTCGCCTTCCCCGTCAAAATTTTGCGCTCACTGAAATTTCTGGTCAGCCCAGGGGTCAGGCCCGTAGGCAGAGGAGCCAACAGTCATGTCGGAAGACATGGGCCTGCGCGGTCTGGTCTGGAACTATCCTGGCAGCCAGAAGCTTTGTCGAGCCAAGTTTTGGCACGTCCATTGGGGATCGCTCACGGCGATCGCCAGATTCATTTAGAGTTCAAACGCATCACGCGTCATTTTTTCAAGGAGCGATACTCGTCATGTCAATTGCGGTAGGAATGGTTGAAACGCTGGGGTTTCCGGCAGTGGTCGAAGCCGCTGACTCGATGGTGAAAGCCGCTCGGGTTACTCTCGTCGGTTACGAAAAGATTGGTTCAGGTCGCGTCACCGTCATCGTCCGGGGCGATGTCTCGGAAGTGCAAGCGTCAGTCTCAGCTGGGATTGATGCGGCCAACCGAGTCAATGGTGGACAGGTGCTATCGACGCACATCATTGCCCGTCCTCACGAGAACTTGGAGTACGTCCTGCCAATTCGCTACACCGAGGAAGTCGATCAGTTCCGGACGTACTAATCGAAACACCTAACGTTAGACGTGGGTCGGCGATCGCTCGTGATCGCCTTGAGGACATGAACCCCATTGTCTCTCAGTCCACGATCTCAGTCCGGATAATGATTTATTGCAGGAGTTAACAAAACAATGTCAATTGCCGTAGGAATGATTGAAACCCTCGGGTTTCCGGCAGTGGTCGAAGCCGCTGACGCCATGGTGAAAGCCGCTCGGGTGACCCTAGTGGGGTATGAAAAAATTGGTTCAGGTCGGGTGACGGTCATCGTCCGGGGCGATGTCTCGGAAGTGCAAGCGTCCATCTCCGCCGGAACCGATAATGTGAAACGGGTCAATGGGGGAGAAGTCTTATCGACCCATATTATTGCTCGGCCTCACGAGAACCTGGAGTATGTTCTGCCGATTCGCTATACCGAAGCGGTTGAGCAGTTCCGCGAGAGCATCGGCTCACCCCGCTCCATTAGCCGCTAAGCCAGCAGAAGATAATGCAAATTGCCAGAGTCTGCGGAACCGTCGTCAGCAACCAAAAACTAGAGACCATGAGGGGACTTAAACTCCTCGTGTTGCAACTCGTTGATGCTCAGGGAGAGTTAATCCCCAAGTATGAAGTCGCAGCGGATCTCGTCGGTGCTGGAACCGGTGAGTGGGTTCTGTTCAGTCGCGGTAGTGCTGCTCGGGTTGAACCGGGCCGCGAGGGTTGTCCGATTGATGCACTCACCGTGGGCATTATCGATACTGTGAGCTTGGAAAACCGACAGGTTTATAACAAAAAAGATCGTTACTAATTGTGAACCGGTCGCAGCCTAGGAACTAAAGTTTTTAGCCATGTTTTAACCCATACTGTTGAGGTGAAGCCTGAGCAGTTTGGGATCATTGAGTTGATTGAGGAACGAAATTCGTTATGGTTGTCCGCAAGCGCGCGGCTCCATCCCCCCAGCGGGAGCTTGCCGAACCAAAAATCCACAGCACAGCCTATGTGCATTCGTTTGCCAATATCATCGGCGATGTCACCGTCGGTGAAGGGGCAACGATCGCACCGGGGACATCGGTTCGAGCCGATGCGGAGTCGCCGTTCTATATCGGCGATCACGCGAATATTCAAAATGGAGTCATCATTCATGGGCTGAATGGTGCAACGGTTGTGGGCGATCGCCAGCGTGAATACGCGGTGTGGATCGGTCGCAATAGTTGTATTGCTCATTTAGCCTTGGTTCATGGTCCGGCATACATCGGAGACGACTGCTTCATTGGCTTTCGTTCGACGGTGTTCAATGCACGCGTGGGTCAGGGTTCGGTGGTCATGATGCACACCTTAGTCCAGGATGTCGAGATTCCTCCTGGAAAATATGTGGCATCTGGCTCTGTGATTACCACCCAAGCCGAGGCGGATCGGCTGCCCGATGTACGACCCGTAGATCGGGATTTCGCACAGTATTTGCTTGACGCTAATGTTACGGTGCAGCGGGGAGTCTCCTCATCCTTACATCAACGGGGTGAGTCTTCTGCGCGACGGCAAGCTGTTGCAGCAAATCGTAACGGTGACGGCAAGGACATCGCTGTATCTGAGGATACGTCAGTAGGGAGTATGAGTTTAAATAATGAAGTGAATGGGCAAGTCAAGCGCTTGCTCCAACAGGGCTATAAAATCGGCATCGAACACGCCAACGCCCGCCGATTCAAAACCAAGTCTTGGCTGACGGCCGGGACTCTATCGAACACCCGCGCCGATCGCGCCCTCTCGGAACTCGAAACGGTGTTACGAGAGCATTCTGGAGAATATGTGCGTCTGATCGCCATTGACCCAGAGGCCAAACGGCGTGTCAGCGAAATGATTATTCAGCGTCCCGGAGAAACCCCAACCGCTGGTGGGGGTCAATCGTCCGGGACCTCGTCGTATCGGGCCAGTCGCGGCAATGGCGCTCGTCCGGCCGCGTCGAGCAATGGCGTGAGTCTTGATGCGAGTGCGGCGGATCAGGTGCGCTCTCTGTTGCAGTCAGGCTATCAGATTGGAGTGGAACGGGCCTCGGCTCGTCGCTTCAAAACGAAGTCTTGGTTGACGGTGGGGACTCTTTCGGGATCTCCCCAAACGGCCATCTCCGAACTCAATGAAATTCTCGCGGAGGCCGCCGGGGACTATGTCCAGTTGATCGGCATTGATCCCAACGAGAAACGCCGCGTCGTCGAGGCGATCGTGCAACGTCCCAATGGGGTAACGCCGCCGAGTAAGGGAGCTGTTGAGAAAGTGGCCGCCGTGACCGGAAATGGCCCCGTGGCTCGGGGTTCCTCGGGCCAGGGTGTGCTGACTGGGGAGACGGTGGAATTGGTGCGATCGCTGCTATCTCAGGGCTATCGCATTGGGACCGAACACGCCAGCCCACGACGGTTCAAAACCCAATCCTGGAAAACCTGCGCCCCCATTGAGTCGAAACAACTCAATCAGGTGCTTAATCAACTCGAAGCCTGTGTGGCAGATCATGCTGGGGAATATGTACAGTTGATCGGCATTGACCCTAACGAGAAACGCCGGGTTAGTGAGACGATTATTCAGCGTCCGGGATCTCAAACCAATGGCCAAGCTGCCGCGAGCAGCAGTAGTCGTAAAGGCTTTGGTGCCAGCGTTAGTCAGTATCAGTCCCAGAAAAACGGTGGGAATCGTGGGGTGACGAGCAGTCAACTGGAGCAGGATACTCTCGATCAGGTGCGATCGCTCTTGGCTCAGGGTTACCGCATTGGGACCGAACACGCGACGCCACGACGCTTTAAAACCCAATCGTGGAAAAGCTGTTCCCCCATTGACAGCGCTCAGTTAACGGATGTGGTTCCCGCCCTCGAAGCCTGCATGAAGGATCATCGCGGTGAATATGTACGCTTAATTGGCATTGACCCTAACGCGAAACGCCGCGTTCTGGAGACGGTCATTCAGCGCCCTTAGGGAAGATGGCCGGTGATTTGGTGGAGAAATAGTCGTGCGATCGCAGTTCTGGTTTAACTAGACTCCTCAGTACTGCTGTTTCTTCTCCGGATCGTCCTTCGCCGATTCCCGACGTTTGATAACCCGTGAGAACCCAATGCAACCGCTACCGATATCCCCCCTACAGCGCGAGGATGTCTTCGTCAGTGGAGATGTGACGATTCATGCCAATGCGGCGATCGCTCCAGGAGTTGTGCTACAAGCGGGACAAAATGAGCGTATCGTCATTGCTGATGGGGTCTGTTTGGGGTTAGGAGTTGTTCTCCATGCTCGCCGAGGTGATATTTGCATCAAAGCCGGAGCGAATTTGGGCGCCGGAGTCTTGGTTATTGGAGCTTGCACCGTTGGCCCCTATGCCAGTATTGGAGCTGCTTCGACGATTATTGATACGGATGTGGCTGCCGATCAGGTCCTGGCGGCGGGGACGGTCTTAGGCGATCGCTCTCGGCCTCAAGAGAAACCCGATGAGAGACCCGATGAGAGACCCGATGAGGGGAGGCCCAGTGAGATGCGATCGCCGGGCCAAAACCCTCCTCATGAACTACCGTCCCCCTGGGAAAACGAGTCTTCTAACGAGTCTTCTGAGGAATCCATCATCAGCCAAGATTCCAGAGACGAATCGAGTAGAAACCCCAGCGAAGATTCTCCAGACCCCCCCGAGGAACCCATCGATTTAGCAGAATCATCTTCTCCACCCCCTGAACAAAAGTCAGACCCTTCCCCATCAGAACATCCGTCCAACACCTCGAACTCAGAAACAACGACAAACAGTCCATCCAATCCTGCTGTTGTCAAGCGACTGATTTATGGCCAAGTTCATCTGAATCAGATGTTAACAACTCTGTTTCCTCATGCTCAGCATTTAAAACCTCGTTCTGACTCTGATTCATCCGCTCCTTAAGACCAATCCTAGGGAGTAAAATTGAGAATTTTGACGATGATTTGTCCCTAAAATTGCCCTAGGCTTGAGCGCCCGCTCACCGATATCGGCCATCCCGAAGCCGGTGAAATGCCCTTTGAGACCTCTTGTCTTGATATAGACAAGGGGAGCTTGGCTTTTTTTTTCTTTAAAATCTGTCAGATTTCTTTACATTGAGACGGGTATTAGACTGGCATTAGTCAAACTAATCAGCCTCCCCAAAAATCGCAATGGCGTCACGAAAAAAAATGAGTCAATTCTAAAAGAAAAAGGATCCGATCCATGATAGGATCCTTCTCGGTAAGGAAATATTCAATCCGAACTGTTGGCTTCACGAACTTCCCAAATCAAACGCGCAAATTAACGCGAGAAAAAGATTCGACTGCGTTTCCGAAACGAAGCGTCGGCCGAATTGAGCCTTTCGCCGACGTTGTCGGTCGTCTGGGTACAGGTTCCTAACCCCAGCACTGACCCGCGCGGGAAGTCACCTCAACCGATCTCACCACCACTGATGCTCATTGAACTCCCGTATCGGGTCCTATGAGTGTTGGACATCCAGACTTCAGACCACGACCCAACCGTCGTAGAAGTCTTGATTAGGAAGCGTGTAGACAGTTGTTCATTATACGAAACCCTGATACCCAAGGAGAAAGCGAGGAATATGGTACAAGCGAAAGCTGGATATAAAGCAGGCGTTCAGGACTACCGCCTGACTTACTACACCCCTGATTACACCCCCAAAGACACCGACCTGTTGGCATGTTTCCGCATGAGTCCCCAACCCGGTGTTCCGGCAGAAGAAGCCGCTGCCGCTGTTGCTGCTGAATCATCCACCGGAACCTGGACCACGGTGTGGACCGACGGACTCACTGACCTCGATCGCTACAAAGGTCGTTGCTACGATATCGAATCCGTCCCCGGCGAAGACAACCAGTACTTCTGCTTCGTCGCCTATCCGATGGATCTATTTGAAGAAGGCTCTGTCACCAACATCCTCACCTCCATCGTCGGAAACGTATTTGGGTTCAAGGCTCTCAAAGCCCTGCGCTTAGAAGATATCCGCTTCCCGGTTGCCCTGGTTAAAACCTTCCAAGGTCCTCCCCACGGCATTACCGTTGAGCGGGACAAATTGAACAAATACGGTCGTCCTCTACTCGGTTGCACCATTAAACCGAAATTGGGTCTGTCCGCTAAAAACTACGGTCGCGCCGTCTATGAATGTCTGCGCGGTGGCTTGGACTTCACCAAAGACGACGAAAACATCAACTCTCAGCCCTTCATGCGCTGGCGCGATCGCTTCTTGTTTGTGCAAGAAGCCATCGAGAAATCTCAGTCTGAAACCAACGAAATTAAAGGTCACTACCTCAACGTGACCGCTCCGACCGTCGAGGAGATGATGAAACGGGCCGAATTCGCCAAAGAAATCGGCACCCCCATCATCATGCACGACTTCCTCACCGGTGGGTTCACCGCCAACACCACCC
The DNA here is from genome assembly GCA_900149785.2 of Phormidium lacuna HE10JO. Classification (GTDB taxonomy): domain Bacteria; phylum Cyanobacteriota; class Cyanobacteriia; order Cyanobacteriales; family Geitlerinemataceae; genus Sodalinema; species Sodalinema lacuna_A. Next base: position 55,022 of record FSSI02000006.1, on the reverse strand, counting down.
TGGCTCGTTGGTGCCGTGACAACGGTATGCTGCTGCACATTCACCGCGCCATGCACGCCGTCATCGACCGTCAGAAAATCCACGGAATTCACTTCCGGGTTCTGGCCAAATGTCTGCGCCTCTCGGGTGGTGACCACCTCCACTCCGGTACCGTCGTCGGTAAACTCGAAGGGGAAAAAGGCATCACCATGGGCTTCGTTGACCTAATGCGTGAAGACTTCGTCGAAGAAGATCGCTCTCGTGGTATCTTCTTCACCCAAGACTGGGCGTCTATCCCTGGCGTTATGCCCGTTGCGTCCGGTGGGATTCACGTTTGGCATATGCCCGCATTGCTCGAAATCTTCGGCGATGACTCCTGCTTGCAGTTCGGTGGTGGAACCCTCGGTCACCCCTGGGGTAACGCTCCTGGTGCAACCGCTAACCGGGTTGCTCTCGAAGCTTGTGTTCAAGCCCGTAACGAAGGTCGTGACCTCATGCGTGAAGGTGGCGACATCATCCGCGAAGCGGCGAAATGGTCTCCTGACTTGGCCGTGGCTTGCGAACTCTGGAAAGAAATCAAGTTCGAGTATGAAGCGGTTGATACTCTCTAATCTCGCTTAAGTTGCTAGAGGTAAGAGCGACCCTTAATTTTCTCGTTAATTTAAGGAGCGCTCATGACCCTCTATCCAACTTTGCCAAGGCGTTTCGGGAAGGATAAAGCCTAGATGTATCCGAAAAAAGTCGCCAACGATACGGCCAAGGTGCTGCAAAGTTACCTGACCTATCAAGCGGTTCGGACAATTATCGAGCAGCTTTCAGAAACCAATCCTTCCCTGGCCCTTTGGCTAAGCGAGTATTCTTCGGGGAATCGTGTTCAAGATGGTGAAGCCTACCTACAAGGCTTGATGCAAGAGAATAAAGAACTCATGCTACGAGTCTTGACGGTACGCGCTCATCTGGCGGAGACAATTTTGGAGTTGTTACCGAGTATGGTCATGGCCCAAATTGAGCAGTCCAACACGGACCATCGCCGTCAATTGCTTGAACGCCTGACCCGAACTGCTGAGCCTGCCTCGACCTCTGTGGAGGACTTGTCACCCCCGGAGTCTGAGGATCCCAATGTCCCGGATTAACATTATTTGTCACAGAACAAGGAGTCATTTCTGATGAAAACCCTGCCTAAAGAGCGTCGTTACGAAACTCTCTCGTATCTTCCCCCTCTGACTGACCAACAAATTATCAGCCAGATCCAATATATGTTCGACCAAGGATTCATTCCTGCGGTTGAATTTGAAGAAAATCCCCTCCCCACCGACCACCACTGGACTCTGTGGAAACTGCCTCTGTTCTCGGCTTCTACTCCTCAGGATGTCTTGAGCGAAGTGCGTGAGTGCCGTTCTGAGTACTCCAACTCCTACATCCGTGTGGTTGGTTTCGATAACATCAAACAATGCCAAACGGTGAGCTTCATCGTTTACAAACCCGGTCAAGGCATTGGTCGTTACTAAGTCTTGAATGGTTTGTTGCTCGTGGTTAGGAGTGTGTAACGACCTGATTCACGAGCGGCTAACTTTTTCAACAAAATCCCCCTGAACTTCTAATGGGTTCAAGGGGATTTTGTTTTGCTAGAGTCCAGTTTGGCGTTAATCGCTAAAACAGATAGAGAATGGCAAATAAGACAATCCAAACAATATCGACAAAGTGCCAGTAAAGTTCCGCCGCTTCAGGACCAAAGTGACTGTCACTGGTATAACGACCTTGCTTGAGCGATCGCCCCAAAACTAGCAAAATCAAGCCTAAACCAAAGGTAACGTGTAAACCGTGAAAGCCAGTCAGGACATAAAAGGTGCTAGTAAAGAGATTATCCGTCAGGCCAAATTCATTCGTAAAATACTCGTACCCTTGACCAAACAAAAACAGTAATCCCATGGCCGCCGTAATGGCAAACCAGGTACGTAACCCCTTCACATCATTGTTGCGAATCGCCTGATTACCCCGGTTCATCACAAAACTACTCGACACCAGAATAATGGTGTTCACCGTGGGTAACAACAACTCTAATTCCGGCGTTCCTTGCGGCGGCCACACCTGAGCCACCGAGCGAAACGTGAGATACGCCGCAAACAAGCCGAGGAAAATCATGGCCTCAGCAAACAGAAACATATAAAGCCCAAAAATCCGATGATCCGGATGATCTCCATGATGTCCCGCTTCAGCATGAGACGCCGTCGCTAGGGGATTTTGAGACGTATCGACAGTAGAACCTTGCATAAGTTAAGTCAAATGGTTAGGGACAGGTGTTGCAATGGCAATATTGAAGTGCCAGAACTTGAGGACCTGAATACCCCCAATCACAGCTTTTTCATAAGAATCTGACACTTGATTTCTGTCTCTGGGGGTATTCAGGAAACGTTAATTACATCTGAGCCTTAACTTCAGCGAGTAACTCAGAGACAGAGCGATCGTCATCCTGTTCGCGATCAACTCCGTAGTCATAGGGACCCGACCACAACACCGGTTCTTCCTCGAAGTTCTCAATAATCGGCGGAGAACTGGTTTGCCATTCTAAGGTCAACGCATTCCAAGGATTCGCACCGGCGACGGGGCCTTTGAACCAACTCCAAGCGGCATTGACCAAAAAGGGCAACGTTGACACCGCCAAAATCAGGGAACCCACGGTACAAATCTGGTTTAGCGTTGTGAAAGCGGGGTCATATTGCACCACTCGGCGGGGCATTCCCTGTAATCCTAAGATGTGCATGGGGAAGAATGCCAGGTTAAAGCCGATGAAGGTGAGGACAAAGTGAACTTTGCCCCAGGTTTCGTTCATCATCCGCCCGACCATTTTCGGGAACCAGTGGTAAATTCCGGCGAAGATCCCAAAGACACTGCCGCCGAAGAGGACATAGTGGAAGTGAGCGACGATGAAATAGGTATCGTGAACATGAATGTCAAAGGGAACCGACGCCACCATCACGCCGCTTAAGCCACCAATCAGGAACATGGAAACAAAGCCGATCGCAAATAGCATCGCGGAGTTGAGGCGAAGTTTACCTCCCCAGACAGTGGCGACCCAACTAAAGACTTTAATTCCCGTGGGAACGGCAATAATCATCGTTGCGGCCATAAAGAACACCCGCAACCAGCCGGGGGTTCCACTGGTAAACATATGGTGCGCCCAAACGATGTTACCGAGAAAGGCGATCGCGATACTGGAGTAGGCGATCGCTTTATAGCCAAAAATCGGTTTGCGAGCGTGAACCGGCAAAATATCGGAGATGAGGCCAAACACCGGCAGAATCATGATGTACACCGCCGGGTGGGAGTAGAACCAGAACATATGCTGGTAGACAATCGGATCACCGCCACCGGTGGGATTGAAAAAGGCAGTACCGGCGATGAGGTCGAAGCTAAGGAGAATTAAAGCCCCAGCTAGGACGGGGGTAGAGACGAGAATCAGCAGGGATGTCGCCAACATCGACCAGCAAAACAAGGGCATGTCATAGAGTGACATCTCCTTAATCCGCATCTTAAAGATGGTGGTGACAAAGTTAATTCCCCCCAAAATCGAGGACGTTCCCAACAGGAGAATGCTGAGAATCCACATCATCTCCCCGACTTGACCACTAATGAGACTCAGGGGAGGGTAAGAAGTCCAACCGGCAACGGGAGGCTGATGGATAATCAAACTGGTGAGGAGGAGAACGCCGCCGGGGGGAACCAGCCAAAATGCTAAGCCATTGAGGACTGGGAAGGCCATGTCCTTGGCTCCAATCATCAGGGGAATTAGGTAGTTGGCAAAGGCGGCCCCGGTTGGCACAATCCAGAGGAAAATCATCATGGTTCCATGGAGAGTGAGAACGCCGTTATAGTTCTCAGCCCCGAGGAAGTCAGGATTGGGGGTGGCCAGTTCGATGCGGATACTCGTGGCCATTAAGCCGGCGACGAGATAGAAGAAGAAACTGGTGACGAAGTATTGGATACCGATGACTTTGTGATCGGTACTAAAGCCGAAAAAGTCTTTCCAATGCCGTTCGGGTTCGGGATTGGGTGGGGAGGTTTTGGGTTCAACGGAAGTGGTTGTCATATTAAATGGCAGAGGTCAAATCCTGTTCACGATGCGGTTTTGTCCAGATGTCGTGTTAGATGTCGCGTTGCAGGCGTTTGGGGTGGTTTTACAAGTTATTTCTTGCACAAGTCCCTGCACAAGTCCCTATACAAGAGGGTTACAGGTGATGGTGCATCTCGGGGTGCATCTGTTGCAGGGCGGCGATCGCCTCGGGGGAGATGTTCCAGTCTTGAGTCTGACGCGCGAGGCGGTTGTCGTTGTTGGCCGTGATTTGGGCAACGGTGAGGCCGTCTCCGCGTTCTTTAGCGGCAATTTGCGATTGTAGCCACTCGTCATACTCCTCGGGGGGATGAACAATTACCTGTGTCCGCATGGCACCGTGGTAAGACCCACAGAGTTCGGCACAGACGAGGGGATAGGTTCCGGGAACTTCGGGTTTGAAGCGAAGTTGGGTATCTCGTCCGGGGATGGCATCTTGTTTGAGTCGGAATTGGGGAATCCAAACAGCGTGGATGACATCTTGGGCCGAGATTTTCAGTTTGACATCTTGGCCGGTAGGAACATGGAGTTCGCCGGAGACGACGCCGCTATCGGGATAGGTGAAAATCCAGGCGTATTGCAGTCCGAGGACATCCACGTTGACGATCGCATCACTGGCGGGTTGACTCGGAGAGGCGCCGACACCGAGGGCAATCTTGTCCTGGCCCGGGAGGGTTGCCGCCATGGCGGTTCCGGGGACAACTGCGGTTTTTTGGGGGCCGGGGTCTCTGGAGGCGGCGGGATCGAGTCCCCCCATTTCGTTGTAAACCTCAAAGCTATAGATCGATAGCACCATGACAATCACGACGGGAATCGCTGTCCAGACGATTTCTAAGCCGATATCCCCTTCTAGGGGGGGTCCGTCGGTGTTATCTCCGGGTTTTTGACGAAATCGGAAAATGGCAATGATGAGCGCCCCTTGGATGAGTAAAAATAGGGCTGTAGCGATGGTCATCATCATATTGAAGAGATCATCGACGAGGGGCGCTTCTCGCGATGCGGCTTCGGGCATCCAGCCATGGTGTTGTCCATACCAGAGGCTGATTAGGGTGACCAGAATGCCGGCGATGAGAGTCGTAATGGAAGTGGGTAGTTTCACAAGTCAATAGATCGGGCTAATGTGGGGTGAATCGGCTTGGGTCAGGGCGTGTCATCTCTTTATACCGTAGAACAGGTTCCGAAAAGCTGTGGCGGATTTGCCAAATCTTTAGGTTTTTTTTGAGAATTTGCGATCGCCTCCTGACTTTGTAAAGCGATGTTACGATGCAAAGGTAGATTTTTAGGAATTTTGCCTAATCTAAAACATTTCTAAAACTCGGTTTGGTTTAAAAGATAAGAGTTCTAAGCTTAAACCAGACCGTTCTGGGTCTTGATGTTGTCGCCAGAGACCCCAAACGTCAACAACTCACAAGACGTAACGTTTTTTAAACAAACCTTGACAATCTGACCGACTTGGCGAACACCATGGCTAACTCTGTTTTAACTCCGACTTCTTCAGATTCTCGATCCCCGACCGAGGCGATCGCCTCAGTGCGCCGTCTAGTCTGGAAAATCGCTGTAGCAACGGTGATTCTCATGGCGATCGGTAGTGCCACCCGCGTGGCCAATGCCGGCTTAGCCTGTCCAGACTGGCCCCTCTGCTATGGTCAACTCGTCCCCACAGCCGAGATGAACCTCCAGGTCTTCCTAGAATGGTTCCACCGCCTCGATGCGTCCATCATTGGCGTATTAACCATCGTTCTGGTGGGACAAACCTGGTGGCGACGGGCCGTGCTACCGAAGTGGCTCCCCTGGGCCGCTCTAGCTTCGTTGGCCTTAGTTCTCGTCCAAGGGCTATTAGGCGGCTTAACGGTAACGGAGATGCTACGCTTCGACATCGTGACCGCCCACCTCGGAACCGCCCTCTTATTTTTCGTCACCGTCCTCACCATTGGCGTGGCCTTACTCCCCTACCAGGGGAATGGAACCGCCAACCGCCTGCGTTGGCTCAGCCTAGCAGCCGCTATCCTCGTCTATGGCCAAAGTCTTCTCGGGGCGTTAGTGGCTTCTCAATGGGCCTTACACCAATGTCTGAGTTACCAAAGTCTCTGTACGGTGATGAATAGCCATATACTCGGGGTGGTTCCCCCAACCCTGGCGGTCTTGGCTTTAGGGGTTTGGGCCTGGCGAACTCCAGCGTTGAGTTGGCCCCTGCGTCGCTTAGGAAAGGCCGCGTTGGTCTTGGTGGCCCTGCAAATTGGCTTAGGGATAGCAACGTTTTATCTACGGCTACAGGTTGAACCCCTTTCGGTGGCACATCAGACGATTGGTGCATTGCTTCTCGGTACCCTGGTGGCCTTTACAGTATTGGCGAATCGGGACAGCCGCCTCGCTTAACTCACGCTTCATTTGAGCCGTTTTAACGGTTTTGGTTCCCTAAGACATCTGAGAGATTTCAGAAGGACACGCAAATTCATGCAAAATTCCATTTCTCCCGCGACTTCTACTCCCCTCAATCGCAATTTTTACCAAGTTATTCAAAGTTATGTTCAATTAACCAAACCCCGGATTATTGTCTTGTTACTGGTGACGACCGGGGCGGCGGTCTTCCTGGCCTCTGAGGGACAGGTTGATCCGGTTGTTCTCTTGGCGACACTTCTAGGGGGATGGCTGGCGGCTGCGGCGGCGAACACCATCAATTGTCTCTATGACCGGGATATCGACCAAATCATGGAACGCACCAGCCTACGTCCGTTACCGTCGGGACGGGTACGGGTTCGCGATGCGATGATCTTTGCTGGGGTTCTGGCAGGATTGTCGTTTATCCTCCTCAATACGGTGACCAATCTCTTGGCGGCGTTGTTGGCCCAGGCGGGGATTGTCTTCTATGTGCTGATTTACACCCATTGGTTGAAACGGCATTCGACGCAAAACATTGTCATTGGCGGTGCAGCGGGGGCGATTCCCCCTCTGGTGGGTTGGGCCGCTGTGACGGGTGAGTTGAGTTGGTCGGCTTGGGTGTTGTTCCTGATTATTTTCCTCTGGACTCCCCCCCATTTCTGGGCTTTGGCCATTTATATCCGCGATGAGTATGCTGGGGTTGATGTGCCGATGTTGCCGGTGATTGCTGGGAATGAGGTGACGGCGAAGCAGATTTGGATCTATACCTGGTTGATGCTGGCCTCGACGGTGTTGTTGGTTTATCCGTTGGGGGATTGTGGTTTGGTGTATGTGGTTTCGGCGATCGCCCTCAGTATTCCGTTTGTGAAGAAGGCTTGGCAGTTGTTAGGCAATTGTGAGGATACGGATGTGGCGCGATCGCTGTTTAAGTATTCCATTCTCTATATGATGTTGCTCTGTGGCAGCATGGCCCTCGATAGTCTCCCCTGGGCGCAACAGGTGAGTTACAGCGTGGCGCAACGGGTTGAGACGTTACTGAGTTTGGTTAGTTTGGGGGCTTAGGGCGATGAGAATGGATAATTGACACAGAAAATGCCCCTTAGATAGCTGTTGTCTAAGGGGCGATTGATTCTCTTGTTCCTCTGTTCCTCGTGACTTGGCTGGAGCCAAGTCATGCTCTTGGGGAGGCTCTGCCTCCCGAGGACAGGCGGCAGAGCCGCCCAGAGTCCGTGTCACGGCTTCAGCCATGACACGAGGGGTGAACGAGGGGTGAGGGGTTGGCTAGGTCAACCCTACGCCGATCGCGGCAAAAAACAATTGGGTTGCAGGGGTCGAGGGGTTCCCTGTCCTTGCTGCAAACGATACATATGCTCGAACAATTGCCAGCAATAGGGTTCCGAAAGTCCACAGGTAATCGCCCCCCGTAAGACGACACTGAAATACCAATCATTGGGAGCCAATTCAGCCGGGAGTTTGTTCACCACCACATAGGTTCGCACCTGGCTATAGTGACGATCGCCGCATTGAACGCTAATGGTTTCGCGACGATAGCCCCCAGTGGGGATTTCTTCACGCTCATCGAGGCGATCGCTCAACCGCCAGGGAAGCCGGTACAGCACTCCCTCCACCGTCCGCGATGCGTCGGGGACTACATCCAAAACGCCACAATTGCGCCGTTTAGAGCGACGGTTAAAGGCGAGACGATAGCCGGGTAGGGTGGCGGTTCCGAGGACGTAATCGCGGGTGTTTTCCCCTAACGTGCGTTGCAAGTCCACCGGACACATACAACTCCCATAGGCGAAGTAGTAAAACGTGGGTTCAGGACTCGGGGGGAGAGAACGAGGGGCCACGCAGGGTTGGCGACTGGCTCGGGTGAGGTGTGCTTGGGGGCGATCGCTCATGGTGGTTCTTGGCGTATTGTTTCGCAATCGTTGCATCAGCTACAGTCTCCCACAAGTCTCCCCGTTATCTTGGGGTGAGCGTTTGGACTGTTCCGAGATTATAGCAAACTCTCGTATCTTGACCGACAAACCGTAGATTAAGATTTTTAACAAAGGAGAGGCTCTGGGGGATGGGAGCGGGTGCGTTGGGCGATCGCCGCTCAGGGAGTTAATCCCGGCACATCTCGCTGGAGGGTGGGCCGCACGATAATCAGGCGATCGCCCTCCTGACTGCGAGGAACCACCACCACCGGCGGACGGCGCGTTTCATCCCGTTGAGCCAAAGTGGGGAAAACATAATAATCACCATCGACATCAATCAGCAGCCGCCAGACGCGATTCTGGCCGGGGTTATTAATGGCACGTCCGAGGAGTTGCTGGTAGCTGAGATCGTCGCCAATGACGCGGATTCCTTGGGGATTGGGAGCCGGTTCTGGGTTAATCCCGAGGGGAACGTTGTCGTCTCGAACCACCAGCGTCACCACCGGCAGAGAAGAGGTTTCATTCACCGCATCCCGCCAAGCATCGGCCTCGCCTTGCCATTGGGCCAGCCAGAAACAGGCCATCAGCAGCCAACAGACGATCACCGTTTCATCGAGGAGCGATCGCACGAAGCGCAAAGATTGATAATCCAGGAGGGGAAAAGTAAGGAAGGATTTGAGCAGTCGCAGTAAGCCTTGATACAGGTGAAAGAGGACGCGGAGCCAGGGGTTTTGGGGAGTGCGATCGCCCCGTAATTGACCCTTAAGACCTGCCAGCAGTCTCTGGCGAATCCTCTTGGCTCTCCTCTGAACCTGCCGCGAGGGTTGACCTTCGAGCAACCAAAGACTGCAATAGACCCCCACTAGAATTAAGACAATCGTTATAATGGTATGAATAATCGCTCGAAAACTTCCAAAAAAGACCTGAAAGGAAGCAATATAAAACGATTCTAGGGGCAATGGGAGAGTGGTAACTTCCAGTTGAAAAAAGGCAAAATAGCTCCACCGATAGGTCCAACCCGTGAAATATAGTACCGCTCCTAGGAGTACCAATAAACTAGCTAATCGTCCCAGAGCAAAGGTTTCCGGTGGTAAACGCGGTGATTCTTTCATAACAGTTGGCTTGTCCTGGTGACGAGACATCTTATCCAGTGAACCCTAGATCAGACTGGGCGATCGCGTTCTCAACTTTAATGAAACCATGAAACATTCCCAGACAAAACTGATTGTCCCCTTACTCATTATGACATCCCTGGGCTTAGTGGCCTGCAATGGGGGGAACCGCTCAGGGACTGAACTCACCTCCCTTGAACAACTCAATCAATTACAGGACCAGGGACTGCTGCAAGTGATGTTACCAGTCCAAGTCAGGATTGACTTAGCCGAGGGAGGAACCGCGAACCATGAACTGCTGGGATTTAACCCAGAAACCCGGACTCTGCAACTGGCGGGACTGTCTCAGGGATTATCCTTGAGTGAGGTGGAGAAAATTGAGCGCGATCGCGATCAGAACCAGGGAAAAGTTCTGGCAAGGCGTGCCAACATTCGCGGCGAGGACACTCTGGGAACAGAAACCTGGCAAGTTCCCCTCAATGCGTTGTCTTCGGAGGAGGCAACGATGCTCATAATTCGCGGTGAAGAGGCTTGGGATAGCCAGGCGTTACAGGGGAAATTGCAACTCCAGCACAATGTTGAGTTTGTTTTGGATGAGATTATGCCCTTGTCAGCCGATGAGATACAAATTGTGGTGAGTAAAGTGCGTCGCGGCGGGGAGGAATAACCCCAATTTGCCATGGTAGGGGCGAAAAATTTTTCGCCCCTACCATTTTTGACTCCTGAATACCCGCAATTTCTTGAAATTTGCTGATATTTGTTATTATTTTTTTCTATTTTTTTATTGAGCTGCCATAATTAACTCTAGGTCATTTTTCGTCTATCCTCCAATTGTGAGTGATTCTAAATCCCGATACCCATTGATAATCCGAGCAATATCGATGCCATCGGGTCGAGGGAAGTAGAAAATGATGTAATTATCGACGATAAAGCCTCGAAGATTTCTCTGAATAGTATTGTAATTTTTACCCATATTGGGAAATTGAGCAAACTGGCGACATTTTTCACGAACTTGTTCAAAAAATCGGATCGCCATATCTCGATCAATGGCAGCTTTCGATTCATAAATTGCATCTAAATCTGCTCGGGCTGCTTCAGAGAAAGAATAGGTTCCCATTATTGACCCGGATTCGGTTGCTGTAAACGGTTGAGGATGCTATCGAAGACCTGTTCTCCGTCTATCACCTGTCCCTGTTCAATTTGAGTAGCACCGATCGCGATGTCCTGACGCAGTTCAGTCAGGTATTGCTGGCGTCGGTCGAGGAGGTCTAGGGCGGCTAAGATAACCTCATGGGCGGATTGGTAATGTCCTTGCTTGAGTTGATCCGCAATCCGTTGTTCGATTTCTGGGGTGAGTGATAGGTTCATGGCAACAGTAGGAGCGTTACAGATTACCTTGATTATAGTGGTGGACAAACTAGGCGGTGAGGATGTCAAATCATGGCTCTGCCTTGGTGCGGGGTGGCTCTGTCGCCCTTGGGGGGACTCAATTTCTGCGCCTTGGGGCAATAATAGAGGAAAGGGAGTCACGGGGAGAGTTGAGCCATGACTGGACGCTGGGTGAGTTCGCTGTTGACGGTTTCGCTGCTGTTAGGGATGGGGTCTCTGTCGCCGAGGCTGGGGGCGCAGACGGTTTTGGTGCAGGGGAGACTGTCGGAACGGGAGGTTGATGAACTGTTACAGCAGGGTGGTCAACAGACACGACAGGGGCGACCTGTGCAGGCGATTGAGACATTGGAGCGTGTTCTAGGGGCTGCTCGACAATTGCAGCATCCAGAGTTAGAAGCTGTAGCCCTTTTAGGAATTGGTTCCAATTATGACCAGATTGGACAAAGACAAAAGGCTTTAGAGTCCTATGAACAAGCACTAATTCTTTTTCGAGAGATTAATCACAGATTAGGAGAAGCCGCCACTCTCAACAACATTGGTATGGTTTACTATGCTTTGGGCAACCGAACTGAAGCTCTGAACTATTACCGTCAGGCTTTGCCAATGATGCGAGAGGTGGGCGATCGCTCAGGAGAAGCCGACACTCTAAATAATATTGGTGCAGTGTACCATGCCTTGGGCAACCGAACTGAAGCCATGAACTACTTCAATCAGGCGTTGCCAATGATACGAGAAGTGGGCGATCGCTCAGGGGAAGCCGACACTCTAAATAACATTGGTGCAGTGTACGATGCCTTGGGCAACCGAACTGAAGCCCTGAACTACTTCAATCAGGCTTTGCCAATTCGGCGAGAAGTGGGCGATCGCTCAGGAGAAGCCACCACTCTCAATAACATTGGCTTGGTGTACGATGCCTTGGGCAACCGAACTGAAGCCATGAACTATTTCCGTCAGGCGTTGCCAATGATGCGAGAAGTGGGCGATCGCCCTGGAGAAGCCATGACTCTCAATAATATTGGTGCAGTGTACCAGGCCTTGGGCAAGCGGACCGAAGCCCTGAACTATTACAATCAGGCTTTGCCAATTCTGAGAGAAGTGGGCGATAGATCTGGGAAATCTACAACTCTCGATAACATTGGCTCCATGTACCAGGCCTTGGGTAAGCGGACTGAAGCTCTGAACTACCACAATCAGGCTTTGCCAATCAGGCGAGAAGTCGGCGATCGCTCAGGCGAAGCCAGGACTCTCAATAACCTTGGTGCAGTGTACAACGCCTTGGGGAACCGCAGTGAAGCTCTGAACTATTACAATCAGGCTTTGTCAATTTGGCGAGAAGTGGGTGATCGCTCAGGAGAAGCCACTACTCTCAACAACCTTGGTGCAGTGTACCAGGCCTTGGGCAAGCGGACTGAAGCTCTGAACTATTACAATCAGGCTTTGTCAATCAGCCAAGAGGTCGGCGATCGCTCAGGCGAAGCCAGGACTCTCAATAACCTTGGCTCGGTGTACGAGGCCTTGGGGAACCGCAGTGAAGCCCTGAACTATTACAATCAGGCTTTGCCAATTCACCGGAAAGTGGGCGATCGCGCTGGAGAAGCCGCCACTCTCAATAACCTTGGTGGAGTGTACGAGGCCTTGGGCAATCGGACTGAAGCCCTGAACTATTTACGTCAGGCGTTGCCAATTACGCGAGAGGTGGGCGATCGCTCAGGAGAAGCCACCACTCTCAATAACATTGGTGCGGTGTACAATGCCTTGGGCAACCGAACTGAAGCTCTGAACTATTACAATCAGGCGTTGCCAATCAGGCGAGAGGTGGGCGATCGCCCTCAAGAATCAGCCACTCTCAGCAACCTAGCCGCCATTTACCGAGACACCAACCAACCTGACAAAGCCATTACCTACTTTGAAGACTCTCTCAACATCCTCCTCTCCCTCCGTAGCGAACTGCAAAAAGACTTCCGCGAGACCTTCCTCCAAACCAATCGCGGTGCAGCCGTCGCCCTCGTTGACCTTCTCATCGACCAAAACCAGCCCCAACGCGCCTTTGAATGGGCCAACCGCGTCACCACCTACGAACTCGCCGACTATAATCGTCTCATCGGCGTGCGAGTTGCCAACCCTGAAGCCCAAGCCGCCCTCGATGACTGGAACAACCAACATCAACAAGTCCAAGTTCTGCGCCAACAACTCCAAGATGACTTCAGCGAAGCCCTCGCTGACCAAATGCGCAACTTAGAAGCCCAAGTCAATCAACAAGCCGAAACCCTCGCCAACAGCTACCCCGAAGTCGCCGAACTCTTTGAAATCGAACCCGAAGACCTCAGCCAACTGCAAGCCAGCCTCCCCAGCGGAACCGTCGTCTTGCAACCCGTTCTCCTCACCAACATCCAAAACGTCCCCAACAGCATCGCCCTCTTCCTCCTCAGCCGCGACCATCTCAGCGTTCAAAAAGTCCCCATCGAGGCCGATGAGTTCAACGATTGGGTGACAGACTATCGCCAAATGCTCCAAAGTGGCGACTCTGACTATCTAACCCTTGCCACACCCCTCTACGACCACCTCATCCGTCCCATCTCCGAGGAGCTTGAAGCCCTCAACCCCCAACAACTGGCCATTATCGCCACCGGGTCCCTGCGCCAATTCCCCTTTGAAACCCTCTGGGATTCTCAGGAGGCAACCTTCCTACTCGAACAGTACCCCATCCATTACCTGACTCGTCTATCGAGTCGTTCCCGGCTCGCCAATCCCGCCTCCTCCCAAACCTTCCCCCTCTGGCTCATTCCCCTGCTGCTGGGAGTGCTTGGCCTTGGCGCGACTCTCAAACAGCATCGCACTCTGGGAGGAACCCTAATCGCCGCCGCCTTCGTTTCGGCCCTCGTCTCACCGCGACTGGTTCCCGGCTACCGAGTTCTCGGTTTCGCCAATCCGCAAACCCAAGACCCCTTTAATCTCCCCGGAACTGAAGCTGAAGTCGATGCACTGCTGGCGTTGGCCCCAGACAGCCAGATTTACCGCCAAGACGGCGCCACTCTGGAGCAGTTCAAACGTCAATCTCCCCGTCATCGCTATCTACATCTCGCCACCCACGGCTGTTTTCAGCAATTGGGCTGTTGTTTGTCGGGGAACGAGATTTGTGAGGATGAAGACCAACGAGAAACCCACATGGAGGCCAACACGCTCTTATTCGCCGATGGGGAATATCCTCTAGCGGATGCGGCGTTACTGGGGTTGGAGGACACGGAATTGGTGGCCTTAACGGCCTGTCAGACGGCGTTACAGACGAATCGGGATGGGGATGCCATTATGGGCATGGCCTATGTCTGGGAACGCGCCGGGGCGCGGGCCTTGATGGCGACGTTGTGGAATGTGGATGATGCGGCGACGGAGGCGGTGGTGAGCGAGTTTTATCGTCTGATGATGCAGGAGGGGTTGAGTAAAGCTGAGGCCTTGCGGCAGGCGAAGTTGAGTCAGGTTCAGAGTCATCCTTATTTTTGGTCGCCGTTGATCTTGATTGGCGACCCCCGCTAGGTCGTCAGGACTGGATTTAACCGCGAAACCGCTCGATGAGTTCCTCTCGTGAGAGGTGCAGCAGCAGGGGCATGATTTCACGAGAGGGTTTTGGATGCTTCCGTAGGGCGTTGTCAAAGGGTTTCCGGGTCAATTCCCAACTCCCGCAGTTTCGCCAAGGCGCGATCGCGTTCCTGTCTCGCCAAATCCCGTTCTGCAAACAACTCCCCCGGCTCCTTAAACGGTTCCCCATCAGGATGATAGAGTTCTAACCCCTCTCCCGAGAGTTCAAAGCGAATCTTCAACAGCGGCGACGTCCAAGGTAAGTGCAGCGGGGTGACTAATACAAACCTATCCGTGACCGCCGCCCGTTGATATCCCCAAAAATCAAGAGATTGGGGATTATAGAAAAACATCTCCAGCACCCCATATTGCTCATAAAACTGCTGTTTCTCCGCCATCTCACTCATGGTGTTACTGGGGGAGAGAATTTCAAACACCACTTGGGGCGCAATGTCATCTTCCTCCCATTGTCGATAACTGCCCCGGTCCCCATCGGGACGACCCAAGACCACCATGGTATCAGGGGCCTGACAAGGTGCAGGGGGACGCTCAACGGGAACCGGATACCAAAGCAAATCCCCAGCCACAAACGCCATCTCATCCTTAAGCAGTTGCTTGAGGTTGGTGACCAAACGGACAATCCAACGATACTGGAGCGTGTTTTCTGCCATCGGTTTACCGTCCGAATCGGGGTAGAGCAGTTCTGAAGGAACAGGGGTTTGAACCATGAGTCCAGGCTGGCGTGAATCAACAGTGATTCCATTTTAATGTTGAACTTCATCATCGATCGCCGGGTTCAGACCCTAGAAATTAGAAGATTTCCTATAATTTGAACAAAATAGCGACGCATTCCCCCACCTCGCCGAACGGCAGGTGGGGGTCAAGGAGCTGCCGAGCTGACAAGCCTTGGGGTATCATACTGTTATGGTACAAACCACATCAATCATCCGTACAGACCGATGGACTCTTAACCCGACAGCCAGCCAGCGGGTGCTGCTGAGCCAAACGGTTGAGGTTTATCGTCGTGTCTGTCGGCATTTGATGGGAATTCTCTTCACTCATTGGCCGTCTCTAGCCGAGTTATCGAGTCAAAAACGGGTTCTAGCCGTCGAAAAACTCATTCACCAAACCGCCAAGAACCCCAACCCCAAATACCAGCAATTTGACCAGACCTTTTACAARTTCCCCAGCTACTACCGRAGRGCKGCSATYGTCTTCGCYGCYGGCCAAGTCAGTAGCTACATGACCCGGTATCGGGAATGGCAATCGGGAACCCGTCAACGTCGGGATGCTAAACCTCCCGTCCTCAATCCCAACAGTGGCTGTTATCCGACCCTGTATAAGGGTCAGTGCTATAAACTCCATGGCTATGACCGCATCGAMATCAAGGTCTTTAACGGAAMCGATTGGGTCTGGACRACCGTTGGGATAACSAGCTTACGAGAACGGCATACCGTAGAWAGCAACAAGCWRYKGTCRCCMTCCCTKATTTTTGATGAGCCTACAAGGGCTTGTCATCTTTCAGTTCCCTTTGAGTGTCATCCASMYMAACGGGAGGGAGAGGGTMGRGTYGTCAGTGTTGACCTGGGTATTAACACCACCGCTACTGTGGCAGTCGTGAATTTTGACGGCACTGTAATCCACCGKGASTTTATTCACCCKGGGAGAGACATAGACGAAGTCGCCGCAGCCGCTGGAACCTGCGTCCAGCGGAACGGCGACTGTCGGGATAAACGACTGAAATCAGTATCTAAACGAGCTAGTAAGACGATGGGGAACGGTGGAAGTCTYCAGAAAGGSTTCTGCTCTCATACCTACCGTAAATGTCGTCACATCAACCGCCAAATTGGGCAGATTGTCTCGAAGCGTATCGTGCAGATTGCCCAACAGTTCAATGCCGATGCCATTGTCTTTGAGAACCTCAAAGGATGGAAGGCTAAGGGAGGGCGAAAACGCTCCAACCTGCGCCAACGCTTTCATGGATGGCTCAAGGGGATGATTCGAGACTTGACCGAGATGAAGTGGCAAGAGATAGGCGGTAAAGTCATTGATGTCGTGGCCGCCTATACATCAAAGCTGGCTTATGACGGCAGTGGAGTCGTACGACGAGACTCCAACAACTATGCTCTGGCTAAATTTTCCTCGGGCAAGCGATACAATGCCGACCTTAATGGGGCGCTCAATATTGCTGCCCGAGGTATTCTTCAGCTCACTCGCCGAAAGGACAGTGAGGGACGTTCGAGCCAATGTTCTCGGCGTTCGCCTAGAAGCTGGGCTTGTTTGTGTGACCTGTGGACTCATACAGTCTCAGGTTAGCACCGACACCCCCACCTCGCCCAAGGCAGGTGGGGTGAGCTTCATTGGCTGTACCTAAACAGTGGGATGACTGCTATGACGATCGCCTCTGAGAAAACCCAAGCCCCCATCATCTACCCCGATTGCGACGGAAACCCCATGTCCGACAACACCAAGCAATTCCGTTGGATTGTCACGATTAAGGAGAACCTAGAAATTCTCTTTGCTGACCGCGACGATATCTTCGTAGCTGGAGATTTACTCTGGTATCCCCAGGAAGGTAATAATAAACTGCGTCAAGCCCCTGATGTCATGGTTGCGATTGGACGACCCAAGGGCGATCGCGGCAGTTATCGACAATGGGAGGAAGAGAACATTGCCCCGCAAGTGGTCTTTGAAATCCTCTCCCCCGGTAATCGCCTTAAAGAAATGGCGAAAAAGCTCAAGTTTTATGACCAGTATGGCGTGGAGGAATACTACATCTTCGATCCAGATCGCCTCGACTTTCACGGGTGGCTACGGGATGAGGCGGGTGGCCTCAGCGTCATCGACAGCCCCGAAACTTGGACCAGTCCCCGCTTAGGGATTCGTTTTGATCTACAAGACGACCAATTCACCATCTACCGCCCCGATGGACAGCGGTTTCTCACCCCCACGGAACTGGCTAAACAAGCTGAAGCTGAACGTCAGCGGGCCGATAATGCTGAGCAACGAGTGCGTGAACTGGAGGCTCGCCTACGACAACTGGGACAAGAGATAGATGAATAACTCTTAACCCGTCAACTTTGACAAGAGAAACCCCCAGTCTGAGGGCAAACTGGGGGTTTGGGGTTGGATGCGATCGCAATACCGGCGAAATTAAGCCGGAACTAGGGCTTCTTCCAGGTGCATCCAGCGGACAAACCGCTCACCACCCACTTCAACCACCACTTTGACGCGGGGTTCAATTTTGGGCAGGGCCGTGAGATATTCGAGTTCTTGACGGGAGAGAACCCGGCCATCGATAATCCAAAGTAATAGCCCCTTGCAGTCTTTGGGGAGATTCTCTAATTCTGTGGTGACGACTGGGGGGAGATAGGCGATCGGACCCACTGCACCATCGCCATAGTCTTTTTTCCCTAAGTGGGGCGGACGCACCCCGTGAACGCCCATCAGGTACGCCGCTAAGTCTCCTAAACCTCGAGCGTTGAGGGTGACGTTGCTATAGCCAGCGGCTCGGACTCGCCGTTGGTAGCGGCCGGCGAACCCGCCTTCGAGGGGAGCATAAACTGCTAAGGACCCGGCATTCTCCAAGTCTCGTAGAAATTTTTTACCGTTGATCAAGAGTCCCATAATGTAATTCGTAAGATTCTAGGTTGTGTAACTTGCGTGCAGGAACCGCAATTGTCGCTCAGACCTTAGTATAGACCCAAGCTTAGGCCGAGTCCTTAATCCCGAGGGGCGATCGCGAAGCGTGCACCGAAGCGCAATCGCCCCCCAAAGCATCGCCCCAGCCAAAAAAGATTTTGTATTCACCTAGACACTTGCCACAAAATACTATATATTAGGAAGTTGCGACTGAAACTCGTAAGAAGCGCTCGAACGACTCGACCTGAGTTGTTCATTGCATCGCGCCGCCTAAGTGGGACTGGCTAGTTTCCCAGCAAGGCATACCGGTCGCAAGCGTAGAGGCTTTTCCCAGCGTCTCAAACCCTAAGTTTGGGGCGATGCGGGAAGACGGAGATGGGTTGTTTAAGCTCTCCTAACCGAGACTTGAGCAGGTCAATCCGGGGATACTGGGTCAATTCCTAGCACATTGCTGGATTTTCCTAAGTCTCAACCGAACCTAAACTCGGTCGCCTCGGAATCAGCTTTCGCGAAACCCCAGCCAACAAATCTGCGATCGCCAAGATCACCCTTAGACGCACTCCAACCCCGGAGTGTCGTTCTAGCGTGACTTGGTGTTGGTCTGGCGCGACGTTGAACTCTCGGGTAGGATCGCAGCCCGCCTATCTTCAGTCTGTGTAGTGGCGAAACAAGGAGAAAGCAGTACCGTGTCTGTTGGGATTCTCGGCAAAAAGGTCGGCATGACCCAAATCTTTAGCGAAGATGGCAAAGCCATCCCCGTTACAGTCGTCGAAGCCGGTCCGTGTAAAATCACGCAAATCAAAACCAAAGAAACCGACGGTTACGAAGCCGTCCAAATTGGTTACGAGGACGTTAAACCTAAAAACCTTAACCAACCCTTACTGGGTCATCTGAAAAAATCCGATGCCCCCCCTCTGCGTCACCTCCGTGAATACAAACCGCAGAGTGTGAGTGAATATGAACTAGGGCAAACCCTCACCGTAGAGCTGTTCAGCGATGGTCAACTCATCGACGTGAGCGGCAACAGCATCGGTCGAGGCTTTGCTGGATATCAAAAGCGCCACAACTTCAAACGTGGGCCAATGTCTCACGGGTCAAAAAACCACCGCTTACCCGGTTCAACCGGTGCCGGAACCACCCCCGGTCGGGTCTACCCCGGTAAACGCATGGCCGGTCGTAAAGGCGGCCATCGCGTCACCGTGCGTAAACTCACCGTCGTCAAAACTGACCTGGAAAACAACTTAATCCTCGTCAAAGGTGCCGTTCCCGGCAAACCTGGCACAGTATTGAGCCTCAGTCCAGCCAACATCGTTGGTCAATCGTAAACGTCCCATCCTGGAACAAAACACAGACAATCAACATGGTTAATTGTGTCGTTCGCAACTGGCAAGGTGAAGAAGTGGGACAAGCTTCCCTTGACCTCAACGTTGCCAAAGAAGAAACCGCAGCCCACATCGTCCATCGCGCCCTCGTGCGTCAGATGGCGAATGCGCGCCAAGGAACCGCATCGAGTAAAACCCGCGCTGAAGTGCGCGGTGGCGGTCGCAAACCCTGGCGGCAAAAAGGAACCGGTCGCGCTCGTGCGGGTTCTATCCGTTCTCCCCTCTGGAGAGGTGGTGGTGTCATTTTTGGACCCAAACCTCGGGATTACAACCTCAAAATGAACCGCAAAGAACGGCGGCTCGCCCTGAGGACTGCCTTCCAAAGCCGCTCGGAAGACCTCATTGTCGTCGAAGAGTTCGCCGAGGAATTTCCCCGTCCCAAAACCCAAGACCTGGCCGCGGCCCTCAAACGTTGGGGAGTTGAGTCCGAGCAAAAAGCCCTGCTAATTTTGCCCGAACTGCCCGACAACATCTATCTGTCGGCCCGTAACCTAGAACGGTTAAAAGTCATCACCGCGACCAATCTCAACGTTTACGACCTCTTGCACGCCGACACCATCATTACCACGGCGGCTGGGTTAGCCAAGATTCACGAGGTTTACAATGACTAAACCCCTTGACCCCCGTACCCTGCCCGACCTCATCAAACGTCCCATCATCACCGAAAAAGCAACCTTGCTGATGGAGACGAACCAATATGTCTTCGACGTGTCGCCCAAAGCGACCAAGCCGGAAATCAAAGCCGCTGTCGAACAAGTCTTTGATGTTAAGGTCATCTCCGTCAACACCAGCACCCCTCCTCGCAAGAAAAAACGAGTCGGACGCTTTGTCGGTTACAAAAGCCAATACAAACGGGCCATTGTGCGTCTGGCCGAGGGTGATAGCATCCCGCTGTTCCCCGACGTGTAACCCAGACCCGTCACCCAGACCTTTAACACCAATCGGTCCTTACTTAGCAAACCCCAGCCGAGGTCAATACTATGGGTATTCGCTCATACCGCCCTTATACTCCGGGAACTCGACAGGCGACCGTTTCGGACTTCGAGACCATTACCCGCGATAAGCCCGAAAAGAGCCTTACCAAATCCAAACACCGCGCCAAAGGTCGCAATAACCGAGGCGTGATTACCTGCCGCCATCGTGGTGGTGGACACAAACGTCGTTATCGTGTGATTGACTTCCGACGGGACAAACATAACATTCCCGCCAAAGTCGCTCAGATTGAATACGACCCCAACCGTAACGCCCGCATTGCTCTCCTGCATTACCTCGACGGTGAAAAGCGTTACATCCTGCACCCGACGGGACTCGCCGTTGGAACCCGGATTGTTTCCGGTCCCGAGGCTCCCATCGAAGTCGGCAATGCTCTACCCCTGGCAAACATTCCGTTAGGGACCACCGTTCACAACGTTGAACTCAACCCCGGACGCGGTGGACAAATCGTCCGCGCTGCCGGAACGAGCGCTCAGCTCGTGGCTAAAGAAGGTAACTTCGTCACCCTGAAACTGCCTTCGACGGAAGTTCGCATGGTGCGCCGTGAATGCTACGCCACCATCGGCCAAGTGGGCAACGCCGACGCGAGAAACCTAACCCTCGGTAAAGCCGGCCGTACCCGCTGGAAAGGTCGTCGTCCTCAAGTTCGAGGCAGCGTCATGAACCCAGTAGACCACCCTCATGGTGGTGGTGAAGGCCGCGCCCCCATTGGTCGCAGCGGTCCGGTCACTCCTTGGGGTAAACCCACCTTGGGCATGAAAACCCGCAAGAAAAACAAACAGAGCAGCAAATACGTGGTGCGGCGTCGCCGGAAGACCTCCAAACGGAGCCGGGGCGGACGCGAGAGTTAACATATTCTCGTATTTTTGTCAAGCCCTTTGGGGCAAGCTTTGTTTTGTCCGCTGGACACCCCCCGTTTATCCCCCTGTTTGCAATACCTATGAGTCGATCGCTAAAAAAAGGCCCCTTCATCGCCGATAGCTTGATGAAGAAACTCGAGGCCCTCAACGCCAAAAACGAAAAACAGGTCATCAAGACCTGGTCTCGTGCCTCGACCATCGTCCCGCAAATGATTGGACATACCGTCGCCGTCCATAACGGACGGGCTCATGTCCCCGTTTACGTCAACGAGCAGATGGTTGGACACAAACTCGGAGAATTCGCCCCGACGCGCACCTTCCGAGGTCACGCCAAAAGCGATAAGAAAATCCGCCGATAACCTGAAAACGAGTAAGGAGAAGCCTGATGGCTGTCGATACCACTGAACAAGTGAAGGCGATCGCGCGTTACGTCCGCATGTCCCCCAAAAAAGTGCGTCGTGTCCTCGACCAAGTTCGAGGTCGCTCCTATCGGGAAGCACTGATTATCCTGGAGTTCATGCCCTATCGCGCCTGTGAGCCTGTGCTGAAAGTCCTACGCTCTGCCGTGGCTAACGCCGAGCATAACCAAGGACTCGACCCCCAAACCCTAATCGTCAGCGAAGCCTTCGCCGACGAAGGACCCGGTCTAAAACGCTACCGCCCCCGCGCTCAGGGTCGCGCCTATGCCATTCGCCGACCCACCTGCCATATCACTGTGGCAGTGGCGCCTGACTACGAAGAAGACTAAGAGAGGACTCGACACTCGTGGGACAAAAGATTCACCCAACAGGTTTTCGCCTTGGGATCACCCAAGAGCACCGCTCACGGTGGTTTGCCGATAGCAAACGCTATCCCGAACTGCTGCGCGAAGACCGTCTGATTCGGGACTATATCAGTAAAAATCTCAATAATGCCGGCATTTCCGAAGTCCACATCGAGCGCAAAGCCGACCAAGTGGACCTCGAAATTCGCACCGCCCGTCCCGGTGTGGTCGTCGGTCGTGGTGGCAGTGGCATTGAGAGCCTACGAACCAACCTACAAGCGCAACTCGGCGGAACCAACCGTCAAATCCGCATCAACGTCGTTGAAGTGGCCCGAGTTGACGCCGACTCTGGCTTGATTGCCGAATACATTGCCCAGCAACTCGAACGTCGGGTCTCCTTCCGACGAGTTGTCCGCCAAGCCATCCAACGGGCTCAGCGCGCTGGCGTCGAAGGCATCAAAGTGCAAGTGTCTGGACGACTCAACGGTGCAGAAATTGCCCGAACCGAATGGACACGCGAAGGTCGAGTGCCCCTGCATACCCTGCGGGCTGACATCGACTATAGCTACCGCACCGCTCGTACCGTGTACGGCATCTTGGGCGTCAAAGTCTGGATTTTTAAAGGCGAAATTCTGCCCGGACAAACCGATAAACCAGCTCCGAGCGCCCCCCAACCCCGTCGTCGCCAACAGCGTCGTCGCCAATTTGAAGACCGTTCCAACGAAGGATAAGCCTCAGCAATTGCTTCGGCAATTGTGAGACCCATCCTGCCCTTGTCCACCGTTTGATCCGTTGATCATGCTTAGTCCCAAACGTACTAAATTCCGCAAACAACATCGCGGGCGGATGCGCGGCTTAGCAACCCGTGGGAACACCGTTGATTTCGGTGATTTCGGACTCCAGGCCTTAGAACCGTCCTGGATTACCTCCCGCCAAATCGAAGCCAGTCGTCGTGCGATGACCCGCTACATCCGACGCGGGGGAAAAATCTGGATTCGCCTGTTTCCCGACAAACCCGTGACGATGCGCCCTGCTGAAACCCGGATGGGTTCTGGTAAAGGGAACCCTGAATTTTGGGTCGCCGTGGTCAAACCCGGTCGCATGATGTTTGAAATCGCCGGGGTTCCCGAGGAAACCGCTCGGGAAGCGATGCGCTTGGCATCCTTTAAGTTGCCCATTAAGACCAAGTTTATCAAGCGCGAAGGAGAGTAAAACCACTATGGCTCTACCCCAAATCGAAGAGGTCCGCAACCTCTCGGCTGAACAACTCAACGAGCAGGTTCTTGACGTTAAGAAGCAACTGTTTGATCTGCGCTTACAACAAGCCACCGGACAGTTAGAGAAAACCCACCAGTTCAAACATCTGCGCCATCGTTTGGCTCAACTGCTGACGGTCGAAGGGGAACTCAAGCGCCAAGCAGCGGCAGAAGCGGCTTCTCAAGCGGCTTCTCAAGCGGCTCCTGAGGTTTCCACTCAGTCCACGCCGGTTGTTGAAACCACCGAAGCGGCTCCAGCTCCTTCTGAAGCTGCCGCTGAAACCGCCGCCGAAACCGCCGTTGAGACCGCCAGCGAAGAGGAGTAGGAGCAGTGAGTTCACTGTCACCCCTTCACTCCCTTGATACATCTCTCATCCCCATTTGTTATGGCAGTTAAAGAAAGAATTGGCACCGTCGTCAGCAACAAAATGGATAAAACCGTTGTTGTTGCTGTAGAAACTCGGGTTCCTCACCCCAAATATGGGAAAACGATGGTTCAGACTCGTCGCTATAAAGCCCACGACGAAAACAACGACTGCAACGAGGGCGATCGCGTCCGTATTCGTGAATCCCGCCCTCTGAGCAAACAAAAACGCTGGGTAATCGTCGAAACCCTCAGCCACGCCAGCGGAGTATAACCCTCCCCTGAGCCATTCCCTTGTTCACCGAACCCCCCATAAGGGAGACCGACCGTGATTCAAAAAGAAACCTACCTCAATGTAGCTGACAACAGCGGGGCGCGGAAGCTCATGTGCATCCGTGTCCTCGGGGGGAATCGTCGTTATGCCCACGTTGGCGACACTGTGATCGCCGTCGTCAAAGACGCACTTCCCAATATGCCCATCAAAAAATCGGACATCGTGCGCGCCGTCATCGTCCGCACCCGTAAAAATCTTTTGCGGGAAAGCGGTATGAGCATTCGCTTTGATGACAACGC
Organism: Phormidium lacuna HE10JO; assembly: GCA_900149785.2. Taxonomy (GTDB): domain Bacteria; phylum Cyanobacteriota; class Cyanobacteriia; order Cyanobacteriales; family Geitlerinemataceae; genus Sodalinema; species Sodalinema lacuna_A. The sequence goes on along the minus strand of FSSI02000006.1, from coordinate 30,727 downwards.
CGCCGTGATTGTCAACCCCGAAGGAAATCCCCGAGGCACCCGCGTCTTCGGACCCGTGGCCCGGGAACTGCGGGAGAGAAACTTCACTAAAATTGTATCCCTCGCGCCGGAGGTCCTATAAATGGCTAAAAAACAACGCCAAACCACCCCCGTTCGCCACAAAATGCACGTCAAAACCGGCGATACCGTCCAACTGATTGCCGGTAAAGATAAAGGTAAAGTCGGCGAAATCCTGCGAGCCATCCCTGAAACCAGTCAGGTGATTGTCAAAGGCGTCAACATTCGCACCAAGCATGTCAAACCCACCCAAGAGGGTGAATCCGGTAGCATCAATACCTATGAAGCCCCGGTTCACAGCTCCAATGTCATGCTCTACTCCAATAAAGAAAAAGTGGCCAGTCGGGCTTGCTATACCTTTACCGAAGACGGTCGTAAAGTTAGAAAGCTCAAAAAAACTGGCGAAATCATTGACTAACCATCAACTCGGGCGATCGCACCCCGACCCCAGTCCTGACCCAGACCAGGACATCATCGAGACATCACGATCATGACACAGCGACTCAAAACCCTCTACTTAGAGACCATTGTTCCGAAGCTCAAATCCGAGTTTAACTACGAGAACATCCACCAAGTCCCCCGACTGTCTAAAATCACCGTTAACCGAGGCTTGGGTGAAGCGTCCCAAAACGCCAAAGCCCTTGAATCCTCCTTGCGGGAATTAGCCGTCATCACCGGACAAAAACCTGTGGTCACTCGTGCTAAAAAATCCATTGCTGGCTTTAAAGTCCGCGAAGGAATGCCCGTCGGGGTCATGGTAACGCTCCGTCGAGAACGGATGTATGCCTTCCTCGACCGACTGATCAGCATTTCCCTACCCCGGATTCGCGACTTTCGTGGCATTAGTCCCAAAAGTTTTGATGGTCGAGGCAACTACACCCTTGGGGTCCGAGAACAATTGATCTTCCCCGAAGTGGATTACGACAGTATTGACCAGTTGCGGGGGATGGACATTTCAATTGTCACCACAGCAAATAACGACGAAGAAGGTCGTGCTTTGCTCAAGGAAATGGGAATGCCCTTCCGCAGTAATTGAGGCAGGTTAGATAAGAGGAAACTATGGCGGCTAACGACACCATTGCAGATATGCTGACGCGCATTCGCAATTCAACCTTGGCGCGGCACGACACGACGCAAGTGCCGTCCACCAAGATGACGCGCAGCATTGCCCAAGTCTTACAAGACGAAGGCTTCATTTCAAATTTCACAGAAGACGGCGAAGGCATCAACCGCCATATCGTCATCTCACTCAAGTACAAAGGCAAACATCGTCAACCCACCATCAAGAAGCTTAAGCGCGTCAGCAAGCCGGGCTTACGAGTCTATTCCAACCGGAAAGAACTCCCCCGCATCTTAGGCGGAATCGGTGTTGCCATCATTTCCACCTCCCACGGGATCATGACCGATCGCGAGGCCCGTCGCCAAGGCGTTGGCGGAGAAGTTCTCTGCTACGTCTACTAGACCTCAGGGCTAGTTGCACCCGTCTCTCATCCCGTTCCACCCGTAAGACAACCGCAGAGAAACCGCAATGTCTCGAATTGGCAAACGTCCTATACCCGTTCCGAAGAACGTCACCGTTAACATTGACGGACAAGCCGTGTCCGTCAAAGGTCCCCTAGGGGAACTCTCACGAGACTTCCCCCGCGAAGTTAGCTTCACCCAGGAAGACGACGGAACGCTCCTGGTGACCCGTCGCGATGAGTCCCGTCCATCCCGCGCTCGTCATGGACTCAGCCGTACCCTTCTGGCCAACATGGTCGATGGGGTCTCCAAAGGCTTTGAACGACGACTCGAAATTCAAGGTGTGGGCTATCGTGCCCAAGTCCAAGGCCGGAAACTAATTCTCAATGTTGGCTACAGTCAGCCCTTTGAACTCAATCCGCCTGAGGGCATTGATATCAGCGTCGAAAGTAACACCAACGTCATTGTTAAAGGGATTAACAAAGAAATCGTTGGTAACGTCGCCGCTCAAATTCGTGGCGTGCGTCCCCCTGAAGTCTATAAAGGCAAAGGGATTCGCTACGCTGGCGAACAAATCCGTCGTAAAGCCGGGAAAGCCGGGAAAAAATAATTTCCTCTGGCGATGCCCTCAGGCTTTTAATTTTCCGTTACTTCTAGGCTTTTCAAACGCCGATTCCCTATTGTCACTATGAAACTGACCCGAAAGCAGTCCACCCATCGCCGACATCGTCGGATTCGCCGTAAAGTGCAGGGAACGACGGAACGCCCGAGAGTGGCTGTCTTCCGTTCTAACCAGCACATTTATGTCCAGGCGATTGATGATACCCAACATCACACCCTAGCTACCGCGTCTACCCTCGATCCCGATTTACGGGCCAACCTCTCGGGAAGCGCCACCTGTGAAGCTTCGGCAAAAGTTGGTGAACTTCTCGCCAAACGCCTTCAGGACAAAGGCATTGACAAAGTTGTATTCGATCGCGGGGGCAACCTCTATCACGGTCGAGTGCAAGCCTTAGCTGAAGCCGCTCGTGAAGCGGGTCTTCAGTTCTAAAACGTCTCTCAAACGTACTACGCACGACAGGATCCAACATGGCAGAACAACGCGATCGTCGCAAAAAAGGCAACCGTAACCGCGAAAAAGACTCCGAATGGCAAGAGCGCGTCGTCCAAATTCGCCGCGTCACCAAAGTGGTCAAGGGTGGTAAAAAACTCAGCTTCCGCGCCATTGTTGTCGTTGGTAATGAACGAGGACAAGTCGGTGTGGGGGTGGGTAAAGCCGGTGATGTCATCGGTGCCGTCAAAAAAGGTGTCGCCGATGCCAAAAAACATACCGTTACGGTCCCCCTCAACAAAGCTAGTTCCATTCCCCACCGCATTAACGGAGAAGCTGGAGGCGCTCGCGTCATGATGCGTCCCGCGTCCGCCGGTACTGGGGTAATTGCCGGGGGAGCCGTTCGGACCGTCCTCGAATTAGCCGGTGTTCGTAATATCCTGGCTAAACAACTCGGGTCGAGTAACCCCCTAAACAATGCTCGCGCCGCCGTCGATGGACTCTCGGCCTTACGCACCTTTGGCGATGTGGCCAAAGAACGGGATATTCCGCTTGAGCAAGTCTTTTCCTAAAGACCGCTCTAGTCCGAACTCAATCCCCAAATCCGGTTAACAGTTGACCCCAGGGTTCGCTGTTTCCTAACGGGCGACCCTATCGGCACGCCCCAACCAAACTGTTCACTGTTCACTGTTATACATCATGAGATTACAAGACGTTCAGCCGCAACCCGGCTCTAAAAAACGCCGCCGTCGTCTCGGTCGTGGGATTGCTGCCGGACAAGGAGCAAGCTGCGGCAAAGGAATGCGCGGTCAAAAATCTCGCTCCGGTGGCGGCACCCGACCGGGATTTGAAGGGGGTCAAATGCCTCTATACCGCCGCGTACCGAAGCTCAAGCACTTTACGGTTATTAATCCGAAACAGTACACTGTTGTTAATGTGGGTCAACTGGCCTCACTCGACGCTAACAGCGACGTCACCTTGGCCTCCGTGCTGGATGCAAAGATTGTTAACGCCCCCCAAGGTCCCCTAAAAATCTTAGGTGATGGTGAGTTGACAGTTGCTCTGACCGTGACAGCGGCGGCCTTTACTCAAAGTGCCCGTCAGAAAATTGAAGCCGCTGGCGGTCGCTGTGAACTCGTGACTGGGAACACCTCTGACAACAGCACTCAAGCTGACAGCGCTGAGTAGAGATAGGACAAGGACGATGGCAGCGACGCTCACAGGTATCAGCTAGAGGTTCCCGTTATGGTAGTCAATCGAGATAAAGCGCCGACGGCTCAAGAAACATTTATGCAGATGGCCCAGGCGGCCGGTCTTCGCGGCCGCATCCTGGTGACCATCGGGTTAATTTTTGTGGTCCGCCTGGGAATTTATCTTCCAGTTCCCGGTATTGACCGAGTGCGCTTCGCCGCCGATTTGCAGGGTAGCCCCTTTTTGGGACTCCTAGATGCGTTTTCGGGGGGAGGGTTACAAACCTTAGGGATTTTTGCTCTAGGGATTTTGCCCTTTATTAACGCCTCGATCGCCATTCAGCTCCTGACGGCGGCCTTGCCGACGTTGGAAGATTTACAGAAAAACGAGGGGGAAGCCGGACGACGCAAGATTTCCCAGATTACTCGTTATATCGCCCTTGGGGTTGCGATTCTGCAAAGTATTGGTATCGCCCTCTGGACGAGTGCCTATGCCTATAATCCTGGGCCGCTGTTTGTGGCTCAGACCATGATTGCCCTCGTCACCGGTGCAATGTTCGTGATGTGGGTCTCGGAGTTAATTACCGAGCGTGGCATTGGCAATGGTGCCTCTCTGTTGATTTTTGTCAACATTGTGGCGGTGTTACCCGGTTCGTTGGGCAACACCATTCAATTGGCTCAACAAGACCAATCGGTGGTTGGGCGCGTGATTCTGCTCTTACTGGTGTTCCTCATCACCATTGTTGGCATTGTCTTTGTCCAAGAAGGGGCTCGACGCATTCCCATTATTTCGGCGCGTCGTCAGGTGGGTCGTCGTCTCTACCGTGAGCGTACGAACTATCTGCCGCTGCGTCTCAATCAGGGGGGCGTGATGCCGATCATTTTTGCTTCGAGTTTCCTGATTTTGCCGGGAATTATTGCTGGTGCAACGAACAATCCAACCTTGATTCGGATTTCTGAGTATCTCAGCCCCGGTGGTCCAACTCCCTGGCTCTATGCGGCGTTCTATCTGGTGCTGATCCTGTTTTTCAGTTATTTCTATGCGTCCTTGATTCTCAATCCTGTGGATTTGGCGCAGAACTTGAAAAAAATGGGATCGAGTATTCCGGGGATTCGTCCTGGACGGGCAACCAGTGAGTATATTGAGCGGATTCTCAATCGGTTAACTTTCTTAGGGGCCGTGTTCCTAGGTTTGGTGGCGACGGTGCCGACCGCCGTTGAGAGTGCGACTCGGGTGACGACGTTTCAAGGATTTGGGGCAACGTCCTTGTTGATTTTGGTGGGGGTTGCCATTGAAACCGCCAAGCAAATTCAAACTTACGTTATCTCGCAACGATATGAAGGAATGGTGAAATAAAGAACTATGCGTTTGATTTTTTTGGGACCGCCAGGGGCGGGGAAAGGGACACAAGCACAACGGGTTTCTATGCGTTTGGGAATTCCTCATATTTCCACCGGAGATATTCTCCGCCAGGCGGTAGCGAATCAAACGCCCTTGGGACAAAAGGCGAAGGCTTATATGGACCGGGGAGATTTGGTTCCTGATGAGTTGATTTTGGGTTTGGTTCGGGAACGACTCGAACAGGAGGATGCTCAACAGGGCTGGATTCTCGATGGGTTCCCCCGCAATTTGTCTCAGGCGAAGTTCTTGGATGAGTTGTTGGCTGAGATTGATCAGGCTTGCGATCGCGCCGTGAATTTCACGGTTCCTGATGAGGATATTGTGCAGCGACTGTTGGCCCGGGGCCGTCAGGATGATCAAGAGGAGACGATTCGTCACCGCCTGACGGTGTATCGCCAAGCCACGACGCCTTTGATTGAGTTCTATGAGCAACAGTCGCGCTTGGTCTCGATCGATGGTAGTCAGGAGATGAATACCGTCACCGAACATCTCAGCCAAAATCTGGCGGCGTGATACTAACAGTGAGGATTTGTCAAGGTATTTTACCTGATTTTTGGATAAAAATTTGATAAAATACCCAGGGAAATCCTGGGGAGCGATTGCGGTTCCCGCACGCTTCACGAGCGCCCCAATTTGTTGAATTGAAAGGAGACCTACGTGGCTAAACAAGACCTCATCGAGATGGAAGGAACCGTAACCGAGTCCCTTCCCAACGCAATGTTTCGAGTCGATCTCGATAACGGCTTTAACGTTCTGGCCCACATTTCTGGGAAGATTCGCCGCAATTACATCAAAATTCTGCCCGGCGATCGCGTCAAAGTTGAACTAACGCCCTATGACCTCGAAAAAGGTCGTATCACCTACCGCTTGCGGAAAAAATAACTGAGATTGGCATCTCAGGGAACTTCCCTCGCTTCAGCACCGCGTCACAAACGGCTCCGTCAGGAGTCGGTTTCCCTGTCGCAAAACCTGAAAATCAGTTATAATATCAAGTTTGTAAGTATTGCAACCGAAGTCATGAAAGTTCGAGCATCAGTCCGCAAAATGTGCGAAAAGTGTCGCGTGATCCGACGACGCGGACGCGTTATGGTTATTTGCACAAATCCTAAACACAAACAACGTCAGGGCTAACAAGTCTCATCGGCCCCCACCCAAGTCTCATCCCCATCATACTGCTAAAAAATCACCGAGAGGGCGGAGTTGGGTGAGAACGACCCCCACCCAGGTAACACCACTGAATTTCATCATAAGGAAGAAACATGGCACGGATTGCTGGAGTTGACCTCCCCCGCGACAAACGCATTGAAATTGGACTGACCTATATTTACGGCATTGGCCTAAAGCGATCGCAAGCGATCTTAGAAGCAACGGGCGTCAACCCCGACACCCGCGTCAAAGATCTCAGCGATAGTGATGTTGCCAGCCTGCGGCAACATATCGAAGCGACCTACCAAATCGAAGGGGATTTACGTCGTTGGGAAACGATGAACGTCAAACGACTCGTCGATATTGGCTGTTATCGCGGTCGTCGTCACCGGATGGGACTGCCCGTGCGGGGACAACGCACTCGTACCAACGGTCGGACCCGTCGCGGCACCCGTCGCACCGTTGCCGGTAAGAAAAAACCCGGTCTGAAAAAATAAGTCCGACTCACACCCCAATGCTCGTCGTTAGAGTCCCCTCTCCCTGAGAGGTTCTCGACTCTGCCTCGACCCTTGTCGCCAACCCACCGCGAACCTAACTCCTAACCACAACCTAACTATGGCCAGACAACCCAAAAAATCCGGTCCACGGAAGCAAAAGCGTAACGTTCCTAACGGCGTTGCCTACATTCAATCCACCTTTAACAACACCATCGTCACCATCACCGACGCTCGCGGCGAAGTGATTTCTTGGGCTTCTGCCGGGTCCAGTGGCTTCAAAGGGGCCAAAAAAGGCACTCCCTATGCCGCCCAAACCGCAGCCGAAAGTGCCGCTCGTCGTGCCGGTGACCAAGGAATGCGTCAAATTGAAGTCATGGTGAATGGCCCCGGTGCCGGTCGTGAAACAGCCATCCGTGCTTTACAAGGGGCGGGTTTAGAAATTACCCTGATTCGCGATATCACCCCCATTCCACATAATGGCTGTCGTCCCCCCAAACGGCGACGGGTCTAACCGTGAGCATCGAGCAGACCCTGTCTCAACATGCACCAAGCTTCAAATGGGGAATCAGTATTCGGGAGGTCACGCCGTGGCGCAGTTTCAAATTGAATGTGTTGAAAGTAACACTGAAAAAGACCAAGGACAATATGGGAAGTTCACGGTCGAAGCCCTAGAACGGGGACAAGGAACCACCGTGGGCAATGCCCTACGGCGAGTCCTGTTGTCTAACATTGAAGGGACGGCCATTACGGCTGTCCGCATTGCTGGGGTTAACCATGAGTTCGCCACCATTCCAGGCGTCCGTGAGGATGTCTTGGAAATCTTACTCAACATGAAAGAGGTGGTCTTGAAAAACCACGGGGGTCAGCCCCACATTGGCCGTTTGATGGTTCAAGGACCGGCCATGGTCAGTGCGGAGCATTTTGATCTCCCCTCTGAGGTTGAACCCACCTCAGCCAACCAGTACATCGCTACCCTGGCTGAAGGGGCGACCCTGGAGATGGAGTTCAAAATTGAAACCGGAACCGGCTATCGCTCTGTCGATCGCAGCCGAGATGAAGGCGGCTCCCTCGATTTTCTGCAAATCGACGCCGTGTTCATGCCGGTGCGCAAAGTTAACTACACGGTAGAAGATGCGCGTATTGGTGGCTCCCTCGATAAAGATCGGCTGGTCTTGGAAATTTGGACCAATGGGAGTATTTCCCCCCAGGAAGCCCTCAGTCAAGCGGCCGGGATCTTGGTAGAGTTGTTCACGCCTCTGCAAGATATTACTCTCGAATCCCTCAAAGACGATTACACCCCCGACGAAGACCCCACCAGCCAAATTCCCATCGAGGAATTGCAACTGTCAGTTCGGGCTTATAACTGTCTCAAACGGGCTCAGATCAACTCCGTGGCCGATTTGTTGGATTACTCCCAAGAAGATCTCTTAGAAATTAAGAACTTTGGCCAAAAATCGGCTGAGGAAGTGATCGATGCACTTCAACAACGCTTGGGGATTACCCTCCCTCAAGAAAAGGCCAAAGCCTAAGTTTCTCCGTCGTTTAGCTCAAGGTTAGCTCAAAGTATTATGCGTCACTCTTGTCGTGTCCCTCAACTCGGCAAACCTGCCGATCAGCGAAAAGCCCTGTTGCGATCGCTGACCACTGAGTTGATTCGTCATGGACGAATCACCACCACCAAAACCCGCGCCAAAGCGGTTCGCTCCGAAGCCGAACATATGATCACCTTGGCCAAAGAAGGAACCCTGGCGGCTCGCCGTCGAGCTTTGGGGTATATGTACGATCCTCAATTGGTTCACGCCCTCTTTGCTGGGGTTAGTGAACGCTATGGGAATCGTCAGGGCGGCTATACCCGCATCCTGCGCACCGTGAGTCGTCGCGGTGATAACGCAGATATGGCGATTATCGAATTGGTCTAAATTCATGGGCGATCGCGTTCCGATGCCAACCCAGCGGGTGGCCCTGGTGGTTCAATACCTCGGTCATCCCTTCTATGGTTGGCAACGACAACCCCATCATCGGACGGTTCAGGAAGAGGTCGAAACGGCGATCGCCAAAGTCTTAGGCTATCCGGTCACCATCCACGCCGCCGGGCGCACGGATACTGGGGTTCACGCCGCCGCCCAGGTTGTCCATGTCGATCTCAACAGTCCCATTCCTGCCCACAAATGGGCCGTGGTGCTCAATAATACCCTCCCAGAAGGGATTCTCATTCGCGCCTCCGCCCCGGTCAGTTTCGACTGGCACGCCCGCTTTTCAGCGACTTGGCGGCGTTATCGGTATCTGTTATACACCGCAGCCCGTCCTAACTTGTTTATCGAGCCGTTTGTCTGGCATTACTATCGCGAACCCATCGATGAACACCGGATTCGGGCCGCATTGACCCCCCTCCTAGGTCGTCAGCATCTGTCCGCCTTTCGTCGCGCCGGATCTCCTCGTCCCCACTCTTGGGTGGATGTACAAGAGGTTTTATGCCAGCGACAGGGGCCGGTGGTCTGCCTAGAAGTCCAAGCCAGCGGATTTCTCTATGGCATGATGCGGTTACTGGTGGGGATGTTGGTGCAAGTGGCAACCGGACGGCGATCGCTCGACGAATTCCAGGATATCTGGAAACACGAACGGCGGGAAGCCGTAAAGTATGCCGCCCCCGCCAAGGGACTATGCCTCTTAAATGTGGGCTATCCCGAGAGTCCGTTCCCAGACGAGGCGCGATCGCAGGCCATGCCTCACTTCCTATTTGACCCCTTATCCATCACGCCAGATCATTAGTTATGACTGCAAAAACCCATATCCCACCCGTTGATTCCCTCGATCGCCAATGGTATGTCATTGATGCGACGAACCAACGCCTCGGCAGACTCGCCAGTGAAGTGGCTCAAATCCTGCGAGGCAAAAATAAAGCCAATTACACCCCCCACATGGATGTCGGCGATTTCGTCATTATCATCAATGCCGAAAAAGTTGCCGTCACCGGTAAAAAAAGCTCCCAGAAGCTCTATCGCCGCCACTCCGGTCGCCCCGGTGGTATGAAGGTCGAAACCTTCGCCAAACTACAGGCTCGCCTTCCTGAGCGAATTATCGAGAAAGCCATTAAAGGCATGTTGCCCAAACAAGCCCTCGGTCGGCAACTCTTTACCAAGCTCAAAGTCTATCGGGGACCCAACCATCCCCATGACGCTCAAAAGCCTCAAACCCTCGTCCTTGACACCAATACTGGAGAGAACTAATGGAAACTGACCAAAACCGCGTTGTATATTGGGGAACCGGACGACGCAAAGAAGCCGTTGCCCGTGTTCGTCTCGTCCCTGGAGATGGCCAACTCGTCGTCAACAAGAAACCCGGCGATCTCTATTTACAGTTCAACCCCACCTATATTTCTAGTGCTAAGGCTCCCCTGGAAACCTTAGGCCTGGAAAATGAATACGATATCCTGGTGACGGTTCAAGGCGGTGGCTTAACCGGACAAGCCGACGCCATTCGTCTCGGGGTGGCTCGGGCCTTGTGCAAACTCGATCCCGATAACCGTCAACCCCTCAAGATTGAAGGCTATCTCACCCGTGACCCCCGCGCCAAAGAGCGGAAGAAATACGGCTTGCGCAAAGCTCGTAAAGCGCCTCAATACTCCAAACGTTAAGAGCGGGTTTGGGTTCTCCTTCGTCAAGGTCACATCGCTGACGGACGAAGGAGGATTCGCGTTAAAATGGCCACAACTGGCTAGGTTAAACAGCGCCTCAGATAGCGCAACGCAGCCCCCTAACGAAAGACCGGCTCTAGCTCGGTTTTTGTTCACCCCCTGCATTCAAAAGAGATTAGAATCATGCCCAAAGAAGGAATTCACCCCGACTGGTACCCCGATGCCAAGGTGTATTGTAACGGTGAGTTAGTGATGACCGTTGGTGCAACTCAGCCGGAAATCCATGTTGATGTTTGGTCCGGGAATCACCCGTTTTACACTGGTAACCAGAAGATTATTGATACGGAAGGACGGGTTGAGCGCTTCTTGCGTAAGTATGGTATGACCGATACTCGTGAAGAGAGCGATTCTCAGTCTTAGCTAGCCCCCGTTTTTGGGCACGATTGCGGTTCGGTGCACACTTTGCGATTGCGATTCGGTGCACGCTTCGCGATCGCCGCGATCGTTGCCCTCTTTTTTTTCATCAACGGCGCACCCGCAACTCCGTCACATTTTGAGAGAGCATCCAAGGGCATTATGGCTGAACAGTATTTATTAGACAAACTCAAATCCGTTGCACAAACGTTTCAGGAATTGACGAAACGGATGGCTGATCCTGATGTGGCACGGGATCCCGATGAGTTTCAGAAAGTGGCCAAGGCCCGGGCCTCTCTCGAAGAAACCGTCCTCACCTACGAGAAGTGGCAGCAGTTAACCCAGGAACTCAAGGGGGCCGAACAGGTGGTGAAAGACTCTGGCGGCGATCCTGAGATGCGGGAGATGGCTGTGCTGGAAGTTGAGGAGTTGCAAGCAGAAATTCAACGCCTCGAAGATCGCCTTAAGGTGTTGCTATTACCCCGCGATCCTAATGATGATAAGAACATCATGTTGGAGATTCGCGCCGGAACTGGTGGTGATGAAGCCGGAATTTGGGCTGGGGATCTGGTGCGGATTTATTCGCGCTATGCGGAAGGCCAACGCTGGAAAGTGGCGTTACTGAGTGAGTCTCCGGCGGATATGGGAGGCTTTAAGGAAGCGATTTTAGAAATTAAGGGCGATTCGGTGTACAGTAAGCTCAAGTTTGAGGCTGGGGTTCACCGGGTGCAGCGAGTTCCGGCGACAGAAGCTGGGGGACGGGTGCATACCTCGACGGCGACGGTGGCAGTGATGCCGGAAGTGGATGATGTAGAGATTAAGATTGATCCGAAGGATATTGAGATGTCGACGGCCCGTTCTGGGGGGGCCGGTGGCCAGAATGTGAACAAGGTGGAAACGGCGGTGGATTTGTTCCACAAGCCGACGGGGATTCGCATTTTTTGTACGGAGGAGCGATCGCAGTTACAGAACCGAGAACGAGCCTTACAGATTCTGCGCGCAAAACTGTATGAGATGAAGTTACGGGAACAGAAGGAGGCGGTGACGTCGATGCGGCGGTCTCAGGTGGGAACGGGGGCGCGATCGGAGAAAATTCGCACTTACAATTATAAGGATACTCGGGTGACGGATCACCGTTTGGGTCAAAACTTCAATCTCGATTCGGTGTTGGAGGGAGAGATTGAGCCAGTGGTGCAGGCTTGTATTACTCAGGATCAACAGGAGAGTTTGGAACGTTTGGCTGAAGCGAGTAATACACCGACGTCGGTTTAAGGGTCAAAAACGGGTCAGGGTGAATGAAATATAGCATCTTAATCGAGACGTTGATAGTGTCGGAGTTCTTGTTGAGCTTCTTGGGCCATTTTTCGGCGTATGGAGAGGGGTAAAATGACTTCTCCATTGGGTCGCCAATCTCGTAAGCGCATCAAAACATTGATGTCTCCTTCACGAATCCAACCGCGATAATAGGCGTCTTCAGGGGAGCGATCGCGTAGCAATTGTAGAACCTCTTGCTGTTGGTTTGGGTCGGCGATCGCCTCAGTAATGACGGGAATTAGGTCAGCATAGCTGATGGCTTTGAAGGTGGGATGGCGTAGGGTGTTATCCACATAGCGTTGAGCAAACGCCGAGGGAAACCGCATTACCAGCAAGGAACGGGGAAGATAAAAATTGAATCCCCAGGCGCGATCGAGTTCTCGACGCACCACATCAGCCTGGGGAAGTTCACCATTGCGTCGCAGTTGTTTGAGAAAGGAAGGGATTTGCGGATCTCCCCAAGGAAGGATGGTTAGGCGATCGCTCTCGATGCGATCTAACCGATAATTATGCCAATTCAGACGACCATAGGGATCAATTCCATAGGCGCTGAGATATTTAGCTCGCCGCACGTAATGTAAACAAACGGGATAGGTAATAATGGGAATTACCTTTTTAGCCGTGACCTGGTACTCAAATTGAATCACTCCCGCTAAAGGAAGCCGCCAGAGTTGTTCGAGTTGTTCTTGATATGTATCGACTCGATCTTGGGTGTCTGGGGGCAAAATATAGTCGAGATGAATAAAGGTATGGCCGCCATCAGAACCTGATTCTAACAAGTTTTGAGACCCCTGGGAGATGAGATAGTCCCACAATTGTTCAATAATCAATTCGAGATTGGGTTGAACAAAGGAAATTGACTCTAAAATGGGTAAGAGTTGACGAATTTGTGGCTGAGTTAATAGGTCTAAATCTGGGGGATTTGAGGTTGAGAATTGGGGTAACTTTTGTGCCGCAACACATTGAAATTTGCCTCGGGGTTGTGCTGTTAACCAGCCGAGTTGAGCCAGGTGTTTCAGGTCATCACGTAGGGAACGGTGAACGGTGGCGAAGGGACAACTGCTGAGGAGATCCTGGATCTCGTGGGGATTGAGTCCGGTGTAATGCTGGATTTGGTCACACCACTGGGGTTCCGAGAGGTCTGATTTTGGGGAAAACAGGAGGCTGCGGCTGCTGCGGTGACAGAGACATTGGCCATCGCCACAATGGTGGTTGAGATGGTCGGCGCTGCTGTGGTCATGTTTGGGGTGGCTGGCGGCGAAGAGGCGATCGCGCAGGAGAGGATAGCCAAAGGTGTTGGGGAGGTCTTGGGACCAGTTGGGTTGGCTTCCATAAAAGCGATCGACCCACCACCAGAGGCGAATTGAGCGTTGTAGGCGGTTGGCCAGTTGTCCAGCGGCGAATCCTTGTAAGACCTCAGGCGTCGCGGCGGGAACTCGGATCTGTGTCATATCCTTGGAAGACCCCCGTTCAATCTGGATGTTAGAGTAACACAATCCATGTCGTGAGGGTTTGTTCGGTGACAACGGGTTCAATTGGGATTGAGTTTCAACTCCGCCGAGGTCAATCTCCCCAGGGATTAGACTATCAGGTGTTACAGATTCAATTGACGGATTCGATTGTCGGTCCTGAGGAGTTGGGTGCGATCGCGCTCCCGAAGGGGATTGATACGCGAATTGGCGTCATTTTAGATGGACGGGCCCCCATTTGGCTGTACGGCTACCTCATCCATGAATTGCATCCGACGGCTTGGGTGGCTTGTCATGATCCCCGCCTAGGTGGGGTGGTCGTAGCGACTCATGTGAAGGGGGTGCAGGTGGGTGAGGTGATTCCTTTAATCCCAGATGGCGATCGCTTGCATCCGGCGTTGATGGTGGTGGGACCGCCGGATAGTGGTAAAAGTGTGTTTTCCCATCGTTTATTTCAGACACTTCTGGCTAGTTATCCGAATATTTACCTACAACGAGCTAATTGGGATGGGGAAGGAAACTACACCTTGGAACTTCCTCCAGACCAAGATCCCGAGGTATTTAAGGCGGCGAATAAGGGAGGATTAACGAAGCGATTTTTTCCATATCATGCTAATGCTATTTTGGCACTACGTCGGCAAAAAGACTTAACAATTGTCGATGTGGGGGGGATGGTTCAGCCGGAGAAACAGCCGATTTTAGAGGCCTGTACCCATTATCTGATTATTAGTTCTCGGCGGGAGGAGGTGGAGCGTTGGCATGAGTTTTGTCGCGATCGGGGTAATTTGACTCCAGTGGCAGTGATTCATAGTACTCTGGAAGAATGTGAGGTCATTCACCAGGAACACCCGGTATTAGAGATAAGCTGTGGTCCCTGGATTCGCGGGAATGCTTGTCCTATTCCTGATCTGGTGTTGGCTGAAATTCAGAAATTGCTTCCGAGTACGTCCTCGTTAACTTCTTAGGGTTTGTGTTATGACGTCTTCTCTTGCCTATCGTGATGCGTTACGGGTGCTGCAACAGGTGGTTGTTGGCTTAGCTTCTTGGGTGGATTTGTCGCCTCCCATTGATCCATTTTCTCAACCGCTGGCCGCCTCCTCGGTTGTTGAGGAGTATTTGGGATGGGGGAGTAATCGCCAACTCTTTAAAACTCAAAATTGGGGTCAACCGTTACAGGTTATTTTTGATTCGATTCAATTACAAACTAAACAAAGTAATTTAGATAGAAATCAACAGAATTGGCCAGCCTGCTTTTTTGAGGATAACGTTCAATTTCCTAAAATACCTTATCCAAGTCAAGATACGGTTAATATTGACGATTTAAAGGCGCCTATTCGAGCGGCGATCGCGTCATTAAGTGAACCAGATTGGCAGAATTTCTCGTTGCTTTTACTGCTGATTGAAAAATTTGGCGCCTATTTGAGTGTCGGCGAGCAAGCTGATGTCTCGTTACTTGATTGGACTCGAACCACAGCTGCGGTCGCGGCTGCATTGGCTAACCAGCCTGAGGCTAAAAATCTGGCGTTAGTGAGTGGGGATTTGTCAGGGATTCAGAATTTTATTTATACGATTTCCTCAGATGGTGCGTTAAAATCCTTACGAGCGAGAAGTTTTTATTTAGAGTTGGTTACTCAGGAGGTCGTGGAACAGTTACTGGAAACCTTGGACGTTCCCCGAACCAATGTTATTTACGCTGGGGGAGGGAACTTATATCTTTTGGTTGCGGGGGATGATGAGGCTGGACTGGACTTAACCATCAAAACCGTCCAGAAAAAATTTAATAGTTGGCTGAGGCAAAAATTTCAGGGAAAAGTCTTTCTAGCCTTGGACTACAATCGCTTTCCCGTCAGTGCGATCGCCTCCTCAGACTTCTCCCAAGTGTGGGAAGCCAGCAGCAAAAAATTAGCTCCCCAGAAGTTGCGTAAATTTAAACATGAGATTGGGGAGATGTTGCAAGTTCGAGACGCCTATACCCCCTGTCAAGTCTGTCACCGGGATGATACTCCCGACTTGAAACCCCTAAATGACAATGAAGCAGATTCCTCTCTAGCTTGTGATACCTGTCGGAGTATGTTTGAGTTAGGAGCGCGACTCTTTAAAGTCGAGGCGATCGCACGTACCAACATCGACACCCCCAAAATTCCCGGTGCATTATATCGCCTCAACTGCGGTGATTCCTATTACCACCTCTTCGATACCCCGAAACAGGCACAAGCCATCTCAAATTCCAGCTATTTTATCATCAATAACTGGACGTTAGCCAACTACAAAACGGCAAACACTAGCTTGATGTTACTTGGAAACTACGGACATCGTATTAAAGATGACGAAGAAGAGGGTCGAGACGGGTTTATTCATTCCCGAGAAATGGCAAAACGCGCTGAGGGAATCCAACGCTTTGCCTGTTTGCGGATGGATGTGGATCGACTTGGACAAATTTTTGCCAAGGGATTGGGAGACAAACAAACCCTCACCCGTTTAGGGGGATTATCTCGCCAAATGAGTTACTTTTTTAAAGTTTATCTCAACTCCTTAGCGGCGGCTCGCATCGAGAATCTACCCCATACTGCTAGGTCATTAACTTCAAAATCTCGCGAGAATCTTCTCTTTATCTATGCTGGAGGCGATGACTTGTTTGTTACCGGACCTTGGAATGAGATTGTTGAGTTTTCTTTCGATATTTATCAAGCATTCCGGGCTTATACCGGCTATAATCAAGACATTACCTTATCTGGAGGAATTAGTCTCCATGACCCCAAATATCCTCTGTATCTGGCAGCTCAGCAGTCTGGAGAGGCTGAAGAGGCGGCGAAGGGGAATGGACGTGATAGTTTAGGATTATTTGGCGAAGTCTTTAAGTGGGACGAATGGCTGGGAATCTCTCAGCATCGGTTGATTGAGTCAGAATTCCAAACCTATCTACAGGATGAGGCTAGACCTGAGTTATTTGGTATTTTTCCACTGGTTCAACAACTCCAAAGACCAGATATTAACTATACTCGTAGTTTTGTCCGCAATCTGCTCAATACCGCCAACCTACAGGCTCAAATCCTCCGAGAATTTGCAGACTCTCGCCGAAAACCTCACTATGCTAATGAACCCAAAGATACCCGCTATTATCTCCATCTCCCCCGTATCGCCTATACCCTAAGCCGACTCCCAGATAACGTCCGAACGGCGGACTCCTTTAAGCCAGTGCGGACTTCTCTGAAAAATCCTCGCACTGCACCTTACTTTAAGGCGATCGCCACCTGGCTCGAATTGTTAAACCGTAAGCCATAGACTAATGCCGAAGTATCCACCCAAACCCCTAGAAAAAAGAAACACAAGACTAAATACTCCTCACTCTTCCAGCCTTAAATCTACCATGGACATCCAAAAAACTATCATCAAGCATATAGATGGACTAGGGAGTTTTAAAGAATATTACATCCGAGATTTGGTCAATCACGCCGAAGAATTTGGCAACTTTCTAAGAAGCGAACGGCTCGAAACCAATCAAGTTCGCAAGTTTTTGGATGCCATCAATCAACTCAAAACCGAACTTACCAAAGACAATGATTTCAATCAAATTGAGACGGGGGTGGTGTTGCTCAAACCAAAACTTGCCTATGCAGCCGCGCGACAAAAGGCGGCTAAACCACTGAGTCAAGTCATGTCTAAAGCAATTGATAAAGTCAAAACAACTGAAGACTTTGAACGCCTGGTTCAATTCATTGAATCAATTATTGCCTATCATAAAGCCGCTGGAGGAAAATAACAATGACCTACGCAATGGAACAAAAACCCCTATTGGGTAAATTTCGTCTCACCAGTACCCTCCAGGTTGAAACTGGACTCCACATCGGCGGAGGCGGAGACAACTTAGATATCGGAGGATTAGATAAGCCTGTAATTCGTAATCCCCTGAATAACTATCCCTATCTTCCTGGTTCTTCCATCAAGGGGAAAATGCGCGCTATTTTAGAGCGCTTACTGAATAAGCCTCTCAATCGTGCAGGAGGAAGTGGAACGTATCGTTATGAAAGTGACGATATTGAAGATGGTTATACCAAAGTTGGGAAAGGACAATCAAGCCAGTTTATTCCCTTTCAAGGGGCCAAACATTGCCCAGTTTCTCGTCTGTTTGGTTCTACAGGAGCCAATTGCTGGATTGATGCAGAAATTGCTGAGGAACAGGGGTTTAACGTTAATGAGCAGACTCGATATGAAACCATTAACAATCGCCGCTTTGCACCTATTAAGGGACGAAACTCTCCCGCTCGTTTAATTGTTCGAGATGCTCATTTAACAAGTGATTCCATTGAACAACTCCGGAAAATTGATACGGGGTTGTATATGACAGAATGGAAGTTTGAAAATGGTATTGATCGCATCACCTCTGCCGCCAATCCTCGTCAAATTGAGCGAGTTCCTGCGGGGTCGATGTTTAACTTTGAAATCATCTATACCGTGGAGAATCCTCAGCAGATGGAGGAGGATTTACAAAACATTGCGATCGCACTAGCGATTTTAGAAGATGATGCACTCGGGGGTCATGGTTCTCGGGGATATGGACAAATTAGCTTCCATAACTTTAACTTCTACTATCGTAGTATGGCGCAATATCGAGAAATTGCCAAAGGAAACGCATCTTTCGAGGCCATCCAACAGGCTGAGAATACTCCCCAGTTGCTAGAAACCTTTGGACGCTTAAATGAAGAACTGCGCAAACTGCTACCCGACTCAGGAGACTCGTGATGAGCGATCGCCGATTGGTAAAACTTAACTTTGGTAACAATCCCGTTCACTTTGGCGAAGTGGGGATCGGGATTGAAGAAACCAGCGAACGACTCAGTTCTGATGGACTATTTAGTGCTTGGATTAGCCTTTATGCACGTCTCTGGGGAGCTGAGGCGGTTGAACAGCTTCTCGGGGAATTTCACAATAGTTCCTCACCCCCCTTTCGTCTTAGCTCCACCTTTGTCTATCGTCAACAAGACCAATCAGATATCTTTTATCTTCCCAAACCCCGACATCATCCCCACCACTACCCTGACGATGACTTAGCTTTCTTCAAAACTTACAAAAAGCTTCACTATCTCCCCGTCAAAATTTGGCGTCGTTGGTATCAAGAAGAAGGTTTTAGCAAACAAGACCAAGAAGAACTCATCGCGGAAACCCAAAACACGAATTTCAACCAAAATTTCTTACGACAGTCAGGAGTCTTTGACTACAAGAACTCAGCCTTTCAAGAGCATAAACTCCCTCAAGTTGCGATTGATCGCCGAACCGCCGCAACTAACCTTTATAAAACTGGATTTGTCCAATTCGTCAATCAGGAGAAACAGCAAGCAGGATTATATTGTCTGATTGAGTTTCCCCAACGGAACCCAGAACTTGAACAATCCTTGCAAGCTGCCTTACAACTCCTTAGCGAAGAAGGACTTGGCGGACGGCGTTCTCGGGGTGCAGGACGATTTGAGTTTGACTGGACTACCCTACCCCCACAGTTAGAACAACTCTTCAATCCTCCCCAACCTTCGAGTCACCACTGTTTACTCAGTTTATATTGGGACGATATTCCCTGGGATGACTCCCACTTACGTGAAAGTTATTACGAACTGCGGGAACGGCGAGGGTGGCTATCGGGTTCTCCTTCGGGGGTGAACCTCCGTCGCAAATCTGTCACCATGTTTCTGGAAGGGTCGTTATTTAAATACAAACCTCAAGGAAAACTGGCAGAGGTGACCCCCAGTGAGTTCAACCGTTATCGAGCCAAACATCCCGTGTATCGAAGTGGTGTCGCCTTAAGTTGTCCAGTTCGAGTAAAAGAGTTATCAGAGGTTCAATCATGACCCAGTCTAACCCGGTGGTGTTACACAAACCCGATGTATTTGAGTCGAAAACCATTCGTCTCACCAGTCCAATGATTCACATTGGTTCTGAGGTGCAACGACTCAACCCCTTTGAATATGTGCAAACCCCCAGGCGAGTCTATCTGGCAAACCTGGACGCTTTAGCGAAGGCGTTGTTGGAACGTGGTTATTTAAATGACTATATTCGTTGTGTCGAGGGTCGTGACAGTATTGCTGAGCTACTTGAAGATGCTTTTGGTGACGACTGGCAATTTGCGAAGGATGAACAGGGAGAACCAATTTTTCCAAAACATCGCGTGAGTCGGAAATGGCCCAATCAGAGAATTACGGACTTGCGACCCATGATTCGCAATGGGATGGGAGCTTTTTATATTCCGGGGTCATCGATTAAAGGTGCAATTCGCACGGCGATCGCCTACTATTTACTGAAACATTCTGATCAATATAATGTTCCCAGACAAAGCCGAGTCAGTGCGATCGAGCAAACGCTTAACCGTCGTCTAGGAGGTCGAGGTTTAAACAAGTATCAGCAAAAGTTTTTAGACGATGAGTTGTTTATGGATAGTCTGTTCACCGACTTTGATTTGCGCTACCAAAACAAACCTGTTCACTCGAGAATGGGACCGAATACGGACTTCATGCGTGCCATTAGGGTCGGCGACTCTGCTCCCCTATTGGAACATAAAGTCAAAAATAAAAGAGGAAAAGAGATCCCCTACAATATTCCTGTTGTTGCAGAAGTACTGGTGTCTAGTCGTTTTAATCAGCAAGATGCCAAGTATCGTGCCTCGATTTACGCCGAAATGGTTCGTAACGTGAGAACGACATTTACAATAACACTTGACTCTGAGATGCTCTCTTGGTTTCGCCATAGTCAGGGAATGAAAATCCCATTCAAAACCCTAGACGAGTTATTGGCAATTTGTCAAGAATTTGCTCAGGAACAGTGGGATTTCGAACATGATTATTGGAATGTTATTAAAAACAACCCAAATGCTAAAGGACGAAATTTAGATTTTGGTGAAGTTCGGCAGTTTTATGAGCCAGAAGCTTGTCCCTATAGCTTGCGGCTAGGCTGGGGAACTGGGATGCGGGGAACTACAGTCAACTTGAGGTTTGCTGACGAGTTGGTTGAAAAAATTCGTGATACTTGTGGAATTAAAGCACCAGGATTTGAAGCACCCAAGTCTCGACGGACGGTTTATGATCCCAAGGGAGAAATTAAATATCTTCCCGGTTGGGTAAAACTGAACTATAATTAGTTAATCGAGCATGGATGGCAGTAGTCATTTCTACAAGTCCATTGGCAAAGCCGGGTACTATGGTTTGTCTAAATGGAGTATAGTATCTCAATCTATCCTAGCTTTTGTTATCTGATACAATCTCGCTATTGCTTTTTTTGTCATGTTTTCTTACCTGAGCCACTGTAAAATTGTTGGTCTTTATGAACGGTTTGATATCGAGCAAAGTTTCCAAAAAGGTGTCAATGTCATTTATGGTGAAAATGGCGTAGGCAAAACCACTTTCCTACATATCATATCAAATTTCATCAATGAAGATTATGCTAGATTTTATGAACTGCCCTTTAAATGGATGAGATTTGAGTTTTCTGATGGTAAAATCTTTTGTCTAAAAAAAGAAGACGAAGACCAAGACGCCAAAAAATACGATAAAAACAGTGAAGCCATATATTATGTAGATAACCAAACTCGACGTGAAATAAGAATAAGCAAAGATTCTGAATTTCATGCCATAAGAAATAACGCACTTTACTTTCCATCATTCCGGTCAATGGTTGAAGCTTGGTATCTATCTAATCGTGAAAAACTAAAATTCCAAGACTCACAACGTGAAATAAGTCTAACTAAATTTTCACGAGATATTTTCGGAAATTTTGTTCCCATCATTAACTATCCATCTATCTCTGAAGTTGAAGCGGAACTTTCACGAGAACTAGAGATTGCACGTTCAATCTTATCTGATATTGATCGAAAAGTTTTAGCAGAAAGCTTTCGAGAAATTTTTTCTACTATATCGGATGACCAAAATAGTGAGGAAGCAGATCCCGATAAAATTCTTGAAGAAATCCAAGAACTTGCAGAGAATATTAAAAAGTATCCTTTAGATAACTCGGTCTTAGGGACTGATATTAGACAAGAAATTTTCGACATTATTGAAAATAAAGATAAGCTTGAAAAGCACTCCTTTTCCAAGCTGCTAATAATTTATCGTAATGCAATGAAAGAAATCGTTGAAGCAGAAGAACATAATTTCTCCAGAATAAAACATTATTTAGATACTGTTAATGGCTTTCTTGTAGGAAAAAAGCTACAGATCGTTCCAGATGAAAATAGCAAAAAGTTACGACTGTCATTTAGCCTGTTTTCAGGACGACGAGAGTCAAATCAAGAAACGAATGAGAATTGGAATATTCTTTCTTCTGGTGAACGTCAAGTTGTAACATTAATTTATACAGCAATTTATCTAAGATCGCAATCCTTAGTACTGATTGATGAGCCAGAAATCTCTCTTCATGTAGATTGGCAACGAAAACTGATACACAGCCTAGAGAAACATCTACAAAACAAGCAGATTATTGCCTGCACCCACTCACCAGTTATTGGAGCAAATCATGATGGAAGTTTCCAAGCCTTAAATCTTAGATTTACCGATATTAGTTTATGGAATAAGGCTCCTTTATATAGAAATTCTGAAAATTTTTTAGAGGGTGAAGATATTGAAAATGAAGACGAAATTACGTATGTGTCAAATCAAGAACAAAAATAGATTATTTTTAGTATGACTCAGTCAAAATATACTCCGGACGAGTACATCCGTTATTTACAAATGAGTAACAATCAGCATTTGTTGGTGGAGGGGAGTTCTGATAGAAAAGCTTTTCTAGCCCTGTTTTATCATTTTGATCTAAATCAAGATTTAGTGATAGACATTGATACAGGTGAAATGATACATAAAGTTACAGATCACCCTGAAAATAGACAGAAAATCGAGTACATTGCTCAAAAAGTTCGGGGGCAATCCTATTCCAATAAACTCATCACTTTTGTTGATCGTGAATTTAGAAGATTTGTAATCGAAACAACAATTGAAGACACTTTGCAGGGACACTACCAACAAGAAAGACTTATTTGGACAAGAGGTCATTCTTTAGAAAATTACTTTTTAAATCGGTTGATTATCAAAGATGTTTTTGAAGAGTTGAGTGAGAGTGAGTTTTTTTATAAAGCAATTGTTGAATTTGAGAACGTATTTGATGATGCTTTAAAATGGTCGGCTGCAATTAGTTTAGCTGCTAAGGAGCTTAAAATGATCCAGGAGTGTGATAAATCCTTTTTAGATAATCGCTACTGGACATTATTGCATTTATGCGAAAATGAAGTAAAATTAGACCACCAAGAGTGGATCGAGATTGTCGTAAGGGAAAAAAAGTTCAAACAACCGGAGGTTGAGAGTCTTTTTTTTGAAACATACAAATTTGTTGAAATAATTTCTAGCAAACAACAAATCCATAAATGGATCTGTCATGGTCATCTTGGAATAAAGTTTGTTTGGTTAGTTTATTTAAGATGTTTTTTCGAGCAATGTCCGACTGATCAATTTAATAAAAGCCTTCGAAAACTAACAAACTATGAACGCAGAGACCATACACTTCGAACCACTTGGGCAAAACATTCTGCTAATGAAGCTTGTGTTTACCCTCGTGAAGTTATTGAAATGTTGGCCAATCAAATCGACTCATGATAATGCTTATCCGATCGCACTGGACCCTAACCCCATCCGATACCGCCGTTCTCCCCCGTAGCTACCACCTCGAACTGGTGAAACACCTCCACGAACGACTGGGGTTAGACATGGGAGGACAACAAACCCCCAGCTTGACCTTTTCCGGACTCGTCGGTTCCGCCACCCGCACCCCCGAATTTGTCACCTTTCATCCCGAACACCCCTATCACCTCTCCCTGTCTGGCTTATCTGAGACGACCTCCAAAGCCATTTTCAACCTAGACTTAGGGGAAACCTTAGAGTTTTTGGGATCTCAATTCCAGGTGTGCGATCGCCACCAAGATATCACAACGTACGACCAACTCTATACAGAACTCATCGCCAACGAACCCGAACCAGAGCGACAATTGAACCTCAAATTCCTAACCCCCACCAGCTTCTCCCAAAAACGAACGTACCTCCCCCTCCCCCTACCGCGTCTGCTGTTTCAAAGTTGGCTCGATCGCTGGAATGAATTTGGCCCCGTCTATCTCGGGAGTTACGATCTGTTAGACTACCTAGAAGAGGCGATCGCTCTCAAATATCACAACATCAAAAGTGCCCGTTTTCAAGTCTACCGCTCCTTCGTGACCGGGTTTATCGGCGAAATTACCTTACAAATCCCTCAACGCACCGACCCCCTCATCAGCCAAGTTGCCAACTTGCTCGTTCACTACAGTAACTTTTGCGGAACTGGGGTCAAGACCCGTCTAGGAATGGGGTACACTGAGTATCATATCAAAGAACACACATCATGAGAAATACATTAATTTGCACCGTTGGGACCAGTTTATTAAACAACCTCAAATTCGCTAAAGATGAAGCGATTCAAGCAGCATTTCAAGATTGTAACTGGAACCAAATCTCACTACTATTGCTAGACCAGGATAACTCAGCGCGAATTTGTGGCGCCGAAATCAACTCAATTACTAGCATCTGTAACAAGGGCTATTTACAAGACCCAATTCGCTTGATTTTTTTGGTATCAGACACCGAAGATGGTCGAACGATTGGCCATCTCCTGCAACTTTACTATAACAACAATAAAAATTCTATTCACTTTCAAGAAAATGTAGATGTCCGAGTCTTAACCGGTTTGCGAGATGACAATATATCCTCCTTCAAAAAACAAGGATTAAAAAGTTTAGTTCGAGAAATCAGCACAGAAGTCAGTAAATTTTCCCCAGAATGTACTGCTATCAATGCCACCGGAGGCTACAAAGCCCAAATTTCCTTTGCCGCCACCATTGGCCAAGCCTTAGAAATCCCCGTTTACTATCTTTTTGAGAAGTTTTCAGAGGTTATTGAACTGCCTCCTCAACCTATCTCTCTTGACCTCGCATTTTGGCTAAATAACTACCTTTTGTTTGAATCATTAGAGTCAGAGCAAACGGTTCAGAAAGACACATTTTCCCTTGAAGTTGAGAGTAACCTGTTTGATTCACTCATTGATGAAGAAACCATAGACGGTGTAGCCTACATCAGTTTATCGGCAATGGGACTTTTATTTAATGCCCGGTCTCGACTTCAATTCGCCAAACAGGAAACAGCTATTCTTGAATTAATTCCCCAAGATGGCACTGCACCTAATCAGAAAAAAATCGATTTGCGCGATGACCACGGCAAAGATAAACTCAAAGCCTTCTCCAAAAAACTCTGCCAGTCTCCTTACGTTAAAGAAATCGTCAACTCCCTACCCTTCAATCCTCACCTCACCTCTCCAATTCGCCGCACCTATTCCGATGGTAAAATCGAATTTGTTTTGAACTGGACAGACCCAGGCTATGGAGTGTGTGTCCAAAGTACCGGACGCAACCAAGCTGAAACCAACAGTATCGCCCTACACCTAGCACAAAGGTTCGCCCAATAAAATCTCCCTCACTCCTCCAACAAACGCGGCATCAACGAAACCAAATTACAAGGACGATAGCGACTATCCAACTGCCAACGCAGAATCTCATCCCAGCCATCACAACAGGCTCCCGAGGACCCCGGTAACGCAAACAGATACGTTCCCCGAGCCACTCCCGCCGTGGCTCGCGACTGCAACGCTGAGACCCCAATCGTCTCATAACTGATGCGGCGGAACAGTTCCCCAAAACCGGGAATCTCCTTCTCGCAAACCTCCGCCAACGCCTCCGGAGTCACATCTCGGCCCGTAATTCCCGTCCCCCCCGTCGTAATCACCACGTCCACCTGGGGATGCTTCACCCACTCCCACAACACCGCCACAATCGCCTCCCGTTCATCAGCAACCAGCCGCCGCTCAATAAGTTGATGTCCAGCAGCCTCCAGGCGTTCCACTAACACTTGTCCCGACTTGTCCGTCTCTAAAGTACGGCTGTCAGAGATGGTCAAAATAGCAATGTTGACGGGGATAAACGGACGGGATTCGTCGATACCGAGCATAGTTGCAGATGGGAAAATTGAGGGGTCGTTGCCAGTCACAGGTTGACAGCCAGGATACACCCTTAGGATTCCCGATTCAACTTCATCGGTAGGCGAATCTCAAACGCTGTTCCTTCGCCGGGAGTGGAGGAAAAGGTGAGTTGTCCATGATGATTGTCCACAATGATTTGATGACTAATGGCCAACCCTAAGCCAGTTCCTTTTCCCGCTGGCTTGGTAGTAAAGAAACTCTCGAAAATTCGCGTTTGAATGTTCTCCGGGATACCAGAACCATTGTCTTCGATGACAATCGACACCCAATTGTCATCAAGTTGTTGCGTAGTGAGACAAATCATCGGTTCTTTGCCAGATTGCCTAACGTCCTCAACTGCGTCAATGGCATTGCCAATCAAGTTCATAAACACCTGATTCAATTGACCCGAAGAACAATAGATTTCTGGGATTTGACCATAATCCTTTTTAAGAGTAATCCCCCCCTTCAGGCGATTATTCAAAATCAACAAGGTGTTTTCCAGATGAATCTCTAAGTTCGCAGACTCATAGCGGTCATCTCCCATATGAGAAAAGCCATGTAAACTGCCAACAATCTTGGTTAAACGGCCAGCACTTTCGCGCACTGTTTGTAGGATTTTCTGCAAATCTTCCTTCAGAAATGCAAATTCAATCTGCTCTTTTATTTCTGTAATTACCTCACTTTCAGGGGTTTCAACATCGTAGGCCTCAACCAAGTCCAGCAAATCCTGAAAGTAATTACAGAGAAACCCCATATTACCATTGATGCAATTGACGGGATTGCGAAACTCATGAGCGACTCCCGCCACCATACGTCCTAAACTGGACATTTTTTCCGTTTGCATCATCTGACTGCGGGTTTGTTCATGTAGAAGCTGAGTCGTCAACTGATGAATGTGAGATTGAGCAATCAGAAGCTGATGCACATCTAATAAATGATAACTTTCAGGAGCAACTTCTACCAAAATTGGCTCATACAGTAAATCAGGAGGGCGTTGTAGAGAACGACGTGCAGCCATCACGATAAGTGTATGGCTTGGATAACAAAAGACTTCTCGCTCAGCGAAGTGGTATAACGAGGCAATGGGGCGACGAGAAAATAACTCAACACTATAAATTTGACTCATGTGTTCGAGGATTTTGCGTCGAGACAAGACCCCTACAAAGTGATGATTTCGAGTCAAAATAACTCCAGGAAGAAGCGGATTATCGTTGAGGATTTGCATCACCTTCGCACCCTGAGATGAGATCTCTACATAGCATTCATGCAAAGCAAGCTCGTCTAAGGTTGAATCTAGGCTCAGATGTTGAGCCGGAGACTCAACGGGGCTGAGATGGTCAGGGGTTGATTGTAAAAGAACTGACATAGGGGATTCAGGTTAAGATGCCGACAGTTGTAGTTTTGAATACAGACTTAATTGCATCCTAACTGATTTTACCCCGAATTCTTGGGGCGATCGCCAAATCTTTAAGGGGGTAAAACTCACGTTAAATTAACATTAACCAAGAGTTAACCTTACCCCTCATTCAGCCGTTAAACCATCATACTTTGAGAAGAATCGTCATCAACGATCGCCCCCTAACTGGCCTTCGCCGTCGTCAAAAAAGCACGCAAACGCCACAAACTTAGAGTTTGACCCAGATTGAGCGGCAGCACCGAAACCCCCTCTAAGCGAGACTGAACCCAACCATCGCCCCAATACCACTCATGGAAGCCATCAATTCCCTCACTGAGAATCATCCGTAAGCAATGGTCATTAACCACCTCTACCCGATGTTGAATCGTAATTGGGCCGAGAGAACTGGTAAATTTCAAATCCTGATGGAGTTTCGGCGGGAGGCCAGGGGAGAGTTGCTGCGGGGCCAACCACTTCTGAATCTGACCCGGTTCCAATAAACTTTGGCCGATCGCCTCGGCTGACGCATCGACCTCAATTCGTAACTGACTCTGTTGGAAGCTTCCAAACATACTAACCCTATGTCTTGCGAGCGGCATCAAACCATATCCCCTCCATTATCTCTTATCCAGACCGCTCTGGCAGGGGAATCCTACCCCAAGACGCGATCGCCCGCCTCCGAGTACCAGGAATCATTAGAATAAGTAAAGAATTCATCAATCCAGACTTTCATGGCAGACCAGCTTATTCGCGCAACCGCAGCCAATGGTGGCATTCGCTGCGTCGGGGTCATCACCACCCGACTCACAGAAGAAGCCCGACAACGCCATCAACTCTCCTACGTCGCCACCGCTGCACTCGGTCGAACCATGAGTGCCGGCCTACTGCTCGCCTCCAACATGAAAAACCCCGACTCCCGCGTCAACCTGCGGGTGAAAGGAGACGGTCCTCTCGGGGGGATTCTCGTAGATGCGGGGATGGATGGAACCGTACGCGGCTACGTGAACAATCCCGACGTGGAACTTCCCCCCAACAGCCGAGGCAAACTCGACGTGGGCCAAGCCGTCGGGTCTAATGGCTTTCTCTATGTCATCCGGGATATCGGCTACGGCTATCCCTACTCCAGTACCGTCGAACTGGTATCTGGGGAAATCGGCGATGATGTCACCCACTACCTAGGAACCTCCGAACAAACCCCATCCGCTCTAGTTCTCGGGGTTTTCGTCGGCTCCGAAGGCGTCACCGCCTCCGGGGGACTCCTTCTGCAAGTGCTACCCAAAGCCGCCCGTGACGATGCCCTCATTGCCACCCTCGAATCGAGATTAGCAGGACTCTCTGGCTTTACCCCCCTCCTGAAACAGAAAAAGACCCTCAACGCCATTTTCGAGACCCTCTTAGGGGATTTAGACCTGAAAATTCTCCCCGGAGTGCAAATGTTGCGCTTCCACTGTGGCTGTTCGTGGGATCGACTGTTAGGCGCTCTCAAACTGCTGGGGATCAGTGAGTTAGAGGATATGATTGACAAAGATGGTGGCGCCGAAGCCACCTGTGAATTTTGTAAAGACGTCTACAACGCCGATGCCAACGACTTGCAACGGCTCATCGATGACTTAGCCGAGTCCTCCTCAGCCCGTTAAACAAAGCCCCGAACAGACAGTTTGGGGGGACAACTCTCCCCCCAAACTCCCTCAACCGCTACCGTTGACTCCTATTGCTCAATGTCTTGAATTTGCGTGGCGACTCGCTCACTAAACTCAGTATCTGTGTCAGCCAGCGTTAACAATTGCAAGTATTCCGGGGGCGTCAATCCAGTCTGTTGGATGATCTCGATCGCCGCCGCTTCCAATTCCTGTTCCAATTGGTTGTACTCCTCAGCCGTTTCCGCTTGTTGCAGTTCCTCACTGCGGCCACTAATGAGATCAACAATTCCAATATAAGCATTGGCAAACTGACTGACCTTTTCCGAAGAAATTGCCCCCGAATCGGTAATTTCCGAGATTCCCAAATCGGGCGTGGTTGTTGACGTCGGCGCGTCATCGGCCCAGGCCAATCCCGGAACCAGGAGCATCAGTAGTCCCCAACAGGCGGCGATCGCCCCGATCAGTCCTTGTCTAGTCATCCATTGCATAGAGCAGTCCTTGGTATCATTATCCCTTCAGTATACTGGCCGAGCCTAGATTGAGGCGATCGCCCCCTCAACCCAAACGATACTGACGAAACAGATCACTCGCCACCCGATGCAACAAACTATGACGATACGTGAGCGCCGCAAAATCCGTACTATAGCCCCCACCAATCACACAAGCCACCGGATATCCCGCCCCCAAACAGGTACTCAACACCTGCATCTCCCGGCGAAAAATCCCCGTATCTGTCAGGGCTAACTTCCCCAAGCGATCGCCCAAATGCGGGTCCACCCCAGCATCATACAGCACCAAATCCGGCCTCACCTGAGACAACAAATCCGGCAAATACTCCGCCAAAGTTTGTAAATACTCATCATCCTCCATCCCCTCCCGAAGCGACACATCCAAATCACTCACTTGCTTACGACTCGGGAAATTCACCCCACAGTGCATCGAGAACGTAAACACCGTCTCATCCCCCTGAAACATCACCGCCGTTCCATCCCCCTGATGCACATCCAAATCCACAATCAACACCCGCCGCGCCAATCCCCGCTTTTGCACAAACCGGGCCGCGATCGCCAAATCATTAAAAATACAAAATCCCGAACCAAACCCCGGAAACGCATGATGAGTTCCCCCCACCGTATTACAGGCCAACCCCTGCTCCAACGCCAACTCAGCCGTCAACAGAGTTCCCCCCACCGCCAAACAAGTACGCCGCGCCAACTCCGCACTCCAGGGAAGGCCAATCCGCCGTTGCGCCTTCTCCGGGAGCGTTCCCGTCAAATAGCCCTCCACATACTCCCCCTCATGCAGCCATTCCAACACCTCCCGAGGCGGTAAACGGGGAACATGAATCTGATCCAGCGTCGCGATTCCCTGATGTAACAGATAGCTGTAGAGTTGCGAGAACTTCTGCATCGGGAACCGATGGCCCGGCGGCAGGGGGGCCACATAATCAGGATGATGCACAATCGGTAACGCCATAAACGAGCCTTAACGGGTATTCCGGGAAAAATTTGTAAGATACAGATAGATAATTATCTCCCCCCGCGAGAAGACTCACGTTGTAATCTCTGATTCAACGCTGAGATGAATCGCGGCAACAACCGTAGTACAATAACGTCAAGCGACTCAATGGTGTCATGCTGGTATTTGAGGCCAAGCTAGAAGGAGCTAAAGAGCAATACGAACGGCTGGACGAGGCGATTCGTACGGCTCGGTTTGTTCGTAACAGTTGCCTGAGATACTGGATGGATAATAAAGGAGAACAAGTTGGACGATATCAACTCAACATCTATTGTGCGGTTCTTGCCAAAGAGTTTCCTTGGGCAAAAAAGCTGAACTCAATGGCTCGTCAAGCCTCGGCAGAACGAGCCTGGTCAGCTATAGCTCGTTTCTACGAGAACTGTAAGAAAAAGATTCCCGGCAAAAAAGGGTTCCCTAAATTCAAGAAGCATAAAACTCGCGATTCAGTCGAGTACAAAACCTCAGGTTGGAAGCT
>FSSI02000042.1:0-39587 GCA_900149785.2 Phormidium lacuna HE10JO | reverse complement strand
ATCATCAGGATTGAGACGAATGGCTTGGGTGAAGTCGGCGATCGCCTCTTCATGTTTTTCAATCTGCTGATAAGAAAATCCTCGATTTTGATGGGAGAAAACATCTTGAGGATTGAGACGAATGGCTTCCGTAAAATCATCAATCGCCTCTTCATATTTTTCAATTTGTCGATAAGAAAATCCTCGATTTTGGTATGCTAAGTAATCCTCATCATTGAGGCGAATGGCTTCGGTAAAATCATCAATTGCCTCTTCATGTTTTTCAAGTTCTCGGTAAGACCAACCTCGATTTTGATAGGCTATATAATCCTCATCATTGAGGCGAATGGCTTCACTGTAATCGGCGATCGCCTCCTCATGATTCCCAAGTTCTCGGTGGGATATAGCACGGTTTAGATAAGATAAATAATTTTCAGGATTGAGGCGGCTGGCTTCCGTAAAATCATCAATCGCCTCTTCATGATTTTCAAGTTGCTGATGAGACCAGCCCCGGTTTTGATAGGCTAAATCATACTCAGGATTAATGCGAATCGCTTCTGTATAATCGGCGATCGCATCCTCATACCTGCCAAGTTCTGCATAAGAAAACCCTCGAGTTCGATAAGAAAATTCATCATCAGAATTGAGGCGAATCGCTTCTGTAAAATCGGCGATCGCCTCCTCATATCTCTCGATTTCTGCATAAGAAATAGCTCGATTTCGATAGGAGAAAGCGTCTTCAGGATTGAGGCGAATCGCTTGGGTGAAGTCGGCGATCGCCTCCTCATGATTCCCCATTATTTGATAAGACAAACCTCGATTTTGATAAGCTAATCCATAGTCATTTTTCAGAGAGATAGCTTCACTGTAATCCTCAATTGCCGCCTCATGATTCCCTAGATTTTTATAGCATAAGCCACGATAAACATAAGCATTAACAAACCGTTCATTCTGGCGAATTGCCTCAGAAAACGCCTCTAAAGCTTCCTCATACTTTTCCGCCTCATAAAGCTCAACCCCCAAATCATAAGCATCTTGAGCTAAATTGCTGACGAAGTGCTGAGGATTCTCCCGAAGTCCAGTGTCCCCCAGGGCCATTGGAGTTCCCTCCAGGACAACTCCCCCTATGATGGTGACTAAAGTTAACCAAAATCCCAGTTTCTGATATCTCACGGGTTTCTCCTCCGCCTGCCTTAAAAAACCTAGCTATATTCTAATCAAAATCGACATTTTGGCTAAGCCTGGCTCTCCCCAATTCTGCCAGTCCACAGTCAGGTCATCGGTGAGGTGGAAGGACTGAGTTCCGTCTCGCCCCAGGGAAGTCCCTGTCACAGGGGTCATAGAGAAAGAGAGGGGGAGAGACTTAAATGCCTGTACAGTCGAACAAGACAAAGAAAAACTATACTGGAATCAGGTTTGTTGGAGGTCTCAGTCGATGGTGACGCGCACAGTGATGGCATGGGTGTTGGGCTTGTCTCTCCTGCTGATTCCTCAGGTTGGGGTGGCCCAGTCGGTGGATGAGTTGTTTGAGCGGGGAAATGCGGCTCAGAGTCAGGGGAGATATGAGGATGCGGAACAGACGTGGCGTCGAGTGTTGCAGATTGACCCCAATAATGTTGATGCTCACATCTGGCTCGGACTTGCCCTGTATTACCAAGGGAAGTTAGACGAAGCCATCGCCGCCTACAACCGGGCCATTCAACTCAATCCTGAGTTAGCTGAGGCTCACAACAATCTCGGAATTGCCCTGTATGACCAAGGGAACTTAGACGAAGCCATCGCCGCCTACAACCGGGCCATTCAACTCAATCCTGAGTCTGCAACGGCTTACTACAATCTCGGAATTGCCCTGAGTGACCAAGGGAAGTTAGACGAAGCCATCGCCGCCTACCGCACCGCGCTGAGACTCCCCGATGAACAAGGACCACCCGCCAGCACCCATACCCTCGCCCATAATGCACTCGGCTACGCCCTACAACAACAAGGAAACCTCCAAGAAGCCATCAGCCAATACCAAACCGCCCTCCAACTTGACCCAGAATTTCCCCAAGCCATCACCAACCTGCGAGAAGCGCAACGTCTCCTGGCCCTACGAGAGAACCCTCTCCCCGACGACCGCGAAGAACGTCTCCCCAGCCTAGAGGAAAACCCCTACTTTCCCCTGCAACGGTCAGTTGTCCTCATCCTCACCGAAACCCCCAGCGGCTTCCAATATGGAACCGGCTGGGTCATCCAACGGGACGGAGACATCACCCTAATCGTCACCAATCGCCATGTCGTCTCCGACGGAAACAGTCAACGCCCCAGTGACTCCATTGAAATCGAACTCTATAGCCAAAACGACCCCGAACATCGATTGCGCTTCCCCGCCCGTATCCGTAACATCACCGCCCCCGATGACCGATTAGACTTAGCCATCTTAGAAGTTCGTAACCTCCCCGACGACATCGAACCCCTGCCCCTCGCCAGTTCTCCAGCCCCCATGCTGGGAGACCTCCTAATTATCGGTCATCCCTTCACCGGCAATCCCTGGACCATGGAGACCGGTCGAGTTGCCAATATCGTCGCTGACCCAACTCAACAAAACCTGCAAATTGGCGGCGCGAGTCTCGCCGTCGGCAACTCCGGCAGTCCCGTCATTTATAATGATGAAGTCGTCGGCTTGCTAGTAACCATTGGTGATGAACTCGGCTCGGCTCCCCCCACCGGCCAAGGAAATTCCATTGGCGGCTTTGGCTTTGCCTATCCCTTAGACGTTCTTGCCCAACACTTACAAGATTGGGGCATTCGCTTTTAGAAACGGTCACCTCCAGCCCCTCCAAGCCTCCCCTCATCCTGCTTCCGTTGTCCTCCATCCCTCCCCAGCCATGACCCTCAAACACCTCCTGACCACCCTAACCCTTCTCGGCACCAGCCTCGCCAGCGTCGGACTCACTTGTCCCACCAATCTCCCCGACGACCTGGCCTACCAACGTCGCGATAATCCCAGCCGCTGCGAGGGCATCAATCGCCAATCCGTCAGTGGGTCATTTAGCCTCGTCTCCTTCGCCACCTCCAACGTGACGAGTTATGACAACCCACTCCAGCTACGAATTCCCGGAGTCGGCAGCAACCCCAATCTGCGAGTTCGCTCGTATCAGCGGCGTTACCAACTCGACTCCTTGCAACTGCAACGGCAGCAGAATCGGTATCAAGTCGACTTAAACACGAGAATCCTGAGAGAATCCCATGTCCCCCCCAACAGTCTGCGGGCGCTGGCCCAATTACCCGGGAGTCAACCCGCCTATGTTCCAGTTATTATTGGTTCGGCCACCAACCACTACGAAATTGTCTTTTACTCCCCCAGTCGCGTCTTAATTCGTTCCTTAGAAATCCGCCGCAACAATCAAGTCGTTCACCGAGACAGTCGGCCCAGTCCTCGCCAGGGAGAAATTCGCTTTACCTGGGATGGTCGCAATCAGCCAGCGGGAGACTATCAACTGCGAGTCGAAGCGGAAATCCAACAACGGGGAATCGCCCCACAATCGGTCACTCGGGTGTCCCGATTCCATCATAATCCCGCTTGGCTATCCCAATAAATCCTGTTTTCGCCTAAACTCAGACTCAATCATCCGCCATTCCCCCGCTGCTTCCGTTCAGAACCATTATGATACCCAACCGACTTAAACACCGTTGGTCTCAGTGTCAAACTCACGTTCAGCGGGCGGTTCAATTTGCCCGAAACAATCGCCTAAATGCCCCCATTTCCCGGCAACTCAAGCGCCTGCGCCTCAGTTTTCTCGACCTCACCGCAACTCTTTTCCGTCGCCTCATTTTCCGACTTAAAACTCTCCTGAAACGCCGATTTCCAGGAGCCACCCTCACCGACGAATACCCCCATCCTTTTACCGGGCCAATAGCCGTTCGGTCATTCTTAAAACAGCATATTCTACATATTATTGCCCTGCTATTATTAGCTATTTCCATTGTATTTATAATAGCCTTTTTTATCCCCGTTTCCATCTCCTTTGAAGGCAACATTATTAGTCGTCAGGTTAGTTTTACCAATCGCGGTCAAAGCAACCAACTCTTAATTAATTCAATGCGTTCCATCTCACGGCTAGAAATCGAAGGATTACAGGCCAATCCCGTCACCCTGTGGGGAGAGTTTAGAACAGACGACGACACGGAAGACATCAACGAATTGAATGAAGTCGAGATGACGTTACCCTCCCCAGACAGCAAACTCATTTTCGAGACGGGTGACCCAGACAACCCCAGTCAACTCGAAATTCAATCCCTGCGACTCCCCCCAGGAACCCAGGTGAGATACCTAGCCTACGACCCAGAACGCCATCAACTCTCCCTCAGCCTCAACCCTCCTGAAGAAGAAACCCCCAAAGAAGAAACCCCCAAAGAAGACACTCCCGAAGAAGACACTCCAGGGATTCGCGTTCAACTCGCTCTAGGGGGGAATCCGCTACAAGTTATGGCTGAATATGTCAGAAGTCCTCAATTGCAGTCTCTCCCCTCAGACACTAGGATGGTAGAGGAGACGGAGATATTCGACTATAACCAAGAGCAATTTAGCTGGACTCCCTTTAGCACAGAATTAAACTTATTGTTCCCAAACGAAATAACACTTTACATCGACTTACCCGACTTGCAGGGTAGCGACTATCAGGATTGGTTTTGGGGAGGGTTTGAGGTGACGGATGTGGACTTTACCTACAACGCCACCACCGCCAATGTCCCCGATGAATTAGTACGCTCAACCATTTTAGAGGGACAAATCAAGTTTTTAAATGAGGATTTACTGTTAGAGTCTGAGCAGTTTCTGGTGTTACCGAGTTCCTCCAAGATTCAACGAATCCCCCGTTTACAACTCCATCCAGACTCCCCGGCGGGGTTACAGGTTCGGCTTCAGGGAAAAACCAATGAGGTCGCGGTGGGACTTGACCCTGATTTCCCCGTTCGTCGCCTCAAATCCAATTTTTGGGAACAGCGATTATCCCGAGAGTTGATTACTGTTTTGCTGACGGTTTGTTCGGTGATGATTGGTTATTTGATTCCTTGGCTGTTTACTTGATAGTTGCTCACCAGACACCGGGTTTCTTTGAGAAACTCGGTGTCTTAATTGGCGGTTTCCATACATTATTGCAACATGGCCCCGCCTAACATTCGCTCAAAGCGTATCTCTAACTCCGCCTTCATGCGGGGATATCGCTCTAAACTGGGGTCTTTGCGAATCACCCGTTCCGCCGCATCTCGGGCCAGAATCAACACCTCTCGGTCATCCACGAGACTGGCTAGGACAAAATCCGGTAACCCCGACTGGCGAGTTCCTAGCATCTGACCGGGACCGCGAAGCTGCATATCCATTTCAGCAATCAAAAAGCCATCCTGAGACGACTCCAACACCTCTAACCGCTGTTTCGCATCCGGCGAGGCCTTGGGATGGGTCATTAATAGACAATACGCCCGATCGCCCCCTCGGCCAACCCGACCCCGTAATTGATGCAACTGCGACAAGCCAAAGCGTTCAGCGTTCTCAATCAACATCACCGTCGCGTTGGGAACATCCACCCCCACCTCCACCACCGTCGTCGAGACCAAAACCTGAGTCTCATGACCATGAAACGCCGCAATGGCTGCATCCTTCTCCGCTGACGTCATCCGGCCATGCAGCAATCCCACCCGAAAATCGGGGAACACCTCTTGCAACCGTTCATACTCCTCCACCGCTGACTTGAGATCTAATTTCTCCGATTCTTCCACCAATGGCAAGACCACATAGGCCTGATGTCCCATCGCCACCTGACGGCGAATTAAATCATACGCCTCTAACCGTTGTTT
This sequence comes from Phormidium lacuna HE10JO, assembly GCA_900149785.2. Classification (GTDB taxonomy): domain Bacteria; phylum Cyanobacteriota; class Cyanobacteriia; order Cyanobacteriales; family Geitlerinemataceae; genus Sodalinema; species Sodalinema lacuna_A. Next base: position 33,773 of record FSSI02000042.1, on the reverse strand, counting down.
CCCCGCCAAAACTGTGGTTTGAATCGGTTTGCGACCAGGGGGTAATTCATCGATTTGACTGACATCTAAATCCCCATGTAACGTCAACGCCAAGGTCCGAGGAATGGGGGTGGCGGTCATGGAGAGAACATGACAAATCCCATTACTCCCCTTCTGTTGCAACTTGGCCCGCTGCTGTACGCCAAAGCGATGTTGTTCGTCAATCACCGCTAACCCTAAACGGTGAAACTGCACTTTATCTTGAATTAAGGCGTGGGTTCCCACCAAAACGGGGAGTTCGCCGGTTTCGAGTTGACTGTGGATTTGTCGCCGTTTGCGGGTTTTGCTGGACCCCGTGAGGAGTTCAACGGGGAGTTGGAGTAGGTTCAGCCAATCGACTAATTTGCGATAATGCTGTTCCGCTAAGACTTCCGTGGGGGCCATTAAGGCCGCTTGATACCCGGACTGAATCGCCGCCAGTATCGCCACCACCGCCACGACGGTTTTCCCGGCCCCCACATCCCCTTGAACCAGACGATTCATGGGGGAGGTTTTGTTGAGGTCGCCGAGAATCTCTTGAATCACCCGTGTTTGGGCGTGGGTGAGATTGAAGGGAAGTAACTTGTAAAATTGTTCGATAAGTTGTCCTTGGATGGTGAGTCGTTGGGCCTGGCTGTGGGCCAGTTGGAGTTCCCCGGCTTGTTTGAGTTCGTGGCGACGTTTGAGGAGGCCCAGTTGCAGATAGAAAAACTCGTCGAACACGAGGCGACGACGGGCTAAGTCTAGGATATCAGTATCGGGGGGAAAGTGGATGTTGGCGATCGCCGTCGGCCGGTCCAACAAGTCATACTTTTCTCGCAATTTCCGAGGTAAAGGTTCCGGGATTTGCTCACTAGCCGGAAGCACCGCCAACACGGATTTTCGCACCAAGTCAGCGGTTACCCCATCGGTCAAGGCATAGACCGGCAAGACCCGCCCCACAGACAAAGATTCAATTCGCGATTCGGAGTTTTCTAAAACTTCTAAATCAGGGTTTTCTAAGGTGATTCCATACTTATTTTTCTTGACCAATCCCGAGGCTGCAACGGTTGCCCCGCGAGGATATTGGGATTTATGGGCATATTGCCAGCGCGTGGAACTATAGCGATTTCCGGGATAAAAACGAGTAATTTTTAAGCGTCCGGTTGGGTCTTTTAATGTTAATTGAAAGATACTAAGTTTCTTGTTTTTAGAACTATTAAAAAAGCTGCAACTCTGAACTTGCGCTACAACTGTAACCGTCTCTCCCGGTTCCAATTGAGCAATGGGAACTTGACGAGCATAATCAATACGATCGCGGGGAAAATACTCCAACAAATCCTGGACCCGATAGAGTCCCAAGCGAGCCAAGCGATCGCCCCCTCGGCGGCCAATCTGACGCACCTGAGCCAGAGGCTGATCCAACGTTAGCTGGGCCGGAGCCACCTGAGCCTGAAGGTCAGCGGTGGGGGGTTTGCGGGGGGTGAGGGGTTCTCGGACTGAGCGCGATCGCATCTCCAAAGACCGCTCACTCTGCAACAACACCCGCCGCGACTCCGCCACGAGATGCTGACGTTGGGCCAGAGTCAGAGACGGGTATTTCGCAAACTCCGCCGCGAGATTTTGCCAACGTTGGCGATCGCTAGCCGCCAACCGGGCCGGCGGGTCCTTCAACTGATGTTCGAGAAACTCATGAAAGCGAAACTCTCGGCCAACCAAATCCGAAAAACCGCGCTCAGCTTCAACACTGAGCGCTTTTCGTAATCGCTCCCAATCCGGAGCATTTTGAACAGATGGAGATGGAGCCATCGTCAGCGTCTATTACCGTCAGGAATTGTTGGCATTAGCTTCTCGCACCGCCGCCAAAAAGGCAAACACCACCAGAGGCATACTTAACCCCAAAATTACCCGCGTTAGCCAGACCCCATATTGCGGATGTCCCGACGACAACTCAAAAATAGACCCCACCGCCGCGATCGCCGCCACACAGGAAACGGCCAGCAAAAACCCAACTTTCGGAGACGATACCATAATCCTCGCGACTCCCTAGGCTTTGATATGACGAACAGACTTGACCGAGAACCCATACTTCGAGAGTTCTTCCGTCAGCAGTAACTGGTCTTCGACGCGATCGACAAACATCACCCCATTGAGGTGGTCCATCTCATGCTGAATCACTCGGGCCGGGAGTCCACTGAAGCGACGACGTTGGGGACGGCCCAACTCATCTTTGTAAGACACCTCAATCACCTGAGGCCGTTTCACATCCATATAGACCCCAGGAATACTCAAACAGCCTTCCTGGCCCAACGCCACCTCACGGCTGTAGGCTTGAATCACCGGGTTAATCAACACCAGCGGCGGCGTACTGGGGTCATCGAGAGCGCAATCGAGCACCAGCATTTGTTTAGCAATCCCCACCTGAGGCGCGGCCAAACCGATGCCATCGGCAGTATACATACTTTGTAGCATCTCACGAGCCAGACGGCGCACCGTCTCATCGACTCGGGCCACCCGCTTCGTATTTTGGCGCAAGACGCGATCGCCCAACGTATGAATCTCAAGCGGGGGATGGTCTAATTTCGTTTTCTCAACCAGCAGAGGTGTTGAAGTTGACATAATTTAGCAACGTGTTCGTCGATACAGGCTTTACTAAAATCATAACGTTTGTTGCTAGCACGACAAGCCTTCCCCCCAAGAGAGTCGCCCTAACCCAAGACCCCCCTCGGCTATAGAAAGCTTAACCTTCCCAGAGAAACATCCCGAAAACCAGTGGTAAAGTAGAAGGACAGCGTTCAACGCCCCTGACCATTGTCCTTACCTGACCCTGACCGTGTTAACACCATCCACCTGTCGCCGCCTCAACAAACTCGACCAAATCCCCTCCGTTTGGGAAGGCGATCGGCGATCGCTGCAAATTGACTTAGAATCAGGTGAACTCGTTGGCGACGATGCCGGCGACTGCGTCATTTGGGTTGATGGCTCAGAAGGGGTCGTGCGCGCGATGGAGAAAGTCGCCGATGACTCGGGGATGGAAGCCGTAGTCCGCACCCTGCTGCGGGCCATGGAATATCCCCACAAACCCGCCCAACCGGGCCGGCCGCAAAAAATCATCGTCAAAGACCGCGAACTGCTGTTCTTTCTACGCGGAGTCCTACAAGACCTCGATATTATCCTCGATTACGTCCCCGAACTTCCCATCATCGATGAACTGTTCCGAGGCTTAGAAGATGCCGTCGGAGGACGACCCCCCAAAGTTCCTCCCCAGTACCTCAAACCCCTCAACGAGCAAGCCGAAGCACTCTGGGAAGATGCACCCTGGGACTATCTCGGCGATCATCAAATCATTAGCATCGAACTCAACTATGGCGGCATCGACACCTTTTATGTCTCCATCCTAGGACTTCTCGGCCTTGACTACGGGATTTTGCTCTATCGTAGCCTTGACTCGCTCAAAAGCTTTCGCGCCTCCATCCTAGCCAATGCCTCGATGGAGAAATTAGAGACCATTTTCCTCTCCCAAGACTGCTTATTCCTCACCTACGAAGGCGACGAGGACTTTGATGATGAGGCCGACGATCTCGGCGATTACAGTTGGGAGTGCGTCGACGCCAACTTTGGTAGTCTTCATCCCCTCGAAGGCTTACGGCCGTTTCTCCATGAAGAAGAAGCACTCCCGGCCTGGATTGCCCTCAAAGCCTTGCATGGCTTCCTCACCGACCATGAAGATGAGTTGATGGATGACTGGGATCAAGTCGTGCGTCAAGGCTATGAGATTTCCATTCCCAAATCCTTACAAAGCTCCGAGTTGGGCAACGGCCGCGATCGCATCGTCTCCGTCACCGTCTCTTCAATGCCGAGTGTCGCCGAGGAACTCTCAGCGTCCCCCTCTGAGTTCGATATGGATATCGACCTAGATGAGACCCCCGGTATGTCGCTCCTGGAGCAAATGTCGCGACTTCAGGATGACATTATTCCCGACGGTTCCATTTTGCGGGTTGAGAATATCCCCTGGGCCATGGTCGAAGAACTCCGCGATCGCGCGAACTGTCCTCAGGACCCCATCGCCTCTAACGGTCGCGGCAAATTTCCGGTCATTATCGTCCAAAGTACCCGCTCCCGGGTCAAAGAGATCGTCGCCACCATTGAGGCGGCTGGGGGACTGAGAGGTCTGGCCTTCAAACCCTGCAATTCCCCCTTTGATGATTTTGACTATGAGTTGGGCCTGATGCAACTCGAAAATGAGGAAATCCATCTCGTGGGCGAGTTTGATTTAGACAATCCCTATCATCAAAAGGCCCGCAAAGCCTGGGCGGAGAACCTCAAAAAAACGAAGGGTAAATGTGGCTTAATTCTAGCGATGGGAGCCACCGGTAAACGCAGCGGTAACCCCAATCTGTCGGACATGAAAGCCTTTTATGAGGTTCGTCAACTCTCCCTCGACCAGATGGGCATCGAGGATTTAAGCCTCTTTCCACTCCTGTGAACTGGTTCTCTAAGCTTGCTGAGAGGCACGCAATTGACCGCAAGCGGCATCAACATCCAAACCTTTGGAATAGCGCACACTAACGGCGATATGGCGGTCTTTGAGAGCCTGTACAAAGTCGTTCACCTGTTGAGGACTTGGCCGTTGATAGTCCACCTCAGAAATGGGGTTGTAGGGAATCAGATTCACGTGATTTTGGAACCCCCGCAGCTGACGGGCCAGTTCTTCGGCATGGTGGGGGCGATCGTTTAACCCCGCCAGCAACAGATATTCAAAACTTAAACGTCGGCCCGTGAGCTTGACATAATCGCGACATTCTGCTAAGAGCGCCTCAAAAGGATACTGTCGCGCACTGGGAATCAGTTGTTCGCGCAACGCTTGATTGGAACTATGGAGACTCACCGCCAAGGTTGACTGTAGCTGATGTTCAGCCAGGCGGCGAATCTGTCCCGGAATCCCCACCGTTGAGATCGTCATCGATCGCGCCCCAATCCCCACATCCTCATTCAGACAGCGTAGCGCCCCTAGGACATTATCCACATTGAGCAAAGGTTCTCCCATCCCCATAAAGACGATATTACTGACGCGATCGCGGAACTCTCCCTGAACCGTCAGGACCTGATCGACGATTTCATGCACCTCCAAGTTACGCAAAAATCCCCCCTTTCCCGTCGCGCAGAAGTCACAGGCCATGGGACAGCCCACCTGAGACGACACACAGACCGTTAAGCGGCGTTCCGTCGGCATTCCGACAGTTTCAATGATATTTCCGTCAGCCAGTTTCAGCAGATATTTAATCGTCCCATCGGGGGAAATCGAGCGATGGTGAATCGTCGAACGCCCTAGATTTGTCTCTTGGTTGGCCTCCCGCCAAGCCTTGGGAAACACCGTAATCTCAGCCAGCGATCGCACCCCCTTGTGATACAACCACTGATGCAGTTGTTTCCCTCGATAAGCCGGTTGTCCCTGGTCTTGCATCCAGGTGGTGAGGTCTTGTAGAGATTGACCTAAAAGGGGAGTTGCGGTAGCCGTGGACAGAGACATCGAGAGCGCCTATACAGTAACACCCCATCTTAACGCGACCCCTGCCCCTGGAAAAATAAGAAAAACTGCCGAGTTGTAGTCCCAGGACAACACGACAGTTCCGGTGACAAAGAGGTACAGACCGAACGATTGGGACTAATTAACCTACGTTCACCCTTCCCCCACAGATGTGAAACTCGATACAATACGTTACAAAACCTCCGATACCTTGAGTGACCCGCCAACAATGACCACCACCCTAGAACGCGATAGTTTCCCCGGACAGCATTGGACCTGGCGCGACCATCCCATTTACTACGTTCGGGCCGGACAATCTCCCAACGCCTCCCGTCCCCCGCTTCTGTTAGTTCACGGCTTCGGCGCGTCCACCGACCATTGGCGCAAAACCATCGAGGGATTGCAAGACGAGTTTGAGATTTGGGCGATCGACTTATTGGGGTTTGGCCGTTCCGGGAAACCGCCTCTAGCCTATAGTGGCCAACTCTGGCGCGACCAACTCCATGACTTCATCCAAGAGGTCATCGGTCAACCCGTGGTCTTAGCCGGAAACTCCCTCGGAGGCTATGTTTGTCTCTGCGTCGCGGCCGAGAACCCCGAATCAGCCCGAGGTCTCGTCTTACTCAACAGTGCCGGTCCCTTCAGCGATGCGCAACCGCGCCAACCCAGTCGTTTCAGTCGAATGCTGCGCAATTTCGCCCTACAAGACTGGGTGGCCTTCCTGATTTTCCAGAACACCCGCCGCCGGTCTGTGATTCGTAAAACTCTCGAAAAAGTCTATGTCGACAAAAGCGCCGTGACCGATCGCCTCGTCGAAGAAATTTACCGTCCCTCGTGCGATCGTGGCGCCGCCAAAGTCTTCGCCTCCGTCTTCAAAACCCCCCGAGGCGCAACCGTCGATGAACTCCTCAGCCAACTCAACAAACCCCTGTTAATGGTGTGGGGAGAAGGAGACCCCTGGATGAACAGCAAAGACCGTAGCGCCAAGTTTCGTCAATACTATCCCAACCTCAGCGAACAGTTCCTCAACGCCGGTCACTGTCCCCACGACGAAGTTCCCGATCAAGTCAACGCCCATCTCAAATCCTGGGTTTTAGAATTGGAGTAATGCTAAGTTTTCCCCTCATCCATGCGGCCCTATCGTGGCTTGTCCTACTCAATCTTTGGTGGGGATTTCCCTCAACCGTCAACGAAACCTGCCGCATCTATCACAGTCGCGAGATTTGTATTATCAGCATCAAACGCAGTGCCAAATACTATTGGGAATACCGCGCCGAAGTCCGAGTTGACGGTCAACGGCGGCCGTTGGAAAAATACGATTGTCGCCGCCAAGAACGCATCAAACGAGATGGTCGCCACTTCCCCTTCGAGCCATCCGGCGCCGGAGACTACATCTGCAAAACCCTAAACTAGCACCTCGCCCACCAACCCAGGACAACCACAAAGATACACCCCTACCCTATTATTGCCTATTCCCTTCTTTTGCCTTTTGCCTCTTGCCTCTTGCCATCCCCTCTTGGGAGGGGTTAGGGGTGGGTTATGCCTCTTGCCCTTTCTTTCCCCTCTTCCCCATGCCTAAAACCACTCACATTGCCACCTTTGGCGCCGGCTGTTTCTGGGGTATCGAAGCCGCGTTTGCCGCCGTTCAAGGAGTCACCAAAACCTCCGTTGGCTATATGGGGGGACATTTCCCGAATCCCTCCTATCTCGATGTTTGCGCTCGGATTACCGGTCATGCTGAAGTAACTCAAGTTGAATATGACCCGGATCAGGTGTCCTATGACGAGTTACTGAATCTATTTTGGAAGATTCACGATCCCACCTCTTTTAACCGCCAGGGGGCAGATCGCGGCGAGCAATATCGTTCCGTCATTTTCTACCATAGTCCTGAACAGGAACAGATCGCCCGGCGATCGAAACTCAAGCGTCAACAGCAGGAGACGGAAAAACAGACGGAAAAACACATTGTGACGCAAATTGAACCCGCATCGGACTACTATTTAGCCGAAGACGAACATCAACAGTACTACGCCAAACATCGAATTTAGCAAACATTTAGCAAAGATTAGCCCAACCGACGACTAATAGCCCCCTCATACATCGCCCCCATCTGAGACAAGGACAAACTCAGCAGCGTTTCCCCTTCCGAGGACACCTGCAACAGTTCACCGGACACCGTCCCCAGTCGTTGCCAAGATCCCGATAACTGCTCTTCTAAATAGGCTTCCCAAGCCGCCACATCCTGCGGGGAGACCGAAACCACAATTCGCGCACCCCCTTCACCAAACAGCAACGTATCCCAGCGATCGCCACGAGGCAGATCCACCGTAACCCCCAAGTTACCCGACAAACAGGACTCGGCCAACGTCACCGCCAAGCCACCTTCGGAGACATCATGGGCCGAGTTGACCCAACCCCGGCGAATCCCCTGACGACAAACCCCTTGCACCGCCATCTCTAAAGCCACATCCACCCTCGGCGGCTTCCCGGCTACCGTCTCATGTACCGTGGCCAGATACTCAGACGCTCCTAACGTCGGCGCGGCGATCGCATCTTGCGTCTCGGTGGAGACGCCCAACAGATACACCTCATCCTCGGCTTGCTGCCAACCCTGGCCACAAATCTGCTCAAGATTCTCAATCAACCCCACCATACCGACCACGGGAGTCGGATAAATTGGCGTCGGCTTACCTTCACTATCGAGAGTTTCGTTGTATAGAGAAACATTGCCTCCCGTCACAGGTGTTCCAAAGTCCTCACAGGCCTGGGCCAACCCCTCACAGGCACAGGCTAACTGCCAATAGCCAATCGGGTTCTCGGGACTGCCGAAATTGAGGTTATCGGTCACAGCCACCGGTTCAGCCCCCACACAACTGAGATTGCGGGCCGCTTCAGCCACCACGGCTTTCGCCCCCTCGCTGGGATCAAGATACACATAACGAGAATTACAATCGACCGTCGCCGCAATGCCTCGCGTCCAGTCCTGGCCTGATTTTTGGCTTTCTTGAGGACGCAAGCGCACCACCGCCGCATCCGCTCCACCTGGCACAATCACGGTATTATTCTGCACTTGGTGATCATATTGCCGATAGACCCATGCTTTAGAGGCAATACTGGGGGTATCCAACAGGGTCAATAGCACCTGATTCCAGCTCTTAAACGCCCCATCCACCTCGATACCCGAGGGACCACAGGGGGGGAGAGAGTCCGGAGTCCAAGCCCAGGCGATTTGGGCATATTCCGGGGGCTGAGCGGGTTTCTCGCGAGGGTAGAGGGGGGTGTTGTCAGCCAAGGCTGAGGCGGGAATTTCGGCGGCAATTTCCCCTTGGAAGCGAATCCGCACGATGGGGTCTTCGATGACTTCTCCGGCTACAACGGCGTGGAGTCCCCATTTGTGAAATACGTCAATCAACTCCTGTTCTCGGCCCTTCTGCGCCACAAACAACATCCGTTCTTGGGATTCTGAGAGGAGATATTCATAGGGAACCATCCCCGATTCGCGCACGGGGACGCGATCGAGGTCAAAGTCAATGCCCACACCGCCATTGGCGGCCATTTCTGACGTTGAACAGGTGATGCCCGCCGCCCCCATGTCTTGGGCGGCCACGACGGCCCCGGTTTTGAAGGCTTCGAGACAGGCTTCGACGAGGGATTTTTCGAGGAAGGGGTCGCCGACTTGTACGGCGGGACGGTCATCGACGGAGGACTCGTCGCTGAGTTCGGCGCTGGCGAAACTCGCGCCCCCCATACCGTCCCGGCCGGTGGTCGATCCGACGTAGAGGACGGGATTACCGATACCGGATGCGCCGGATTTAACGATGGTCTCGGTTTCCATGATGCCGATCGCCATGGCGTTGACGAGGGGATTGCCACTGTAGGCGGCATCGAAATAGACATCTCCGCCAACGGTTGGCACGCCGAAGCAGTTGCCGTAGTGAGAGATGCCCTCAACCACCCCGGTAAAGATGCGGCGGGTGCGGGGATTGTCGAGGGGGCCGAAGCGTAGGGCGTTGAGGGCGGCGATGGGACGAGCGCCCATGGTGAAGATGTCCCGCAGGATACCCCCCACGCCGGTGGCTGCCCCTTGGAAGGGTTCGACGGCGGAGGGGTGGTTGTGGGATTCGATTTTGAAGGCGATCGCCAACCCCTCGCCAAAGTCCACCACTCCCGCGTTTTCACCGGGACCGACGAGGATGCGATCGCCCGTGGTGGGGAAGTGCTTCAGCAGCGGCCGGGAGTTCTTATAGCAGCAATGTTCTGACCACATGACCCCGAACATCCCCAATTCGGCGCGATTGGGGTGTCGCCCGAGTCGTTGGACGATTTCATCATATTCGCCGGGTTTGAGTCCTTCTGCGGCGATTTGGGCGGGGGAAAAGGGAGATTCGGAAAGCGCTACCATGCTTGTCTTGGGGCAAAACCACAAGGACTATTATCTCAGGTTTCGGCAACCACGTCTCTCCCTCGTTGGGGATGACTCTAGTTCCGGGCCAACCATTTTTGAGCGTTCAGTCGCTGGACAACGCCAAAGACTAACAGGGGCAGTTTAATCTTACGTTCGTCCATGAGGAAGGGTTCGATGGTACTCGGCTGGGTTCCATCGGCGGAACAGGAAAAGGCCCGTGGCCCTTTGATGTCGGCTTTGGGGAAATACACCACAAAGCGACGGTTGCCCCCTTGCCAAGTCCCGATGACTTGCCAGCAGTCTCCTTTGGTGTCGAGGGGAGGAACCCGACGCTTCTCGAATTTCAAGTCCAAATCCTCGATTCCCTGGTTCTGAAGTTCCTCTTTTAAGGCAGGGAGGTAGTCTTGGTGCATGAAGTCGGCGAAGGGTTTATCTTCGACGGCGGGGGGCTTTTCATCTTTCTTTTTCCCACCTTTGCCAGCGGCGGTGGTGGTTTTAGCTTTTTTGTCTTCTTCTGCCATGAGTTTCGAGTTGGTCGCAAGTTCTGTGTTCAGATTAGTATATTTTGCCCGCTCCGGGTTGGCTGGCCAGGGATCAGCCACGTTGATGTCCAAGTTCTACGATGTAGTTTTATAATTGAGCAAGGTCATGCCGTGGCTTAACGGTTTGACTCAACGGTTTAACTCAACGGTTTAACTCAACGGTTTAACTCAACGGTTTAACTCAACGGTTTAACTCAACGGTTTGACTCAACGGTTTAACTCAACTGTCGTATCTGGACAATTTTTTATGATCCTCATCTCCTGGCTACGCCGCCTCTCCCTGATGGCGATCGCCCTCGTGGCGGTTTTCCTCTGGCAAACGCCTCTCCAGGCTCAATCCCTCAACCCTGAGGAACTCTCTGAAGCGGTGACGCAGATTGAACAACTCGATGGGATGCGATCGCAACTGGCCTCGGGCCTAGAAGGAACCAACACCGAACCCACCCTCGAAACCTTCAAACAAGTCTGCAAACCGGTCGGAATGCGGGCTAAACAACTCAGTCAAGAGACGGGTTGGACGGTTCAACAGATTGCTGAAAAATATCGTAACCCCAACCATGCCCCAAAAACGGAGAGTGCTGAATTTGCCTTAAACCTCTTCAAAGAAAACCCCACGTTGGTGGGATATTGGGATGAAGAAACCCTCAACGGACAACAAGGTGCGCGCTATTTCCGTCGCATTAACGTTGAAGCCAGTTGTCAGGTGTGCCACGGACGCAAAGGCGATCGCCCAGACTTTGTCAAAAATAACTACCCTCAAGATTTAGCTTACGATTTTGAAGTCGGCGACCTGCGAGGACTCTACTCCGTCTTCATTCCCTACCTCAATTAATCCTCACCTCCCATCCTAGAGGAATCGTCTTGACGTTCCCTCTAGGATGCTTGTTGTAAAGGTATCCTCTGACTTTCGAGCAACAAGTGCTTTAAAAACCCCTCCGCCAACACCGATAGCTGTTTCCCTGAAGGATACACAATATACCAACGACAAGGAATCGGAAATTCCTTTACATTCAAAATGGTCAACTCTCCTTGTTGATAGTCTGGGCGTAAACAATGGAGAGACAAAACCGAAATCCCCAAGCCGCCCATAACAGACTGTTTAATCGCTTCATTACTGCTAAATTCCAGACGCACATTGACCGTAAGTTTATGGCGATCAAAAACTTGTTGCACGGCCCGACGGGTTCCTGAACCTTGCTCTCGCATAATAAACGCCTCCCCTCGCAGCCGTTTGAGAGGGATTTGAGGTTGGTTCGCCAAGGGATGATCCCGAGAGGCAACCACCACCAAGGGATTGTCTAAAAAAGGAGTCACCGCTAAATCAATATCCTCCGGCGGATGACTGAGAATGTACAAATCATCCTGGTTTTGCAACATTCGCTGCACCAGTTTTTGATGATTACTCACTTGCAGGGAGACATCAATATCTGGATGTTGCCGACAGAAGGACCCTAGGAGACGAGGAACGAAATACTTGGCCGTCGTCACGACACCGAGTCGTAGCTTTCCTCGTTTGGCCCCTTGAAGATCGGCAACCATCATCTCAAAGTTCGCAAGCTGTCCAAAGATTGTCTGACAGGTATTGAGCAGTTCTTCCCCGACTTGAGTGAGATAGAGCTGTTTACCAATTTGCTCAAACAAAGGCAGGCCAATGGTTCGAGTCAAATGTTTGATTTGGGTCGATACCGTCGGTTGAGTGATCGAGAGTTCCTCGGCGGCGCGGGTGAAACTACCGTGACGGGCCACGGTTTCAAAGACACGTAATTGGTGTAATGTTGCTTGGATCATAGGGGGGTTCAGGAGAGAACAGCTATCAAGCCGTATTCTGAATCACTGTGATATTTGCCCTAACTCGTTTAATCCAAAATTTTCATGGCAATTCTGATATCGCAATTCCCACATCGATAAGGTACAGACTCTTTGGTAGAGAGAGAACCGGTAACCGATCATCTCGAAAAGCTGTACCTCATCAGACTAGGAAGCGTGATATCAGAATTGTATTTTGGCTTGAAAGGCTTTATCTTAACCCACACCATAGAAAAAAAACAATGGTTTTAGTGTTTATCATTGAAATAATTTGATATTATTTTAGCGGCCTCAGCCCAAACCTGTCCTCAGCAATGATAAACTCCAGTCAGATTGGCTCTCTACGGGGCCAGTTCCATGACAGTTGAACGGCCGTGAGCATGGGCCGATCGCCGCCTCTAGGATCTGATAGAGGCTCTGACACTAGGGCGATTGGGGGATTGATGACAAAGTATTTTGGTGTGAGAGGCTTGATGCTACAGTAAGCCATAGACAAAAATCAATGGTTTTGATTTTCCCTATTGGAATAATGTAATCGTCTGTAATCGTCGCGATCTCAATCCAAACCTGTCATGAAAATTCTCAATTACATCCATACCCGCAATCTGCGGGGTGATTTCTTTGGTGGTCTAACCGCCGCGATCGTCGGCCTACCGATGGCTCTAGCCTTCGGTGTCGCGTCTGGAGCCGGGGCGATCGCCGGAATTTATAGTGCCGTTCTCCTGGGCTTTTTCGCGGCCCTATTTGGGGGAACGCCCACCCTCATCTCCAATCCCACCGGGCCGATGACCGTGGTCTTTACCGCCGTGATTGCCACCTTGACCGCCAAATACCCCGACGGCGAAGGGTTGGCGATCGCCTTTACCGTGGTCATGATGGCGGGGCTATTCCAAATTCTCTTTGGTCTACTCCGACTCGGAAAATACATCACCCTGATGCCCTATACCGTCATTTCCGGCTTTATGTCCGGGATTGGGGTCATCATGATTATGCTGCAACTGCCACCATTACTCGGACAAGAAGGCGTTGGCGGGGTCTTAGCCACAGTAAGAGTCTTACCTGAATGGATTAGCCCGGACCTGATCACTAACCCCGAACTGGGATTAGGACTGTTGACCCTCGCGATTCTCTTCCTAACTCCGAGCAAAATTGCCCGCGTCTGTCCACCGCAACTGTTAGCCTTGCTCATCGGAACCGGCGTCTCGGCCAGCCTACTCTCAGGACAACTGAGAATCGTCGGTGAAATTCCCGCCGGGTTACCCACCCTCTATTTTCCAAGCATCTCAACACCTGACTTGCAAATGATGGTGATTGACGCAGTGATGTTAGGGATGCTCGGTTGTATCGACTCCCTGCTCACCTCGGTCATTTCCGATAGTATCACCCAATATGAGCATGACTCGAATAAAGAACTCATGGGTCAAGGGATTGGCAACATTCTCTCAGGGTTCTGTGGTGGCTTACCCGGAGCTGGAGCAACCATGGGAACCGTTGTTAACATCCAAGCGGGGGGACGGACTGCCCTGTCGGGGATGATTCACGCCGTCACCCTTCTGGTGTTCGTCTTTGCCGCTGCCGGCTTTACCGAAATTGTGCCGTTGACGGTTCTGGCGGCGATCGCCCTCAAGGTCGGGATTGATATCGTCGACTGGAGTTTCCTAAAACGCGCTCATTACGTTTCCCTCAAAGCCGCTGCCATTATGTATGGTGTGGTTCTTCTAACGGTTTTTGTTGATTTGATTGTTGCCGTCGGAGTTGGGGTCTTCGTCGCCAATGTCTTAACAATTCAGCGTCTATCTGACGTTCAAGCCAAAAACATTAAAGCCATTACCAATGCCGAGGACGCTGAACTCCTCGAACATGAAGAGCAACTGTTATTAGAGAAAGTTCAAGGTCAGGTTTTACTACTTCATCTCGGTGCCTCTCTGAGTTTCGGTGCCGCCAAAGCCATTTCTCAACGCCATTCGCTCATTGGAGACTATCAAGTCCTCATTTTGGACTTTCGGGATGTTCCCATGTTGGGGGTGACCGCAACCCTCGCCATGGAAAAAATGGTCAACGATGCCCTAAAACGGGGATTAGAAGTCTACGTGGTGGGCAGTTCCGGCAAAGTGGAAAGTCGCTTGGAAAAATTTGAAATCCTCAGCCGTGTTCCCGAAGAGCATCAAACCGCAACCTTGCGAGATGCCTTGCAACAGGTCGTTGATCGCATGGCAGATGCGCCGATGGCCTCAGCGGTTTAATCATTGTGGCTTAATCCCTATCCAGATTCTTCGCAGTACAAAGCCCTAGCTAAAAGCTTGGCGGGTGGTGTAGCGAGGCGCGATCGAGGAAAGCAACCTACAAAATATCTGCTACAATTTAGATATGCTCAACATGACGTGGGAATTTAAGCTAGAGCCAACTGCGGAGCAGGTTTCGGAGATTGAACACATTCTGGATGTGTGTCGCAATGTCTGGAATTTTGCGCTGCGCGAACGTAAAGACTGGCTAGATTCTCGCAAGTCTCGGGTGAATGCGTGCTCGATTCGGCAGGAGTTCATCTTGCCAGCCGATACACCATTTCCTAACTACCACGTTCAGGCTAAGCGTTTGACCGCTGCCAAGATGGAATTTCCTCGGCTCAAGACCGTCAACGCTCAGGTTCTTCAGCAGGTTCTCCGAAAATTGGAAACATCTTGGGAGTCGTGGCGGTTAAAGCGTTCAGGCCTTCCACGGTTCAAAAAGCCCAAGCGGATGCGAAGCTTTGTCTTCCCCCAGATGCTCAAAAACTGCGTGTCTAATGAAGGCGTTAAGCTGCCGCAACTGGGACGGGTTAAGGTGCGCTGGTCACGGGAAATACCAAAGGTGTTCCAGGTCAAACAAGCTCGAATTGTGCGCAAGGCATCCGGGTACTTTGTCATGCTTAGCCTTCAGGCTGATGTCAAGATTCCGGCTGTAGCCCCTCATGGACATCCGGTGGGGATTGATGTCGGTCTGGAGTATTTTCTGTCAACGTCTGATGGAGAACAGGTCAAGCGACCCCGCTTCTTCAATAATCTGCACCGCAAGCTGAAATCGCTGCAACGCCGATTGAAGAACAAGCAGAAGGGGTCAGCTAACTGGCTGAAGCTCCAGAAAAAGATTGCCAGAGTCCATCAACGGATTGCCGATACGCGAAAAGACTGGCATTTCAAGCTGGCCCATCATCTCTGTGACGGTGCAGGGATGATTTTTGTGGAAGATTTGGATTTCCGCATTATGGCTAAAGGGATGTTGGGCCAACACACCCTCGATGCTGGACTGGGACAGTTCACAAACCAAATCCTTCCCTGGGTGTGTTGGAAGCGTGATGTGTTTTACGGCAAGGTGGATGCTCGGGCATCGTCCCAGGAATGCCCCGATTGTGGGGCCGAGGTTCGCAAAGACCTTTCAACCCGGATTCATCACTGCCATAACTGCGGGTCCATCAAACCCCGTGATGTGGCCAGTGGACAAGTTATCTGTACCCGTGGGCAACGGGGAATCGAAAATGCCTGTGGAGGGGATGCGGCGGGGGCTGGGGTAACTCAGTCTAGCTTGCACCTGTTGAAGCAGGAAATCTTTGGGGCGACCCAGGGAATCTCCCTGCATAATCTTTGATTTGCGTGGAGAGGATGTCAATGATCCCAAGAGTTAAGCGACACTTGAAACGTCACGAATCGTTTAAGCCTTGTGTACCGATATTACCCCAGCAATTGTCATAGGAAATMATGAGAATTGCTGGGGTTTTGACTCAGAACTTGTGTGCGAACAAGACCTCTGCATCACAGATGTAGGTGATGCCTGAATAATCCTCGAAAAACTCCGCTGCGATCTCATCAGAAATCCTCAGCGCCATATCCCGATCCGCCGTAAGCACCTCAATCTTGATATTCGAGGAGGTGTCGGAAACGTTGGGTTGTCCTGATGATCGCACGTTACGACTGCCTTTACCGCCAGCGGCCACCACCGTATAACCGGCAGCACCAGATTTGTCGATGATCTTGGTGATCTTTTTCAGCAGCAAATTTTCCGTGATGATGACGAGCTTGCTGGCTTTTTTGGTCATGTGAGTTACCTCTTAATGGGTTGAGTTGTGAAAATCCAAGACAAGACTCTATGGTTTTGCCTTGAACCATATATTTAACTTTATATCAAACAACGGCGAATCCACTACACTCTCTTGAGCCAGATTGACTCAGATTAGTGGAAGCCTTTTATAAGCATGGCTTATGTTTTCAGGTGCGGCAATAACCAACAATGAGACGGACCACGGATCATTAAACCGTTCTCCTCAGGACGTCACCGGGATTAGATTGACCCGAGAGATACGAGTTTTAGTGATTCATAACTTTTGCTTATGTTTTGCATTTAACATTACTTGGCTGATCTCGGTGGGGCGATCGCAAATTGTGGCAGATTTTAAGATAAACTTAAGCACATAGACTTAAACAGATGGAGATTTGGTTTTTAATAGACTTTTATCTATAGAAGGTGCTGCCCCATTGCAACACCTTCGAGTCCCGTTCGGAAAGCGGCCACCTCTGAACATTCTGTTGATAGGTATTCGCGTAACACCTGT
This sequence comes from Phormidium lacuna HE10JO, assembly GCA_900149785.2. GTDB lineage: Bacteria > Cyanobacteriota > Cyanobacteriia > Cyanobacteriales > Geitlerinemataceae > Sodalinema > Sodalinema lacuna_A. Next base: position 16,914 of record FSSI02000042.1, on the reverse strand, counting down.
GCAGTAGGGATGACACGCTTTATCCTGACTGTCTTCACCTGTTTCAAGCCCACTGACCACCATAATCGCTTCTCGTCAGAGGAGTCCGAAGGAGAAATTACAACATGGAGTTCTTGTCCGATTTCTTAACGCGCTTCGCGGATAAGTTGCAGTCGCCAACCCTTGGCTTTCTGATTGGGGGTATGGTCGTCGCCGCCCTCAATAGCCGACTGCAAATTCCTGATGCGATCTATAAGTTCATCGTCTTCATGCTGCTGATCAGAGTTGGCTTGAGCGGGGGCATTGCCATCCGCAACGCCAATCTCGCACAGATGCTGTTGCCGGCAGTGTTTGCAGCAATCATCGGGATTGTCATCGTACTCATCGCAAGTAACACATTAGCCAGACTACCCAAAGTCAAAACCGTCGATGCGATCGCAACCGGGGGCTTATTCGGTGCCGTAAGTGGCTCAACCCTCGCCGCCGGCTTAACCATGCTCGAAGCCGAAGGCATGGAATACGAAGCTTGGGCGGCGGCACTGTATCCGTTTATGGACATCCCGGCACTCGTCACGGCGATCGTCTTAGCCAGTATTTACGTCAGCAAGCAAAAAGCCCAACAGGAGTCTCTCGGCACACAAGAGTCTCTGAGCAAACAGGAGTCTCTCAGTAAGCAGGCCGTTGCCGCAGGCGGCTATCCCAGCGAGCCGGAGTATCCCAGCAGCAGGCAAGAGTATCTCAGCCAGCAGAACAGTAGCGCCAACAAACGGGTCGAGATCTGGCCCATCATCAAGGAAAGCCTCCAGGGGTCTGCCCTATCGGCACTGCTACTCGGTCTGGCCCTGGGCATCCTAACCCAACCCGAAAGCGTCTATGAGAGCTTCTTTAATCCCCTCTTCCGTGGTCTGCTGTCAATCCTGATGCTGGTCATGGGGATGGAAGCCTGGTCACGAATCGGCGAGCTACGCAAAGTAGCTCAGTGGTATGCCGTCTATGCCTTTATCGCACCACTGCTTCATGGACTCATTGGCTTTGGTCTCGGCTATGTCGCCCACATCACCACGGGATTCACCGCTGGCGGCGTCGTAATCCTGTCTGTTATCGCCGCTTCGAGTTCCGACATCTCAGGACCGCCCACATTACGTGCAGGGATTCCCAAAGCCAATCCCTCCGCCTACATCGGCTCATCCACAGCCGTCGGGACCCCGGTTGCCCTCGCCATCGGAATACCGCTCTACATCGGGTTAGCTCAAGCCTTGATGCCAGGAGGCTAATTCCAAACCGGTTTCAGGTCTGCCGATGCTCTCCGAGTTCGGCAGACCCCGACCCACAAGTCTCTCAACGAGATCGCCTCTAGCCCCCTGGACTGACTCATTGACCTTTCGACTTCTGATAACGATTATTTCTGATAACGATGAAACCTTTATCCACAAACTCTTCTCCTCGCTGGGGCAATTGGTTAAATGGCGTCCACATCCTTCGTTTTCTGGAGATGGTGCAGGACTTAATTGTGATTTCCTTGTGCATTGGCCTGTTCAGCTTCATGGTCATCCAACTGCGAGAGATGTTTCTGTCGCTGTTGCCCCCGTTGGACTTTCCTCGGGTCACCTCCGATATTTTATTCCTGCTCATTTTGGTTGAGTTATTTAGACTACTCATTATTTATCTAAAAGAGCATCGCGTTTCGATTGGAGTCGCTGTAGAGGTTTCGATTGTATCGGTATTGCGGGAAATCATTGTCCGAGGCATTTTGGAAACTCCCTGGGTACAAGTCATGGCAGCCTGCTCGTTTCTGATTGTACTGGGAGGTTTATTAGTCGTCCGCGCTTGGATTCCGCCGACCTTTGATGGCATTGATCCAGAGCAGCAGGTATCTCGCCGTCACCGAGTACGCTTTGCTGAACCCTCTGCTGACCGGGACGGTAAACTAGATGCTCAATCGCTTCAAGGTTAACGTCGTCTCGCAATGATGGCGGCCGTCTCTATCTCGTCCTCGTTAATCCTCTGTGAGTTGAAGCTGAAGCGTTACCAAAGACAGGGCCACCAATAACAAAAGAGTGGCGGAGGCGGCAGCATAGCCAAAGTCAAACAGAGCAAAGGCTTGCTCATAGACGAAATACACCAGAATATTGGTGGAGTTCAAAGGACCACCTCCGGTCATCACATAGACTTGTTCAAAGCTACGTAGAGTAAACATGGCGGTTGTCACCATGACAAAAACCAGGGTGGGGTACAAGCCGGGAACAGTAACATGGCGAAATTGCTGAAATCCATTGGCCCCATCGAGTTTCGCCGCGTCATAACGCGATTGAGGGATGGCTTGTAAGCCCGCCAGAAACACAACGAGGTTAAAGCCAAGTTGTTTCCAAATACTCAGGAGAATGAGAATCGGCATGGCCCAGGTGGCACTCCCTAGCCAGGGAATGGGGGTGATGCCGAGGCTGTCGAGAATGCTATTGATGGGGCCATCGGTTTGGAAAAGCCAACGCCAACCGAGGCCAACGGCGACGGTGGAGGTGATGGCGGGGAGAAAAAAGGCGGTTCGCAGTAACGATTTGAGGACGATCGCCTTCTCTAACACGGCCGCCAAGATTAAGGGAATGATAATACTGGGAATAATCGTGGCGATAGAGAAATAGAGGGTATTTCCCAGGACTTGCCAAAACTCAGGAGAGGCGATCGCCCGTTCATAATTAGCCAGGCCAATCCATTGACTGCCGCTGCGGGTAAAACTGCCACTGGTGAAACTGAGATAGATTAGATAGACAATGGGTCCCAGGACAAAAATCGACAACATGACTAAAGCCGGGGCCAAAAACAACCAAGCGACTCGGGTCGGATTTCCTAAACCAATTTTCGCTTTTGCCATGTTTTCTGCCTCGACAATCGGTGAGTTGCGGCGGTTTTTAGACCTGTTTTAAAATCTCAACATCTTAACCATTAAGACCGCCAAAATACACCCAATCCATCTTTATTTTAATGCTTTTTTCACTAATTTAGAAATTTCTGAGGGACGTTCTGCCACCGGAATTTTGGCCTCTTTAAAGGCTTTAATTTTATGTTCTGCGGTGCCAATATCGAGGTCAAAGAGTGCAGAACTTCCCGCTTCTTGAATTTTTTTCTCAGTTTTATGACTTAAATTAGCCGCGATCGCCCCCGCATGGCCCAGCCGTCGTCCCTTGGGAACATGGCGACCGGCCACATAACTAATCACGGGTTTATCAATCGCTTCGGCCACATAATCAGCGGCCGCTTCTTCCCCACTTCCACCAATCTCGCCCACAATCACGATCGCCTCCGTCGTGTCATCTTCATCGAGAATCTGTAACCATTGGGCAAACGATGACCCCAAAATGCCATCACCGCCAATACTCACCCCAATCGACTGTCCCAACCCCGCTTCCGTCAGAGAGAGGGCAATTTCATAGGTGAGGGTTCCACAGCGGCTAATCAGGCCCACACAACCGGGCGTATAAAACTCCGCCGGGTGAGTGCCTAAGAGGATATTCTGTCCAGGAATAATCAAGCCGGGGCTACTCGGCCCCACCACCAGAGTTTCCGTCGCATCGGCCTTGCGAATCAATGTCACCATGTCCATCGGCGGCATCCCTTCCGTGACAATAGTTAACTGACGAATCCCCGCCGCGATCGCCTCTAGGGCCGCATCCAACACCAAATAGGGTTGCACAAAAATCACCGCCGCATCAATCGGCCCCACATCCTTCATGGCCACTTCCACCAGATCGTAAACGGGAATCCCATCCCGTTCACTCCCCCCCAAACCGGGACTCACCCCGGCCACCACTTGCGTTCCATAGGCTTTCATTAAGATGCTATGGGTGGCCGCCAGAGGTTCGGCAATCCCATGAATTAAAACTTTCGTATCAGCGGTGAACTGCATGAGTAATTAAACAGCTTTAACAGCAAGAGAAACAGCTTCATCGAGACTTTTAACCGTCGTCAGATTCGCCTGTTTGAGCGTTTTTTCAGCGGTGACGAGGTCTCCCCCCACCAGGCGAACAATCCACTTACAGGGGCGATCGAGACCGTTACTAAACTCAACCAAGGTCGCCGCGATATCCTGACAGCGAGTGACTCCGGCGATGAGATTGACCAACACCACCGACACCTGGGGCGATCGCGTCACCGCATCGAGGCCCAATCGTAACCGTTCGAGGGGGTCAGCATGGGTGCCATACCAAGCCTGTTCACTGCCCAAATTGAGGAAATTCGCCGGTTTGCCCTTCGCTTCACAGACCAAATCAAAGGTGGCCATCGTCAAGCCGGCCCCATTACAGAGAATCGCCAGTTTGCCATCAAATTCAACAAAATCATGGGCCGGAAACACCGAGGACTGGTCCGGTTGCTCAAAATTGCGTTCTTGCAGTAACCGAGTCAGATTGTAATGGCGATTAAGGGCCTCATTATTGACCGTCACCTTGCCATCGAGGGCCATCACCTCGCCATTATCGCGAATCCCGAGGGGATTAATCTCCACGAGATCCAAATCCTTCTGCACAAACAAGCGATACATCCGCTTGATGACGCGGCTAACGGCTTCGATCGCCTCCCCACTCAACCCCATCTTCAACGCTAACCGACGAGCATAGAAGGGGGAAAACTCCTCATCAACGACCACCCGCTGCATTTTATCCTGAGTGAAGGCGACCTCAACCCCACCATAGGGCGATCCCAAAAGAACCGGGCGGCGGGCCGTGCGATCGAGCAAAATCGCCAAATAGAACTCCTGCGAGGCGTTGTATTTCGCCTCAGCCAGTAGGATCTCGGGTAACTCTCCCTGAATCGGCAAATGAAAAATCGCTTGAGCGGCGGCGATCGCATCAATGGTATTGGTTGCAAAGCGAATCCCCCCCGCTTTACCCCGGCCTCCGGCACGAACCTGAGACTTGAGCACAATCGGGTAAGGTATTTTAAGCCCCTTAAGATCTTGGGGACAATGAATTTTTTGCGAGGGCAGGACAGGAATGTCCATTTCGCGGAACAGCTCTTTGGCTTGATACTCTAGAAGATCCATCGGCGATTTGCGTGCCACCACTCAACTACCATAGCCCGATCCGGTCATCACCGTTGAGACAAGGACTACATTCCCAAATTGGGTTCACCAACCCAGACCTCAGCTGAGCCGCTAAAATCCTAGCGTTGACACAAACCGAAGTCCAAGATCAGATGAGCTATTCATGTTAGCTCACCCTCCGGCAAACGGCCACATCGATTGACGCCGATCTACGTGAACTATGGCCAATCCACCGCCTCGCCCCACTCCCGAGCCATCCCCTCCTCGACACCGTTCCCTCAAACGACTTCTCATTGGGGGAGGACTCGTTGTCGTCTTGGGAACCGTCGGCTATCGCGTTACCACCGCCTGGCTGCGATCGCAGCTTCCGGGCCTCATCGAAGCCCAAATTATCCCCATCCTCAACCGTCCCCTCGAACTCGGGGCCGTACAACGACTCTCCCTGACGGGAGTAGACCTCGATGGCCTCTATCTCCCGCCCACCGCCGAGAATGCCAACTCCCTGCGCGTCGATCAAATCCGCGTCCAATACAACCTCCCCGCCCTCCTCAGCGGCCAACTTCCCGTCACCATTACCCTACGGGATCTCAACCTCATCGCCCAACAAGGGGACGATGGCCAATGGCTGACCTTAGATCTCAACCTCCCCGAACCCAGCGACGACGAATTGCCCATCGAGATTCCCCTCAACCTCATCATCGAGGCGGGACATCTACAACTGACTCCCCAGGGCCGTTCCGAGGCCTTTACCGTGGGAGTTCAGGGCGATGCCACCCTCAGCCAAGCCTTTGAGCAGGCTCAGTATGACCTAGCCGTGACCCTTCCCGAAGGAGCCGTGGACGTTCAGGGAACCACCCGCCTCAGCACCCTCGAAAGTCGCGTCAATCCCCGCTTACAACAGGTGCAGTTAAGCCAATTTTTCGCCCTGTTGCCCCCCGAAGTCGGCGATCGCATTCCCTTAACCAGCGGCACGCTCAACGGTAACCTTAACCTGGAGATCCCCCCCCTCCTCGATGACGCGGGAACCCTCAACTGGGGATGGCCCGAAATTCGCGGAACCCTGAATCTCGATGAGTTAACCGCCAACCTAGACGGCTTAAATCAACCCCTCACCGCTGACGTGAACCTGCGTTTTCAGGGGCGTCGCCTGCAACTCGATCGCCTCAAGGCCCAAACCGGCGACCTGCAACTCAACGGCAGCGGCAGTATCAGCGAGTCGGCCGGCTATAATCTTGCCTTCAGCGTCCCCGAAATTGCCCTAGAGAGCCTATCTGGACTAATTAACGACCCTCTCCTCGCGCCCCTAGATACCCTGGGCTTAACGGGAGTTTTACAGGGGCAAGCCCAACTCTTAGGAGACCTCAGCGACCCCCAGTTCACCCTAAATCTCAGCAACAGCAGCCCTCTGATTGTGGCTCAAACCGGCATCTCGCAACTGCGGGCCAACCTGACCGCCACCCTCGATCGCGTCACCCTCAATGGCCTTCGTCTAAACCCCGCCGTCGGGGGCAGCATTGTCGGCCGAGGCGATGCCGAAATTGGCCAATGGACGGGTCCGTTAATCGAGGCCCTCCCCGAGACTCTTCGCGATCGTCCCCGCCTCGCCAACCCAGGCGGGTCTAACCTCAACCTCGATCTACGCTTAGATCTCCCCAGCGATGCCCTCGTTGCCCCCTATCTGGCACTCCCCAACACCGTGAGCTTGGGGCAACTGCTGGCCCAGGTCAACGTCAGCGGACCTCTGACCAATCCTCAAGCCACCCTAACCTGGTCAACCCCTGATATCCTAGCCGCCGACTTAGGAGCCGTCAGCAGCGAGGGAAATGCCCGCTTTGCCAACAATCGTCTCAGTCTGGAGCGGGCAGAGATTACCGCCGGGGGGGGAGACATCACCCTAACCGGAAACGCCGATTTGCTGACTGAGATCTGGTGGCTCGATGTCGTGTCGAGTCCGATCAATCTCTCCCCGTTTTTGCCCCTAACAGCTCAACTGACGGAGTTAACCGCGCAATTATCGGGGCGTTTAGATGACCTCTCCCCGGCGGCGGTTCAGGGAACCCTGGCCCTGGGTCTGAATCTGGCCGATGGCGTGGCCCGGCTGCAAGGAAATCTTAGTCAGGGAGAAATCGACGTTGAGGCCATCGCCTCGGGGCTGTCGGCCAGGGGATTAAACCTGGAGTTACCCCTGGCGGTGAGTCTCAGTGGCGGTGAGGCTCGGCTGCGGAGTTCCTTGGCCAGTCTCATGGATGCGGCTCTAACGCGGGATTTATCGGGGATTCGCCTCGATGCTGGGGGACGCTTGGCGATCGCCGACGGAACGGCCCAGGTTCAGGCCCAAGTGGCCAATGGCCGGATTGAAAGCGACTTCTCCGCCGCCAATATCGCTCTCAATCCCTATTTGCCCAATCTTCCGGCCACGGTGGGGCTAGTGTCAGCGGCGGGAACGGCTCGTCTGAGTTTGGCGAATGTGCTGGGTATCCTGGACAGCGGAGATTTGAGTCGACTCAACCCCGAGTTAACCACAGAGGCTCAACTGGCTCTCAATCAGGGGTCAGGAACGGTTATCGCGGCGGTCACTGGAGGACAATGGCACGTTACCACAGACGCGAATCTGCCCGTTGATGATGCGTTAGTGCAGGAGTTGATCGGCGATCGCATTGTCACCAGTCCCCGCTTCCCCACCACGCTGCTGGCCCAGGCCGCTCTCTCAGGACCGCTGAATCCCCTGTTAGAACTAGGAGCAGTTCCCATTCCGGCTCAGGTGAATCGCCTCACGGCCAATATCGACGGGGATTTACTTCAGGCCCAGGGGGATATCCGGTTGAGCAATCTCAGACAAACCCCCGATTTAGCGGCCAATTTAACCCTAGAGGCGAATTATGATTCCCAACGCCTACCTCTAACCTTGCTACTGGCTGATGTCGCTGTGGGTGAGAATTTAAAAAGCCCCAGTCCGGTTAACATCGATGGTAGTGTGGCGTTTTCGGGGCAGTTTCAAGGCCGTCAATTACTCTCAAATCCCTTGGGCGAGGGCAATCTCAATCTAGCCGGTGGGGTGGAACTGCGGGATTTTGCGGTCAATGAGGTGGAGTTTGACCCCTTGATGGCGGGAACGGTACAGGTTCGCACGGGGGGAACCTTGGCCCTGGCGTTGCAAGGACCGGGACGGGAGAGCGATCGCCTGGCGGTGGCCTTAGAAGCCTGTCAGCAGGGATCTCGATGTTTGGCTCCCTATCTCCCCCGTGATTTCGAGATTCGTAAAGCCGTCAATGGTGAGGTGGTGTTCTCGGCCTTGGGGGAACGTCTGGGCGATCGCTTTGCGATCGGCTTGGATGACTTTAATTTGGCTCTATTAAACCTTGTTCCGGGCCAAGCCTTGGGGATTATCGGACCGGTTCGCGGTCAGGTGACGGGAGAAATCGTCACGGATCTGTTTACCCTGCAAACTCGCGGTGGAGTGAGCGTCGCCAACCCCGGTTTGGGCTATTTACGGGCCGAGGCGATCGCCGCTGAGTTTGGCTACGACGGACAAGAGACGGTGATTCGCAATGGCCTCCTCCAACTCCAAGACAGCCGCTTTGTCCTCAACGCCGCCGCACAAGTGGATCTGTTGGGGGTCGTTCAAGGACGTATTCCCCTGACCGCTTGGCCACAAATCCCCGTTCAGGGACAACTCACCGTTGACGCCGCGAGAGTGGGGGATCTCCTCACGACGGTGGCTTGGTATGAAATCGAGGATCTACTCCGTCGCGGTGTCGCCAGTCCCAGTTTAGATCCCCAAGATTTGACCGCCACTGGGGTCGGGATTCCCAAACATCCGTTAGCGGAGCAGTTGGCTCTGTTTGACCGCATCCGTCAACAGGTGATCGAACGAGTGACCCCTCCGAGTGAGCCTCAACCGCCTCAAGTGGCGGAGATTGAGGGAACCTATACTGCTGCGGTGACTCTGGGGGGAACCCTGGGAAATCCCAATCTTACGGCTGACTTGGCGGCGTCGGATTGGGTTTGGTATACGCAACCCCCCTCACCTCTGGCCACGTCTGAACCTCGACCTCGGCTGACTCTCGATGATCTTCGCGTCAGAGCCAGTTTTGTGGACAATGTGTTGACTGTTGAGCAGGCTCGGGTGCAGGCGGAGGGGGGCGAAGCGTCTTTGATGGGCCGTGTTTCTCCGACGCAGCTTGAGGGCGGGTTTGAGGTGGTGGATGTCCCGCTGGACCTTCTGGAGCGGTTTGTGCGTCTCCCGGTGACGCTAGGGGGGGATCTCAACATGCAGGGACGGTTCGACGGAACGCTGCAACAACCGACGCTATTGGGAGAGGTGGCGATTGAGTCACCGCAGTTGAATGACCGCTCTCTGGAGTCGTTTTTGGGGAATTTCCGCTACGGGGGCGATCGCATTGAGTTCGTCACCCTAGCCCCGAGTTGGAGTCAGATTCAGGTCAGTGTTCCTTTTCCGCTGACGGAGTTAACCCCGGAGACGGCCATCGCTCAGGGACGACTCTCGCTCGATACGCCGGCGTTTGAGTTGGTTGAGGCTCTCAGTGAGGGTCAGGTGGTTTGGCTTGGCGGTGAGGGACGGCTGGATGTGGCGGCTCGCGTGGATCTGATGGCGTTGACTTCTGGGGAAATTGAGCGGATTTTACAGTCGTTTGAGGTTGACGGAGCGATCGCGTTTGATCAGGCCCAGGTTGAGGCGGCGGCGTTTCCTCAGGCTCAAAGTCAGCTTGATGGGGTAATTCGTTTTAATCAGGACCAACTCGATGTTGAGGGATTGGTGGCCCAGGTGGCCCAGGGATCGTTTCGTTTGGCGGGGGTCTTACCTCTGTTGCAGCCCAATCCCGACTTAGAACGTCCTCTGACGTTGACGGTGGACCAAGGGGCGATCGCCCTAGCGGGACTCTATGAGGGCCAGTTAGATGGAGAAATCACAGTGGCGGGAACGGKGTTAACTCCTGTGGTTGGCGGCGGGGTGGAGTTGTCTCAAGGACGTGTCTCGGTTCCTGGGGGAGAGTTGGCCGCTGGGGAGATAATGTCAGACTCGTCAAGGGTCCCCCCTTCTGAGACCAGGTCTGAGGCTACGTCTCCATTGATTATGCCCGTCTTAGATCGGTTTCGGGTGAGTCTTGGGGAAGACTTGAGGATTGTTAATTCTCTACCGAGTTTTAATGCACGGGTGGCCGGGGAGGTGACGGTGAATGGGGTGATTGATGGTGATTTGGGGAATCTGAACCCTCAGGGGACGATTCGCGTTGAGGAAGGTCAGTTGAATGTCTTGAGTAGTGTCTTTTTTGTCACCCCAGGTCGTCCTCAGACGGTGGAGTTTATCCCGGAGGAGGGCCTGTTCAATCCTCGGTTGGATTTACGGGTGTCGACGCTGGTGTCGGAACAACGCCGCAACCCCATGGCCGATCGCGATCGCAACAGTAATGAGGTCCCCGATACGACGATTCTACCGCTGCGTCAGTCACGACAATTGTTGGTTAACATCACGATTGATGCCATGACGGAAGATATTTTGGCGGCGATTGTGGCGGATTCGTCCGGAGAGGTGACGGTTCAGGGGTTTGAGTCGAATCAGGCGTTGTTAGATACGGTGCAGTTGAGTAGTGTTCCCAACCGGAGTGAGAATGAGTTGGTGTCTCTGCTGGGGGGACAGGTGGTGACGACGATTGATGAGATTGGTCAGTTACGAGGGACGGAGTTTTTTGAGTATGCACTGGTGCGGTTTGTCTTGGAACCGGAGTTGACAAGACTTTTGGTGGAGATTGATCGGGTGACCAATCGGGCGGGAACGGCGATCGGTTTGGATCGTCTCAGTGTGTTTCCCATTGGACAGATTGAGGCGATTTATGAACTCAATGAGCGATCGCTATTGGGATTGACGTATGATTATGGTCTCAGTGGCTTTTTACTCCAAGGCGGCCAAACTGAATCGGGAACGCCGGGTTTTGAGTCCATTGAATTGCGCTATGAGTTACGCTTTTAAACTCCGTAATGTGGGCAACTGTAGCCAAAAAAGAGCGACCCTAAGAGGTCGTACCGCAAGTGACGCGCCCCGACTATTCCCTGTTCCCTATTCCCTGTTCCCTGTTCCCTGTTCCCTGTTCCCTGTTCCCTGTTCCCTGTTCCCTGTTCCCCGTTCCCTGATCAATGAGTGATATTTGGTTTCGGTCAATCCAAGGAAAACTTCAGTCTTGGTTCACGCAACCGCCGAGTCGTGAATCTGAAGATGAGTTAATTGAACTTCCCCCACGGCTTAAAGCTGAGCTTCTCGAACGAATTAGCCAGTCTCCAACGCCTCAGTTTTATAAAACCACGATTCTGGAGGCGATCGCCCCAGCGGTAGAATCTTGGCGAAATCAGGTTGATGCTCCGAATCATTTGGTGATTTTAGGGAGTGCTGTTGAGTCAGTCCCTAAAATTATTAATGATAGTTTTGAGGATTGGGAAGATTGGTCGATTGAGGTTATTCGTCCTTTAAATACTCTCAAGCGTCCTTACAATTCTCGCCTGATTGAGAAACGAATCGCTAAACTCCTAGAACCCTATCTTCAGGTCGAAACAACCAATTTTGAGTCCACGGAACATCATCCAGATATTCCCTTAGAAAAGCAGCGCAAGACCCTGGTTTTAGTGCCTCAGTTAGAACAGTGTTTTTTGCGTGCAATTGGCGGTTGGAGCAGTATTGAATTTCTTAGGGATATTATCTTTAAAAACCCGAACTGTTTTTGGGTGATTGGGGCGAGTCATCCCGCCTGGAATTTTTTGGATTTTGTTTGTCAAATTAGTGCCTATTTTGACCAGATAAAGCCGTTACCCAGACTCAACGATGAAATGCTCGCGGATTGGCTAATTCCGGTTGCTGAAACATTAGTGACACTCGATAAAGCGGAGTATTCTAGTAATGATCCTCGTCAAGCCTATTGGGATCTGATTGCTCATCAAAGTTCGGGAATTGCCCGTGTTGCTCAATATCTTTGGCTTGAAAGTTTGCGGATTCATAAAGATAGAATGCAGGATGAGTCAGGAGAGTCTCTCAATCTCGAAAAACTGCTAAGAATTGAGGCTGATGCGAAACGGAAACTGGTTCTTCACCCGGTTAAACCGTCATTACCCAGTTTACCCTCGTTGACGAATCTCGATCGGTATTTACTCCACGCTACGTTGATTCATACCAACATCACTCGCAGTCATTTGGCGCAAACTTTAGGCGAGGCGGAAAGTCAAATTCAGGCGCGGGTTCAATGGTTATCTCGCCAAGGAATTTTGGAAAGTTGTGACGGCAGTTTAAGTGTTCATCCCTTGTATTATGATAAACTACGGGTTGATTTATCTCATAATAACTTTTTTGTCGGGGAAGACTGATGAGAAAAATTACGATTTTGGGCGGGTTTTGGGTGGGTTTACTTCTGAGTGTATCTCCAGTTTTGGTGTTGGCTCAAGATGAGAGTTCCGAAGATTTACCCAATCAATTTTTAACGAATATTACACCGCAGAAAATCCTGTATGGGGTTTTGGCGATTCTGGTGGCGTATGGAAGTATTTATCTCATTCAGGCGATCGCCAACTGGATTTCCGAGCGAGTTCCCCGACGGTTTCGATTGATTACAAAGCAGTCTATTCCCTTCTGGAAAGCCTTGATTTTGGTGATTACGGCATCCTACTTGGCGAACCTGTTTTTAAAGCTGTCAGAGTCCAATTTAGTGGCGGTGACGGGGACGATCGCCGTCGCCTTGGGGTTTGCGTTCAAAGACTACGCCAGTTCCGTCATTGCGGGGGTGATTGCGTTGTTTGAAGCGCCTTATCGCGTTGGCGATCGCGTCAAAGTTGCTGACCATTATGGGGAAGTCGTCAGCTATGGCTTACGAGCCATTCAGATTCAAACTCCCGATGATAACTTAATCACCATTCCCCATAATAAAACTTGGACTGAACCCATTTCTAACGCCAACAGTGGTGAACTCGAAGCTCAAGTTGCCACGGACTTTTATTTCAGCCATGAGGTTGATGTAGAGAAAGTGATTCAGATCTTATATCAAGCCGCCTATAGTAGTAAATACACTCAACTAAAACTGCCGATTGTGGTCGTTCTTCAAGAGAAAATTTGGGGAACTCAGTTTAAGTTACGCTGTTATCCCATTGATGCTCGGGATGAGTTTATCTATAAAACCGATTTAATTCGCCGAGCTAAAGCAGCATTTGCTTATGAGAAACTCTCCTATCCTAATATTTTGCAATCAAACATTACGGAAGAGGATTCATGATTTTTATTAAACATCTTGCTCTATAGCAAAATTTGGTCTGAATAGTACAAAAAATAGGGGATAAGAAGGCAAGAGGCAAGAGGCAAAAGAAGGGAGCAGGGAACAGGGAACAGAGGAAGAGAAGGCATAACCCACCCCTGACCCCTCCCAAGAGGGGATGGCTAGAGGCTAGAGGCTAGAGGTGGGGGATTCTCTCTCAATTGAGACTGTCTTAAGACAATCTTCGATTGCTATAGGGGCAAAACATCCCCTCCTGGGAGGGGCTAGGGGTGGGTTATTTTCGGTCTAGCCTCGCCGATAAAACGGTGTTTTGACCACCTCCGCCGGATGTCGTTTACCACGAATTTCGACCTCTAATGCTTGCCCTGGATGGCTCAACCGTGGGGGAACGTAGCCTAAAGCAATGTTAATCCCTAACGTCGGTGAGGGAGCGCCGGAGGTCACCCGTCCCACAGGGGTTCCCTCGTGCCATAATGGATAGTCATGACGGGCAATCGATCGCCCCAGCATGGCCATTCCCACCAATTGGTGAGACGGTCCCTCGGCCACCTGGTGTTCTAGGATCGAACGACCCATAAAGTCCCCCTTTCGCTCCAGATGAACCAGCCAATCTAATCCCGCTTCTAAGGGGGTCGTTTCCTCGTTCATATCCTGTCCATACAAGGGGAGAGCGGCTTCTAAGCGCAACGTGTCCCGAGCGCCGAGTCCGCAGGGAACCACCTCTCGTTCGAGGAGGTCATCCCACAGATGCAGTCCGGCTTCGGGAGGAAGCATAATTTCAAAGCCATCTTCTCCGGTGTAGCCAGTACGAGCGATAAAGGCGGGATGGCCGAAAATCTCGGTCTGACAATGGTTGAAAAAGGAGAGTTGAGCCAAGTTGGTGTCAACGAGAGGTTGCAGGACCGATTGAGCCAGTTGACCTTGCAGGGCCAGGAGAACTTCCCCGTCACGGCGATCGCTCAGGTGGGTTCCCTCGGCCAGATGAGCCTGAAGCCAGTCGTGATCTCGCTCTCGGGTGGCAGCGTTGACGATTAAAACCACCTCATCGTCAGCCTGGCAATAGACAATTAGGTCATCGAGAATGCCCCCTTCGGGGTTCAAGAGTAGGGTATAGCGGGCTTTACCGGGCTTGAGACGGCTTAAATCTGAGGGAACGAGGGGATCTAAGGCGGCTAAGGGATTGCCGCCTCTGAGGAGAAATTTACCCATGTGAGAGATATCAAAGACTCCCACTTGTTGGCGGACCGCCTGATGTTCTTGGCGAATCCCTTGGAATTGTAGAGGCATCTCCCAGCCGGAAAAGGATGTCAGTTTAGCCCCGAGATCCGAGTAGCGGGGAAAAAGGGGGGAACGGCGCGGTGGTGATGGGATCGGGGAGGCAGACACAGGTTAAGTTCCGGTTGAAGTTGACGATTGTTTACAGAATGGGCGATCGCAGTCCATTGGTTTCTAAGATACGATACAACGAGGGAGCCGTAATGGTAAGACGTACCAGTAAGTATTTATGACTATGACGACGACTGCGACTTTTGCCGAGTCTTCACAGGGTGAAACGGTGGCACAGGGTGGAATGGCTATGGGAAACCCCCTCAGTATTGCTCCGATGATGGATCGAACTGATCGCCACTTTCGCTTTTTTATTCGGCAAATCGCACGCCGCCCCTTGTTATATACAGAGATGTTGACAACTGGGGCAATTTTGCATGGAAAACGGGCAAAACTCCTTGGGTTTTCGCCTCAGGAAAAACCCCTAGCCTTACAAATTGGTGGGGATAATCCCCGAGAACTGGCTGAATGCGCCCGTATTGCTCAGGATTTGGGCTATGACGAGGTGAATTTGAATGTGGGTTGTCCGAGCGATCGCGTCCAAAATGGTAATTTTGGCGCCTGCTTGATGCAAGAACCCGAGCGGGTGGCCCAGGCCATCACCGCGATGACGCGGGCGGTGAAGATTCCGGTGACGGTGAAGCATCGCATTGGTGTCGATGAGTGCGATCGCTATGAGGATATGGCGGAGTTTGTACGCATTGTCTCGGAGGCGGGATGTCAACGCTTTACCGTCCATGCTCGCAAAGCCTGGTTAAAAGGACTCAGTCCCAAGGAAAATCGCACGGTTCCTCCCCTACGCTATGAGGATGTCTATCGCCTAAAACGAGACTTCCCGCATCTGTTTGTTGAAATCAATGGCGGTTTTAAGACGCTCAGCCAGGTTCGTGATCAATATCAATCTGTGGATGCGGTGATGGTGGGCCGGGCCGCCTATGACAATCCTTTTCTCCTAGCGACGGTGGATCGGGATATCTATGGCGATCCGCATCCGCTCCCGACTCGCGCTCAGGTGGTTGAGGGAATGCTCGGTTACTGCGATCGCTGGGTGGCTCATGGCTACAAACTTCACACCATCTCCCGTCATATGTTGCAGTTGTTTACGGGACAACCGGGAACGAAAGCCTGGAAACGCTATCTCAGCGAACACGCCCATCTCCCCGGTGCTGGGGCTGAGGTGTTAACCGCAGCCCTAGCCCAAGTTCCCAGTGCTGAGTCAGCACAGACTCACCCCGCTGTGACCTCCTAGAGAGATTAGGGGGATTAGGCGTTCTGTAGGACTTTCAGGGATTCGTTGATATGTCCCTGGAAGTCGAGTTGGGAGTTAAAGATATGACGGATGACTCCCTCTTTGTCGATGACATAGGTCACACGGCCCGGGAGGATAAATAGGGTCGCCGGAACGCCATAGAGTTTACGCACCTGGTTCCCTTGATCACTGAGGAGGGTGAAGGGGAGGTTGTGTTTTTCGGCGAACTGTTTATGGGAGGAGACGGAATCACCGCTAATTCCGATGACTTCGGCTCCCGCATCGCTAAAGGTGGTGTAGCTATCTCGGAAGGCGCAGGATTCGGCGGTACAGCCGGGCGTATCGTCTTTGGGGTAGAAATACAGAACGACGGCTTTGTGACCTTTAAAGTCGCTGAGGCTGACGGACTCGCCATTTTGGTTTTTGAGGGTGAAGTTGGGGGCGCGATCGCCGACGTTAATCGTTGTCATGGTTTATTCGAAAAATCATTAGCTTTATTTAAGCTACCAGCTTCTCACAGCCTCGGATTCACCCAAGTGCGTCTGAGCGCAAAATCGAGGCAAAGTCCGGCCAGGCCAAATAGTCCTAAACTTTCAAAGAGGGATAATAGGGCGATCGCCCCCACGTCATCGGGAATCTGTAGGCCTTCGAGTTGCGCTAACCCTCGCACTAAGCCAAATGCTCCCACAACCCCCGATTTCAGATGAGGGTTGGCGTCTCCCCGCACCGCATAGCGATAGGTGACTCCAAAGAGAAACCCACTGACCGCCACGATCGCCAGACGCAACCCCAGTTCAACGAGTCGCGAACTCAGATACAGGGCCACGCCACTATCAGCAATGACGACGGTTAGGGCGCTCAACACCCCGGCTTTTAAGGATTCAAGACGATCTTGGTCGGTCATAGAGCCGTTGATAGATTGACGTGGATCTTGACAGTTGATGAGGACCAACCACCGTGACCTTACCTTAATCCGCGAGAAGGCTCACGTTGTAATCTTTGATTCAACGTTGAGATGAATCGCGGCAACTACTGTAGTACAATGCGGTACAATTCCG
>FSSI02000012.1:0-106668 GCA_900149785.2 Phormidium lacuna HE10JO | reverse complement strand
TCTGATTCAATGTCATCACAGGCAATGTCGAGGCGATCGCCTGGCGTCACAAAGTGTCGCGCTGGATAAATCCGCAAGCTATTGACACTATAGATTACCTGTCCTGTTACCGGGTCGATATAGCGAATCGCATCAATTTCATCCCCAAAAAACTCAACTCGAATAATCCGATCTTCGTAAGCCGGACCAATTTCGACCACATCCCCTTTTACGCGAAACTTTCCTCGTCCCATGTCTAAGTCATTGCGTTGATATTGAATGGTGACTAAATCCCGCAACAGGTGTCGTTGGTCAATTTCTTGGCCAACTTGAAAGAGAATCGAGGCTTTGAGATATTCGCTGGGAATCCCCAGTCCATAGATACAACTAATGGAGGCCACCACAATCACATCCCGCCGTTCAAATAAAGAGCGTGTGGCGGAATGGCGCAACATATCAATTTCGTCGTTGATTGAGGCGGTTTTCTCAATATAAGTATCGGTGACGGGGAGATAGGCTTCTGGCTGATAGTAATCGTAATAACTGACAAAGTACTCAACGGCGTTGTTGGGAAAGAATCCCCGCAACTCATTACACAGTTGCGCGGCCAGGGTTTTATTATGGGCCAGAACCAGGGTCGGTTTGCCTAAATTTTCAATCACTCTCGCCATTGTATAGGTTTTGCCCGTTCCCGTTGCCCCGAGTAAGGTTTGGAAACGGTTATTTTGTTGTAAGCCCTGGCTAAGTTGACTAATGGCTTGGGGTTGGTCGCCGGTGGCTTGGAAGGGAGAGGTAAACCCGAAAGATGTCATGGTGTAGCAATAATTAGTCTAAATAGGGCAAAAAATAGGGGAAAAGAAGGCAAGAGGCAAGAGGCAAGAGGCATAACCCACCCCTAACCCCTCCCAGGAGGGGATGGCAAGAGGCAAGAGGNGGCAAGAGGCAAGAGGCATAACCCACCCCTAACCCCTCCCAGGAGGGGATGGCAAGAGGCAAGAGGTTGGGGATTTTTTCTCAACTTAGAGTATTCTAAGGCAATCTTCGATCGCGATAGAACTTATTACAAGAAATCCCAGAATTGCCTTGACAAAAAAGTAGGAAAAGTTTAGAGTAGTATCACATAGGCTAGGGTTGGCGGTTCTGTGCCTAATTTTGCTGGATTGGCGATATTGAGGAGATGATGATGGGATTCAGCGTTCTGGGACTGTTGCTGCTGAGTTTGCAAGCCGCCCCTGATGCCTTGCAACCGAACAATGTGGCGGACTTTGTCGTGTTCGAGACGGACGTGACGGAACCGGTGGCCGAGGGGGAAGCCCTGCGACTGTACGATGTCCATGTTGCCATTATGTACGATCGCACCCAGCGTTGGTGTGAGCAAGAGGAGTTTCGCGAACAGCTAACCTGGACGTACTCCGCCGATGGTGGAAACCTGGCCTTGGGAGAGTTTGCGATTTCCTGTCGCCAGGCCCGACGCATCTCACGCCGCTATCGCTTAGACTCGCAACTCGAGTTTATCGTCCCCGAACGCCGTCAAGACCGTTGGCAGCAATTTGTCGATGAGTCTCATCCGTTGCCCGAGTCAGACGCCTCCGACTCTCCCATAGACCCAGATTCTATCCCAAATCGTAAATAAAGCTTACCACAGGCGATCGCAGTTCAAGACAAACCCCAGCAAAACCCCTTCCCCAGAGAGTTGTGAGGGGGAGTTCACCACCTCCACCGGTAGCTGAGGGCGATAAATCTGGACGGTTTGAGAACTTGAGTCAATCAGCCATGCCAACCGAGTCCCATTCTCGATATAGTCTTGCATCTTCTCCTGCAATCTTGGCAACGAATCGGTCCGCGATCGCAATTCCACSACAAAATCGGGACAAAGGGGCAAAAATCCCTGTTTCTCCTCAGCCGTCAACCCCTCCCAGCGTTCCCGAGGAATCCAGGCCGCATCCGGCGAACGGTTGGCCCCATTGGGGAGTTTGAACCCGGTTGAGGAGTCGAAGGCGATTCCCAATTGCGTCTGACGATTCCACAATCCCAATTCTAAACAGAGTTCAAAATTACGACGTCCCGTGTCACCGCCCGTTGGAGGCATAATAATCAGAGTTCCGTTGGCGTTGCGTTCAAACTGTAAATCGCGGTTATCCTGACAGAGTTGGAAAAACTGCTCATCGTCGAGCTGGAGTGCGTCCGTATTTAGAGTTAAGCTGTTCATCATAGCCACAGGCGATCGCAGTTCAAGACAAACCCCAGCAAAACCCCTTCCCCAGAGAGTTGTGAGGGAGAGTTCACCACCTCCACCGGTAGCTGAGGACGATAAATCTGGATGGTTTGAGAACTTGGGTCAATCAGCCATGCCAACCGAGTCCCATTCTCGATATAGTCTTGCATCTTCTCCTGCAATCTTGGCAACGAATCAGTCCGCGATCGCAATTCCACGACAAAATCGGGACAAAGGGGCAAAAATCCCTGTTTCTCCTCAGCCGTCAACCCCTCCCAGCGTTCCCGAGGAATCCAGGCCGCATCCGGCGAACGGTTGGCCCCATTGGGGAGTTTGAACCCAGTCGACGAGTCGAACACCACTCCCGCATCCGTCGAATCACACCAATTTAGCAATTGTTGAACAATCCGGGCATTACGATATCCCGTTTCACCGCCAGTGGGAGGCATAATAATCAAAGTTCCGTTGGCGTTGCGTTCAAACTGTAAATCGCGGTTATCCTGACAGAGTTGGAAAAACTGCTCATCGTCGAGCTGGAGTGCGTCGGTATTTAGAGTTAAGCTGTTCATCGCGGGGCAAATTGCCCTCCTCGAAACCATCTAGCCTCTATCGTAAACTCCAGGCCCGCCAGCCGCCACTGAACTATGCAACTGATTCTCTTCAGCAAACCCGACTGTCATCTCTGCGAAGGGTTACAGGAAAAACTCGAACAAATCGACTTCGTCTCCTTGGAAATCCGGGATATCACCGACAACGAGGCGTGGTTCCAACGCTATCAATACGAGGTTCCCGTCTTGTTCGCGGTGGATGCGTCTGGGGGAGAACACCCCATCCCCCGTCCCTCTCCCCGGTCGAATGTGGCACAATTGCAACAGATGCTACAGAAGTATGACTCTGCCTCCGGCTAAAACAATCGCCAAGCGATAGGTTGTGTTCGTTATCGAACCGGCTGCGTTCCGGCAAGTTCTAGGTTGTCGGTTCAGGGCCAAGATTCCACGAAGCCGGAATGCACCCTACCCAAGACTGTTCCCTGTTCCCTGTTCCCTGTTCCCTGTTCCCTGTTCCTAAACCATGAAACTCCGTGAACTGCTTGCTGCAATTCCCAATCTAAATAACCTACCCGAACATCCCGCCTTGGAGATGGAAATTAAGGGACTGAGTACCAATTCCCATGCGTGTCAGGAGGGTGATTTATTTATTGGAATGCCGGGAACGCGGGTGGATGGGGGTGAATTTTGGCCCGGGGCCATTGAATCGGGGGCTGTAGCGGCGATTGTCTCCCAGGCGGCGTTGCAGCGATATCCGGCCCAGTCGGGGGAATGTGTGATTGCGGTTCCTGATGTCACGACGGCTTGCGGCTATGTCTCCAGTTGCTTTTACGGCTATCCGGGACACCACTTACCCCTGGTGGGGGTGACGGGAACCAATGGTAAAACCACCACGACTCATTTAATCGAGTTTTTGTTACGAGAAACGGGCAAATCGACGGCCTTATTTGGTACGCTATACGCCCGCTGGCAGGGCTTTGAAGAGGTGGCAAGCCATACAACTCCGTTTTCAGTCCATTTGCAGGACAAACTCGCTCAAGCCCGAAATGCAGGGGCTGAGGTGGGGGTGATGGAGGTGAGTTCTCATGCGTTGGCCCAGTCGCGGGTGTTGGGTTGTGAGTTTGAGGTGGCGGCGTTTACGAATTTGACCCAAGACCATCTCGATTATCACGCGACGATGGATGATTATTTTGCGGCTAAGGCTTTGTTGTTTTCGCCCCAGTATTTGAAAGGTCGTGCGGTGGTGAATGTCAGTGATGCGTATGGACAATTGTTGGCGGATCAGATTCCGGGCGATCGCGTTTGGACGTATGCCTGTGAGGATACGTCGGCGGATTTGTATACGGAGAATCTTACTTATACACCAACAGGCGTCTCGGGAACGATTCAGTCGCCTCAAGGGTCGGCGGCGTTTTCTCTGCCCTTGGTGGGTCAGTATAATTTAGAGAATATGTTGGCCGCTGTGGGGGTTGTTTTGCATCTGGGTGTCGCCTTGGAGGATGTGGTGGCGGCGTTACCCCGCTTTATGGGGGTTCCGGGGCGAATGGAACGGGTACAAGTGTCGCCGCAACAGGATGTGAGTGTGATTGTGGATTACGCCCATACGCCGGATAGTTTGGAGAATTTGTTGGAGGCGGCCCGGCCGTTTATTCCGGGGCGAATGCTATGTGTGTTTGGCTGTGGGGGCGATCGCGATCGCACGAAACGGCCCTTGATGGGAGGGATTGCGGCCCGATTGGCCGATGTGGCGATCGTCACCTCTGATAATCCCCGTACAGAGAACCCCGATCGCATTATTGGAGATATCTTAGAGGGGATTCCTGGAGTCACGAAGCCCTGGGTGATTCCCGATCGCGCCGAAGCCATCCGCCGAGCCATTTTAGAAGCAAAACCGGGAGATGGGGTGTTAATTGCCGGAAAAGGCCATGAAGATTATCAGATTTTAGGGACAGAAAAAGTCCATTTCGATGACCGAGAACAAGCACGGGAGGGATTAAACGCCCGCCTGGAAAATTTATAGTTTGATGATCGTTAATTCTTTGACCGTTCTCGTATCCTGGATGATTGGCGGTATCACACACCTCCTCTATTCGGGCCTGTTTCTTTGGCTACTCTTAGGAATTTCCAATGACCGACTTCCATTGATGACACCGTCCGCCAGTAGGGGCGAAAAATCTTTCGCCCCTACTGAGTGGCGAGTGATTGATACTCATCCTGTGGGGGTTCCTTGTCGCTGGAACTCGGAGTTATCGATGGAGGAAGTGCGGGATTCGTTGAAGTTTGAGGAGTGGGCGATCGAACGTCATCTCACCTGGGGACAACGATTCCGCAGTCAACCCCATGAGGGAGAGGCCTTTTTCTATGATGATCAAGGTTCGCCCTGGTTATTCGTTCCGTTTTCTACTTTAACTGGCAAATCTCAAGGCTGTTTTGTTCCTTTTAAAGACACCTCAATTCAACCAATTTCTGAGTAATCCTGTCAATCTAAAAACTGTCAGGCTATGATTATTAAGAGTCGGTTGGGTAGACCAACGTGAAATCTAACCCGGTCGTTGAACTCAATCCAATTCGTCATTTGGTAAAGTTATGTTACACAGCTACGAAGCCATCTACGAAAATGGTCAACTAACGTGGCTCAATGACCAGCCTGACGTGACCCATTCCCGAGTCATTGTCACTATCGTTGAAGAAATCGAGGCCACTCAACCGGAGACTCGTCCGAAGCGACGCTTTCCTCCAGCCTCAATCGCTGGGAAAGGGGAAACACTAGGAGATTTAGTTAGTCCCATTGTTGATGAAGACGATTGGGAATGCCTGAAGTGATTGTACTCGATACACATATTTGGATCTGGTTTATCACTCAGGAGTTTGAGCGATTTCCTTCAGCTTGGCGTAATGTCATTGATACGGCTGAGGACGTTGCTGTTGCCAGTATATCTTGTTATGAAGTTGCCCTGGCTCATCGCAAGGGACGTTTGCGGTTACCTTGTCCGGTGGACGAATGGTTAGAGGCGGCCCTAACGCCAACGGGAATTACACAGTTGCCCTTAACACCTGAGGTAGCTTGTCAAGGAGTTACTTTATCCCCCATTCATAAAGACCCTTTTGATAGACTCATTATCGCCACAGCCTTGGTGTATCAAGCACAACTTGCCAGTGTTGATGGCTTGTTTCGGCGATATCCTGAGTTACATGGAGTGTTAATGGAATAGGTCAAAAAGCCAGGTGATACCAATTTTTAGGTATTCGTGCCACAGATGGCTTTAGGGGTGGTTTCCCCTACAATAAGGTGTCCCATGCAAAAAATGACGCTATATTCTGAGGAACTCTTTATTTAGCACCAAGTCGTTTATACCCTTCAATAATAGGGGACACTTTAGTAGAAAGAAGCTCCAGAAACTCCTCGCTTTCTTGAATCAGCTTCTTGATTTGACTATTTTCAGTGTTGATTTTTTCATTGTACTCCTGTAGTTTTTTATTCTGAACTACCAATTTTTCATTTTCTTCCTGAAGCTGACTGTTTTCTAGAGTTAGATTTCGATTTTCTTTGAGTTCATATAAATCTTTTTGATACTGTTGATAAAATATTAGTAGAGTTCCAGCTAATATCAAAGAGAGAAACCAACCCAACCAGGGAAAGACTATTTTCGCAAACGTTCCAAGCTGTCCCGTAGCTGGCCTAACAGATTGAAAGGGTCGAGTAGATTGAAATCCTGAGCTCCCTGATCTTGATTTTTTTCCGGTAAGGGATTGTTGATTTTTTTTTAAAGGTAAAGTTATCCATCCGTCATCTGAGTCAACCTGGTTCGACAAACCTCTCCAGATATTATCATTTTCCAGATTAGTCTGAGACAAGGTTGGAGATACAACTACTAAAAACAAGCCATCGCCTTCAGGAAAAGAAGACTGCATTAGTTCATTTCGTAAACGTACCTTTAATGCAGATAAATTACCAATTTTACCTTCTAATGTTGATGGCTCAGAACTTTCTAGTCTAGGAATCCGTTTCGCCAGAGTTTCCATTTTAGAAAAATCTACCTGAAAGCCGGGTTCTGGCGTTGTCGAAGAAATCATGTCATCGAGTTGAGCCGCCAACTGCTCCCCCAATGGCTCTCCCTCTTCCCCCAAAGCCTGAATCGTTAAACTTCTCAGACAAGATTCATCATCCGTAACCCACAAAACAGAATTTCTGATCTTACGATTTTGGTAATCAACCCGTTTGGAGGATGTCAAGCCAGTCACCAACAAAGCTAGTTGATTTCCCTGACGTTGCAGAATTAGAGAAAAGTCATCGATATCCACTTTAAACTTGGGGAGTTCTGGGGGTTTATCAATCTCAATCCCTTGCTCTGCATCTAACCAACAATAATCTTGGGAAACTCCACGGCTTTTGACGTAAATTTTCATGATTTTATCTCCTTAGTCAGTTAATTTTAATAGACTGATGCCCTGCACGATCTCAATGTCATCCACACTCCCTTGGGAAAAACGAATCACGGCATTCCGAAGTGAGTCATTTTTACCCAAAAAATCCAGTAGGAAATCGAGTAAAGAGTTTCGCTTCTTATCCAAGTGTAACTTTAATAAAAAACGCAACAAGAATCGTAGAGGAAGTTCAGTATTTTGAGGTTGATAGGGGTCATTAGGACTACGCTGTCTATAGTAAAATGTTATTTGATCACCGCCAGGTTTTTCGATTCTCGAAAAAACAATGTTGCCTACAGTTTGAACCGGTGTAATGATCACGGCAACCTTAGGCAACAACTTTTCTCCGGACAACTGGTTCAACACTTTTTTGTAACCCTCTTTGACTTTATCAAAAAGCTGCTTAGGGTTATCCTGCATATACTTCTCACACTTAACCGGAGCCAGAATAACTAGACGTGGAGAGTCTAAGTTTCGATAGACCTTCTTAAGCAAATCATTGATTTTGTTAGGTTGATTAAATTTCTCATGATATTCTCCATTATTCTCCATCAAAATTGCAGCGTCGATGGGGATAAGAATTGCAGCTGACTCCCGAATTAATGTCCTAACTCTCTCGATTTGATTGGTTTTCTCAAGCCATCCACCTGGATAGTCTTGAAACTGAATCTCAAGTTCAGGGTTCGCACCCGTCTCGCCAAACTGAAAGCGATAACACACGGGTTCATCACCGGCAGTCCCCTGAATACCATCTCCAGGTTTAATGCTCGTTCCCACCATGTTTTTAAGGTCTTGAAGACGCTTATCTAAAATGAGGGCTGTGTCTTCATCAGCCCGAAGTTGCAAATCCTGACTAATTTCGTCAAATTGGTCATACATTGCGGCCAACAGACTTGTTTTTCCAACGCCTGAAGGTCCCAACATGGTCACTTTCAAAATGGGAAGCTGTTTAGTTGTATCGAAATCGTTGGTAAAAAGTTTTTTCAGAAAAGATACCATGTCAGTTTCCTCAAACAAAAAATTTAGCGTTAGCCAAGTATAGTCACAAATTTTGAAATGCCCTGTCTAACCCTTCTGCTTCAGTGTTGATCGCATTGATCTGCTTAACCCAACTCTGTACAGACTGAGACTGCTTTTGCAGCTCAGCAAAATCTGACCAGATTGTATGCCGTTTTTTTCGTAAGAATTTTTTCCATTCCTTTCTGGCAGTTTTAGCTCGTAAAATTCTATCAGAAAACTCTTCTACAATCGCGAAAGAGGCTTGACTCGGTTCCACAAAAAAACCTTCTAACGATTGTTCACAATCATAAACAGCCTCCTTATATAAAGTTTCTAAATTGTCTAAAATGTCTTCGGCTCTAGCCCCTTCTTTCAATGGATAAGCTTTATCGGGTGTGAGTTTATCGAGTTGCAGGCGAATACGATGCTGAATTAAGCCGCGATAAGAGAGTGTAAATTCCGCGAGAATTTGGAAGCCAGTCTTGAGTTCCACATAGTCGTCTGGCATCTCTTGAGCGACATTCGCAATAAATGTGGAAGCCCGAGCATCAGTCAAACCATCGAGTTGACACTGATTAATCAGAACATTAGCAACATTCGCCTTGGCTCCTTCAATGGTCTTTTTTAAACCCTCATCCATCTCTAAGAACTTTAAAGATAAGCTGGTTCTCAAATCTTGAAGGTATGCAGTATAAGTATCGGCATAGGCTCCTTTTTTGTTTCGGAGTCGCTCAATTTCATTCAGTGTTGGAAATTTCACATCTTCACGACATTCTTTAATAACTTGCTCGATCTGATTCCTCAGATTCTCGTCAGGAGTGTCACGATTTTTGATTAACTCTTTGTTAAGTTCCTCAAGTTCATTGGTTATCGTTTCCCAAAATTCCTCAAACTTCTCATCAATTTTTTCGGAAATTTCATCAGTATCAACTTCCGGGAGAATCGATTTAGCCACTTCTAAATCGCCTTGAAGGGTCTGGAGACTGCTTTCTAAGCTTTTAATCTTCTCCTGGGCGTACGCTTTATCGAGTTCTGTGATGTTGGTCTTTAGGTGATTGAGAACCGTCTCAAGAACCTGAGTATTAGCTTCTTCTGGCGAGGAACAATCGGCAATGACGGACTCTAACACCGGCATCCTGACCGCGTTACTGTCTAAATCTTGCTTTAGAGAACGACAACTGTCTTGATTTTGACCATTGCTATCCGCATTCAAGACAAAAATAGAACGGCGGGATAGGTTATTCAGGGCTTGGCTGGCCAGATTATAAAGTTGTGTATCTCGTTGCTCGAAGTTGGCTCGGTCTTTGGAGGGTTTATAAATGAAGAGGATAAAATCAACTTCTTGACCTAACGCCTCAATCACCAGACTTTCATCCCCTAACCGAAAGTCCCCTAAACCGGGGACATCAATGAGGGCGATCGCACCAATTTCTTGAACCGGAAACGAACAGGAAATCTCAACAGATTTCACCGCCAAACATTGATAGTTGACAAGCTGATTATCCTCATAAGTCTGAGCCACATAGCTCGAAATTTGCGACTCATCCTGCAACCGTAACCCGTCACGTCCTAAATACTCGCGATATTGGTCGGTATGGCGACGGTAATCATTCTTCAAGCGATTATAAATGTTCGCTTGGGTGTGATCCTCCTGCGAGGGTAAATCCGGGAGGGGAGTCGATGCAAACGCCTCAAATGAACTCGGTTTTGGCTCTAACCCCAGCTTGTCATAATAGGGAAGAATGACCTCATTTAAGAACGAGTCACCGCTATGAAACTCAATTCTGGCTTCGGTGATTTGTCCGTCTTGGTGAGAAATCTTACTCCGTGCAGCGGTGCAGGCTTTACCCGGAAAAGCTGGGATGACCTGGTTCGTCAGTCCTGTTAAACTCTGTAATAGGGTACTTTTGCCCTGGCCCATCGAGCCAATCACGCCGATATTCAGGGTATTACGGGAAAATCTCCCCTTAAGTCGATGTAGAGTCGTTAATTCGTCCCTAACTCGCTGCTCAAATTCTGTTAACTTTAAATTCTGTAATTTGGACGTTGTCTCTGAGTCTCCAGACCACTGTTTAAGTTGTCGCTGACGTTCCTGTTCCAAGTCGCCCAGCCATTGACATAAGCGGTTGAGGCGCGTCTCAATCTCTTCGAGCTTCTTCGCGAGAGGCTGCCGTTGCGCGATAATGTCGCTGATGTCCTGTGCCTTCGTCATATTGCAACGTATCTACAGAGTTTTGCCATCCGTCTCAGGCATTATAACGGATAAATCTAATTCGGGAGGTTTGCCGATCGCCACCCCAACCCAACCCACTCCGCAACCTCATCACGCCCCCAAGCTCCTGTTCCCCAATTGCCGCGACTGTCGTAGGATAGAGCCAGGATTAACTAAGATGATTATATTCCTGCCCGTCAGGAACGTTGAGAGGGGCCACATAACTACCCATGTACGCGATCGACAGCACAACAAAACTCTATCCCACCTATATCCTGTCCGACGAGTCGGCCCAGGCCCAGCTCGAAATCGTCCCTGAACGCGGCGGACTCGTCACCCACTGGCGAATTGGCGATCGCGAAATCCTCTATTTCGACGCCGAACGCTTCGCCAACCCCGAACAGAGTGTACGCGGCGGGATTCCCATCCTCTTCCCCATCTGCGGAAACCTTCCCGACAACACCTATACCTACAACGGGAACACGTACACCCTCAAACAACATGGCTTCGCGCGAGACCTCCCCTGGACGGTCGGCGAGTCCAAAACCGATCGCCACGCCAGCCTCACCCTCGAACTCGCCAGTAGCCCCCAAACCCGCGCCGTCTATCCCTTTGACTTCCATCTGGCCTTTACCTATCGCCTCCAGGGAAATAGCCTCGAAATCATCCAACGCTACACCAACCCCAGCGACGATCAGATTCTCCCCTTCTCCTGCGGCCTCCATCCCTACTTCAACGTCCCCGACAAATCCCAACTACGGGTTAACCTCCCCTCCAAACAATACTGGGATCAACTCGATGGAACCCTCCATGACTTCGACAACCACTTCAACTTTGACAGAGAGGAAATCGACGTCGCCTTTACCCAACTCAACAGCCATACCGCCAGCGTCTATGACCGCAAACGGGGTCTAACCCTCAACATTGAATATAGTACCCCCTTCTCAACCCTCGTTTTTTGGGCCGTCCAAGGCAAAGACTATTACTGTCTCGAACCCTGGAGTGCGCCACGAAACGCCCTCAACACCGGCGATCGCCTCATCCATGTTCATCCCCGGTCTAGCCTAGAAATGCTCGTCCGCCTCGACGTGCATCTCGACTAACCCGGACCCCTGAACCGCCATCGGCCCCGATCCCGAAAAAAAATCCTCAAACCCCTTGCACTTTTAAACGGCTGTGCTATAGTAGTTAAGGCGCAAAACAAACGGCGCTTCCCTTGGGTCGCTAACTCAACGGCAGAGTATTCGGCTTTTAACCGACTAGTTCTGGGTTCGAATCCCAGGCGACCCATTTTTTTGAGATCCCCCGACTCCGACCCCCAACTAGGGCAACGAGGGTAGGGGGATAAATACGTTGGTCGGGTCCGTGAGACCTCGATCCACTGGACTGAGTTGCTGCATCTCATCCGCATCCACCGTCGCCGCACCCGCACCCCCCCCAGCCAACGGGTCCGCCACACCACTAAGAGCATCATTAAGGAAGCTATCGGAGAACCCCCGCGCCTCAATTCCTCGGCTTTCCTCCTCCGAAAAAGAGGTTGAGGGGCGATCGCGGCGGACACAAGGTCCCGGCCCCTCCTCCGCCGTCGAGCAACTGCGACGAGGACTTTGGGCCTGAACCGACATCCCAACACCACTCACCAGCCCCCACAGCACCAGACTTGCGCCCCAAATCGTCATCCGCGTGCCAATCATCATGTCACCTCCCAATACAACCTGACCCTTAATCATCGCCCATCGCCTCGCGAATACGCATCTGGGTATCTTGCAGATGAGCGCGAGTGTAGGTATCTAAATTATCTTGCCGTCGCAGAGCCGCCGTCAACGCCTCGTCTAACTCCACTAAATAATAGCGGGCTAAGGTGCGCGCGTCTTCCGTAGCGCCAGTGCGCCCCATCGCCATATTCAACGATAGCTGTAAATGTTGCCGTTGTAGGCCACGACGCAGACTCGACACATTCGTAGCCATACGTCGGCCCTGCAACACTTCTGACCAAATCTCACGATAGACGCGATCGAGTAAATCCGGCACCTGCAACGCCTCCCCAGGGGGCGTTTTCAGCTCCAAATCCCGCAAGCGACGCAACCGTTCTGGAGCCAGCAGCGATCGCAACACCATCCCTTGCAAGGCTAAAATCTGATCATGAATCGGATAATCCACCCGGCTAAAACTCGGAAAACTGCCCCAATGGAACCACCGGGAAGGAACCAGGCGATTTAATAACGTCGGGGAAAAATCAAAGGCATCCTCAGCAAAAATATACTCACTAATTAACGCTAAACTGCGCTCTTGCTGCGCCAACGGTAGAGGCTCAAAGGGCAAAATATCAGCAGACTGATGACGATTAAACGATTGCCCGCCAATATGTTTTAAGAACACCCGACTCTGACGGAAATAGTAAAAGAGAATGAAATTAAACTGACTGCGAAGTGTATCCGGCGGCTCTCCCTGACGGGGAAAACGCTGCTCCAGACGGTCCAACATCTGCCGCCCCAGTTGCAACTGAGACTCCGCATGAACGAGCATATCATCCCCGAGATCAAACCAATTGATGGCCGGGTCGATTTCTGACCACAGATCCTCATCCGTACCATAACGGAGTTCCGGTTCAATCGAACGCTGGGCGATCGCCGCCAATCGCCGCTGTTCTTCCTGAGGAGGGAGATGTTGAAAACTCTCATAGCCATAAGTAATCGCCCATTCATCATAGGGGCCAACCCTTGTTGGGAAAAACTCCCCTTGTGGCTCTCCGGGAGCGGCGATATTGGCGGGTAAATAATCCATCACCGACCCCGTTAATCCCTGACGACGAGTTAAACTCACGTCATGGAGTTCATCGGTACTACGGAGGGTACTTCCTTGGAAATTATGGCGTAACCCCAGGGTATGGCCCACCTCATGAGCCACCAGAAAGCGCAGATAATCCTGAATATAGGCCTCCATCATCGCATCCCCTGGGGGCAAATCCCGCAACAAGGATAGGGCTAACGCGCCTTCGTGAAAGGCTTGCGTACAAGCCGCACAGTTGCAACTTAAGCGCGGCCCGGAATTAAAGGGGAAGTTCGATCGCGATCGCAACTCCTGCACCAGCCGCATCCCCTCATTCTCCCCCTCGATCTCCGCCGCCGCACAACTCGCCTCAACACAGCCGCCGGGTAAATCCACTAACAGTCGTTCCATCTCCATTCCCGAGGAAGCAGAACCCAGTAAACTCTCCCCCTCCCGCATCAAAATGCGAACGACATTGGCATTAATTAAAATATCGGCGTCGAGAATCTCTCCCGTTAAGGGATTCACCCGCGAGGGACCAATTCCCGCAAACCCCGAGTTAAACGACTGCGACCAACGGATGGTATTGTAGCGAACATCCGCTGGGTCCCAATCCGCATCTTCTGGCATTTGTCGCACTTCGATCGCATTGAGATATCCCGCTTGTTCAAAGGCTTGATTCCACATTAAAACCCCTTCGCGAATGGTTTGGCGATAGGCGTGAGGAACGGTATTTTCGATCCAAAAAACAATCGGTTCAACGGGGGGAGATAAGGCGGCGTTGGGGTCTTGTTTTTCTAAGTTCCAGCGTTGAATATAGCGTACAAAGGGGTCTCGTTGACTAAACTCCGATAAATTCTGATAGGCGGTGATGAAATAGCCAATGCGGTTATCCGCCCGTCGTGGCCGGTAGTTGGAGGTTTCCGGGAGTCGCGAGAAGCTGTAGCGAACCCCTAAGGATAAGGCCCGAGAATCCGGGAGTGTTGTGCCGAGGAAAAAGGAGTTGCCAGCAGAAAAGCCAAATTGGGCTTCGATTTCCGTATTTTCGGGGAAATTTTTGAGGTCTGAAATATAGGAGCGATCGCCTTGCAATGTTAATGACAAACTCGTCATTAACGAGTCCAAGCCTTGCAAGTCTTCGGTTAACAACAACTCTCCGAAATCAACTAAATAACTCCCTCGTTCAGGGTGCGTGGCTTTAATTTCTAATGACGCTAAAACTGAATCACTAAATGAGCGGTCTAAGCTCAATTCTTGAGGGTCATTGGCTTCCGTTCTAAAGTAAGTATTCGGAACTGTTAGTAAAATCCTATCATTTTGTTTTTGAAATAAAATCGGAATATCTCGTAGCGGTAATCCTTCCAGGAAAACAACACCGGTTCCCTGAGATAAGGTCATAATTAACAAATGGAGGCGATCGAGATCATCAGGACGAAGTTCTAAGAACAGATCGCCATTTTCGGAGTTGTGGTAGAGGGGAAACAGTCCCTCAACCCGAGTGGTATCGGCGACGAGATCCGCGAACGAGGGTTCGTCACTCTCCTCCTCACTGTTCCCCTCACTCGTGTTATCCGTCGTTTCCTCGGTTTTTTTCTCAGTATCTTGTTTGATAAGGGTTAGAGGCGTTTTTGTCGGTTTAGAGCGTTCAGAACTCGCCGTAGCTAGGGCGATAGGCGCGATCGCCATCAGCCAAAGGAACGAAACACCAGCGAACTCAGAGAAGCGGAACAGCAAAGTCAGGAACTTGGACATGAGGGCGATGCTTTAAAACAGAAACAGAGTTAACTCGAACGGCTGAATTAGACGGAGTGACAACCCGATCACGGATTCGACTCAGGCGTCCAATCAATCGTGGGACTTTTAGCCAGTCGTTGCGACACAGCCACCGCACCATAGCGATTCAGGTGACTCGGGTCAGAAAAGTAGTCATACTCCTGACTCCACAACTGACCAAAGTTGCGGAAAACAAAGCCATAATCTTGAGATTTCTGCACCAAAAACTGGACAAAGATATCTTCATACTCAAGCCGGACCGGATCTAAATACTCATCCGTCAACGGTAAATTAACCACAATCAAATTCAGATCCTGGAAGCGGCTAAACTCCAAAACCGATCGCAGGGCGATCGCCTGTAACCCTTGCAACTGAAAATTCGCATAGTCCCCATCATAGGCCCCGGTGACCCGAGCATGATTCTGATAATACTGCTGCGGCTCAAAGCGATTGGGAATCGCCAAAAAGCCATTGTCATGGAGTAGCGGTTCATCAGCCGGGAGTTGAGCCGTCTCCGGCGTTGGCGTTCCCTCAGGGGTTGGGCGATCGCTCAGGGTGTCGGCCAGCCAATCCTTGAGCGCATCCCGTTGAGGATAGGCCGCCGAATAGTGAGCCACGAGATCTTGCAACTGCTCATCGAGAGCCTGATAGCGATCGCTGACTCGTTCAAACAGCGATCGCTCCGGGATCACCGGTTCCGCCTCCAAAGACGACTCAATCGGCCGGAACCCCCGTTGAATCTGTTGATAGCCCGGCGATCGCACAATCGCCTCATAGGTGACATCCTCACGACCACTATTAAAGGCCCGCGCCCCATCAGCCCAGATAATCGTCTGAGGGAGGCGATCCGGGGGGATAATCTCCCGTAACAGCAGATTCACCACCTGAGCCGTCGCCCCATTAATCCCCAAATTAAACACCCGCAGAGCCGGATATCCGTCCTGCTTCAACTGTTCCTGTAACACCGTCGGATGAATCCCGCGCAACGCCCGAGAACTTCCCACCACCAGCACATCAGGAACCCCATGCTGGTCCACATACTCCCGATAGAGCGCCAACTGGCGATCCATCTGCTCACTATTGAACGTCGGAAACTCCACCTCCGGCTCTCGAAGTAAACGAATCTCCCCCATCTGGGCCGCCACCACCTGAGGTCGGCTTGGCGTGGCGGTAAAGCCAGCGCCATCGAACACATCCTCCTCTAACCCTTCGGCCTGAGATAACTCAGGAAGCTGGATATCATACTCAAACTCCGTCTCCTCATCGAGCGGTTCCACCGCCAACGTCGGCGGCGGAGCCAGAGCCTGCTGACGGCGTTCTAGAGCCTCACTGGCCAGCCAATCGGCCTGAATCGTCAGCACAGATCCCAACAATCCCCAAATCAGTAATATCGGTACCGTGACCTGAGGTCGCTGCGGCTGCTCCGTCGTCGCCGATTCCGGTAGAGACTCCCGTGGCCGGAAGAGACTGCTACGACAGAGCCAGTCTGAGAGGGTCTGACCCGAGGTTTTCTCGGTTGTCGATGAGTCTTGGAGATCTTCGGGGGCTTCGGGTTCCGTCGCCGTCGTCAGATCCAGGGGAACCCCATCGAGGGATTGAAAATCCGGGACATCAGGCTGGCGATCGCGAGTGTCCTGGCTCGTATCCCGGCTCGGCTGATCCGCCGTCGTCGCAAAATCGACCCCATAGTTCCAGCGTGGCTTCCGTTGGCCACTGCGGCGGCCATAAACCCGTACCCCCGCCAGATGGGTTAACTCCAACTGTCCCAAAAACTTCACAATAGCCGGCGCAATTTCCGACTGCACCGGACAGGTGAGTCCCTCGCTCATAATATGCAAGAGCGCCCCCTTGCGACGAATTTGAATGCGAATCCCACCCGTGGCTAATTTTTCCGTTAACGACGGGTTCAGTAGCCGCTCCAAAATAAACGTCAACGCCGAGAGACTCCCACCCCGAGCCAGTTCCAGAGCCGAGGGAACCAAATCCGGTCGTTGACGAGCCGGTAAATCCTCCCACGCCACCCAAACCGGCGTTTTCGGTTGAGGGAAACTGGCTTCATAGGGGATATCGACCGCATAGACCGTCGCCCCGAGAATCCCGCGCGGAGCCAAAGACTGAAGCACCGCCGAGAGTTTGTCCATCACCGCCTCACGGCTTGGGAACGTCTCCAGGGTCAGTTGTCCATAGTGGAGAGGACTACAGACCAGATGTAGCGTTGAATCCTTGAGAACCGCCGACAGTTGGAGATCAAACGGGGCGATGGCCCGATTCAGCCGTACGGCGATCGCCGCCACATCTCCCCAGCGAGCCCAGGCCTCAATCGTGCGATCGCTCGGCGTGAGATCGACCCGTAACACCCATTCGGGCCGCGACTCCCCGCTAACCTGTCCTAAGAGAACCGCATCCCGAAACCCCCGTAAATTGAGATCTCGTAAACAGCGGGCGATCGGTTGCGCCAACAGAGCCGCATCCGGCGCATAGGCCGACTCACACGCAATCCAGAGACGACGGCCACCCCGGTGACGCTCCATCCGTTTCACCGAAATCCAAACATCCGTCGAGATCTCCTGCAACGCCCGCTCGACGGTTTCAATTAAGGTTTTCTTACTGGCTTTGCGGCGCACCTGAGGACGATCGGGGGGGGTCTCAGCCAGCGTCGTCTCCGCCTCCTGGGAGGACGAGGGAGGCGGCGCGGCCACCGTAAACCGAACCGTCCAATCCGGCTGCTCAAACGGCGGCGTTTCACTCGGGGGAGCCGATAGCGATCGCCCATACAGACACACCCGATCAATCGGTGGCGCATTCGCCGGAAGAGGACGATCCTGATGAATCGCCTGAGACAACCGGGC
Source organism: Phormidium lacuna HE10JO (assembly GCA_900149785.2). Classification (GTDB taxonomy): domain Bacteria; phylum Cyanobacteriota; class Cyanobacteriia; order Cyanobacteriales; family Geitlerinemataceae; genus Sodalinema; species Sodalinema lacuna_A. Next base: position 88,899 of record FSSI02000012.1, on the reverse strand, counting down.
CATCACCCGAGGCGCATCGGGACAGTCCTCCCCCCAACACCACAAGTGCAAATCGCGATCGCGGACCGACACAGCAATCGAGACCCCCGGCAGATTCAGCGCCTGGTCGGCCCAGGGGGTTAAGTCAACGGTCGTCCCCGCTTGCGGAGCATTGTCTGTATTCAGTACCACCAATCACGTCCTGACTTGACTGCTGTGCAATTCATGTGCAATTCCTTCACATCGGAACCTCAATATCGCAACCTCCATTCGAGAGCTGGCGGCGAATTAGCAGGTTCGCGAGGATTCACGTATCCTAGACCCAAGCGAGTCTCGGCCAACCCATTGACCTCGGCCAGAGATTGAGTTTTGCCTCTATTTGCAGTAGGAAAGAATTAACGATCATCGACTGATCCCATTCTGGCATATCGTTCTGGCATATCGACCGATCCAATTTTCAAGAGGGCTAGTCTCATGGAATCCTATAATAACTCAGGTCATCACCCCGAGGTCAGCACCTCCGGACCCACCCTGGCCAGCCTCCTCGTCGGAGCGGCCACGGCTCCTGTTCTAGCGGGACTCTGGGGCGCTCAGGCGCTGCTGGAGTCCACCATTGCGCTCGGACAAGCCAGCGAGGAGTTATTTCGGGGCGATCGCCTCCCCGTTCTCAACGTCCCCAGCGACGAGTCCAACCCCAGCAACGCTGAATCGAGTTAATGTCTGTCACGCAGACTACAACACCAAACGAGGATTTGTTGACAGAATAAATTGTTTTCTGACGACAACCTCCCGAGTCTGCCCGTTCTGCTCAGTTCACCAGTCTCTAAGGCCTTCGGTCATGACAGTTTTGCCGCTGTGACCGGCTCGTACCCTGACAGCAACGGGCAAACCCCAGGAAACCTGCCCCAACATTGGCAAGCCGCCTAATCCGAGTATCATAATGAGTCCAACCCTTGAGAGAACCGATCGCCCATTCAACGTCTCCTCCACTTCAGACGTTCGGCTGCGTCACCGTCTCAAAGTCGTTGAGGACTTGTGGGAGTCCGTACTGCGTCAGGAGTGCGGTCAACAAATGGTTGACCTCCTACATGAACTTAACCCCATGCAAGCCGAAGGCGGACAAGCACCGAATCTCAAAGATTCTCCCGTCGTTCGCAAAATTGAACAACTTGACCTCAACGATGCGATTCGCGCGGCCCGAGGCTTCGCTCTATACTTCCAACTGATCAACATCGTTGAACAACACTATGAACAACGAGATCAGCAAAAAGCCAACGTCAGCAACAATTTAACCTTTACCGAGGAGTCCATCTCACGAGTTGAGTCCCCCGATGAGGGCTTTCCTGATGCGAGTCTCCCGGCTGCTGAGACCAGTCAAACCCCTGAACGGGGAACCTTTGGCTCCCTATTTCCCCAGTTGCGACAACTCAATGTTCCCCCGAACCTGATTCAGAAATTACTCGATCAACTCGATATTCGTCTCGTCTTCACCGCTCACCCGACTGAGATTGTACGGCGCACCATTCGCGGCAAACAACGTCGTATCGCCCGCGTCTTACGCCAACTCGACCGGGTTGAAGATGGCCTCCATTCGATGGGACGCACCTCCTCCCTCGAAGCTGAAGCGCTTCAGGAACAACTGATGGAGGAAATTCGCCTCTGGTGGCGGACCGATGAATTACACCAATTCAAACCGACGGTCCTCGATGAAGTCGAATATACTCTGCATTACTTCACCGAAGTGCTGTTTGATACCCTGCCCCAACTCTACCAGCGGCTCAAACGCACCCTCAAAGTCTCCTTCCCCCATATTGAACCGCCAAGCTACAACTTCTGTAAATTTGGCTCCTGGGTCGGGTCCGATCGCGATGGAAACCCGTCCGTAACCCCTCGTGTAACTTGGCAAACCGCCTGTTATCAACGGAATCTCGTCCTAGAGAAGTATATCGATGCCATTGATAGCCTCAGTGAGTCTCTGAGTCTATCTCTTCATTGGAGCGATGTGCTACCGGAACTGCTCGAATCCGTCGAACAGGATCGGCTGCAAATGAGCGAAGTGTACGATCGCCTCGCCATCCGTTACCGCCAAGAACCCTATCGCCTGAAACTGGCCTATGTGCAGAAACGGCTCGAAAATACCCGCGATCGCAACCTCAGCCTCTACCACGCCGAAGACTGGCGACAGCAAATCCGCGAAGTCAACAGCATCCCCGTCTATCGCTCAGGCTCGGAATTTCTGGCCGAATTGCAACTGATTCAACGGAACCTCTTTGAAACTGGCTTGCAATGCAGTGAACTCGACACCCTCATCTGTCAGGTCGAAATCTATGGCTTTAACTTGGCCCATTTAGACATTCGCCAAGAATCCTCACGCCATGAAGAGGCTCTCAATGAACTGACCGAGTATCTACAAATTCTCCCGAAACCCTATTGCGAACTGACAGAAGCCGAACGGGTAGAGTGGCTGACCAAAGAACTGCAAACGCGCCGGCCCTTGGTTCCGACAGAATTACCCTTTTCGCCGATTACCAAGGAAACCATCGAAACCTTCCGCATTGTCCGGCTGCTACAACAGGAGTTTGGCACCGAACTCTGTCAAACCTACATCATCAGCATGAGTCGCCAGGCCAGCGACCTCCTAGAAGTGCTGTTGTTAGCGAAAGAAGCGGGCCTCTATGACCCCGCCACCGGGACCGGAACCCTACAAGTGGTTCCCCTGTTTGAAACCGTCGAAGACTTGAAACGAGCCCCTTCAGTCATGAAGGATTTGTTTGAATTACCCCTCTACCAAATCCTCCTCACCGGCGGCTACGGACGAGAAGACTCCTCATCGACCCCCCTGAGTCCCTCTCTACAAGAGGTGATGCTCGGCTATTCCGACAGTAACAAGGACTCGGGCTTCCTCAGCAGTAACTGGGAAATCCATAAAGCGCAAAAGTCCCTACAAGCCGTCAGCGAGCCTTACGGGGTGAAACTGCGCATCTTCCACGGACGCGGTGGGTCCGTCGGCCGGGGTGGGGGTCCCGCCTACGAAGCCATTTTGGCTCAGCCAGGACGCACCATCGATGGCCGCATTAAAATCACGGAACAGGGAGAAGTGTTGGCCTCGAAATACTCCCTCCCCGAGTTGGCCCTCTATCACCTCGAAACCGTAACCTCGGCGGTGATTCAATCGAGCTTATTGGGGTCTGGCTTCGACGACATCCAACCCTGGAACGAGACTATGGAGGAGTTGGCCCACAAATCTCGGCAACATTATCGCTCTTTGGTCTATGAGGAACCCGATTTTATCGACTTCTTCATGCAAGTGACGCCGATTGAGGAAATTAGCCAACTGCAAATTTCCTCCCGTCCCTCCCGCCGTCGTCAAGGGAAGAAAGATATCGGCAGTTTACGGGCTATTCCTTGGGTGTTTAGCTGGACGCAAAGCCGCTTCTTACTCCCGGCCTGGTACGGTGTGGGAACCGCCCTCAATGAGTTCTTGCAGGAGAAACCCGAGGAACATCTCAAGTTGTTGCGCTATTTCTACATGAAATGGCCCTTCTTCAAAATGGCCATCTCTAAAGTGGAGATGACCCTGGCCAAAGTGGATTTACAAATCGCCGAACATTATGTGCGGGAGTTGAGCCATCCTGAAGATCGCGATCGCTTTGCGGTGATTCTCGATCGCATCGTTGATGAATATCATCAGTCACGGGACCTGGTTCTACAAATTACCGGCCATAAACATCTCCTCGATGGAGATCCCGGCCTACGACGCTCGGTGCAGTTACGCAACTCCACCATTATCCCCCTGGGACTCTTGCAAGTGTCCTTACTCAAGCGCCTGCGTCAACATGGCAAAAGTGCTACCCCAGGGGTGATTCACTCGCGCTATAGCAAAGGTGAATTGCTGCGCGGGGCCTTGTTAACCCTCAATGGGATTGCGGCCGGAATGCGTAACACCGGCTAAAGTCCCCTCCAGACCGGCCTGAGTCCCCATCCTAGCCCCTCGCGATCGCGGTGAGTTGGCGTTGAGTCGGCGTTGAGTTTTGCCGATCAGCCCGACTACACCGCAAAACCATTTAAGATGGGTAACTAGGCCTGTTTATTCTTTTGCTACTAACGTCATGTTTGTTCTGGCAGCGATCGCAGTTATCGCCATTCTCATCGCCGTTCACGAGCTAGGTCATTTCCTCGCGGCTCGCTGGCAAGGCATCCATGTCAACCGCTTTTCGATTGGCTTTGGTCCGATTTTGCTCAAATACCAAGGCCCCGAAACCGAATATGCTGTCCGCGCCTTCCCCCTCGGTGGGTTTGTCGGCTTCCCCGATGACGATCCCGACAGCACCATCCCCGAGGATGACCCCGATTTACTCCGCAATCGGCCGGTTCTCGATCGCGCGATCGTCATTAGCGCTGGCGTCATCGCCAACCTAATTTTCGCCTATTTGGTTCTCATCTTCCAAATCGGCTCCACGGGCATTCCCAGCGGCTTCAACGCTGAACCCGGTGTGGTTGTCCCTCAAGTGATGGCCGTCGATAGCCCCGCCGCGCGGGCCGGCTTAGAAGACCTCGATCTCATTGTCGCCATTGACGGCAACCCCCTAGGGGCGGGAGAATCGGCCATCTTCGATCTCAAAGAGACCATCGAAGATAACCCGGAAACCCCCATTTCTCTGACCGTTGAACGCAATGACGATCGCCTCTCCCTAACGGTCATTCCTGAACGGGGAAGCGACGGAAACGGGCGCATTGGTGTACAACTAGCACCCAATGGGGAACGAGTCTATCGTCAAGTTCAAAACCCCTTTGAGGTGGTGGGAATTGCCGCCAAACAGTTTCAGGTGATTTTTGTCAATACCCTCAAGGGCTTTTATCAGCTCGCGACCAACTTCGAAAGTACGGCCGGCCAGATTGCCGGTCCTGTCGGGATTGTGGCTCAAGGCGCTGATTTTGCGGCCCGCGATGCCATGAATCTCTTGTTTTTTGCGGCGGTGATTAGTGTCAACCTAGCGATTATCAATATCTTGCCCCTACCGGCCTTAGATGGCGGCCAATTGGCTTTTCTACTGGTTGAGGGGGTTCGCGGGAAACCGGTTCCGGTGCATATCCAAGATGGAGTGATGCAATCGGGATTGCTGTTACTGTTGGGATTGGGAATTTTCCTGATTGTGCGCGATACCAGCCAACTCGAATGGGTGCAACAACTCAGCCGCTAAGCGAACTCTCTATGGTTGTCAAATCTGTGTCTGAGCAACAACGGGCCGGGGAAATTTTGAGGCGTTTGACGGCCTTATATCCTGATGCAACCTGTAGCCTCGACTATGAGAGTCCGCTGCAATTACTCGTGGCGACGATGCTTTCGGCTCAATGTACCGATGAACGAGTCAACAACGTCACCCCGGCCTTGTTTGCGCATTACCCCGATGCGATCGCCTTGGCGGGAGCCAACCTGGAGACGTTGGAAGCCTTGATTAAATCCACCGGCTTCTATCGCAATAAGGCCAAGAACATTCGCGGCGCGAGCCAGATGATTCTGGAACGCTTTGACGGCCAGGTTCCCCAAACCATGGAGGCGTTAACTCAACTCCCTGGTGTGGCTCGGAAAACGGCCAATGTGGTTCTCGCTCATGGGTTTGGGATCAATGCTGGGGTGACGGTGGATACTCATGTGAAGCGCTTGAGTCGACGGCTGGGACTCACGGATGAGGACAATCCCGTGAAGGTGGAGCGGGCCTTGATGCCCTTGTTACCCCAGTCAGACTGGGAAAATTGGTCAATTCGTCTCATTTATCATGGACGAGCGGTGTGTAAGGCCCGTAAGCCCAATTGTGGGGATTGTGTGTTAGTCGATCTCTGTCCGGTGGGGTTGGGGGGTTAGGTCATGCGATCGATGGTGCGATATTGGATGGCTTCGGCGATGTGAGGGGCCTCGATGCGATCGGCTTGGGCCAGATCGGCGATGGTGCGGGCCACTTTGAGGATGCGATCGGTTCCTCGGGCCGATAAGCCTAATTTACGAATCGCCGCCTCCAGTAATCCCTGACTGGCCTCATCGAGTTGACACCAGCGGCGCAAATGATGACGTTGCATCTCGGCGTTACAGCGAATTGGCTCAGCGGCGAAGCGCTCTGAGGCGTAGTCTCGGCCCAGCTTGACCCGCGATCGCACCGAAGCGGAGTTTTCACCCAGGCCCGGCTGTAAAATTTCTTCGGGTTTGAGACGATTGACGACCACTTGCAAATCAATACGGTCCATGAGTGGCCCCGAGAGTTTGGCCCAATATTGATCTCGTTGTCGGGGTGAACAGGTGCATCCTTGAATCGGATCGCCATAATAGCCACAGGGACAGGGATTAGTACTGGCGACAAGGGTAAAGCGAGCCGGAAATTCCACCGATTGACGAGTGCGGGAAATGGTGACTTGGCCATCTTCGAGGGGTTGACGCAGAAATTCCAAGACATCCCGTTTAAACTCGGTCAATTCATCGAGGAATAAGACACCGCGATGGGCCAGGGAAATTTCGCCGGGTTTGGGATAACTACCACCGCCGACGAGGGAGGGACCACTGGCGGAATGGTGGGGACTGCGGAAGGGACGTTGACTGATGAGTTGGCCGCGATCGCGCAATAACCCAGCCACCGAATGAATTTGCGTCACCTCCAAGGCTTCAGGCAAACTCAGCGGTGGTAGAATCCCCGGTAAACGCCGCGCCAACATGGTTTTACCGCTTCCCGGCGGTCCAACAAAAATCAGATTATGTCCCCCAGCCGCTGCAATTTCCAGGGCGCGTCGCGCATGGGCCTGTCCTTTGACCTCTTTGAGATCTAAGCCCACATCCTCACGACTGGCCAGGGCCTGTTGCAAATCGACCACCGTGCGCGGGAACTGATCGGGCTGATCGAGAAATCGGGTCACCTCGGCCACCGAACCAAAGCCATAAACCGACAGGCCCGCGATCACCGCCGCCTCTTTCGCATTGGCCTCGGGGACGACTAGCCCCGTCATTCCCATCTCGGCCGCCGCCGCCGCAATGGGAAGCACTCCGGTGACGGGCCGTAAACTACCATCGAGGGAGACTTCTCCGAGAAACAGATAATCCCCCAGCAGTTGGGGGTTGATTTGTTCTGACGCCGCGAGGATCCCCAGACTGATGGGTAAGTCAAAGCTTGGCCCCTCTTTGCGTAGGTCAGCCGGGGTGAGATTGACGACAATTCGCCGCATGGGAAAGCTAAAGCCAGAATTTCGCAGAGCGGCTTTGACTCGTTCCCGAGATTCTTGCACGGCGGTATCGGGTAATCCCACCACCACGGTTGCGGGAAGTCCGCCAGAGACATCAATTTCGACCCCGACGCGCACGGCGTTGATGCCATAGAGGGATGCACTCCAAACTCGCGCTAACACGATTGATGCTTTTGTTGATTGAATTTGACGGCTTAATTATTTCGGCTTTGGAGGCCAGAGGATATGATCTGCATCACATCGTCGGTCGTCTTCTGTCAAAACTCCGTATAATTACTGGTAAAGCTTTAGTGATTATACGGAAGAGCAAAACCGAGCGTTGAGTTGAAAAGATGATAATGTCTCTGGAAATCGCTCGTTTTTTATGATTTTGCAATCTAGGATGCCTTTGTTGTTTTTACGGTATTTATTTTCAAGGTTTAGCTTGGTTTATCTTGTGAAATTACTGTACGTTAGGTCAAGATTGAGATGAGCATCAAGAGATACGTTGATATATCAAACCATCAAGGCTCTAAAAAAAACTAAAATATCGATTCTTGAGGCGATTTAAAGAGGTTTATCTCACGTTAAGTTAATTTTTCAGTATAAATACTGAAGTATGACACCCCTTTCTCAGTAGTTTTCCTGAGCTAAACTGGTATGAATTGTTGTAAATTAGCGATGCGACCCTAGACTCCCGTAAATAGGGGAATCCGATACCTGCTTATGATCATGTATGACGTTAATCGACCCATCAGGAATGGACTCATGAGGACGTTCTTAAGTTCAGTTACCCTCGCTCTAACTATCATTCTAGTGGGCGGAACGAATCGGGCGATGGCCGGTAAGTTCTTTCAATCTGGTGGAGTGCGAGGCCTCCTTAGCCTCCCTCGTTCTGGTAGCTTTAGCCAAAACAGCTATGAACTCGAAGAACTTGAGGATCTCTGTTCCAATGCGGATCCCATCATGGCTCTGAATGCGTGTTCTGAGGCGATTCAGCGACAGAATTGTCACCGACGAGACATCCTAGAGCCGGGTTTGTTTCCGAAATGCGCGATTCTGTTTGATAACCTCGGTGCTGTTTTAGAGCAAACGGGGCGTTATGAGGAGGCGTTGACGTCCCTACGCTATGCGGCGGAGCTACAACCGACGGATGCTAATATCTGGTATAACTTGGGCGTTGTCTATATCCACTTGCACCGCTACGAACAGGCTCTCGATGCGTTTGATAAGGCGGCGGATCTCGATCCGAGTGACACTCAGGCCCAAAAGCAAGCTGATTTGCTACGTGAATTGCTCAACCCCGGTTCTCTTCCGAGGGAGCCTGAGTCAGATTGACGGGTTTTCGGCTTAACCACCACTGCGTTTAGCCCGATACCCCGCTTCGATCAGCAAAGCCACAACCCGCTCAACGACATCCCCTTGAATTTCGAGGCTATTCTCTTTGACTGACCCCCCCGCACCGCATTGGCGTTTGAGGGATTTGAGTAAGGCTTTCAGGGTGTCGGGGTGACTTTGAAAGCCTGTGATCACGGTTACGGTTTTTCCTTTGCGTCCTTTGCGGGTGGGTTGAACCCGTAATTGCTGTTCTTGAGGGGGAAGGTCTGGGGTGGGACGGGCGATCGCATCATCATTATCGCGGTTATCGCCAAATTCAGAGTAAACGAGACGGTTTTTCATAGGATTTAGGAGCTAGGAGTTAGGGAGGGTGAGGACTTTGCCTTTGTCGTTGCAATTGTCGTTGCAATTGCCATTAGGTTAGCGAGGCTCAGCGGTTCCTGTCAATCCTGTTAAAGCAGGGACTGAGGATCTCGGGAAAAACGATTGATTTCCTGTTGTAAGTTTTCGACGGACTGTTGTAGGTTGGCTAGATTATTGTTTGTTTGCTCTAAGGTCTGACGTAGGTAGTCTGAGGTTTCTTCACTTGAACTACCGAGTTGTGTGATTTCTTTTCGTATTGTTTGGGCGCTGAGAACTTGTGCTTGAATCCCTTGGTTAATCAGAGTAATCCGGGGCGTAATGGCTTGGACATGAGCTTCGGTAAAGGTATTCATTTCATCGACGCCATTCGCCACGGCGGCTTGCATTTCCTGCACAATGGGGTTGATCGCCTGAGCTGTGGTGCGGGTTTGACTGGCTAAGGCGTTGATTTCTTTGGCGACAATGTTAAAGCCTTGTGCTTCGTGATGCTCTCCTGAACCAATGGCTTGGATTGAGGCGTTAATGGCGAGGAATTTGGTTTGCTTGGCGATATCATCAATGGTACTGGTAATGCGTGTGATACGATTGGCTTGGTCGGCGATCGTCCCGAGTTTTTTGGAGAGGGAAACGCACGAGATCCGCAGTTTCTCGAAATCCGCTTCAATTTCGGCGACGGTTTCGCCTAACTCCTGCGATCGCCCAGAAATGGTTTGCGCGGTCTTAATCACCTCTGTCGTCGACTGAGTCTGATGAGTCATCATCGCTTCGAGTTTCTCTCCAGACCGTGTAATCTGAACCGTGAAACGAGTTGATTCTAAAATATCATGCACAAGAGCTTTGATAAAATTTAGGCTTCTTTGCAAATCCTGAAATAAGGAACGAGCCTGTCGCTTATAAGTTTGAATATATTCGATCGCCAAGCCAATCAGCGGCACAAAATAGGCAATTATTTTCAGAAAATGTGCCACATTAAAGGCATGATCAAATAAGGCCGTAGAGCCAAACGTCATATAGGCCTGGGTTGCACCGTTAGGAATAGCGCTAATAATTAAGGCATAGGAAAATGGCGTTGGGTTGTGATGATAAAATTTAGGATAGATCCAAAGTCCCGCCACAATAAATAAAAGCATGGGAACGAAATCCCAAGGGCGAGTTAACAGAGCATCAGGATAAGTAGTTTGAGGTAAAAATTCCTGAGTGGCTGTAAAATAAATCAAAGCATAAGCTAAAAGTCCACAGACACCACTAATAACTAAAATAAACCCCAAATTGTCCTTGGGGTTAGTATGTTGATGGCTCAGATTTCGACTCAGCAACACAAAGACACCGATAATCATAATCAGAGCATGAAACAAGCGGCAAATTGCCCATGTAAAGGGAACTAAATCCTGAGTCGATGCAACAACTGTTAATAAGTGATTAGCCGCTAAAGTATGGAAACCATCCATCATCCCCGAGAAAAATAGGGCAACCCCCAACACAGGAGTGATGGGATTACCACGCAAGCTATAGTCCATTAAACTCAACAGGACAATCAACAGGGCCACACAAAATGCACTCCATTCGAGGAGAGTATGAACAAAACTTCCCTCCAGACTGTCGTGCATGGCCTCAAACAGTTCGGCGGGAGTGAGTTCGCCGGCCATATCTGGGGTGAGAACTTCTCCGAAGCTCGAAAAGTCAACCCCAAACAGATTCAAGACAAAGGGTAAAATACAAATCGCCACAACCCCCCAGGTGATACTGGTAGGAATCCGATTTTCGGATTCGGGTAATGTCTCTGATGCGTGAGGTGTGGGGTCGGACTCGGTTAATCTAGTCATGAGCATCTCAGTATGGGCATTTTGGGGCAACGAAGCTAGTATCTTTAAGGGAAGCCTGACGTGACGGAATCAATGGCTTCAGTGCTTATGGGTTTTGTAGTGATGAACCATCGAACCGGCAGAGGTAAATAGGCTTTTCTTCAAGGTGTAGCGAGTTGCAGCCTGACCCTTACCATAATCTCTTCTAGGTTAGTTCAGGATGGTTCAGTTGTCGAACACTCCCAGATGATTTGTCATGTTTTTGATACAACCGCCAGTCTTACTTGGACGGTGATGTCGGTAAAACTTCAAAAATGAAGAGAGTTTCTGTCTGTAACGAGACGACGACGGGTCATCATAGACATCGATTGAACCTTCCTCAGAATGATAGAACGGATTAGATGCCAAGATTGAATGACTCAATGGCATTTTTATGGAATAGTCTAGCATTTCAGGTCAAACGTCTTGCGACTAAGGCGATAAGACCTCGAAAATAAGGGTTTCTTCTTGATTTCCATCAAACCGTAACCGTTCCCTTAACTGTGTTCCGGGAGTTTGACAGATATCTCCAACGCACAGAACATAGTCGAGGGGCGTTGATGTTTTTGCGATCGCCTCTTCGAGAGTTGAAAACTTTTCAACAGGTTCGCTCCGCTGCTCCCACTCATCCATACAGATCGATTCAAATTCAACCTGAGGTATATGTAAAAAGTAGTAATGCAATCGAGTTAAATTTTGGCTAAAAAAGCCGACTCGACTCCCTTCTGGAAAAAACTCTGCTAGGGTTTTGAGTCGTTCATCTCCATAAAATTGATTAGCGGAATAGAGGCGATCGCGTCCCCAGTTACTTTGCACCCAATAACTATCTTGAATACTTAACTGCCGAGGATCATGACTATTAAATACTGGCAAATCCTGTTCATACAAGGAAACATAAAAAAGAATCAAAATAGACGCGAGTGACGTTCCCAAGAATAGCAACTTTTTATTACTTTCGTTAATCGTCAATCTAGCAAAAAAATTAGACACACAAGGTCCAGAGCAAGCAAAGAAAATGACCAGCATTCTAATTTTATAGGCAGACCAAGCCGATGACATACAGAAAATGAATAAAAATGAGATTAATGTTAAAGCGACATTCCGGGAAAATGTTGGTCGAGTTCGCAGACTAACGAGAATCGCTGGAATGATAACCAGCAAGCCAAATGGACCAAATCCCCCGTGAGACTGATGAGTTCTCCAAATCATGGAAAAGGGTAGTTTACTTTGTAATGCCGCATCACCAACAATAGGATAAACAACCGTATCATAGACAGATTGTAACGCCTTTACAACTGAAAAATCGGCTGCCTTGTCAAGTATCATATGAGTAATACTAAGGAAGTCAACAAATTGGAACAAAAAACGAACTAAGTTGGCAACGCCACCCAAAAGACCATCTTGGTTTTTATGAAACGCCACAAATCCAATAGGGCCGGCCCAACTTCCCCAAACGATGTGATTATGAATAAACAGCCATAGTTGAGAGAGTACCATGAGAGGAATTAAGCCGGCTAACCACCAGTACCAAGATTTTCGAATTTGAACAATCCAGATTCTGATTCCATATTTTCTTAGTACCGATAGTCCAAAAAAGATGCTAAAGGGTAGTAAAAAAGCCAAAAAAGTTGTTTTTGCCGAGAGTCCAAACATCAACCCAAGCATCACTAGAAATAAATTCCGGGATGTGGGTTTATCAATGAGTCGGCTCACAGCTAACAAACAAAACATCGCCGCCGAAGCGGTAAAGATGTTATTTTTGGCAATCCAGGATTGAAGGAAAAATTGAGGCAATCCTGCAATAATGAGACAAACGGCTAGAGAACCCTTTTCTGATAAATATTTTCTGGATAAAGCATAATTCCCAAACAGAATAGAAAGATAAGCTAAAAAAGAAAAAATACCAACACCTATATCTGTGTTAAACCGTAAAAACAGATGAGGAAGAATATCTGAACCTACAGGAAAAATCGCATTGTGCATCTTACAGACTTTGTCCAGAAGCAGGCTGTTATGATGTTGAAAAATAAAAACTCTGGGTAAATGATACACCAAGACATCCAAGGATTCTTGGGGCGCAATAATGGCTTTGATGCCAGCATAAATAATAGGGATTGCCGAGACACTCACAATGGTCAAATGTCGCTTAAAAAACGAGCAAAAACCTCGTACTACTTGCTGAACAAAACCATGATTTTGGTGAGTTTTGACAAGAATCCCAATCACGAGAGCAATTTCTATCGCAATGGAAAGGTGCGGGCGACCGACCAAAAAAGAGAACTGAAAAATAAATGATAAGACAATTAATGTCAAGCCAAGTCCCAAGGCCAACGATTCTGAGACCCGTCGTTCTCGATGATGTAAGACCAAAAATCCTCCCCAACAAAACAGCAACAGTTCCACAAGGGAGGTAAGACTAAATAGCATGGTTATTACTTCAGCATGGCTTGAGACTAGAGAGTTTTCGGGACCGATCGCCTTGCAACGCTCGGCCCGAAATCGTTACAGAACCTTACTCAGGGGTGTTTTGCAAATCGGGGCGTTCCTCATCCACGATCGCCCCCTCAACGGGACAAACTTGCAGACAAATCCCGCAATCGATACAAGTCGAAAAGTCAATCCAGTACCAGGCGGTTCCCTTTTTATTCTTACCGGGTCCATCATGGATACAAGCCACGGGACAGGCTTCGACACAATCAGCAACGCCTTCACAGGTATTGGTGACAATCGTATGGGACATTAGGTTCTCCTTAACTCGGTATCAACAGCCCGATGCTGAGATGGATTAGATAGCATCGGTCTCCTCATGTCATGGTTAATTCATGGTGAATGGGAGGTAGTTACCATTGTGACGGATCGCGAGTCGTCGTGCTTCTGGTGATTTCCTTCAGACTCACCAAGTGGGAGGGGTCTGCATTGGTATCGTGAAGATAGTCAAGATTCTACCCCTCAACCGTAACCCCATGGCCAAAACTGCGATCGTTCTCCTCTCGGGCGGCTTAGACTCCTCCACCGTACTCTATCAAGCCCAAGCCGACGGCTACACCTGTCACGCCATCTCCTTTGACTACCAACAACGACATCGCCGGGAACTTGATGCGGCCCACGCGATCGCCCAAGCCGCTGGAGTCCGAACCCATCAAGTCGTGCAATTCGACCTCAGCCAATGGGGAGGATCTGCCCTGACCGATAGTCGCCTAGACTTACCCGGCGATCGCAGCCTGGCGGACATGGCCCAAGACATCCCCATCACCTACGTTCCCGCCCGTAACACCATCTTCCTCAGCTTCGCCCTAGCCCTGGCCGAAGTCCAACAGGCCGAACGCATCTACATCGGCGTCAACGCCCTCGACTATTCCGGCTATCCCGACTGTCGGCCCGACTATATCCAGGCCCTGCAAGAGGCCTTCCGCCTAGGAACCAAACAGGGGCGAGAAGGAACCCCCATCATCATTCAAACCCCCCTCATCAACCTCAAAAAAACCGAAATCATCCAACTGGGAAATCAACTCGGCGTTCCCTGGGAGAAAACCTGGTCCTGCTACGCCGGTGGTGACGTAGCCTGTGGTGTCTGTGACTCCTGCAAACTGCGACGCGCCGCCTTTGATTCCCTCAACCTCACCGATCCCATTCCCTACGCGCAATAAAACCCAACGGGCGATCGCTTTCTCAAAGTTTCTTTACAATTAAACCTAGAACCCCAAGATTAACACCACCCATCTCACTCAGCCCATCTTATTCAGGAGGATGTCATCTCATGGTCGAACAAACTCGACAAAACTGGGACGTCCGACGATTCCTCGATACTCTAGGTTTTTTCGGAGAAATTCCCTTTATCGGCAGTTTCACCTGGCTGCAAAAATTACTTGGTATGAAAGACGACGCCATCTTAGATAGCCCTAACAGCCCCGGAGTTGTTCTCGTCGCCGGTGCCACCGGAGGCGTGGGGAAACGAGTCGTACAACGACTGCACCAGCAGGGGATTCCCGTGCGCGGCCTAGTCCGCAACGCCCAACGAGGGCGAGAACTCCTCGGGGATGAGGTGGATCTCGTCGAAGCCGATATCACCCTTCCCGAAACCCTCAATGCGCGAGTCTTCGAGAACGTCCGCGCCGTGATTTGCTGCACCGGAACCCGAGTGCAACCCGTCGAAGGAGACACCCCCAGCCGCGAGAAATACTATCAAGGGGTGAAATTCTACCTGCCCGAAGTCGCCGAAACCCCAGAATACATCGAGTATCAGGGGGTGAAAAACCTCGTCAACGCCGCAAAACCCTATCTAAAACAGCGGCAAAACGAAAAAATGATATTTGACTTCAGACAGCCCCTCCCCAACTTCAACAGCCTTTGGGGCGCCGTTGATGATGTGGTCATGGGCGGAGTGAGTGAAAGTGGTATCCGCCAAATTTCCGGCGCGGCCCTGTTTGAGGGCAACGTCTCGACGGCCAACTCAGGCGGGTTTGCCTCCGTGCGAACCCGTCCGCTAGACCAACCCTTGAACTTATCGGCCTATGAGGGAATTGAACTACGAGTTCGCGGCGATGGCAACCGCTATAAATTCATCCTCCGAGGCGATGACCGTTGGGATGGTGTCAGTTACTGTTACTCCTTCGACACCGTCTATAACATCTGGATGACCGTGCGGATTCCCTTTGCGGAGTTAATCCCCAATTTCCGCACCAAAACCATTGAAACAGCAGACCCCTTCCCCGCCGGAACGGTCACCGCGTTTCAGTTGATGTTGAGTAAATTTGAGTATGACGGCGAACTCAACCCCACCTTTTCAGCGGGAGGCTTCCGTTTGGAACTTGAAACCATGAAAGCCTACGGGGGACCGCCGTTACCGCAATTTATCATGATCAGTTCCGCCGGGGTGACTCGTCCCGGAAAACCGGGCTTAAACCTAGAAGACGAACCCCCAGCGGTGCGGATGAACGACCAACTCGGCGGGATTCTCACCTGGAAGCTGGCCGGAGAAGACAGTGTGCGCGAGAGTGGCGTTCCCTATACGATTGTCCGTCCCTGCGCCCTCACCGAAGCGCCGGGTGGCAAGGCCTTAGAACGCGATCGCGGTGACACGATGAAAGGCCAATGTTCCCGCAACGACATCGCTCAACTCTGTATCGATCTCCTCAACGCACCCGAAGACACGAATACGACGTTTGAGGTGAGGGAGAAAGGATAGGGAATAGGGAATAGGGAACGGGGAACAGAGACGAGTCGTAGGGGCGAAAAATTTTTCGCCCCTACCGTCTATTGCCTATTGCCTCTTGCCTCTTGCCATCCCCTCYTGGGAGGGGTTAGGGGTGGGTTATGCCTCTTGCCTTTTGCCTCTTGCCTCTTGCCTCTTGCCTCTTGCCTTTTTTGCCTTTTGCCGTCCCCCCCATGCTATCCTAGTGAGGTTGTCAAAATTTCGCACATTTGGCGTTTCGGGTGTTTCTGACGGGACGAGAGTTCCTTAGAAATCAAACGCTGGATGGAGGAAAAACCCGAAAATACGGAGATTTCAAGTTTTATGGCAGTTATCACACTGGCTCAACTCCTCGAATGTGGAGTTCACTTTGGACACCAGACCCGTCGCTGGAACCCTCGGATGTCTCAGTACATCTTTACCGATCGCAACGGGGTTCACATCATCGACCTGGTGCAGACGGCACAACTGCTCGAAGATGCGTACGATTACCTGCGTTCAGCAGCCGAAGCGGGCAAAAAATTCCTGTTTGTGGGAACCAAACGCCAAGCGGCCGCGATTATCGCCCAAGAAGCCGATCGCTGCGGGGCGTACTACGTCAACCAACGGTGGTTGGGGGGAATGCTCACCAACTGGACGACCATTAAAACTCGTGTCGAACGCCTCAAAGAACTAGAAAACCTCGAAGAATCTGGGAACTTGGATCTGCGTCCCAAGAAAGAAGGGGCCATGTTGCGCCGGGAACTGTTTAAACTGCGCAAATACCTCGGTGGGATTAAGGGAATGCGTAAAGTTCCCGATATCGTCATCTTGGTGGACCAACGCCGGGAATACACCGCCGTTCAGGAATGCCACAAACTCGATCTGCCCATCGTGTCTCTGTTGGATACCAACTGTGATCCCGATGCCGTCGATGTTCCCATTCCCGCTAACGACGATGCCATCCGATCGATTAAGCT
Organism: Phormidium lacuna HE10JO; assembly: GCA_900149785.2. Taxonomy (GTDB): domain Bacteria; phylum Cyanobacteriota; class Cyanobacteriia; order Cyanobacteriales; family Geitlerinemataceae; genus Sodalinema; species Sodalinema lacuna_A. Next base: position 72,025 of record FSSI02000012.1, on the reverse strand, counting down.
AATATTGGGCAAACTGGCCGACGCAATTTACGAAGGTCGTCATGGTGAACTCGATTCTCTGTCTGAGGATGATTATGACGATTACAGCGTCGATGATTTCGAGGATGACGAGGTAGAATCCGACGAGACCTCTGATGATGTCTCCGACGAGACCTCTGATGAGACTCCGGATGAGACCCCGGATGAGACCCCGGATGAGACCTCGGATGAGACCTCGGATGACACTGAGGAGAAATCCAAAGCCAGCCAATCCACTGACAGCCAAGAGGCTGAACCCGTGGCTCAAGCCGCTCAAACAGCCCAGTCTGAGGAAGAATAAGAGCTTCCCTTGTACGTGTAGCACAAACGACAGAAACAGAAGCAATCATGGCGCAAATTTCAGCAAAAGACGTTAAGGAACTGCGCGATAAGACGGGCGCAGGGATGATGGACTGCAAAAAGGCTCTCAGCGAGAGTGGCGGCGATTCCGAGAAAGCCATTGAGTGGCTTCGTCAAAAAGGGATGGCTTCCGCGAATAAAAAAGAGGGCCGTGTTGCAGCCGAAGGGCTAGTCGGAAGCTACATCCACACCGGTGGACGAGTGGGCGTTCTGATTGAAATCAACTGTGAAACGGACTTCGTGGCTCGCCGCGAGGAGTTCCAAGACCTCGTGCGCAACATTGCCATGCAAGTCGCGGCCTGTCCCAATGTGGAGTATGTCCGGGTTGAGGACATCCCGGCAGAAATCGCCGAGAAGGAGAAATCCATCGAAATGGGGCGCGATGACTTAGCTGGGAAGCCCGAAAACATCCGCGAGAAAATCGTGGAAGGTCGGATTGGCAAACGGCTCAAGGAATTGGCCTTGTTGGAACAACCCTATATCCGGGATACCAACATCACCGTCGATGAACTGGTGAAACAAATGGTGGCTCAGTTGGGTGAAAACATCCGCGTGCGTCGTTTTGTGCGCTTTGTTCTCGGTGAAGGGATCGAGAAAGAAGAGAGCGATTTCGCCGCTGAAGTGGCCGCTCAAGCCAATGTGGGCAAAAACTAACCCATTCCGCTAACGTATGAGGGTTCAGGAGACGTGTGTTGCTTCTGAACCCTCTTGTTTCGGGGGGATGGCTAGATCATGGGGGAGATGATGAGATGACTGGATCAACGGAGCGACTCTATCAGACGTTGGAGCGTTTAAAGGGAGAGTTGTCGCAACTGTCAGAGACGTTTGAGGACACCTACCGCGAATACATCACGGCGTTAGCGAACGCGGTGCAGCATCAACTGATCTTGGCAACCTATCACCTTTGTACTCAAGGCTATCCTGAGGCGTTTTTATCTCTGTCATTTTCTCAGCGACAGGCGTTGCAACTGAAAATTCGTCAGTTGGCGAAACAGGTTGAACCCTCGATGTTGCAATCGTTCTATCGCTGTACGGCTGAGGTGATGCAGGAAGCTCGTGCGGCGACAACCTCATCGCCATCGCCGTCAGCTGCTTCGATGACGTCAACGACGGACGAGGACGAGGACGATGAGGATGAGTCGGAGGAGTTTGGGACGATTAGTGAGAGTGATCAGGCGGCGTTAGAGGCTTTTGCGGAAGAGTTTGAGTTACCTGATGATTTATTTAGCCGGGTTGGCTTGCAACGTTTGTCGATGGGGGACGAGGATGAGGTTCCCTTTCTAGAAACGGACAGTCCCGAGGTGTCGGGTCCAGATTTGTTTGATTTGGAGGATACGGACAATTTACCCTCCTTGTCTGATTATGATCCGATGACGCCTGAACTGATCGCCAGTTGGCAACGTACGGTAGAACAGGGCGTTTCGCGGGTGTTATCGCAGTTGTCGCAGCGGGTGAATCGTCTGTTGCAAAGTCGGGGAATTTTGCCCGCAACGGTTCCGCCGAAGTTGGTGCAGGCGGCGACTCAGGTGGATGCAACGGCGGATACGGCCAGCAATGTCCCCAATTTGTTGAAGTTATTGGTCGAAACCGAGTCGGGGGATGAGTCACGATCGCAGGTGGCCCAGTTGTTAGCGGTTCGTTTACGGCTGTCGGACATTGAGTTTGCGGACCCAACTCTGAAGACGTGGCGCGATCGCCTACGGGAGTTATCCTCGCAATTGGTGAAGGTGGGACGCAGTTATCATGAAAAACAACGACAACGAGCGGTGATTGAGGCGGAATCGGCCTGGCGATCGAGTTGGTTTGAGGAGTAGGAGGAGTGGCGATTTAGGAGTCCTGGAGACGTGGGCGCGTGATATCAATGGTAATCCGGCCGCCAAAGTCGGGAATCGGGGCGGCGGGTTTGCTGAGGCGGACTCGGACTTGCTGCACTTTCTCTAGGGTTAAAAGGGAGTCGGCGATCGCGCCGGCCAGTCGTTCAACGAGGGCAAATTTCTCGGTTTTGATAATGTCTTTGACTTGGGCGATCGCCTGGCGGTAGTCTAACGTATCCTCAATGGCATCACTTTGATTCGCCGCTTCTAACTCTAGCCAGAGGGTTAAATCCACCTCAAACCACTGGCCTAAAACCTGTTCCTCGGCTAAAAATCCGGTGTAACCGTAACAGCGAATTTGTGAGAGTTCAATACAATCCATAACCCTGTTTTTTTTAATGTTTCTCTTGACAATTCAGCACTTTTATGGTTCAGCTAAAACTCTTATTTCGTAGCTTGTGCCGCCATCGTCTCTTCTACCGCTGGACTCGCTTTACTAATGGCTTGCAGCAATAGATAATTTAACACAGTCCGCACGGCAATAATCGCCGCCAAACGAGCAATATCATCCCAACGACTCGAAATCATCGTCTTGAGAATCGTTGCTCCAATCAAGAAACTCAGCGCGAGAGAAAACGAATATCCCATCACCAAACGACCCCGTTGAAACGCCTCAGTGGTTTGGGGTCTAAAGAGAGCGTCTTTAAGATAAATCACCAAAGCACGAGTTACGCCAATGGCAATCACAAACAAGGCCAACAGTTGACAAAACCCTGTTAAAATTCCATTCAGGGAAATCACAAATCCCGACAGTTCCGCCTCAATTCCATCTAAGAGCATATTTTAAGTTCCATGAGTCATGATTCACGATAATTTTAGTCAAAATTGGATAGCTGAAGAATCATAGTTGGCGGGGTTTTACGATTCCTCAGCTCACTCGGGATAGGCATTATTGTTCCTGATCCTAACCAGAAAATGATAGAGAAATCAACTAGCCAATAAAACCAATAGCTCAACCCCAAATTCATCCTCAAACAGCTCTTTTTTGTAATTGATACTCCAACGTTCTAAATCACAAGGATCTCCCGCTTTTTTAGGATATAACAACAACGTCATCTGCTTAGAATCGGGGCGATGTTCACAACGGACCTTGTGAATCGCTCCGAGTTGGCGGCGATCGAGGGCGATCGCCAACCGCATCAAACCACTCAACTGGCGAACCAGGAGGCGATCGCCACTGGACAAATTCGCATAAGGGTCATGCTTTTTCTTCGGCGCACTCTTGCGGTGATAGCGAGCTAAATTCGCAATCACCTCAATCTCTAATTCCGTAAACCCGAGCAATTCCCCATGACGAATCAAATAATAGGAATGCTTATGATGCGCCGAATGACTGATATAAAGTCCACAATTGTGGAGTAACGTCGCCACCCACAATAACTCCCGTTCCGTCTCACCCCACTCATGGAGTTCTCCCTGAGTTTGGTCAAACAAACTCACCGCAAACTCCGCCGTGCGTTCAGCATAAGGTAAATCCACATGATACTTTTTCGCAATCTTGCGGGTGCTGCGTTCACGAACCGAACTTTGATAACAGAGTTTATCCTCAATCAAGCCCCGATTGAGCATCCAATCAACAATCATGCCCTCCCGTAAAGCCCGCTCACAAATAATCAGTTCATCGACGCCCAACAGAGACATCGCCTCATGGAGAATCACCGCCCCCGCCACAATAATCTCAGCGCGACGTTCCACCATCCCCGGAATATCGAGTCGTTCCTCATAACTACTCTTGCGGAGTTTTTTGAGTAGTTTATGGAGATGCTTAAAACTGAGAACATAGCCATTGAGGGGACTGGGAACGCCACCTAAATTATCGATCGCATCCATCGTCGCCAACGCCTCAATCGTTCCCGAGGTTCCCACCATGCGTAACGTTTCCCCCGGCTGAACCTTAGCCAACACCTCCTCAACCGGACGTTCGAGCATTCCTTGCACATAGGCTTCGAGGGCGGTGTAATCTTTATCCTCAATGGGGTCACTATGGACATACTGGGCCGACAGACGCACCGCCCCCACCTTCGTACTACTGAGACTGCGGGGTTCCTGGCCATCACCGAGAATCAACTCCGTCGAACCGCCGCCAATATCAATTACCACATGAGGCTGACGGGCCAATTCCATCCCCGACAACACCCCGAGATAAATCCGTCGCGCCTCTTCAGGCCCCGAAATGAGATTAATCGACAAATTCAACTCATCCCGCACTCGCTGAATAAACTCCTGGCCATTGGGGGCTTCCCGCGTTGCACTGGTGGCTACAGCGACAATCTCATCCGCCGCGAGACTGTGAGCAATTTTTTGGTAGCGTCGTAGCGTCTCGACTGAACGCTCAATAATCTCGGGTTTAAGATTCCCGGTGTCGAGATCGCAGTCCCCCAAACGGACAGTTTCCTTTTCTCGCGTAATAATGGTGAAAGCCGGGAGTTCCGGCTGAATCTGAACCACAACCATGTGAATGGAGTTTGTTCCGATATCGATCGCAGCCAAAACGTAGTTAGAACGGACCGAAACCCCCGCAGGGCGAGCCTGCATCCGAATCGCATTGCTCGGCGGTGTGGTGTCTGTCATGACCAAATCCTCAAAACTAGGACGTTTTTCTCAGTATCCGCGAGAACACGTCCGACAACAAATAGGTTGATTCTATCGTGGCTGGGGGGAGTCCCCCGTCTTGACGGCTCGAAAACTTAGGAGTACAAACAGTGCAACTTGTTTTGATGATATCTCGTCTTGTGCCATCAGTCTTTGGGCGAGTCTTTTGGCACGTCTTGGGGCGAGTCTACGATTATGTCCCTTGCCTGTGCGACCGGTGCATCTTAAGAGCGTAAACGTGTTTGACAGCGACGAACTGACGGTTACTCGAATCCAAGGCCCCGACGATCTCTTTGACGTGCGGGGACAGTTGTTGCGTAAAACCAATCCCCTACGTAGCAAAATTCTGATTTTTTCCACGATTTATCGCCAGTTCGATTTTAGCGATCGCGACTGGATGGCCCTGAAAGCCCAGGAACTCGATGAACTGCTACGCCATCTCTTCGAGGCTTGTCCGACGTTAGACGAACTCGATAGCCGTCTCCATCGCACGGCCCGCAACCTCGATGGGGTGGATGAGAATCTCAACGCCGCCGATTTGCTGGTTCGGTGTTTGACGCGTTTTTATGTGCAAGCGGTGGGCGATCGCTCTCAGGAGAGTTCTCAGGAGAGTTCTCAAGAGAGTTCTCAGGATCTCGTAGCGGAGTTTGAGTCTCCCCCAGAAGACATCGGCTTTGGCAAGCATATTACCGATAGTCCCGCCTTACAGACCGACCCCAAAGGAGCCTCAGAGCCAGACCTAGAGGACGATGAGAGCGACAATAGCCTCTTTTTTGGCATGACCTTCAATACAGCGGCTAACCCACCTGTATCGCCCGCGCAGGAGCCAGCACCCATCTTAGCGGCCGCCCCCAATCCAGCCCCCTCACCGGCCACCAGTTCACCACGTCTGAGCGATCGCCTGCTGCAACATCTGGCCACCACCGATGAAGTTCAGGATCTGATTCGGCGATCGAGTAAAGATCTCACCGAGGCGATCGCCCAAAGCATCACGGACTTGGAAATGAACCTAGAAGCCACTTGCGCTCATATCGACCCCCAAGAGCAACTACGCATCAAACATGAAGCCGTCAGCAGCCTCCTCAACGATGTACGCTTGAACCTCAATCGCATTGGCGGCGTTCTCGAACATCCCGTTCCCCCCACCCCCCCCAGCCAGTCAGCGACGCCAGCCAACGGCGAGTTACAGCAACAGGCCAGCCTGGGAACCCCCCGCGCGATCGCCCGTTGGTTAATTCAGCGTCATCGCGCCTCCGGGATTAACCTACTCGCCACGCAAAAAGGCCGCTGTCTCCATGTCGTACTCGACTTAGCCTCTCTCAATCCCAGCACCGAGCATGATCCACATCGCCTCGGCACTCAGATGTACGAGAGTATCCTAGAATTAAAGCTAAGCAGTGCCGATCGCCTGAAAGTCCATGGCCGAGAGCCGGGACAGAAACGTCCGAGTTGGACGCGATCGTTTCTACTGTAAGCTCATGATTGAATGACACTGGGCCAAACTTCTATGGACGCTCGGGAAGTTTTAGAACGTTACATTTCTGGAGATGTAGATTTTAAGAGCGTCACCCTCTGTAACGCCAAACTATCCGGTGCAGAACTGATCGGGATTCGACTCAGTGGGGCCAATCTTCAAGGGGCGGATTTACTCTTCGCCTATCTCACCCGCAGTCAACTCGATGGGGCGGATCTGCGCAAAAGCAAACTCGGCGGTGCCAATCTCAAACAAGCGAATTTACAAAACACCCATCTGCGAGATGCAGATTTACATGGAGCGATTTTGCAACGGGCCGATTTACGCGGCGCGGATTTGAGCCTGGCGACGCTAATTGATGCGAACTTAATGGGGGCCGATTTACGCAGTTGCAACCTCAGTGGCGCCGACTTACGGGGCGCCTCATTACGTGGGGCCAATTTACGCTATGAACGCCGGATTTATAACCCCGTCAATTTACGAGGGGCGAATTTATCCTATTGTGATTTACGGGATATTGATTTAAGTTATGCGGACTTAACTCGTGCGAATTTAACCGGAGCGAATTTAACTCAAACCCATCTTCGCGGAACCATTTTTACCCAAGCTAAACTCAAATGGGCCAGTCTCCGACGCGCCACGATGATTGATGCCGATTTAACCGAAGCTGACGTTCGCGGTGCTGATTTGTCTGATGCGATTATTGCTAGTGCTAGGATGCGAGACGTTCGCCTACAAAAAGCAAAACTCTATATGACCAATTTGGCGCGATCGAACATGACTCGCGCCGATTTGCGAGGCGCTGATTTACGAGAAGCCAATCTCTTAGAAACGAATTTAACGAAAGCCGATTTAACCGATGCTGACTTAACCAATGCCAATTTATTTGATGCCGATTTAACCCTAGCGCGTACCAAAGGCGCAAACTTTACAGGAGTCAAAATCAACGATGATTAGAATCTTTTAGACACCGGTAGGGTGCGTTCCGGTTCAGCCCCATTTTTTACTTTTAGAAAAAGAAAGAAAACAACCGGAACGCACCAATTCATAAACTAGCTTCAAGATGGTCTGTCCTAGATACGGCCAGCCCAGAGATTTGGATCTCTTGAGATGTCCATCACCCCCAGACGACCCATTCCCATCCAACCATGCTAACTCAACCCTCAGAACCCACCTGGAAAACCGTCATTCGCCTCTTGCGTTGGGATAAACCCGCCGGCCGCCTCATTCTCATGATTCCCGCCCTCTGGGCCGTCGTCTTAGCCGCCCAAGGAACCCCACCCCTACCCCTAATTGGCGTGATTATCCTGGGAACCCTCGCCACCAGCGCCGCCGGTTGTGTCGCCAATGACCTCTGGGATCGCAACATCGACAATCAAGTCGAACGCACCCAATCCCGCCCTCTGGCCTCCCGGGCCTTGTCCATTAAAACGGGGATTGTGGTGGGCGTCGTGGCCCTGTTCTGTGCAGCGGGTTTAGCTTCCTATCTCAATCGCTTCTCCTTCGCCCTCTGTGTGGCGGCGGTTCCCGTGATTTTGCTTTATCCCGCCGCAAAACGGGTGTTTCCGGTCCCCCAATTGGTTCTATCCCTGGCTTGGGGATTTGCGGTGTTGATTAGTTGGAGTGCTGTCGAGGGAGGGTTAACCGCCTCGACTTGGTGGTTATGGGGGGCCACGGTCTTCTGGACTTTGGGGTTTGATACCATTTACGCCCTATCCGATCGCGAGGATGACCTAAAAATCGGCATTAACTCCAGTGCGATTTTCTTTGGAGAGGCGGTTGTGGCGGCGATCGCCCTCTGTTTTATCGCTACGGTGGTCTGTTTGGGGGTTGTGGGCATTCAACTGGGCTTAGGGAGCGAATTTTGGCTGGCATTAGTCCTGGCCACGGGGGGCTGGACTTGGCAAGTGGCCCGACTTCAAGAAGAAACCTTACCCTGTCCCGCCTTCGGCGATTTGTTTGCCCAAAATGTCTGGCTGGGGTTTGCGGTGTTACTGGGGATGCTTTTGGGACTTTAGGAGATGAATTGCGGGGAGGTTGCTCCTACACTGAGATAACAGCAGTTTGTGATTGATCTCGATTTTTATGAAAACTCGCCAACTCGGTCATAGTGATTTACAGGTCTCAGAAATCTGTCTGGGAACCATGACCTACGGGCAACAAAACAGCATCGAGGAGGCCCATGCACAACTCGATCATGCGATCGCCCAAGGGGTCAACTTCATCGACACCGCCGAAATGTACCCCGTTCCCGGCCGAGGGGAAACCCAAGGCCGAACCAGCGAGTATATTGGTCAATGGCTCGCCAAACAGCAACGAGACCAACTCATCATCGCCACCAAAGTCACCGGCGGCGGTTCACGGATGGAGTGGATTCGCGGTAAAGATCGCAACGTCGATCGCCCCAACATCGAACAAGCGGTCAATGACAGTCTCAAACGACTCAAAACCGACTACATCGACCTCTATCAAATCCACTGGCCCGATCGCTATGTCCCCCTCTTTGGCGGCGGAACCTTCAACCCAGACCAAGATCGGCCCACGGTTCCCATCAACGAACAGTTAGAAGTCTTTAAAGACCTGGTGGATGCCGGTAAAATCCGCTATGTGGGATTGAGTAATGAAACTCCCTGGGGGGTGAATCAGTTTTGTCATCTGGCCCAGACGTTGAACCTTCCCCGAGTGGTGTCGATTCAGAACGCCTATAGTCTCCTCAATCGCGAGTTTGACCTAACCCTCGCTGAAACCAGTTATCGGGAGAATGTCCCCTTATTAGCCTACAGTCCCCTGGCCTTTGGTTTCTTGACCGGGAAACACCAAGGCGGCGTCGATCCCAACTCCCGCGTCGGACAATTTCCGGGGTTTGGGGGACGTTATAGTAAGCCCAATGTGCAAGCGGCGTTAGGGGCCTATCTGGAGTTAGCTAAGCAATGGGGATTGTCACCGGCCCAGATGGCCTTGGCCTTTGTGCGATCGCGCTGGTTTGTGGCCAGTACCATTATCGGGGCCACGACGTTAGATCAGTTGAAGGAGGATATAGGCAGCGTAGCGGTGGAATTAACCCCGGATATGTTAACCGCCATTGATGCAATTCACGCCAAATATCCCAATCCAGCCCCTTAATTGGGAACACCGGAGAACCCACCCCGCCCTCCGGGCACCCCTCCCAAGAGGGGAAAGACGTAGGGGCGACCACAAGGGTTCGACCTGGTAGGGTGCGTCCCGGCTTGCAACGAGTTTGAACTTTGACAAATCACCTTTCAACTTGCCGGAACGCACCATTCGGGAACGTTTAGTCAAACAAATCCGACACCACACAAGAAAATCCCGGCAAAATCGGACTGGTGAGGGAGTCACTGGGGAAAAGGGTTTCTGAGAGGCTTAACTGAGACCCCTCCCGGCGATAGACTTTCAGTTCCTGCTTGTATCGGTCCAGAATCCAATACTCCAAAACCCCTTCCGATGAATAGAGTTTGAGTTTGAGTTCGTAATCCCGTAGGCGATCGCGTTTCGAGTTCGACAACACTTCCACCACCAAATCCGGGGCGGCGGTTAGATGGCCAGAGTCATCCAAACACGCATCCAGTCGTTGCTGACTCACCCAAGCCACATCGGGGATGACACTGTTGATATCGGAAAAAATAATCCCTGGGGCGATCGCCGCTCGTCCTAATCCCGTTTGACGCGACCAGGCCTTTAAGACCATATAGACATTACCACTAATTTCTTGGTGCTGCCAATGAGGGGCGCGAGTCACAATCAGTTGTCCATCGATGATTTCATAGGAATTATTCGGGTCATCAAATAACTCCAAATCGGTGATCGTCCAGCGAACCGTCTCTGAGGATACTGGCATAGCTTAAACCGTTATCATTCATTCCCATCCTAGCCCATAATAGGGGACGACCTTCACCCGCGCCCACTGTGACTCAACGATCGCTCGCCCTAGATAGTCTGCGAGGATTGGCCGTTCTCGCCATGGTCTTCTCGGGAATCATTCCCTTTGGCGGCGCCCTCCCGGCCTGGATGTATCACGCCCAAGTTCCGCCCCCGGATCATGTCTTTAACCCCGAGGTTCCGGGACTCACTTGGGTCGATGTTGTCTTCCCCGCCTTCCTCTTCGCGATGGGGGCTGCAATTCCTCTGGCCCAGCGGCGACGCATTGAACAGGGTTGGCCGGGGTGGAAAATTGCCCTCTCAACGCTGTGGCGAGGGATGTCTCTCATTGCATTTGCGGTCTTTTTACAACATTGTCGCCCCAATATCCTTGACCCGGATTTAGGAGTGTGGCGATGGTGGATTTCTCTGCTGGGATTTCTGATTTTGGGGTTAGCCTTTGGCGAATTTCCTCGTTGGGTTCCGCCTCCCATTCAACGAGGGTTAAATCTCTTGGGTTGGCTCTTGGGAATTGTGCTGTTATCTCAGTTAACCTATGCCGATGGCAGTGGCTTTTCTAGCACTCGTACTGATATTATTTTAGTGGTTTTAGGCAATGTTGCTATTGCTGGAACCGCCATTTGGTGGCTGACTCGAGACCAGGTTCTGGGCCGTTTGGGGGCGATCGCCCTCGTTTTTGGTCTGCAATTGTCTCTGGGTGAATCCGGTTGGGTGCGATCGCATCTCGACATCTCCCCCATCCCCCATCTTCTCAACCTGGCCTATCTCAAATATCTGCTGGTGGTTCTCCCCGCCACCCTCATCGGCGATGGACTGTGGCAGATGTTGCACGAAGACGAGTCTACCCCAAGCTGGACAGCCCGCCGCTATGGGGCGATCGCCCTCTTGGGACTCACCTGGACCCTGACCCTGTTAATTGGACTCCAGGGGCGCTGGCTGGGGCAAACGGTGGTGATATCTTTGATTTTGACAAGTTTGACCTGGTGGCTCAAACAGAAGCCCTACAGCCCCCAGGAGCGGCTGCTGAGCCAATGGATGACCTGGGGAACCTATTGGATTGCTTTGGGGTTAGTCTTGGACCCAGTTCAGGGAGGAATCAAGAAAGATCCCGCCACCTGGAGTTATCTGTTGACCACCACGGGAATCTCCATTTGGCTATTGATCAGTTTACGGGTTGTGGTCGATATCTTTCGCGGCGATCGTCGTTTACCGGGGTTCATTCCCCCACTCATCGACACCGGCCGCAATCCCCTGGTTGGCTATGTGGCGTATCTTAACCTGATTTTGCCCATTCTCACCCTAACTGGCGTACGCACTCTCATCAACGCTGTCACCGCCTCCCCCCTGCGGGGAACCCTACGGGCCATCTTGATGACGATGCTGGTGGCGGGAGTGGTTTGGGGATTGAAGCAACTGCGTTGGCGTTGGCGAGTCTAAATTGCCAGTTCTTTGCACACCTTATGAACTTCTTGGAGATTGATCATGTATCAAGATGCAATTGTCGAAGAAATTCACAAAATTCGCGAAGAGTATTCACGCTCATTTAATCATGACTTGAAAGCACTTTTTGCAGACTTACAAAAGCAGCAAGCAGCAAGCGGTCAAAACGTGGTGGACTTATCCCAAAAGCCTCGCCTAAACAGGGAAGCATCGAGCTAAAACCACCAGCCTGCGGCTAAGCGGAGAAGCCGGTCAAGAGTGGGGTATAATCGATGTGGCGCAAGGCTTCACAGAACCAAGACTCAGGGAGGCGGAACCATGTCCAGTTGGCATGAGAGATGGCAAAATCTATGGCAGTGGTTGAATACGCTTTTATTCACCTCCTAGCCTGCCAGAAGTTCCAAGCAAACTGTTGATGCGAGATGTTATGAATGAATATTTAGCGATTTGGTTAGAAATCCTGGAAGCCAAAAAAAGCGGGTTAAGCGGGAAAGCCGTTTATCCCATTTTCCAAAAATACCAAGACCAACTCGACCTTGAGTTTGCCGAAACCATCACCCAATGGTTTCACTCCCAACTCGACCCCGATGATATTGAGAAAAATAAAGACCTAGCCCGAAAACTTTATAATTTTGCCAAGGACATTCAGCAGTTTCCATCAGGCAGTCAAGCCAATAATCTGGAAATTACCATTGTTGCCTACCAAGCGGTTTTAGAAGTCATAACTCCCACCACCTTTCCCGAAAAATGGGCAATGACTCAATATGACTTGGCAATTGTCTACTGGAGACGTATCCAGGGAAAGCGAGGCGAAAATATCGAGAAAGCGATTCACTGCTATCAAGCGGTCTTAGAAGTCATAACTCGCACCGCCTTTCCCGAAAAATGGGCAAGGACTCAAAATAACTTGGCGATTGCCTACTGGAGCCACATCCGAGGAGAGCGAGCGGACAATATCGAGGCGGCGATTCTCTGCTACCAAGCGGCCTTAGAAGTCATAACTCGCACCGCCTTTCCCGAAAAATGGGCAAGGACTCAAAATAACTTGGGACTTGCCTACTCTGAGCGCATTCGTGGAGAGCGAGCGGACAATATCGAGGCGGCGATTCGTTGCTTCCAAGCCGCCTTAGAAGTCCGTACCCGCACCGCCTTTCCCGAAGATTGGGCAAGAACTCACCAGAACTTGGGGAATGCCTACTGGAGCCGCATTCGGGGAGAGCGAGGGGACAATATCGAGCAGGCGATTCGCTGCTTCCAAGCCGCCTTAGAAGTCACCACCCGCACTGCCTTTCCCGAATCTTGGGCAATGACTCAAAATAACTTGGGAAATGCCTACTGGAACCGCATCCAGGAAGAGCGAGCCGACAATATCGAGTCGGCAATTCGCTGCTTCCAAGCCGCCTTAGAAATCACCACCCGCACTGCCTTTCCCGAATCTTGGGCAATGACTCAAAATAACTTAGGACTTGCCTACGGTAACCGCATCCGGGGAGAGCGAGCCGATAATATCGAGCAGGCGATTCACTGCTACCAATCCGCCTTAGAAATCACCACCCGCACTGCCTTTCCCGAATCTTGGGCAATGACTCAAAATAACTTAGGGTATGCTTACCAAACCCGCATCCGGGGAGAGCGAGCCGATAATATCGAGTCGGCGATTCGCTGCTACCAAGTCGCCTTAGAAGTCTTCACCCGCACCGCCTTTGCCAAAGATTGGGCAATGACTCAAAATAACTTAGGGTATGCTTACCAAACCCGCATCCGGGGAGAGCGAGCCGATAATATCGAGTCGGCGATTCGCTGCTACCAAGCCGCCTTAGAAGTCACCACCCCCTCCTCCTTCCCCCTAGACTGCCTCAGAACCGGACGCAACCTCGGCAACCTCGGCTATGACCAGCAAAACTGGGACATCGCCATCGAAGGCTACGACAACGCCATCCGCGCCGTGGAACAGAGCCGGGACTGGGCCACCTCCCCCGACAGCAAACGGCAAATCATGGAAGATGCCCTGCCCCTCTATGGCAAAATGATAGAAGCCTGCATCCACCTGGAACGCTACGAGCACGCCCTACTGACCGTCGAGCGCAGTAAGTCTCGCACCCTGCTGGAAATGCTCACTAGCGCTGACCTAGTTCCCAAAAACGCCACGCCCCAACAACGGGAGCAATACCGCCAACTCAACCGGGAAATCACCGCCCTGCAACAATCTTTTTCAGAACCGTAGAGCGCGGGACACCGGGAGTAGGGGAAACTGGGAGAGGGCAAAGGGTGAGGGCCCAAGCATCCAACGCACCGAGAACCACTCCATTGCAACACCTACTGCAACAACGGCAAACCCTACTCGCGGAAATCAACGACCCCGCCTTCAACGCCTTCGAGAACGTGCGCCCCCAACTCCCCGACTTTCGCCAACTCCTGACCCCAGAAACCGCTCTCATCGAATGGTATCTGCCCCAAGACCCCCAGTTGGGAGCCTGGTCGTTCATCATCACCCTAGACCAAGACCGCCCACATGTACCCCTACCACTACAGCGCCGAGGAACGTCAAACCCTCGACCAATTCAAGCAAACCTACTTCGCCGACTACCGGACAAATCGTCTGAGGGAATTTCTTAGAGTCCGCGCCCTGGCTTGCAATCGGCGAAGCCGAGTGCCTCACTATCGAGGAAACTGGCAATTGCCATTTCGACAACCGCCTCAACTGGATACTCTATTTCAGTGGCACGAGCGAGTAAAGCTGCACGAATTCGCTCAGGCAGCCGCTCTAACATCACTTCAGCATCAGCACGAGACAGTTGCTCTTTAAGTTTGGCTTGCATAGCATCACCTTTCAGTTGGAATTCGGACATTGTAATACCAATTTTCATGCATTCGTGCTACAGATGTCTGTAGGGTAACCCACCCCTAACCCCTCCCAGGAGGGGATGGCCGTTCGCCCTCCTCGGTGTTGGATATCTGGCAAACTCTAAAACCACCCCCCAGCCGCCAAACGTAGCAGCCGGCCAACAGAGGTGTTTCGATTTACCGTTTGACGCGGGATAAAATAGCGATCGCGAAAAGGAGTGAGCCGCAAACTTCGGGTATTATAAAGATACCCCGATTGATGATAGTTTTCAACAATCTCCAAGGCGTTTTCATTGATAGCCCCAAAGGGATAAGAAATATGATTCGCGATGCTTTCATCTCCCTCTAACCCGGCTAAACAGTCTCTGAGTTCCTGTTGCGATCGCCCCACCTCTTTCTCAACATCTTCTTCCGAAATTAACGTCAAATTATCATGGTTCGCTCCATGAGATTGAATATCATAATAGCCCCGAATCACTCCTTCCCGCAACTCCTCACAACTGGCGTGATCTAAATAAGTCCCAGGAACCCCCATAAACGAGGAGTTGACAAACCAAACTACCGTGATTTTCTCGCCGGTTTCTCGATAAAGTCGCTCCAAAAGTGGCAAAACATTGAGATGAGCGTCTCGATAGCCGTCATCAATGGTAATCATGACCTTGGGGCGATATTTATAAATTTCGGGAAGCGGATCGGCGGGTTGTTTATAATAGTAATTATAAAGGTCATTTGACGACAAAAACCAATAATCACCCTCTAGCAACTGCCGCAAAAAGTCTTCAAATTTATCGATACTATAATCGGCGCTAAATTCAGGTCGTCGGGGCAGTTGTTTTTGAGGATTGTCAATATCAATGATGTCGTGAAAGCCAAAAATAGCAATTTTTTCAACCAGAATTTCTCCCGCGACCATGACTAGAGAAAGTCCAAAAATAAAGGCGATCGCCCAGCGTCGGAGTTTGGTGTTAGAGACCATCAGCGGAATAAGAGAAACCGGGACAAGGACAAGCAGATTAAAGCGAAGAGGTCAATTTGAGGGCGATATGATTGTCAATTAACGCCAAATGTCCCTCTGGATGAATGGCGGAGAACGACTCAAAAAACTGGCGCGGTTGGACGGGGAAATGGGAAAATTCAAACTGAGCATCCCCATCGGCGATGTTAGCCCAAAAATAGCGCAAACTGGGGATGAGAGGCTCGGCGGACTCTCGGGAGAGATAGAGAGGAGCATCGGTCAGTAAGCGTAGCATAAAGGGATAGGCGCGATCGCCCATCCAGTCACGAGAGAGTTGACCGAGATTCTCCCAATCCTGCACCCCATCAACTCTCCCCGACTCAATTTGCAACCAAGTCTGTCCCTGAGTATCCCGCCGATACTCCAAAACCCGATAAGGATGAGGATAAGACACCGTAGATCCCGTGGTAATGTCATAGAGATCTCCCGCTTGGGCGATATCCTGGACATGAAGATGGCCCGTAAACACCAATTGCACCCCATGCGATCGCAACAACCTCCGTAACTGCGGTGCATTGTCCAACATATAGCGTCGGCCCAAACCATTCTCAGACTGGCCTGGGAGATGTTCAATCACATTATGATGCACCATCAGCCACACCTCCTCCCCCCGAAGCTGCTGCAATTGGTCATCCAACCAGTCTAACTGCGACTCCAACAGCCTCCCCACCTGCTTTCCTTCGGCGTTGAAGTGATTGGAGTTTAAGCCAATTAGATGTAACCCCCGACGCAACGCAACGGTGTAATCCAACCCGTGAGGCTGGCCATAGCCACAATGAGGATAATACCCCGCAAAGTCCGCCATCCCAATGGAATGGTCATTGGCCACCGCCACCGGGATATCATGATTTCCGGGAATCACATACACCGGATAGGGAAGTTCCGCCAACCGTTTGGCTAACCAGCGGTGATTCTCCGGTTCCCCATGTTGCGTCAAATCTCCGGGAATCAGCAAAAACTCTAAGTCCAGTCCACTGAGGCGATCTAAAATCGTCTCCAACACCGGAATCGAGACTTCCACCAAATGAAACCGGTTTGGACTATCCCAAATGGTATGGGGAAGGGCAATATGTAAATCACTGACGATCGCAAATCTAAAAGCGTCCATAGCTAACGAGGGTGAGAAGCAGTAGATGTTCAGGTTCGATCGCATCCACATCTTCCCATACTAGCGACTCGGCCGACCCAGACTGACCGACTTCCCCAGTTGGGGAGAGTTTCCACTATCCTAGAACAGGACATCTCTCTATCCCCAAGACGGCGATCGCCATGAAAGTTTTGCAAATTGTCCCCTCCGTCTCCCTCGTCTATGGCGGTCCGAGTCAAATGATTTTAGGCTTCTCCCAAGCCTTAGCCGAACAAGGAGTTGACCTAACCCTCCTCACCACCGACTCCAACGGCGACTCAGGACAAGATCCCCTCGATGTTCCCCTCAATCAAGCCATTCCCCAAGATGGCTACCACATTCGCTATTGTCGCTGTTCTCCCTTCCGGCGTTATAAATTCTCCCTTCCCCTGTTTCAATGGCTGTGGAACCACGCCAGGGACTATGATTTGGTCCATATTCACGCACTCTTTTCCCCCGTCAGTAGCCTCTCGGCTTGGATTTGTCGTCAACGAGGGGTTCCCTATGTGTTGCGACCCCTGGGAACCCTCGATCCGGCGGATTTACGCAAAAAATCCCGCCTGAAAGACCTCTACGCCAGGGTTTTAGAACGGGAAAACCTGGCCCAAGCCGCCGCCATTCATTTCACCACCGCCGAAGAAGCCAAAATTTCTCACCGCTTCGGGGTCAAAACTCAAGATTGGGTGATTCCTCTGGGAGTGACGCCGCCAGATCCCCCGGCGAGGATGCAAGAGATTTGTCAGGAGTTGGGAGTTGACGCAACTCGGCCTCTGGTTCTGTTTATGTCGCGGGTGGAACCGAAAAAAGGCCTAGATTTGTTGATTCCGGCGTTGGAGGCGATCGCCGCCAAGGGAGTTGAGTTTCAGTTGGTCTTAGCCGGGAGTAATCCTCAAGATCCGGCTTATGAACAGAGGATTGGCGATCGCCTCCGCAATTCCTCGATTCACGGACAAACTCGCATCACCGGCTTTGTCAGCGGTGAGACGAAAGCCGCCCTCTTGCACCGCGCCGATTTGTTTGTGCTACCGTCCTATTATGAGAATTTTGGCATCGCCGTGGCTGAAGCGATGGGAGTGGGTACACCGGTGTTAATTTCCGATCGCGTCCAGATTTGTGAGGCGGTGGCGTCGTCGGAGTCTGGCTGGGTGGCTGATTGTTCGGTCGAGTCGGTTCGCGATCGCCTCCTCGATGCGTTAGCCAATCTCGATGACTGTCAGCGACGGGGGAACAATGCTCGCACTTATGCTACTCAGTATTATAGTTGGCAGGCGATCGCTCAAACGGCGATCGAACATTACCAACGCATCATCTAACGCATCATCTAGGGTCAGCAGAACCATTACAATCGTTGTGGGACAATCTTCATGAATCGCCAAATAAATCGTAAACGTTGGTCTTGGCTTGTTGTCGTCAATGTTATCTGTCTGAGTCTCTTCGGTCTATTTCTTTCCCTAGGTCCCGTCTCGGCACAATTTTCGCCCCCAGACAACCCTCCCAACCGTACCGCACAGACCATTCGTTGGGACTATCGTTCCGTCTCCGCCACCCAGGAAGATGACCCCAACTTTGAAAACTTCACCCAACAAATTCAAGATTTAGGAGATCTCGGCTTTGAGATGGTCACCTGTCTCTATGCGCCAGACAATCGTCGTAGTGAGCGTTCTACCACCGCCTGCTATTTTAAACGACCCCAGTCTTAACCCCTAAACCTCTGCAAAAAAAAGGGGAGTAAACGTTCGTTTACCCCCCTAGTCATCTTAATAGGATTTCCGACGATTACGGAAACGCCGACGCTCACGGTGACGAGCAATCTCCTTGCGTTTATGTTTCTCCGCTGGAGTCTCAAAACACCGATTCTTTTTCATATCCGAAAATAGTCCCGCGCGGGAGACTTTGCGCCGGAAGCGACGTAATGCGGATTCGATGGGTTCACTATCACCCAAGATAATTTGAGTCATGCACTTCCCTTCTACTCACAGTTCACAGTTTGAAAAAAAAGAGGCTCGGAAACTTTCCCGTTCCTCTTACGAAGGCTTGTCATTTAATTCCTCCGAGTTATGAGATTCTCTCATAAAACGATCTGTTAAACGACTGAAACCTTGGCTTGACGGCTAGAAATCGATGATGTGATTCGCCGTGTAACTACTCAGTGCAATTATACAATGTGTTAGTATACCGTGCCATCAACGACACCGATCCTAGCCGTTCAAGACTTAAAATTAACCTAACGGCGGTTGTACCGAGGTTTGTCGGTACGGGGTTTGGCAGGGTTAACCCGAATAACGCGATCCATCCATTCTGCCCCATCTAGGGCTTCAATTGCGGCGGCTTCTTCGGATTCCTGTTCCATTTCTACAAATGCAAATCCCCGCATACGACCGGTTTCACGGTCCGTCGGGACGTGAATCCGTTTAATCGTCCCATATTCTGAGAAAACGTCACTTAAATCCTCAGAGGTGACTTCATAAGAAAGATTTCCAACGTAAACGGACATCGAGGGTCTCCAAAATCAAACAGCGTGCAGAGATGGAGATTTCGGAGTGAAGCTTGCTCAGACTAAACGGGAGAAAACCAGTTAATACCAAAAACAAACACTATGACCGATAATTCTTCTATCTCTCTAACCACCATAACATGGTTTATCGGGGCTGGGGATTTTTTTTGCTTTCCTTTAGAATTTCCCCTTAAACTCTCGCGGAGGATGGGCAGATCACCTTAAAACCGCAAACGCCGTTGTACGAGGTTGAGATCCTCGCGGTACCTCGGTGTTGTTGGGGCCAGTTCCACGGCGCGACGATAGGCCTCTAGGGCCTCATCATAGTCCCCCAAGCGCTCCCAGGCATAGCCCAGACGATTCCAGGCGGCGGCCTGTTCGGGATCTAAGGCGATCGCCTCCATGAGAGCCTCACGAGACTGGGGATAGCGATCGAGACCCTGTTGAGCCAGGCCCAAATTATACCAAGCGATCGCCGCGCTCAACTCCCCCCAGCGCCCATCTCCCTCTAACGCACTCTCACAGGACGAAACCGCCTCAATCCAGCGCCCTAAAGCAATCTGATCGGCACAACGATTGAGCAAGGCCAGCGCGTACCTCGGACGCAGTCTCAGCGCCCGATTATGGGCCGCCAGCGCCGCCTCATAGTCCCCCAAATTCCCCAGACGCACCCCCAAATTCGTCCAAGTGCTGACATCATCGGGCCGCAGGGCCAAGGCCTTCTCACAGGCCACCACCGCCTCGCGATCGCTCCCCTTCTGACAGCGATGGACATAATACTCGTAGGTGGTCAGCTCCTCATGTCCCTCGGCCAACGCTGGGGTGAGCGCGAGCTGTCCCGCCAGAGTGGCCAGAGTCAGTAGTGGACGTTGAAGCAGCCCGAAGAGATAGCGCACCATGGACACTTAACAATAAACGGCTGGAAATCCTAAAGTCTTTTTATTGTAGTTGTTTTAGCTCAATGCAACGTCCTAATTGGTCTGACAAAAAATACAACCAAAACCAGACGGGGTGAACTTAAGACTCTGGGGAATCTGGGGGAGTCTGCGTCTTAAACTGAGTTCGTAACCGAACCGACTCCCGGTGAGAATGTAAGCCTTCCGCCTCAGCGAGGGTTTGAATCGCCTGGCTCATCGTTTGCAAGGCTGACGGAGAGTATTCAATCAGACTCGAATGCTTCATAAAGGTTTCCGTACCCAGGGCTGAGGCGTAACGAGCGGCGCCGGAGGTGGGTAGGGTATGGTTGGGGCCGGCCAAGTAATCGCCGACGGCTTCTGGGGTCGAATAGCCCAGGAAAATCGCCCCCGCATGACGAATCTGCGGTACCAAATCCCAGGGATCGGCGATTTCGAGTTCCAGGTGTTCTGGGGCAAACTGATTCGAGAGGTCAGCGGCTTCGGCCAGGGAATCCACCACCACCACCAATCCATAATGGGCGATCGCCTTCTCAGTCCACAACCGTCGCGGATGGTCGCTCAACTGGGCCTCGACCTCAGCCACCACCTGACGGGCCAGAGCCGAATCCGGCGTCAGCAGAATCGCCGCCGCCATCGGATCATGTTCGGCTTGAGCCAGTAAGTCCGCCGCCACGTGACTCGGGTCCGCCTGACTATCGGCAATCACCAACACTTCCGACGGCCCGGCTAACGAATCAATCCCCACAGTTCCAAAGACCATTTTCTTAGCCAGGGTGACATAGATATTTCCGGGGCCGGTGATCACATCCACCGGAGCGATCGTATTGGTTCCGTAGGCCAAGGCCGCGATCGCCTGCGCACCCCCAACCCGATAAATCTCTTGCACTCCCGCTTCCTGGGCCGCCACCAACACCGCCGGGTCAATCCGTAAATCATCCCCCGGCGGCGTGACCATGACAATCCCCTCAACCCCCGCCACTTTGGCCGGAACTGCATTCATAATCGCCGTACTGGGATAAGCACCGCGACCCCCAGGAACATAGAGTCCCGCGCGATCGACCGGCGTGTAGCGTTTCCCGAGGACAACGCCATCCTTGCTAAAATCAACCCAACTTTTGGGAACCCGCTGACGATGGAAGGCTTCAACCTGTTTCACGGCCAGTTGAATCGCATCCAAGAGCCGTTTGGGAATTTGTTGATACGCCGCATCGAGTTCTGAACCCGTGACTCGCAATTGACCACGGGTCAAGGATTGACCATCAAACTCTTGGGTGTAGCGTAGTAAGGCCGCATCCCCCTGTTGGCGAACCGTGTCGACAATCCTTCGCACGCTCGCTTCTTGTTCTAGCACCCCATCGGACTGGGTGCGGTTCATGATTCGCCGTAACTCGGACTCGGCTTCAGATCGCTGAGTGATGATTCGCAGCATGGGATGTTACAGAATGCCTCCGCGCGTGTCTGCCCCAAAGTGAAGTCGCCAGGATAGCCTGGATGCGATCGCCCGCCTCGGAGCCAGAGGGAGCAACCCAACTTAGACTGATTACCCTATCAGCTTAGCGCGGATTTTTTCAGAAAGCGCGACTTCTCACAAATGAGATGCTATATTAGTATGTCTGGTAAGAACAGCCAAAGTAAACGTAAACAGAATTGATCTACATAGGGGAGTTAATCGGTGGCAAACATTAAGTCTGCAATCAAACGCATTCAAGTCAACGAGCGCAACCGCTTACGCAATAAATCTCATAAGTCAGCCATCCGCACGCTGATGAAGAAGTACTTTACAGCCGTCGAGGCCTACCAAAGTAACCCAAGTCCCGAGGCCTTAGAGGAGGTTCAACAGCATATGAACCTGGCCTATAGCAAAATTGACAAAGCCGTCAAACGAGGCGTACTGCACAGCAACACCGGCGCCCGCAAGAAAGCGCGTCTGGCTAAAGCCCTCAAACCACAAGACACCGCCGCAGCCTAATTCGCGCGGCCGACGACCATTGAGCCGATCGCATGACGCTTATTGACACCCACGTTCACGTCAACTTTGACCGTTTCGAGGCGGACTTCGAGCAAGTTCGCGATCGCTGGCGAGCCGCCGGGGTGAGCCACTTGGTTCATTCATGCGTCCATCCTCGGGAATTTTCTCGCACCCAGGCCATCGCCGCCCAAGTGCCGGAGATGTCCCTAGCCGTGGGGTTACATCCCCTCGACGCTCAGGACTGGACCGACGATCTCGGCCAAGAGATTACCCGTTTAGCTCAAGACGAGACGCGGGTAGTGGCGATCGGTGAAACGGGGCTAGATTTTTTCAAAGCCGACAACCGGCCCGAGCAATATGCTGCCCTGCGGGGACAACTTGACATCGCTGAGGCTCTTGATCTGCCTGTGATTATCCATTGTCGGGACGCTGCTGGCGCTCTCGTGGAGCAGTTACAGGACTTTCGCGATCGCGGCGGTCAGCCCCGAGGGGTCATGCATTGCTGGGCCGGAACCCCCGCAGAAACCCAAGCGTTTCTGGATTTGGGGTTTTATATTAGTTTTAGTGGTATCGTCACCTTTAAAAATGCCCAAACCTTGCAAGCATCCGCCCAGCTCGTCCCCGATGATCGCCTTTTAATTGAAACCGACTGTCCCTTTCTCGCCCCCGTCCCCAAACGGGGCAAACGCAACGAACCCGCCTTCGTGCGCTACGTTGCCGAAACCCTGGCCCAACTGCGGGGTGTATCCTTCGCTGACCTAGCAGACCAAACTCGGCAGAATGCGATCGCCTGCTTTGGTCTCACACCGGTTGAGGTTTAAACGCCTCGAGATCGCCGTGATCGCAAACCCCGCCCGCGCAACCGCAGACTCCGAAACGAATGCCAAGATCTGGACTTTACCCGAATCGTCCATCATCCCAGCGAGCGTCCGTCGGAATCCCACCCCCGACCGACCCACAACCCGCTCACTCAGGCGATGCTCACAAGCCTGTCTTTAACATTGACCGAGGTTTCAAACACTGAAACCTCGATTTGCCGTGTAGCCCTGCGCCTAACCCGGTAGACCTCGGTCAACGATCCACGTCTTTAGCGCATCCCAACAGTCCGACAAAGAAGACGAATGACTAACTTACAAACGACCACCACCAGCACCGCCCCCGTCTTTCACCTGCCTGACCTCGTCGCCATCCAGCGATCGAGCTTTCGTTGGTTCCTCGAAGAAGGACTCATCGAAGAACTCAACAGTTTCTCCCCCATTACCGACTATACCGGAAAGCTAGAACTTCACTTTATCGGTCGTAACTACAAACTTAAAGAACCCAAATATGGCGTCGATGAGTCCAAACGTCGCGACAGCAGCTACGCCGTCCAGATGTACGTCCCCACCCGGCTGATTAACAAAGAAACTGGGGAAATCAAAGAACAAGAAGTCTTCATCGGCGATTTACCCCTGATGACCGAACGGGGAACCTTCATCATTAACGGTGCCGAGCGGGTTATCGTTAACCAAATCGTGCGATCGCCCGGCGTCTACTACAAATCCGACGTCGACAAAAACGGTCGCCGCACCTACAACGCCTCCCTCATTCCCAACCGAGGCGCTTGGCTGAAATTTGAAACCGACCGCAACGGCCTCGTTTGGGTGCGCATCGACAAAACCCGCAAACTCTCCGCTCAAGTCCTACTCAAAGCCCTAGGACTCTCCGACGCCGAGATTAGCGATCGCATCCGCCACTACGACTTCTTCGAAAAAACCATCGAAAAAGAAGGGCAATTCAGCGAAGAAGATGCCCTCATGGAACTCTACCGCAAACTGCGACCCGGTGAACCCCCCACCGTCTCCGGTGGCCTCTCCCTGCTAGAGTCCCGCTTCTTCGACCCCAAACGCTACGACCTCGGGCGCGTCGGCCGCTACAAACTCAACAAAAAACTGCGTCTCAACGTCCCCGACAGCACCCGCGTCCTCACCTCCGACGACATCCTCGCCGCCGTCGATTACCTCATCAACCTCGAATTTGACATGGGGCAAATCGACGACATCGACCACCTGGGGAATCGTCGCGTGCGTTCCGTCGGCGAACTGCTGCAAAACCAAGTCCGCGTCGGCCTCAACCGTCTCGAACGGATTATCAAAGAGCGCATGACCGTCTCCGACGCCGACACCCTCACCCCCGCCTCCCTCGTCAACCCCAAACCTCTCGTGGCGGCCATCAAAGAGTTCTTCGGCTCTAGCCAACTCTCCCAGTTTATGGATCAGACCAACCCCCTCGCGGAGCTGACCCACAAACGCCGTATTTCCGCCCTTGGTCCCGGCGGACTGACACGGGAGCGGGCCGGATTCGCCGTGCGCGACATTCACCCCTCCCACTACGGACGCATCTGTCCCATCGAGACCCCCGAAGGTCCCAACGCCGGACTCATCGGCTCCCTGGCTACCCACGCCCGCGTCAGTAGCTACGGCTTCATCGAAACCCCTTACTACCGCGTCGAAAACGGCCGCGTCATGCGGGAGAATGCCCCCATCTACATGACCGCCGACGAAGAAGACGACCTGCGCGTCGCTCCCGGAGACATCCCCATCAACCCCGAAGGCTACATCCAAGGGGATCAGGTTCCCGTGCGTTACCGTCAGGACTTCACCACCACCACCCCCGACCAAGTGGACTTTGTGGCCGTCTCCCCGGTGCAAATTATCTCCGTCGCCACCTCCTTGATTCCCTTCATTGAGCATGACGACGCCAACCGCGCCTTAATGGGGTCGAACATGCAGCGTCAAGCGGTTCCCCTACTGCGCCCGGAACGGCCCCTAGTCGGAACCGGACTCGAAGCCCAAGCCGCCCGTGACTCGGGGATGGTCATCGTCAGCCGTACCCCCGGTGTCGTCACCTACGTCGACTCCGAGCGCATTTTGGTACGTCCCACTGTCGAAGAGAGCGACAGCAACGGCTTACCACAAATCATCGAGTACGAACTGCAAAAATACCAACGCTCCAACCAAGACACCTGCCTCAACCAACGCCCCATCGTCTTTGAAGGGGACGAAGTCGAAGCCGGACAAGTCCTGGCTGATGGAAGCGCCACCGAAGGGGGAGAACTGGCCCTGGGACAAAACATCCTCGTGGCCTATATGCCCTGGGAAGGCTACAACTATGAGGACTCCATCCTCATCAGTGAACGCCTCGTTATCGATGATGTCTACACCAGTATCCACATCGAGAAATACGAAATCGAAGCCCGGCAAACCAAACTCGGCCCCGAAGAAATCACCCGCGAAATTCCCAACGTGGGTGAAGATTCATTACGACACCTTGACGAAAGCGGCATTATCCGCATTGGCGCTTGGGTCGAATCCGGGGAAATCCTGGTTGGGAAAGTGACCCCCAAAGGCGAATCCGACCAACCCCCCGAAGAAAAACTACTGCGGGCTATTTTCGGGGAAAAAGCGCGGGATGTGCGGGATAACTCCCTGCGGGTTCCCAACGGTGAAAAAGGTCGTGTCGTCGATGTGCGGGTGTTTACCCGAGAACAGGGCGACGAACTGCCCCCCGGTGCCAACATGGTGGTGCGCGTCTATGTAGCCCTGAAACGGAAAATCCAAGTCGGGGACAAAATGGCCGGTCGCCACGGTAACAAAGGGATTATTTCCCGGATTCTGCCCCAGGAAGATATGCCCTATCTCCCCGATGGGACGCCCCTAGACATCGTCTTGAGTCCCCTGGGGGTTCCCTCGCGGATGAACGTGGGACAAATCTTTGAATGTATGTTGGCCTGGGCGGGAGATAACCTCAACGCCCGCTTCAAGATGGTTCCTTTCGACGAAATGCACGGAACCGACCAATCGCGGCAAACCGTCAACCGCAAGCTGCAACAAGCCCGGGATAAAACCGGCAAGGATTGGGTCTATAACCCCCAAAATGCCGGGAAAATTCAGGTCTATGACGGCCGTAGCGGTGAACCCTTTGACCAGCCCGTGACCGTGGGGAAAGCTTATATGCTCAAACTGGTTCACTTGGTTGATGACAAGATTCACGCCCGTTCCACTGGACCGTACTCCTTGGTCACCCAGCAGCCTCTTGGTGGGAAAGCTCAACAAGGGGGACAGCGATTCGGGGAAATGGAAGTTTGGGCTCTCGAAGCCTTCGGGGCCGCCTATACCCTGCAAGAACTGTTGACCGTCAAATCCGACGATATGCAGGGACGTAACGAAGCCTTGAATGCGATCGTGAAGGGCAAAGCCATTCCTCGTCCGGGAACGCCCGAATCCTTCAAAGTGCTAATGCGGGAACTGCAATCCCTGTGCTTGGATATTGCCGTCCATAAAGTGGGAACCGCCGAAGATGGCAACAGCGTTGACGCTGAAGTCGATTTAATGTCCGATGTCTCCAGCCGTCGCGCCCCCAACCGTCCCACCTACGAATCCATGTCCAAAGGCTCAGACGACGAGGATTAATCCTCGTGTAACCCCTGACCCCCCTCCGCTGTCCTCAGTCCCCTGTTTCGGGACTTCACCAGGTCAGCGGAGGTCTATATCCCCCTCATCCCACAGACTAGAGAACCTTCGGAGTACCCAAAACGATGCCAAAAGTCGAACAGCGCTTTGATTACGTCAAAATCGCCATCGCCTCCCCGGAGCGGATTCGGGGTTGGGGAGAACGGACCCTTCCCAACGGCCAGGTCGTCGGTGAAGTCACCAAACCTGAAACCATCAACTACCGCACCCTGAAGCCGGAAATGGACGGCTTATTCTGTGAGCGCATTTTCGGCCCCGCCAAGGACTGGGAATGTCACTGCGGCAAATATAAACGAGTGCGTCACCGTGGTATTGTCTGCGAACGCTGTGGCGTAGAAGTCACCGAATCCCGCGTCCGTCGTCACCGCATGGGCTATATCAAACTGGCGGCCCCGGTGACCCATGTCTGGTATCTCAAAGGGATTCCCAGTTACATGGCCATCTTGCTGGATATGCCCCTGCGAGATGTGGAGCAAATCGTCTATTTCAACGCCTATGTGGTCCTGAATCCCGGCAACGCGGATAACTTGGCCTACAAACAACTACTTCTCGAAGACCAATGGATGGAAATCGAGGAACAGCTGTATGACGAGGACTCCCAACTCGAAGGGATTGAAGTGGGGATTGGGGCTGAAGCCATCCAGCAGCTACTCGCGGATATGGAACTCGAAGTAGTCGCTGAGAAGCTGCGGGAAGATATTTCCAACTCCAAAGGGCAAAAACGGGCCAAACTCATCAAACGGCTACGGGTGATTGATAACTTCATCGCTACCGGCGCTCGTCCTGAATGGATGGTCCTCGATGCGATTCCCGTGATTCCCCCCGATTTGCGCCCGATGGTGCAGCTCGATGGTGGACGCTTCGCCACCAGTGACCTCAATGACCTCTATCGTCGGGTTATTAACCGCAATAACCGGCTGGCTCGCTTACAGGAGATTTTGGCCCCGGAAATTATCATCCGTAACGAAAAACGGATGTTGCAAGAAGCCGTGGATGCCCTGATTGACAACGGACGGCGGGGACGTACGGTGGTGGGTGCGAATAATCGCCCCCTGAAGTCCCTCAGCGATATCATTGAAGGGAAACAGGGTCGCTTCCGTCAGAACTTGCTCGGAAAACGGGTGGACTACTCGGGACGGAGTGTGATTGTCGTGGGTCCTAAGTTGGAAATCCACCAATGTGGCTTACCTCGGGAGATGGCGATCGAATTGTTCCAACCCTTCGTGATTCACCGCCTGATTCGTCAAGGTATTGTCAACAACATCAAAGCCGCCAAAAAACTGATTTCTCGCAACGATCCCAATATCTGGGATGTCCTCGAAGAAGTCATCGAAGGCCACCCCGTCATGCTCAACCGTGCGCCGACCCTTCACCGTCTGGGGATTCAAGCCTTTGAGCCGATTCTAGTCGATGGTCGCGCCATCCAACTGCACCCTCTCGTCTGTCCGGCCTTTAACGCTGACTTTGACGGGGACCAAATGGCGGTTCACGTTCCCCTATCCCTCGAAGCCCAAGCGGAAGCGCGATTGCTGATGTTGGCTTGCAATAATATCCTCTCCCCCGCCACCGGACAGCCCATTGTGACGCCGAGTCAGGATATGGTCTTGGGCTGCTACTACCTCACCGCTGAGAACCCCACGGTTCAAGATAAGAACGAACAGACCTTTGCGAACCCTGAGGATCTGATTATTGCCCATGAACGGGGATTAGTTCACCTGCATAAATACGTCTGGGTGCGTCTCGGCCCCGATGACAATGTCGTCACTGGAGGCGACGACCCCCTGATTGATGAACAAACCCTCGACGATGGCAGCGTTGTGAAACGTTACCAGTACAGCCGTAAACGCTTCGATGCCGATGGAAAACTCATCGCCCAATATGTCTATACCACCCCAGGCCGGGTTATTTATAACCAAGCCATCCGAGAAGCTCTAGCCTAGAGACCGTTCTCCCCAGGGGGGCGATCGCGCCCCTCTGGTTATCTCATCCTCCTCCCTATTAAACCCGTCAACGTTGAGAGACTATGCTCTTTTACAATCGAGTCGTCGACAAAAAACAACTGCGCTCCCTGATTGCTTGGGCCTTCAGCTATCATGGAACCGCAAAAACCGCCCAAATTGCCGACCACCTCAAGGACTTGGGCTTTCGCTATGCCACCCGAGCTGGGGTGTCCATCAGCATCGAGGACTTGCAAATTCCGCCCTCCAAGCCACAATTGCTGGCCACCGCCCAACAAGAAATTGATGTCACGGAGGCTCGTTATACCCGAGGGGAAATCACTGAGGTGGAGCGTTTCCAGAAAGTGATTGACACCTGGAGTACCACCAGCGAAGAACTCAAAGATGACGTGGTCACCAACTTCAAACAAAGTGACCCCCTCAACTCCGTTTATATGATGGCCTTCTCTGGGGCGCGGGGGAATATCTCCCAGGTACGTCAGTTGGTGGGAATGCGGGGCTTGATGGCTAACCCACAAGGGGAAATCATCGACTTACCCATTAAAACCAACTTCCGCGAAGGTCTGACCGTCACCGAGTATATTATTTCCTCCTACGGGGCGCGTAAAGGTCTCGTCGATACCGCCCTGCGGACCGCTGACTCAGGGTATCTCACCCGTCGTCTCGTGGACGTGTCTCAGGATACCATCGTCCGGGAACTCGACTGTGGAACCCAGCGCAGCATTCCTCTGCAAAGTATGCGTAGCGGGGAACGAGTCTCGATTCCCCTCGAAACCCGTCTTTTGGGTCGCGTTTTGGCCGAAGATGTCCATCACCCGAAAACCGGGGAACTGATCTCCGTCTCCATTCACAATCGCCATGAAAATTGCGAAGAGGTCGTTGAATCTCGACGTAATCAGGTGATGTGTCAGGAACTGGCCGATGCGATTGTCGCCGCTGGTCTCAACGAAGTGCGGGTGCGATCGCCCCTGACCTGTGAATCAGCCCGTAGCGTCTGTCAACATTGCTACGGCTGGAGTTTGGCCCACGCCGAACTGGTGGACCTGGGTGAAGCCGTGGGCATTATCGCCGCCCAAAGTATCGGCGAACCCGGAACCCAGCTCACCATGCGGACGTTCCACACCGGCGGAGTCTTCACCGGGGAAGTCGCCCGACCCGCCAAAGCCCCCTTCGACGGAACCGCACGTTACGGCAAAGACCTCACCGCGCGTCCCTACCGGACCCGCCACGGCGAAGAAGCCTACATGGTTGAACAAGCCGGAGATCTCGTCATTGAACCCACCGGTAAAGGCAAACGCCATAGCATCTTCTTACCTCAAGGCTCAACCCTAATCATCCGCGATGGCGACAGCGTCAGCGCCGATGAATTTATCGCCGAAGTTCCCATCGGCAATGCTCGCACCCGTAAGAACACCGAGAAAGCCACCAAAGACGTGGCCACGGATATCGGCGGCGAAGTCAAATATGCCGGCGTCATTCCTGAAGAGAAAAAAGACCGTCAGGGCAACACCACCATCATCGCCGCTCGCGGTGGACTGATGTGGGTGCTAAAAGGCGAAGTCTACAACCTGCCTCCCGGTGCAACCCCCGTGGTGAAAAACGGTCATTCCGTCACAGCCGGAGATGTCTTAGCCGTCACCGAAACCCCCAGTGAAACCGGCGGCATTGTGCGCATCCCGCAAGAGGATCTCCCCTCCCCCGAAGATGCCGGAGAATCCAGCCTGGCCCCGGCGCCCACTATCCCCAAAGAAGTGGATATCATTACCGCCTCCGTGCGTCTCGACAGCGCCAAAGTCACCACCGTCACCAGTCAAGGGCGTGACCATTACATCGTCTCGACCCAACAGGGGCAAGAATTTACCCTCACCGCCACCCCCGGCACCAAAGTCCGCAATGGCCAAGTGGTGGCCGAACTGATTGACGACACCTACAAAACCCATACCGGCGGGATTCTCAAATACGGAGATATCGAAGTCGCCAAACGAGGCAAAGGCAGCAAAGCCGGCTACGAGATCACCAAAGGGGGAACCATGATCTGGATTCCCGAAGAAACCCACGAAATCAACAAAGACATCTCCCTCCTCGAAGTCGAAGACGGGGACTTTGTTGAAGCCGGGACCGAAGTCGTCAAAGACATCTACTGTCAGAATAGCGGCATTGTCGAAGTCGTCCAGAAAAACGACATCTTGCGGGAAATCTCCATTAAAGCCGGAGATTTCCATCTCCTCGACCTCAGCAGCAACGACAAACTCAGCGTTCCCGAACAGAGTCTCGTCCATCCGGGCCAAGAAGTTGCCCCCGGCTTAGTGGCCGAGTCTCTCTGTTTCGTTGAATCCGTCACCACCCCCGAAGGAACTGGGGTGCTACTGCGTCCGGTTGAGGAGTTCCAAGTTCCCGATACGCCCTCAGTTCCCAGTCAGCAGCCGGCGGAAGGTCAAGAAAACGCCTTCCCCATCGCTCTGCGGCCCGTACAGCGGATGTTGCCCTTTAAAGATGGCGAACGGATTAAATCCGTTGAAGGTCAAGAACTGATCCGTACCCAACTGATTCTTGACATTGGCAGCGATGCCCGTCACCTCGAAGCAGACATCGAACTCGTCCCCGATGAGGAGGACGATGAAGCCATGCGCCTGCAATTGGTGGTGGTTGAGTCCTTGACGGTACGCCGGGAAAATACCAACGTTGACCCGCTCTTTACCAGTACCACTAGCACTCGTCTGCTGGTCCAAGACGGCGACCAAATCGAGCCAGGCTCGGTCGTGGCCCGCACGGAAATCGCCTGTCGGAATCCGGGGATGGTGCGGGGGATTCGTGAAGGCACAGAAGCCACCCGCCGGGTTCTGATTGTCAGTAAAGAGGATCGCTTTAGCCTCAATCTCGGTGATGCTGAACCTCAAGTCAAAGAAGGAGATCTACTCGTCAGCGGTGCCACGATCGCCGAAGGGGTAACCTTGGAAGAATCGGGGCAAGTGGTTGAAATTCACGACAACGAGATTGTCTTGCGTCACGCTCGTCCTTATCGTGTGTCTCCGGGTGCGATTCTCCATGTGGATGATGGCAGCTTGGTGCAACGGGGGGACAACCTGGTGCTACTGGTGTTTGAACGGGCGAAAACTGGAGATATCATTCAGGGGCTACCTCGGATTGAAGAACTCCTCGAAGCCCGTAAACCGAAAGAAGCCTGCGTCCTCAACCGTCGTCCGGGAACCGCTCAGGTCATCTATGAAGATGATGATTCGGTCGAAATTCGTGTGGTCGAAGACGATGGCACGGTGTCAGAATACCGTACCCTGTCAGGCCATAATGTGCTGGTGGTGGATGGCCAAC
The DNA here is from genome assembly GCA_900149785.2 of Phormidium lacuna HE10JO. Classification (GTDB taxonomy): domain Bacteria; phylum Cyanobacteriota; class Cyanobacteriia; order Cyanobacteriales; family Geitlerinemataceae; genus Sodalinema; species Sodalinema lacuna_A. The sequence goes on along the minus strand of FSSI02000012.1, from coordinate 40,209 downwards.
GGGTGGATGTGGCTGAACCCCTCACCGATGGTCCCTCGAACCCCCATGAAATCCTCGAATGTTGGTTTGACTACCTCGCACCTTCGGGGACCTATGAGGCGGCGTTGACGGGCTTTAGCAATGTCCAAACCTTCTTGGTGAACGAGGTGCAGTCGGTGTATCAATCCCAAGGGGTGGATATTTCTGACAAACACATTGAGGTGATTGTGCGTCAGATGACCTCGAAGGTGAAAATCGATGATGGCGGTGATACCACGATGTTACCGGGTGAGTTGATTGAACTGCGTCAAGTTGAGCAGGTCAATGAAGCGATGTCGATTACTGGGGGCGCTCCGGCTCAATATACGCCGATGCTGTTGGGGATTACCAAAGCGTCTCTCAACACGGATAGCTTTATTAGTGCGGCGAGTTTCCAAGAAACGACTCGTGTTCTCACTGAGGCGGCCATTGAGGGTAAATCGGATTGGTTGCGCGGCTTGAAGGAAAACGTCATTATTGGTCGTTTGATTCCTGCCGGGACGGGGTTCAATGCCTATGAAGAGTTAAACTTCTCGGCCCCGGATGCCGATATCAATGAGATTAACTCGGTGGTCAATGGTGTGGACGATGAGAGTAAGATCCAAGATGTGGTCCTCGACGATCGCACCGCTCGCGCCTACAACCTCACGGGAAGTGTCAGTGATGAGTCGGCCATCTTGCCCGATGGGGATGACGGCTCCACCGCGATTCTCGATGATGGGGATCTCGATGAGAGTGATGATAGCGAGGAGGATGAGTTCGAGCCGGATGGCTTCGATGATGATGACGACGACGAGGACTTCGATCCTGATGCGTTTGATGATGATGACAGTGATGACGAGGACGATGATGATCCCACGGCCTAGGTGGGATAGTTGCCTCGTGATCTAACTCAGAACCCCGCTTTGCTTTGGCAAGGCGGGGTTTGTTATTGCTAATCCACGGCTATAGGGAATCAATTGCAGAATGTTAACGCTGTTCAAACACCACTGGCGCCAATTGCGCCCCTTGGCGATCGCGATCGCCGCCATCTTCCTACTGTTAGGGTTTAGTCATCTAAGCATGGAGAGTTCCCCCCTCCATCCCAAGGCCTTAACAACGTCCCTAGAGAAAACCTCCCTAGAGAAAACCTCCCTAGAGATGATGCAGGAGGAGACGACAGAATCACCGTCAGGCTTACAGGCCTTTAATCGGGGGACCGATCGCGCCTCCCGGGCCTGGCAAGCCTCACAACGGGCTAACACCCCCGAAGATTGGCATCAGGTGGTGCAATATTGGACAGAAGCCCTAGCGGCCATGCAATCGGTTCCGGTGACGGCTCCTCAACGGGCCTTTGCTCAAAAAAAGGTACAGGAGTACCTACAAAATGCCGATTTCGCGCTCCAACAAGCGGGGAACAGTGGCAACCGTCTGCCTTATCCGACCTTTAATAGTTTGGTGTTAGATGAGCAGTTTGCTCTCTATCGAGCCTATGTGGCGACCCTAGGCGCCCCGGATATCTTAATTATTGGCAGTTCCCGAGGCTTACAGGGACTCGATGCCAAGCGACTGCAATTTGACCTCAATCGTCGTGGGTTCACGGGGGTGCGGGTGTTTAACTTTGGCATCAATGGGGCCACGGCTCAAGTGGTCAATCTGTTGCTCAGAGAAGTCTTGACGCCAGAACAGTTACCTAAAGTGATGATTTGGGCCGATGGTTCTCGGGCCTTTAATAGTGGACGAGACGATCGCACCTTTAGCCGTATCCGCAATTCCCCTGGCTATCAGCGATTGCGCAATAATGGGTCCCGAGAGAGCGAGGTTCCTGTCATTCTCTCCCGTCGAGATATTGACTCCAATGGCTTCCAGATTGTCCGCGATCGCTTTAATCCCCAAACCTATTTTCAGCAGTTCCCTCGTGTTCCGGGAGACTACGATCGCGACTACACCAACTTCAACCTCGGTGGCGTTCAGGGGATTTCCCTGAGCCGGGTGATTGAGTTCTGTCAAGGCCGCAACATTCCCCTAATTTTGGTCAATCTGCCCCTCACCAACGAGTATCTCGACGCGACACGCCGCCGCTATGAACGCCAATTTCAGGAGTTTTTGCAACAACAAACTCAACAATCTGGAGTTTGGGTGCGGGATTTATCCAACCAATGGCGCGATCGCCCCGACTTCTTCGCCGATCCCAGTCACCTCAACCGCGAGGGGGCCTCGGCTGTCGCTCAACGACTGGCCCAAGATCGCCAACTCCCCTGGCCTGAATCCCCAAAATAAGTCAAAAAATACTTTAGACTGGCGATAAGGCGACTTGACGAGAAGAGAAACCCTGATGAAAAAAGCAGTGTACTGGTTAATGGGAGATTGGGCCGGACGCATGACCATTAACACCTGGAACTGGCTCTGGGGTAAGCCTCCAGAAGCGCCTCCCGCAGCAGAGCCGGATGGTATCACCACGGCGGAACTCTCCCTCAAAACCATGCAGCAGTCCGTCGAGGATCTCGAAGAAACCGTACGCGCTCAACGGGCCGCCTACCGTCAGGCTGAGTTGAAATATCAGGGAAAACTCAAGCAGGTGACGGCCTATGAAAAGCGGGCGGCGATCGCTCAACAACAAGGAGACGAAGCTGGGGCGCGATTAGCCATGACACAAGCGGTACAACTTGAAAAACTCCTCCCCCAAATTGCCAATCGCCTCGAACAAGCCCAAGACTTTTTACAGGCCTCCGAAGAACGACTGCAACGAGAGACGATTCAACTCGAAGCCTATCGCCTCGATGTCGAGCATCTCAAAGATATGGCCGAACTCGGAGACGTTCTCGATCCCCTCAGCCAAGTCTCTCGTCAACAGGAATTAGAAACAGCGCGATCGCACCTCGATGATGCCCGAAGCCGCCTAGAACTCCAACGCCTCGAAGAAGAAGCCCTAGCGGAACTCTCCCAAGCCGAACCCGACACGGAGGCCGATTGGGAGCAGCATCAACTCGACGACGAAGTGGCTCGCCGCTTACAACAGTTCAATGATTCACCCTAATCTGTTACCCCCTTTAATCCATGTCACCGTCAAAATCCGGACCACCGCCCATTGTCTATATCCTCGTTTTAGCCCTAATCGGCTTCGGGGTCTATTGGTTCCTCAGCCGCTCCCCCAACAATCCATCACAGAACCCATCAGAAAACCCATCAGAGAACCCATCAGAGAACTCATCCCCTCCATCAGCAACCGCCCCAGCGAACAACGCCTCCCCCTCAACGGCCGCCAATTCCACTTCAACCCCGACGAATCAATTTACCGTCCCCGAGAACCTTCCCAGCGGAAGCCGCCTCGACCTACAAGGGTCGACCGCTATGGTATCTATCAATAGCGCCTTAAAACAGGGCTTTGAAGAGAGGTTTTCAGGCGTAACCGTCACCACCTCAGCCACTGGGTCTGGAGATGGCATAAACGCCGTTTTAGCGGGGAATGCTGACCTGGGTGCGTCCTCCCGTCCCCTCAGCGCCGAAGAACAAGCCCAAGGCCTCGTAGCCGTTCCGGTTGCCCAAGATGCGATCGCCCTCGTGGTGGGGGTCAACAACCCCTTTGCCCAAGGCCTCAGACAACAGGACGTTGTCGACATCTTTACCGGGCAAATCACCAACTGGTCAGAGATTGGCGGTCCCGACAAACCCATTCGCGTCCTTAACCGTCCTCCCGTCAGCGGCACTCACCAAACCTTCCGCGAGCTGGTTCTCAACGGCGGCGACTTTGGCAATACGCCCAACATCACCACCTTAGACCGGGATGCCACCACCCCCATGTTGCGAGCCTTAGGGGATGACGGCATTGGCTACGCCACCGCCGCCCAAATTTTCAACCAAAGCACCGTCCGTCCCGTAGCCATCGACGGGTTAACCCCTATCGCCGAACAATATCCCTATCGGCGCAACCTCTATTACGTGTATCAAGACCCCGCCAACGAGATGGTTCAAGCCTTCCTCGGTTATGCCTTCTCCGACGCGGGACAAGCGGCGATCGCTCAAGCCGGACAGAACTAACCCGGACAGAACTAACCCGGACAGAACTAACCCGGACAAGACTCAGCCATCACCACATCCAGGCCACATCCAGCCGCCGTTAACGAGCGTACCCCTAACTAGAAGCACTCGTCATCGGCACAGGTTCCCATGTTCTCGCCCAAACCTCCCCAGACTGCGATCGCGCGTATGTTCTCCATCAGCCTCCCTCTCCTGTACGGGTTCTTGCTCGGGGCCGTTACCCCAGTTCTGGCCCAAGACTCCCCAGTGGGGTTCAACCCTCAACAGTGGCTACAACAAGCCCTGCAAAGCATCCAAGACCTAGGAACCCTGGGCATCCTAGCCTTCATTGGCCTCTATATCATCGCCACCGTTGCCTTTCTGCCGGGTTCCATCGTCACCCTCGGTGGTGGCGTGGTGTTTGGGGTCGTTTTCGGCTCCCTCTATGTCTTCATCGGAGCCGTCCTCGGGTCAACCCTCGCCTTTCTCATTGGCCGCTATCTCGCCCGGGACTGGGTCGCGGGGAAAATTGCCAGTAACCCCAAATTTACCGCGATCGACGAAGCCGTCGGACGAGAAGGCTTTAAAATCGTCTTCCTCACTCGTCTCTCCCCCATCTTTCCCTTCAACCTCCTCAACTACGCCTACGGCGTTACCAACGTCTCCCTCAAAGACTACGTTCTCGGGTCCCTAGGCATGATTCCCGGAACCATCATGTATGTCTATATCGGCTCTCTGGCCGGAAGTTTAGCCACCCTAGGAACCGGGGCCGCCACAGCAGATCCCCAAGCAGAACTGTTGCAACGGATTCTGCAAATTATCGGTTTCATCGCCACCGTTGCTGTCACCATTTACGTCACCCGCATCGCCCGCAACGCCCTGGCCGAAAGCGTCGGCGAACAAGTGATTAAGGGTGAATAATCCGCGCATCGGTGCGTTCTGGCAAGTTCAAGTCGAGTGGTTAATGGCCAAAATGAACCGATGCCAGGACGCACCCTACCCCTTTTGCCTCTTGCCATCCCCTCTAGGGAGGGGTTAGGGGTGGGTTATGCCTCTTGCCTTTCTTCCCCCATGCCTAACTCAGTCTTTCACACCTTCACCATCTCCCCCATGGATGAGTACAACCGTGAACTCCTCCAACAAACCCATCCCCCCGATTGGGTGAATCCCAAACCCGCTGATTGCTATGACTTAGTGGTTATCGGTGGCGGAACTGCTGGCCTAGTAGCCGCCGTCGGGGCCGCTGGACTCGATATAGGTCTTAAAGTGGCCCTCGTTGAACGAAACCTGATGGGTGGCGATTGCCTCAATACCGGTTGCGTTCCCTCGAAAAGCTTAATTCGCTCCTCCCGTGTCGTCGGGGAGATGTGGAACGCTCCCCACTATGGCATTGTCACCCCAGAGACGATTGACGTGGATTTCGCGGCCGTGATGCAACGGTTGCGGAAAATCCGGGCCGGGATTAGTCATCATGATTCGGCTCATCGCTTTGCTAAAGCTGGCGTGGATATCTTCCTCGGAAATGGCAGTTTTACCGGCAATCAAGCCATTCAGGTCGATGAGGTCACCCTCAACTATAAAAAAGCCGTCATCGCCACGGGGGCCAGGGCCGTTCACCCCCAAACGCCCGGATTAGCCGAAGCGGGCTATCTCACCAATGAGACGGTGTTTAACCTCACCGAACGCCCCAAGCGTCTAGCCGTGATTGGCGGGGGTCCCATTGGCTGTGAATTGGCTCAGGCTTTTCGTCGTCTGGGTTCTCAGGTGACATTGATTCATCGTCATTCCCATATTTTGCATCGGGAAGATGCTGATGCGGCGGAGATTGTGCAACAGACGTTTATCCGGGAAGGGATTGAGTTGGTTCTCGGTTGTGAACCGGAGCGAGTCGAGAAGACAGCAGAGGGGAAAGTCCTGACATTCAACCACAAGGGGACTCAAAAACAGGTGGTTGTGGATGAGATCCTGATTGGGGCAGGACGGGCGCCGAATGTGGAAAGTTTAAACTTAGAGGCGGCGGGTGTGGCTTATAATCGCCGAGGGGTGGAGGTGGATGAGTATTTACAAACCACGAACCCCAAAATTTATGCGGCGGGGGATATCTGCATGAATTGGAAGTTTACCCATGCGGCGGATGCAGCGGCCCGGATTGTGATTCAGAATACTCTGTTTGCCCCGTTTGGTTTGGGACGACCGAAGGTAAGCAGTTTGGTGATGCCCTGGGTAACTTATACTGATCCAGAAGTGGCTCATGTGGGTCTTTATGAGGGAGAGGCACAAGAGAACGGCATTGAGACCAAAACGATTAAGATAGGGTTTGAGGATTTGGATCGGGCGATCGCCGACGGGGAAACGGACGGCTTTCTCAAGGTTCTCCATGAGAAAGGATCGGACAAAATCCTCGGGGCTACGATTGTCTCGCGTCATGCGGGAGAGTCGATTAGTGAAATCACCACGGCGATGGTGGGCGGATTGGGGTTAAAAACCCTCTCTCGTGTGATTCATCCCTATCCCACTCAAGCTGAATGTATCCGCAAGGCGGCGGATGCTTACAAGCGAACCCAGTTAACCAGTACCACGAAAAAACTGTTAAAACTCTTACATCGTTTCACGTAATTTCCTGATTGCGATCGAAGCGGTGCGTTCCGGCAAGTTTTAGCCGAGTGGTGCAAGCCTAACCTTGACTGGAGCCGGGACGCACCCTACCCCCTTGTTTCACGTAATTTCCTGATTGCGATCGAAGCGGTGCGTTCCGGCAAGTTTTAACCGAGTGGTGCAAGCCTAACCTTGACTGGAGCCGGGACGCACCCTACCCCCTTGTTTCACGTAATTTCCTGATTGCGATCGAAGCGGTGCGTTCCGGCAAGTTTTARCCGAGTGGTGCAAGCCTAACCTTGACTGGAGCCGGGACGCACCCTACCCCCTTGTTTCACGTAATTTCCTGATTGCGATCGAAGAAGCGGTGCGTTCCGGCGAGTTTTAACCGAGTGGTCTAAGCCTAACCTTGATTGGAGCCGGGACGCACCCTACGCATCTCTTGCCTTTTCCCCCTGTTCCCTGTTCCCTGTTCCCTGTTCCCTGTTCCCTGTTCCCTGTTCCCTGTTCCCTGTTCCCTGTTCCCTGTTCCCTGTTCCCTTCCCCATGCTCGATCTAAATCAAGTCACAAAACTCCTACCCGGCATTGGTGAACATTTGCGGGAAGAGGCCGTCGCGGCTCAGAAACGGCTCGAATTGGCTCAGGGGTTGTTTGAGACGGCCTGTGAGCATCAGGAGGCGTTGGTGGCGGCTCAGGAGCGATGGCGCGATCGCATCTGGTTTTCGGCCGCCACCCCAGTTGAACCCCTCCAGAGTCACATCCTCCTGCAACGGCCTCCCTCGGAACACACGGTTATCGCCACCGATGGCTCGCAAATTGCCCCCAATCAGCATGAAATCGCCTATTGCTATCTCCTCAACATTGGGCGAGTTGTCTTGCATTATGGGCAAAATCGCGCCCCGGTTCTCGATAGTGTGCCGGAGGTGTTCTATCGCCCGGAAGACTTATATGCGTCACGCCAATGGGGGATTCGTACGGAGGAATGGATGGGCTATCGGCGGGCGGTATCGGAGGCCCAGGAGTTGGCTACGTTAGGGGTGGAGTTACGCCGTCAGCACCCGGACACGCCGCTGTTGGCGATGGTGGATGGTTCTCTGATTTATTGGTTCCTTGATAGTTTGCCCGATGAGGCCCGCGATCGCATCCTCAACCCGATTCTCGATGCTTGGGAACGATTGCGACGGGCGGGGGTTCCGCTGATGGGCTATCTGAGTGCCTCCCGCAGCCGGGAAGCCCTTAGTTTTTTGCGTTTAGAGGCCTGTCCGTTTGAGCAACCTAATTGTTTGACGTATTGCCCCTATATTGCGCCCACTGAAGGCGATATTTTGGCGAAACGCGCTCCCTGTCAGGTGATGGAACCGTTGCGAGATACCAGTTTTTGGGGGGGATTGTTGCAACCGGGAGAACGCAGTTGTTTGTGGAAGTCGTCGTTACCGGTGTTGGGGTTATATCCGCCACAGCAAACTGTATATTTTTGTTATGTTCATGTGGGGACAGAAATTGCCCGTGTTGATGTTCCCGCCTGGGTTGCAGAGGACTCTGACCAGCTCGAAGCGGCCTTAAGCCTTATGTTAGGACAGGTGTACAAAGGATATGGCTACCCGGTAAGTTTGGCCGAAGCCCATAATCAGGCCGTGGTTCGAGGGGGCGATCGCCAACGCTTTTTTGCCCTCCTCGAACGGCAAATGATTGAAGCGGGCTTAACGAATGTGAGAACCTCCTATAAGGAAGCTCGGAAACGTCGTAGTATTGCTTGATGGATTCCTGAAGTTATTGCTTAATTTATTCCTTAATTCACGTTATGGCTAATCCCTCGGCTGCAAGTTGGCTCTGGAAAATTTGGGCCGCCATTTTTTTGGTGTCTGGAACCATCATTGGCGGAACACTATTGCTTCGTCCAGGATTAGTTAGACAGCGAACGTCGTTGGCTGAAGAGGTAGAAACAATCAATAACTTATTATCTTTAAAAAATAGCTTGGATGACTTAAATCGTGCTGAACGTCGTGCTGAAAATCCCTCAGAGAATCCAGATGAAGAGTTCACTGTTGCCGACACTCCATTGTTAGAGCGTTCATTCGACAGTTCAGTTGTTCAGCAATTGCCAGACGTTCAAGCTATGGAATCGGCTGAGAATGAAGCCTTGAATGACGCCTTGAATGACGCCTTGGAAGAACGTCTTGAGTTAGAACTTCAGCTTCAACGGCAACTTGAAGCTCAAATTCGTCAGTTACAGGAGGAAGTCGCCCAACTTGAAACCAATAATCGCCGACTGGCACAGGAAAACAATAGTTTACGAGGCTATCAAATTAATTACCAACAACAAATTGAACGTCAAATTGAGTTATTAAAGCCTCGTTTAACAAAAATTCGTGAATTACCATCGGTTGATAGCGATTTTTCATTGGATACTGTAACGCTTGCCTCATTAGGGAATACAGTTGATTTCGAGAATCTACAAATCACATTAGAACGTAAAATCGAACAAAAAAATACTCTTCAAGATGATATTCGTTTTCTAGAAAGTAGCTTTTCATTTGCTATTATTTTAGGTCTTGCCAATTTATTGATTGGGGGGATTTACTATTTATTAGACCGTTGGAATGAGCAACAGACGCAGAAACTTAAGGAAACAGAGGAGAAAATTGAGCAGGCTCAGCTAAAAATTCGTAACTTTAGCTGGAATATGGCGAATGCCAGTTTAGAAAAGTATTATCAACGCAACTTAATGGAGGTTCAGGTCATTTTTATGACCAGTGTTGTGGTGATGATTTTAGGATTTTTGTTGATTTTAGCCTCATTGGCGATCACCCTCTATGATTTAAAACCGGTGGAGTCTGCGACGCGATCGCCAGACACAGAAGTTGCCGAACCTCAGGAGGGGGAACCGTCTCAGGAGGTGGCGACGACGACATCAGTCGTCACCAGTAATAATAGTGATGTGGCAACTATTGGGGTAATTGCCGGAATTTTAACTAACTTTATTGGGGCAACCTTTATGATTGTTTATCGCTCAACAGTTCGAGAAGCCTCTCGCTATTCTAATTCTCTCAATCGCATTAATGATGTGGGAATTGCGATGGATATTTTGAATACGGCGGTTGAACATGAGGATACTCCTGAGATTTTGACGGCGAAGGTGGAAATTGCCAAACGACTGGTGGAAAGCGATCGCCATCCCAATGTTGATTAAGAATGTTGATTAAGATGTTGATTAAAATGTTGATTAAGTCACGCTCACGTCGATTCAGCGGTGAGGCTGGCTAGGAGTTCTTCACAGTCATCAACCAGAGGAATACCTAGACTTTTAGCAATACTTAATGCTTGTTGGCAATAGCCGATGGCTCGTTCGCGATGTTCGAGATGTTGATGCAGTTCAGCTAAGTTTTTTAAGCCTTCCGCTTCTCCATGACGATCGCCAATCTCACGGGTAATCTCTAAAGCACGTTGTAAACTTTCCTTAGCTTCGGGATAACGGCCTAAACAGAGATAGGTTTCTCCCATATTCGACAGGGCGATCGCCTCCCCTTCCCGGAACTCCATCTTACGGGAAATATCCAGATATTTCTCCTCACAACCAAGGGCCTGAGAATAATCCCCAAGTGCATAATATGCAAACCCCAAATTACCTAAAGCCTGGCCAATTCCTCGGCGATCGCCTAATTCTTGGGCGATCGCCAAATCCTGTCGATGATAGGCGATGGCCGCCTGATAATCTCCTTGGCCATGTAACGCCAGGCCTAAATTACCTAAGGCTTGCCCAATTCCAGAGCGATCGCCGAGCAGTTGAGCCAATTTCAGACCATTTTGAAAATAGGAAATCGCCTGTTCGTACTCCCCCAAATAGTAATACTCTAAGCCAATATTTCCTAAAGCGATCGCTTGATTTTGCCGATCGCCCAGCCGCTCAGCAATGCTTAAATGGTGTTGGTGACAGGCGATGGCCTCACGATAATTCCCTAAACAAGAGTAGGCTTTTCCCAAGCCTTCAAGACAAACCAGATTAAGCGGATCACCGGCTTTCCCCAATAGTGATTCATACATCTCCATCTGTTCGCGGTAATAGCCCCAAATTTCCAGTTGCTTGTGCAGGGGTTCTGCCGTTAAGCTGTCTAGGGGCAGTACCAGCAATTCCTGACACCGTTGCCAATCTTCAACTTCTGTTAAATGGCGAAAAGCCTCAAGATAGCCACGGACCTGATCGAGGTTCGAGGCATCTAAGGGCGGTTCATAGTGAATTAACCAGTTGAGGGCGGCCCGATACTGACTGCGGCGACTGCGGGGAGAAATGCCTCGTAATGTGGCCCGATTGAGTTGTAAGCGTTTCAATAACTGCTGCCGAAACACCGATTGCGACACCGATTGCGACACCGATTGAGACACCGATTGCGACACCCTTGAACTCGGATCAAGGGCGGCCTCAACGGGTACATTCAGAGCTGAATCCGCTGGCAAGTTCTCCATCCTCTAAATCTAAGGCTTGTAAATGACTCAAGGCAACACTACGGATGAGGTTATGTTGACGTAACAGCAAGCGATCGCCCTCAGTCACCTCCTCGACTAAATAGCGATCGCGCAGTACATCGAGGGCCAAGTGTCGATCGCTTTCAGCATAATCCCAATCCTCAAGATGAGAAAGCCAGAATGACTCAGCCACGGGGCAACGATAGACGGACGCCTCACATAACAACAGATAAGCGGCCGGGGCCTCCCGTTTGAGCCGCAAAAAGGTTTGTTCGAGGCGATCGCGAACTTTCATGCGCAACAGGCGGGTGCATTCGTGGAGTTGCCAGCGATCCTCGGCTGAGGCAGTCTGTCCCATTTTAGCCTGGGCGATCGCCGTTTCGACCTCCTCAATGTCCTGGCCATATTTAGACCAATAGGCCCGTACATTGCCCGAAAATGGCGCGTTGGACATCTCCCCGGCGATCACCCGCAACGCCAGGGGATGCCCTTCATAGGCGGCACCAATGCGCTTGAGATAGCTGGTGGCCTCTCCGCTTAAGTTGAGATGGGCCTTGGCAAATAAGGCCAACTGTTCCGACTCATCGAGTCCCCCCAAAAACTGACAACTCCAAAAATTGCTGTAGCGTGCCGGGAGTTGGCCGGGGAAGTCTTGGGAGGTGAGAATCACCCGACTCTGACAGACGGGGGCCGCCAACAGGGCTTCAAAAAAGTCGGCCCAGAGGGGATCTTGGAAATCACTCCAACCATCGTCCTCGTTCCCCTGTAACATCATCTCCAACGAGTCAATGATGAGCAACAGGGGCCGGTTGAGGAGATAGTTGGCGGTGCGATCAACTAAGACTTGGCCATCTTTAGCGCCTTCGATGGGAGATCCCCACTGTTCCCACCAGCGACTGGCGACACTGATAAAGTCGTTGGGTTGGCGATCGTTATCGAGGTTTTCCCGGAGTAGGTTCTGCCATTGGGGACCCGTCCATTGTGGGTATAGGGAGATGGCCAGGCGCTCCCCCAGGGCTGTTTTACCGATTCCGGTAATTCCCAATAACACCAGCAGACGACAAGACTGCTGCAACTGCTCACTTAACTGAGCCAATAATGCGTCGCGTCCAACCCAGGCCTCATCATAGGCGAAGAAATCCAAGATCCCTGAGACGGGATTGGCCGCTGACATCCCCGAGGAGAGACTTGATGAGACGGTTGGGGGATGGGCGATCGCACCTGATGGCCCCAAATCTTGCCCCAAATCTTGCCCCGACTCCTGGTTCGAGTCCGACAACGGGGCCACCACCACCTCTTGCCATGGCACCTCCACCGCCTCGCAAATGGCGATAAAGGTCTGCGATCGCACCGGCAACCGCCGCCAAAACCGTTTTAGGGTCGCTGCCGAGGTTGAGGCCGCCTCACACCATTCTGATGATGATTTCAGCCAACCCTTGTAACGTCGCGCGTAATCAACCTGTCGAAGCCCCTGCATTGAAGCCTTGAGTGTTGCTGCCACAGTTCTCGCTCTCCTTGCGAATCAATCAACCCCTGACGACTCATTTTTGGCTCACTCTAGCCCGGCGGATGCTCGAATCTTGACAGAGCCAAAAATGAGCCTATAATGAGTACATCGCATTTTTTTAGATGGATGTTTTGCCTAGAACTCCCATTACATCAGGGGATTAGGCTCTGTCGCAACCGTTGAGCCGCCCGGTGCGACGGTCGAGATCATCTCGGTCAACGTCAGCCTAAACCTTATGGGAACTCGCGGCTCACTTTTGGCCAACTTTTAATCCATCACCAGAGGTCATTTTGCATCAACCTGCCCCATTCAAGGATTCTCACCGATGAACCACCGCACGGATAAGCACAAGCAACCTTCAACCGAGATCACGGAGGAACCGATGGGTCTTTCATTAGACATCGGACTGTCCTGAGGACTCAGTTGAGCTTAATCATGGTTCTCTTGAGATTCAGCCATCAAACTGAATCATCTAGCCCAATCAAAATATAGGTTCGTTAAGCCTTTAATTTTATCATGCAGACTTGCCCACCCGAGGAACTGATCGTGCCAACTCAAGTGCCAACTCAAGTGCCAACTCAAAGCCAAACCCTACAATTCGAGACCCCTTCCCTGAAGGTGTCCCAAGCGGATTTAAATCCTTCCTATGAAGGGGCGGTTCAGGTCCCAGAAACAGCGCCCTCAAGCACCATTTTACTGGTTTTAACCTTCGGCGTCTGGTTACTCCGACAACGGATGGCCTGATGATAATATCCGTTGTCGTCGAGGATCTGGCCCAGGATGAGGGGGCGATCGCCCCTAGTCAGAAGTATCACTCACCTGATCGCGACCTTGCTGCGTCCGTCGTTGCATCGGATCGCGCCAAAAACCATTAAACTGCCACAGAGTCTGAGTCATACTCTCCAAGATTTCGGGGCTTAACGGCTCAGGACTCTGTTGGAGTTCGACCTGAGTCGGATCATAGGGAATCCGGTAGCCAAATAAATCAGCCGAGCGAATTTCCTTAAAACTCTCAACTTGGAAGACTAACAGAAAATCTTGCTGCATTTCTCGGGTCACCAGCCGTTCGACTTCAAAGACTTGTTTGGGAGTCAGCGGCGCGTCCGGACGAGCGCGAACCCGGAGATGAACCTGAGGTGGGCTTGTGTTCCAGTTAATTGTCGTATCCATCAATTCCACCTGTTGACCGACGGTAATCGTCTGAGTCAACAGAATCGATCGCAACGTAGACTGAAGACGAGTTTGGCGCAGCAGTTGTCCGAGGCTAATCGATAAGGGAATCACAATCGGTAGCGTCAGAAAGACCGTATAGGTCACAGCGCGGGCCATGCGAATTTTCTCAACATAGTAGCCTTCCCAGATAAAGACGAGGATACAGGCCAACGTGATGCCCAGTAGATTGGTGGTATAGAGAAGGAAAGCGCCGCGAGCCGAGAAGACTGCCCCCTGAGACAGCGATAGGCCCACCACACATAATGGTGGCATTAGCGCCACAGAAATAGCGGTTCCGGCGATCGCATCACTAATTTTAGGCCGAACCTTAGCAAAGCCCCCCACCGCCCCTGCCGCTAGCGCAATCACCAGATCCAAAAGGTTCGGTTGAGTCCGCGCGAGAATTTCCGGGCTGAACTCCGTCAAAGGGATATCCGCGATCGCCCCAATCAGGGCCGACAGCACCACCGAGATCAACGTCCCAATCACCAAAGTCGTCGCCCCGCGACGAAATAAAAACAGATCTCCCTTCATCGCCCCCAAAGCCAAGCCTCGTAGGGGTAACATCAAGGGAGCCACAATCATTGCGCCAATAATTACAGCGGGACTGTTGAGTAATAGTCCACAGGTGGCAATAATACAAGAAGCGACCGAAAGGAAGATAAAGTTAAGATTGAGTTTGGAATCCCCAGAAATCTCCTGAGACAGAACCGCTAGCGTCTGTTGGTCAACTTTTGGCATCTTGGACTTGCCCGGACGGCAGATTGAGCAGTGTCATAGGTCTTATTTTAGGGAGAAACAGCCAACCCAGAGACATCCAACCCAGAAATAGCCCAACCCAGAGACAGCCAACCCAGAGACATTCAACCCAGAGACATTCAACCCAGAGACATTCAACCCAGAGACATTCAACACAGAGACATTAAACCCAGAGACATCAAATCAATGCCGTTATCAGTGGGGGGTAGGCCAGGAACGCTGTCACGTGATCTAACAGTGCTGCCTCAAGGTTTATGGTAGAGAAGGAACGCTTGAACCGAGCGATCGCACAATTGGCGGGGGACTCGGATACAAATCGCCTGAAAAAACTGCTGCTGTGCGTCTGTCAGCAACGCTGGGAGAATGACTCACGGCGGTTAGAATCATTGGATTGGCGGCTACTGCTCAACGAGCTACGAACCACCTTTGTCACACGGGAGCAACTCGAAGAAGCCCTTGTGCGGGTGGTGGCTCGGATTAACAAAAAATCTCTATATTTCAACCTCTCCCTGCGGGCGATCGCCATCCTCGATCCCCTCTACCCGGAAATCGAGCCTCCCATGGCCTTCGATGAGGCCTTTCTCCCCTTTACCCGAGGGAATCCCAGTGATCCCTCCCTCGATCGCTGGTTTGATTTGCGGCTGCAACTGTCCCAATCGGGCAATCTCAGCCAAGCCAAGACCCTTCTCTACTCAGCCATTAACGGTAAATTCGCCTATACCCTCCCCGATTGGAATCACCTCAACCACGAAGAGTTTGACCATCTGGCTCAATCCTTACTAGATCTCTGCAAAACCGCCAGTGAACTGCGTTTGCGTCTCTATGGCTCCGCCCATTGTCTCAACCCAGTCGAGGTCTACCAGACCATCGCCGAGCGGCTCTGTCGCACCATGGAACAGGCCTATTATGCCAGCCTGATCCAACCCTTTGAACCCGCAGAGGTGGGGGACGAGAATCTCGATGACATGACCGTCGATGGGTCCATGCTTCCTCGCAACACCATGCTCAATCCCACCGAAGCTCAGACCACCGACTCTCCTCAACTGGCGCCTGCTGCGCTGCGTTCTGACGCCAAAGAGCATCAAACCCTCGTTGGCTTAGATCAAGATGTCGAAGCCGCCGTCTGTGAAGCGGCGAACCAACATTTGCAAGCCGCCATCGCCGCCGTCGATCAGCAAACCGAAGCCCTCATCAGCAAAGTGCGCGCTCTTCTGGCTCACACCGATCCTGACACCGCCAACGCGATCGAAGCCCGTATTTTAGACCAATTTACCGACGCACTGGGCCAGTTATATCATCAGGAGGATTCGAGCTAGGAGGCCTTCGAGCTAGAAAGCAAGTTAGCCCCCTGGCTTCTATAATCCCAGATGTTCTAGAGCTTGGCGGGGGTTCTCCTGGCGACAGTCCCGCAGTTTTTGATACAGTTGTCGTTCTTCGTCACTCAGCTGTGTCGGTGGGGTGATTTCGACTTTCACTAATTGATCGGTGCGAGCGCTACTTTTGGGTCGCCGCCAGCCTTTTCCACGCAGGCGCAACATCTGGCCCGAGCGAATCCCGGCGGGGATACTGACGGTGACGGTTCCATCAGGGGTGGGAACTTCAATTTTGGCCCCTAAGACCGCTTCATCGGGGGAAATGGGGACTTCACAGACGAGATTATCGCCGTCAAACTCAAAAAACTGATGGGGTTTGAGGTCGATATTGAGGTAGAGATCGCCTTGGCGGCCATAGCCATCTTTTTTCCCTTTTCCTTTGACGCGCACTCGACTTCCTTTTTTGGCGCCGGGGGGAATCCGCACGGAGACTTTTTGGCCACTGACACTGAGGCGTTTTTCGACACCGTGGAAGGCTTCGGCCAGGGACAGGCTGAGGGTGGCTTCTTGATCGAGAGAGACTCCGGTACTGCGGCGATTGTAGCCGGCGAAGTCTTCAAAGCCACCGCTGAAGCCCGTGCTGCGGCTAGCACTTCTCGGGGACGCGCCACCGTAGGAGGACCATTGCGATCGCGTGCGTCCCCCCATTCCTCCGAGGAGGGATTCGATAAATTCATCAAAATCGGCGTATTGACTGAAATCGAAGTCAAACCCGCCTGGGGTCCCTCCCCCTTGAGGCGCCGCGCCACCATTCCAGCCTCCGGGACTGTTTCCGGCCTGTTTCCAATATTGTCCGAAGCGATCGTATTGTTTGCGCTTGTCGGGATCTGAGAGAATCTCGTAGGCTTCGCTAACTTCCTTGAACCGGGCCTCAGCGTTGCGATCGCCCGGATTCATATCTGGGTGATATTGACGAGCTAGACGGCGAAACGCTTTCTTGATCTCGTCCGCGCTGGCCGTTTTACTCACGCCCAAGATGGAATAGTAGTCTTTGAAGTCCGTTGCAGCCATGAGAATTGTCAAAAAATCAGTGGATCAAATCAGTGGATCACAGGGTCGAGTCTGCCTTTGATCATCAAGTTTAATGTATTTTCCTCGACCGTCGAGTTCGGTTTCTTTGACAGTTGCCGAATTTTGCCGGTAAATCTCCCCCCGAAGTCCAGATAATAACGCGATCGCCCCGGTGAGCGATCGCGCGATATCCCCGACAGCAACGGTGGCGATCGGGGTCAACGGTTGGACTTAGACCACTAAATCACAAAGTTATCGGGAATGCTTGCATTTTTCAGCACCACCACGATTCCACTGCGGATATAGAACCCTAAATCCTCGCGATCGGCTTCCTCAATATTTTCGCTATTGAGAATCTTGACATTTTTGCCGATTCGTGCATTCTTGTCCACGATCGCCCGACGAACCGTGCTATTTTCACCAATCCCCAGAGCCATCGAGGGAGCCGAGGCTTCGGCTGTCCGTTCACCAAAGGACTGATAATAGTCAGACCCCATCAACAGGGAATCTTCCACCACGGCTCCGGCGCTAATGCGGCTGCGAACGCCCAAAACCGAGCGATCGACGCGGCATTCTTTGAGAATACAGCCATCACCCACCAAAGACTCCGTAATTTGGCAATCGAGGAGCTTACTCGGCGGGAGATAGCGGGGGCGAGTATAAATCGGCGCATCTTCGTTATAGAAGCTAAAGGGCGGCTTCGGCTGTTGCGTCAGCGCCAAATTCGCTTCATAGAAGGCCTGAATCGTTCCAATATCTTCCCAATAGCCATCAAACAGATAGGCCTGGATGTTATGGTCCATCGCGGCCCCAGGAATGATCTCTTTACCAAAATCAGTTTGATCAGGAGCTTCCGTCAGGAGCTTCTTGAGAACCTCCCGTTTGAAGACATAAATGCCCATTGACGCAATATAAGGCTTCTGCTTCGCCTGAGCCGGATCGAGGCCCAGGGTACTCGTATCAACCTGCATCGCTTTCAGGGCGTCGCCTTTGGGTTTTTCCGAAAAATCAATCACTCGTCCCGAGTCATCAATTTTCATCAAACCAAAATCCGAAGCACGGGCTTCGTCAATGGGAAGGACCGATAAGGTAATATCCGCATTAGTTTCCCGGTGACGCTCTATGAATTGACTGTAGTCCATTCGATAGAGGTGGTCACCCGAGAGAATCAGATACTCGTCCACATCCAACTCATCCATGAGCCAGATATATTGACGCACCGCATCCGCCGTTCCTTGGAACCATCCCGGACTGTCGGACGTTTGTTGAGCGGCGAGGATTTCCACGAATCCATCGGTAAAGCTCGAAAAATTATACGTCCGCCCGATATGGCGGTTCAGGGATGCGGAATTGTACTGGGTGAGGATATAGATCTGATCAATCCCAGAATTAATACAGTTGCTGACCGGAATGTCAATCAACCGATATTTGCCCGCCAACGGAACGGCGGGTTTTGCTCTGAGTTTAGTTAGGGGGTAGAGGCGCGTTCCAGCGCCGCCACCTAGAATAATGCCTAAAACTCGTTTCACCGAAAGACCTCCAGGGCTGCCGAACTCTCAGCTTTAAGTTTGCGATTGTCTGGGTTTCTTGGCAAGGGCCAGTTTTTTTCCCGAACCCTAACGTTCCCATAATCTCGACCTGTTAGCCGAGTCTCGCTTCGGGGTCTGTTTCCTGAGCCTTGCAGCCCTCAACGTTAAGCGCCATGAGCCTTTGGGGAGTTATCCTCTCGGACGCAGCACAGCCAATAGAAAGCCACAGGAGGCGTCACCAGACCCGGAAATAACTCTTCTCCCGTAGCCCAGGCTAGAAAGCTCTCTGAGGGCGGCCAGGCCGCTGCGGGAAGATGACAAGACTCATAGGCCACCACCGACTCCTGAGACAGTAAGCGCCAGCCAACCCGTCCTAGGATATCTTGGAGTTCTGACGGGGTGAGGAAGCCACAGCCACAGGCTTGAGCGAGTTCTCGAACCTCTGGGGTGGGGGAATATCCCGGCTGAGCCAGAAAGGCCCCCACCAGGAGGCGGCCGGCGGGGTGAACCACTCGGCGGCTTTGGCGGAAAAACTCGGTCATGGCGTGGGGCGATCGCAGATGGGGAAGGACTTCCGGGGCGATCGCCAAGCGATAATCTCCCGTCACCTCAAGAGAGTCGAGGAAATCCCCCCCGAACAACGTCACCGACAGGTGACGGGAGTCGGCCATCTCTTGCAACTGTTTCCCGGCCTCGGGGTTCGTCACCACCGCCGCCACCGGATGGCCCCGTTTAGCCAGCGGTAAACTGTTGCGGCCAATTCCGGCCCCAATATCCAACACCGACACCTCAGCCGCCTCTCCCAAGCCAGCGGCCAGAGTCATAGCTTTGGCATCAGGGTAACAGCCAAAGCGGGATTGGTTAGCAAACCCAAAGGACTGTTGCGCCTCTGGGGGAGAGGTGAGGCTCATTTTGAGTCCAATTCCCCCAGCCAGTCCCTGAGCAGGATTGACCAATTGATACGAGAGGTTAAGATAGCGTCGAGGAGACGGCTTAAATCCCTGAGTTAAGGTCTCCATTAACTGCTGTCGCAGTTGGCTGCGTTCCTCACGACTGGGGGCTTGTCCGAGGAGCGTGAGGAACTCGACAATCAGAGCCTCATAGCGGGCTGCTAGAGCTGGAAAACAGGGGAGTTGTAGCGTTCCCGCCAGGGCGATCGACGTCTGGAGTTTGTCCTCTAACGCCTGGGCCACCTTGTCAGAGATGTGATGAGTGAGTGAGTTGGGTGTTGTCTCAGGACTAACCAACATAAATAAGCTAACCTATGGAGAGATTGATTTACCTTACGTTCTCGATCACGACAAAACCGGAGTCTTTGTTTTTTTTAACTGGGTGATATCTTTCTTTAGTACAACCTTTAGTACAACCTTTAGTACAAGCCTTAGCACAACAACAAGAGTTCCAATACACTCATCTTAATTGTCAAAATACTTCAAGCCAGGAGGACTTAACTCGATGGACTCTCGCGCAATTTACACCTTAGCCAATGATGTTGTTTATGACCAACTTGTTGCCTTATTAAACAGCATTGAGGCAAATGTTGGGACAGATATTCCCGTCTGCGTCATCCCCTATGACCACCGTCTCGATCGCGTGAACACCGAGCTAAAACAACGAGACAATGTGAGCCTATTTAACAAGCCCGAAATTCTCGAACAGTGGGATACACTGGTTAATGACCTTTGGCAGAGTCACTCCCGCGCTCAAGATCCTGAATCAACCTATCCAGCGTGGTATCAAGGCTTTGTCCATCGCAAGTTTGCGGCTTTCGATGGAGATCATGAGAAGTTCATCTTCATGGATGCTGATAGTTTAGCCATGAAGCCGTTTGATGATATTTTTCAAAAACTCGATGAGTATGACTTGGTCTTTAATGACTGGGAACACGCTAAACCGCGAGATGTGACAGAAGTTGATTTATCTAAAATCGAAGCGGCTACAGGACTCAGTGAAGCTGAAATTCGTCCCAAACTTCATTGTGATAGTTTCTTTGGTTCAAAACAAGGATTGCTCAGCATTAGTCAGCTCGATGAATTTAAGAAACGTGCGATAGAAGACTCGAAAATTGAATGGGTGCGTCCCCGTTCCTGGTGGTCAAGTTCAGGTTTGTTTACCTATATGACTGTTTTGGAAGAGTTGAAAATGTTTAACTTTACCCGGAGTGATAACCGCAACGAGAGAACGGGAAACTGTGCTGATGCTGACCCTTTTGTGAGTCGTGATGGGGTCTTATACAACGAAGAAGGGTTAAAACCCATTCATCGCATTCACTATATGAACTATTCCTCAGCCGACTTTGCTCGCCTAACCGAAGGAGAAGATGTCAACATTCGTTATCAGGACACCTTCTTGCACTACCGTTTCCTGAAAGAACCCCACCTAAAACCGGCCACCTTAACTCCGGCTAGTCCCTGGGTGAAAGCACAACGGAAACTCGCTAAAGCCGTTAAAAAAGCCAAAAAACTTTTCCCGGTCTAACCCTGAGCGATTTACACGAATGAATTACACGAATGAAAATGTCATTACAGCCTAGCCAGCTCAAAAAAACCTTACAGGAATCGCTGAAACCGTTAGAAACCCTTGAACGCTGTATTCTCTTGGATTACCCATCCTATCCAAACATTGGAGACCATTTAATCTGGTTGGGAACCTTGTTCTATCTTCGGGACGTCGCCAAGTCTAAAATTAGCTACGTTGCCAGTTACTCCGAGTTCTCTGAAAGCCGCTTAGCTCAAGAACCTGACCAAACACCCATTCTCCTACAAGGTGGTGGCAACTTGGGTGATTTGTGGACATTACATCAGAACTTTCGGGAACAGATTATTTCAAATTATCCCGATCGCCCCATCGTTATCCTACCGCAAAGCATCTTTTTTTCCAATCCAGACAATCTCAAAAAAACAGCCGCAATCTTTAACGCACATCCACAACTGACGATTTTTGCTCGCGATAATTATAGCTATCAAATTGCCCAAGAAAACTTCAGCCAATGCCAAATCCTAAAATCCCCAGATATGTTTTGTCACATGATGGATTTAAACGGCGTTGGACGAAATAACCACTCCAAATCGTCAATTCTCTACTTTTGTCGCCAAGACAAAGAATCCAATCGCCAGTTTTCCCCGGAGTCTCTGGACGTACCCAATTTAGTCGTGGAAGACTGGGTATCCTATCGCTGGATGGCCAAAGCACCTGAAGATTGGCCCTTCTATATTCCCGGTACCGTTCGCCTAATTCGCGAAGGTTGGCAACGAGGACTGGCGACCCCTCGTGAATGGCTATCCCGGCAACAATGGAACCAGCGATCGCAGTATACCTCTCAATTTAAACAGATTGACCAGCCAAAACTACACTATCGCTCCTGGAGCATGATGCACGCCGGTCTCTATCAACTGCAACGTCATCGTCTGGTCATCACCAATCGTCTTCATGGACACCTCCTCTGCATCTGCTTAGGGATTCCCCATGTCTTTTTGCCCAACTCCTACTATAAAAACGAGTTATTCTATGAAACCTGGACTCATGAGATTCCCTTTTGTCGCTTCGTCAAAGAGCCAGATAGGGTGAAACCCGCCGTTGAGGAATTGCTGAGCCTATCAGATTCGTCAGTCTAACTGAGGCCGCACTCTGAACAGTTATGCAGAGTGCGGCGACTCTCTAACCCCGCAGATAGGCCTCAACGGTGTTCTTGAGCAGCATCGCCACCGTCATCGGGCCAATTCCGCCGGGAACCGGAGTAATCCAAGCCGCTTTCTCAGATACTTCCTCAAACGCCACATCTCCCGCCAGCTTATAACCAGCATCGCCATCACTAACCCGGTTAATTCCCACATCAATCACCACCGCTCCCGGTTTCACCATCTCAGCAGTAATCATCTCCGGACGGCCCACCGCCGCCACGACGATATCTGCGGCGGCGACCACCTCCGCCAAGTTTTGGGTACGCGAGTGAGCCACCGTCACCGTAGCGTTGGCTTCGAGGAGCATCATCGCCATAGGTTTTCCCACCAAAATACTACGACCCACCACCACGGCATTTTTACCACTAGGGTCAATGGCGTATTCCTTGAGGACTTCCATCACGCCAGCGGGGGTGCAACTTCTCAATCCCGGCTCACCCCGCATCAGACGACCGAGATTGATAGGATGAAGTCCGTCTGCGTCTTTGTCCGGGTCCAGTTGTAGGAGTAAGGCCACCGCATCCAAATGAGCCGGGAGGGGAAGTTGTAGCAGAATCCCATCAACCCGCTCATCCTGGTTCAGTTCCGCGATTTTGGCTGAAATCTCCTCAGCCGTTGCGGTAGCCGGGAAATGTTGGCCAAACGAGGCGATTCCCACTCGTTCACAGGCTCGTTCCTTGTTGCGGACATAGACGGCACTGGCGGGGTCATCTCCGACGCGGATAACCGCCAGTCCAGGGGGACGGCTGCGTTGGGGGAGAACCGCCTCGATTTGCGATCGCAGTCGAGATTGTACCGTCTTTGCGAGAGCTTTACCGTCTAAAATACGAGTCGTATCCATTGAACCAGGGAGTATTGTGCGATTGACCGTCACTACCGTATCATTTCTGCCTCGTTTTAATCGCCCTCTGATTCCCCTGCTTTCGGGGTTACTCCTCCTCAGCGGCTGTGGAACCCCCTTAGACTTAAGCGTGAGTGTCACTCCCATCGAGAGGCTCTCAGAGGAGACTTTGGGAAGTGAGGTGACGGTGGAGGGGGTTGTCGGCGATCGCGCTCCCCTATTAGACGCAGGGGCCTATCTCTTGCAAGATGAGACTGGGGAAATCTGGGTTATTTCCGACGATGGCCTTCCCGAAGCCGGGGAGTCCCTACAAGTACAAGGAACCCTAGAACAGCGAGAAATTCTGATTAACCAACAAGATTACGGAGAACGCTATCTACAAGAACAGCAACGAACCCCCCAATAACCCCCCTCATTCTCGTCCTATCTGACTCATGGTTAAAGAAGTTGCGATCGCCATTCTCCATCAAAACGATCGCTATCTCATGCAACTACGAGATGACATCCCCACCATTGTCTATCCCGGACAATGGACGTTCTTCGGCGGAACCGTTGAACCCGGCGAACCAGCCGAAGTCGCCGTCATGCGAGAACTTCAAGAAGAAATCCGCTATCAGCCTCCCTACGTCGAGTTATTCCGACGGGAACACTATCGCGACTTCATCCGCAACGTCTTCCACGCACCCCTGACGGTCGATATCCAAGACTTAGACCTCTGCGAAGGACTAGACTTAGACCTCTGGACCGCCGAACAAGTCCATCAAGGCAAAAAATTTTCCCCCAAAGCCGGAGAAGTTCGTAAAATTGGGAAACCCCATCAACGAGTTTTGATTGATTACATTGAAGGGAACAGGGAACAGGGAATAGGGAATAGGGAATAGGGAATAGGGAATAGGGAATAGGGAACAGGGAACAGGGAACAGTCAAACCTAAACGAATTATGAGGTTTACAACAAAATGGCTGCAATTAATGATTTCAAAGAATTGCTTATTTGGCAAAAGGGAATCGACATTGCTGAAGAATGTTACTTAATCACAAAAACCTTCCCAAAAGAAGAGTTATATGGTATGATTCAGCAGATAAGGCGTAGTGCGACTTCCATACCAGCGAACATCGCAGAAGGCTATGGACGACAATACAGGAAAGATTATCTGCGGTTTCTAAATATTGCCAGGGGTTCCATAAATGAATTGGAAACTCACCTAATTGTTGCAAAACGAGTTGGGTTATGTACATCGCAGGAATTAGATAAAATTGTTCCGCTTTTAAAAGAAGAAAGTCGAATGATAACCAGTCTAATCAAGAAACTAGAAATCTAAATCCTATTCCCTATTCCCTATTCCCTTCTTTCCCCCTGTTCCCTGTTCCCTGTTCCCTGTTCCCTCATGAATCCACAGCTCTCGACCATCGGCCAACAAATGTCCCACCTCACCGGGGTGCGGGCCATTATGAAAGATATTATCGAAACCCTGCAATCAGGAGGTGGACGGGAGTTTATCGACCTCAGTGCTGGTAATCCCGTGATTTTGCCCGAAATTGAGCAGATGTGGCGCGATTGTACTCAAGACTTGCTGGCCAGTTCCGATTATGGCGAAGTGGTCTGTCGTTATGGGTCCAGTCAAGGCTATCAACCCCTCATCGAAGCCATCGCCAACGACTTTAACCAACGCTATGGGGCCAATCTCACCCCTCGTAATATCCTCATTACCCCCGGTTCCCAGTCTATTTATTTCTTCGCCGCCAACGCCTTTGGCGGCTATACCCCCGGCGGAAACCTCAAAAAAGTGGTGCTTCCCCTTTGTCCCGATTACACCGGCTATGGCGGCGTGAGTTTGGTTCCCGAAGCTGTGGTGTCCTATAAACCCAGTTTGGATATTGATGAGGAGAATCATCGCTTTAAATATCGTCCTGACTTTAGCCAGTTGGAGATTAACCAAGACACCGGTTGCGTTATTTTTTCCCGGCCCTGTAATCCTACGGGAAATGTTCTCAGTGATGAAGAAGTGGGCAAAATTGCGAGTTTAGCCGCCGGTTACGATGCACCGGTGTTTATTGATTCGGCGTACGCACCGCCGTTTCCCGCCTTGAACTTTACCCCCATGACGCCTCAGTTGGGGGACAATGTCGTCCATTGTCTGAGTTTGTCCAAAGCGGGACTTCCGGGGGAACGAGTGGGGGTGGCGATCGCCCGCGAAGACATCATCAACGTGTTACAGTCATTCCAGACCAATGCTTGTATCCATTCCTCCCGTTATGGACAAGCCATCGCCGCGCGGGCCATCGCTTCGGGACAACTGGCCCATCTGTCTGAATCGGTGATTCGTCCCCATTATCAACGCAAATATGCCGTTTTGGCGGAAGCCTTACAGCAAGAAATGCCGAAAAGCCTCTCCTGGTTCCTTCATGCGGGAGAAGGGTCGATTTTTGCCTGGATTTGGTTCCGGGACTTGCCCACGAGCGATCGCCACCTCTACAATGAACTCAAACAAGCTGGCGTAATTGTGGTTCCTGGAGAGCCGTTTTTCCCCGGTTTGCGGGAGGACTGGCCCCACAAACACCAATGTTTACGCATCAGCCTCACCGCCACCCCAGAAGCGTTAGTCGAAGCCATGCGGCGGTTGGGGTCGGTTGTCGAGACTGGCTAACTTCAGTTCTCCAATCCCAACTATAAAGATTTATAAAAATTTCCTGATTTCCTGCACTCCTGGGGGAACAAATGCGCGTTCTCCAACGACAAGAGGGTATAAAAGAAGAAGAGGCGTATCGTCTCGTTCTTGTCTCTGTTATCTCCAGCCCTCACACCCCCATTAACACGCCATGCCGATTATCACCGGAAGCGAAAACCCCGATGTCCTCGTTGGAACCCTTGGCGATGACACCATTGTTGCCCTAAGCGGCGATGACAGCGTTGTTGCTGGTCGAGGTGATAACATCATCTTCGGCAATCAGGGCAACGATATCCTGCGGGCCGGCCGAGGCCAGGATACCCTGCTGGGGGGACGGGATAATGATCAGCTTTTTGGTAACGAACAGAATAACATTCTCAGCGGCGATATCGGAGATGATACGCTGTTTGCCGTAGATGGTGAGAATTTCCTCTTTGGCAACGATGGTGGCGATGTCCTCGTGGCAGGTTTGGGGAACGACTTTCTCTATGGCGGACAAGCAAACGATACCATTTGGGCCGAACGGGGTAATAATGTTGTCTCCGGCGATCGAGGGGCCGATGTCCTGATTGGCGGAACCGGGGAAAATATCTTCGTCATCAACATCAATCAGGGGGGTCCTGAGATTGCTGATGCTGAACAGATTTTACGCTTCAAACCCAATGATAAGCTGGCTCTCGTCGGGGGACCCGATGGACAAACCTTAGACAAGTCTGCCATTAACATTGCCTTTGTCCGCACTGATGCCAACTCCACTCGCGGCAATTATGTCCTCAGCAACTTAGCCACTGGGGAGTTTCTGGCGGTGATTCGCAACGTTCGCCGCAGTGCCTTGACTGATGAGAGTTTCACCGAAGAGATTGTCCCCTCGGATACCCCAGACCCCGGCCCGCCACAGCCTCCCGAAGTTGACCCTGAAGATGAGTTACCCCCTGCACCGGACCCTGGGGACACGACGACGGACCCGCAGCCGCCACCGACGCCGGGACCGGGAACTCCGCCGGTAGTTGAGCCGCCGGTGGATGAGGATGACCCGGATGACCCTGGAACAGGAGGGGAGGAGCCGGGAGACGGTGATGACCCTGGAACGGGTACAGGTGATGACGGCTCAGGTGATGACGGCTCAGGTGATGACGGCTCAGGTGACCCAGATAATCGCCCTCCGACCGTTTCAGGTGCTTCAATCACCTTAGGGCAGGCCGAATCTGTCACTGAGCAGCTTACCGGAACTGATCCCGATGATGACTCTATCACGTTCGAGCTTGATGGGTCTGGTCCGCAATTTGGACGCCTTGATCTCAATGAAGAAACAGGAGTATATACGTATACACCTCGCTCAGATTTTCAGGGAAAAGATGAATTTTTATTCATTGCCCGTGATGAGTTTGGTAAGGAGTCAGAGGAATCAGCGAAGATTGAACTTGATGTGACTCCATCGTCATCTCCTATTCTGGATCTCAATGTCGAAGAGATTGGGACGTTTACAGCAACAGTGACCTTTGTTGAGAATCAGTCCGGTCGCTTTGAAATTTTTGGCGACGGATCAAATCAACTCAAGTTCGACAATCTATATCTCTGGGGGGGAGATAAGGGTCTACGCCAGTTCGGAATGCAGCTGTCTCCCATTCCGAATAACGGTCCTTCTAACGCGACCAAAACAGAAGAGATTCAGATTACTGATGATAACGATAATTTTGCGATCGAGAAGGGTCCGACTTCAGGAGCAGGACCGTGGTCAGGAGCAACCAATGCTCATCGAGTCATCCTAAGTCCTAAGGATGCTGATCGATTGAATATTACGGAGGTTAAGGATAGTCTAAAAACCTTAACCTACATCAATGTCAATGATACCGATGGAAATAGTCGTTCTGATCGTCTGACTGATGAGGATCGGGAAATCCGATTTAGGTTTAGTGAAACGGACGATAATCTGAATGGTCCAGACGTAATCCTCACACTGAATATCGATGAAAATAAGCCGCCTGAGATAGAGGATCTGGCTGGGACTCTTGATGTGAATGATAACGAGAACAAAGAGCTATTTACTGGGGTCAGCATCAGTGATCAACAAACTCAGGACAACGAAGAGGAGGTGGATATCACTATTACCTTGAATCCTAATACTGGTGATGCTGGTGAGTTTATTGGGTTGGAGGATGGCTGGGATGTCTCAGGAGATGAGTATAAATTTACTGGGAAGCCAGAGGATGCCGAAGATGCGGTTCAGGCTTTAACATTCCAACCTGCTAAGGATGAGGTTGAGGTAGGTCAGACGCAGACTGTGACGATTACTTTGCAAGTGGATGATCGTCTCAACGATATTGTTGAGGCTACGACTGAGGTAATGTCTCTATCCATCAATGATGCCCCAACCTTTGTCGAGTCAACTGGGCCGGTCGTGCCAATTAAGTCCATTCAAGCGACTAACCAAGACCATGGGGGGGTTTTGGTTCAAGATATTCTAAAGGATGACAGTAATGATCCGATTATTGATGATGATGATAAAGACTCCAAGGAAGGGATCGCTGTTACCGAAGTAACAGGTGATGGCACTTGGCAATATAAACAATCAGATACTGACACTTGGAGTAGTATTGCCAGCATCCCTGGAGGTCATGGTTTGCTACTCGCCGCAGATGCCGAAACTAAAGTTCGGTTTGTTCCTAATGAGAATTTTGATGCTGATTTACCAGCACCAAACATTGAGTTTCGGGCTTGGGATCAGACGGGTGAGCCGACGGCGGGTGATATCATTGAATTAGGTGCGGGGGGTGAAATCAGTCCCTTCAGTGCCGAGGATGATGTGCAAAATGCTACGGTAGAAGTCATTACCTTGAAAGCTAACTCTGACACAGTTAATGTCACCAGCAACATTGACTTCATTCCTGTCTCTGCATTGCTGGCTAATGATGATGGAGAGACTATTTCTATCGACAATGTGACTGGTGCAACTTTGGGTGGCGATCGTATCACAGGTTGGAGTATTGGTGATTCTTCTTTTACCTACACCATCACTGATGGCTCAGAAACCTCTGAAGCGGCAACCGTTAATGTGAATCTTATAAATCCTGCGAGCGGTGAAATTCGGGGTGTGAACGGCGAAATCAACATTTTGCAGGGTACTGGCGATAACCAAACAATTATCGGTTCCGATGGGGATGACACACTGATGCCGGGAGGGACAGATCAAACTTTGGATCTATCTGATGGTGGTCGGGATGTTATCAGATATCGTAATTTTGCAGATCGGAACTTTGGCGGCGAAGTTGAAGGCTTTGATCCCCTAACAGATAGGATTGTTTTTGATGATGGGACTAATACGTACTTTGATCTCAGCAATTTTGGAGGGTCTTTGAGTGGTGTAACGGTGGTTAACTCTCTAGGAGCAGGAGGAACAGATATTTCCAGTGGAGACATCCTTATTTGGCAATCTATCGATACTCAACGCGCTTACAATTTTAGTGAAATTGACGCAACTATTAATGCTCAATTAGGAGCAAATAACAGACCAGCAATTGTGGTTTACCCCCGTATGTTAGACGGTAACATTGTACCCTACGTAGTTTTAGACTTTAAATTAGATGGTGCTGGTTCTGGAGAAAATGATCGTATGGGAATTACTCCACTGGTTATCAATAACCCGGATACCGATCTACCAGCAGCATCTAATACGTATAACAATTTTGTTGCGAACTTCACAGTTGACACGTTTGACATCATTTAGGAAAAATAAGGAATCAGAAAATTGATGCTTACACCCTACTCAAAACGGTCAATTATAACTCTGATGTCCGAGATCGTCTTGAGCATTTTATTAGGCTAACGTTATGAGAAAGATTCATATTTGGTACGAGGGTCTAACTCGTCAGTCTAGTGACTGTCAGATCTTGGCGAACTTGGAGTACCCTAATGGGAGTCAAAAAGCCATTTTCTATAAGTTTCCTGAAGTTTATCAGGATTATATAACTGATAGTAGCGATCCCTTTGTCCTCGCCACTCTTTTCTTGGCTATGAATCGGTGCGAGTCTATGCATATTCATGGGAAAGTCTCACCATCACTACTTCAAAATTTAACTGAGTACCAGGCCATATGGTCTTGCTGGTGTCCGCAACAGTATCATCCTATAGAGATAACAGCCGACGAAGAGCAAGAAGATCCGGCAGGTCAAGCGTTAGATGAGCGAGCTATTTGCTCTTTTTCAGGTGGGGTAGATAGTTGCTTTACAGCTTTTCGTCATGCAACTCAAAACTGTGGTCGTTGGACTCGACATTTAAAGGCAGGTTTAATGGTCCATGGGTTTGACATTCCCTTAGGCGAGTCTATCACGTTTGATAAAGCATCCAGTCGCTCTAAAATCATGTTAGATAGCTTAGGGGTAGATCTGGTCACGGTTTCGACTAATCTAAGGGAACTACCCCAAAATTGGGAATTTTCCCACGGTGCGGCGGTGGCTTCTGTGATGATGCTACTTCGCAGGGAATTTAATGTTGGCCTAGTTGCTAGTACAGATCCTTATCAACAGCTACCATCTATATGGGGATCTCATCCGATTGTTGATCATCTACTTTCCAATAGTAATCTGAAAATCATCCATGATGGAGCAGCTTTTTCAAGAACGCAGAAGGTTCAAGAATTGTCCAATTGGGGAGAGTGTCTTGAAAACCTACGAGTTTGTTGGCAAGGTGCCGAAAAAGATAGGAACTGTGGAAAGTGCGAAAAATGCATCAGAACCATTTTGAACTTTAGGGTTTTAGGACTCGGTTTACCTGCCTGTTTTGATGATGATGTTACGGACGCTGAAATTCAGGCAGTTCGACTTAGAAGCCCATCACAGTGTATTGAATTTGATCTCCTCTTACAAGAAGCTCAAAAACGTAATATCAAAGAGTCTTGGGTCGATGCTTTGACGAACTGCATCAATCGCAACAAAACGAAGAAATTGTTAAGAACATTGAAGGATCGAGTTCAGAGGGTTTTGTCGTAGCTGTACATCCCTAACCAGCTAATTTCAAATATTCTAGTAAACATTCTAGTCATTACTCTGATTACAAAGTCGCTTGACTAAAATACCCATACACCCGCGCCGAGAGTTCCCGAATCAACTCAACGGCGCGGTCGTCGTATTCCGGACGTTCCACCAACGCCACCACCACATACCGCTGACCATTCGGCACATCCACCAACCCCGCATCCGCCAAAACTCCCCGCAAATTCCCCGTCTTGTGGGCAATCACCGCTCCCGTCCCCAACCCCTGGGGCAATAGCGTATCATTCTCCGTCATCATCATAATCCGCAACAGCCTGTCGCGACTCCCCATCGACAGCAACTCCCCCCGTTCAATCTGACCCAACAGGCCCGCCAACTCCTCAGGCGTCGTCTGATTCGTCCCCTGCACATCCGGCAACCAATCCTCCAACACCGTCTCTCGCATCCCCCACTGACGGAACCGGTCATTCAACGCCGCGAATCCCCCCAAACGGTCAATCAGCAGATTCGTCGCCGTATTATCACTCTCAACAATCATCAACGTCGCCACCTCCAACGCCGAGAGTTCCAACCCCGGCGCCTCATATTGCAAACTGCCCGACCCCCCCTGAATATGGGACTCCTCCAACCGTAACCGTTCCTCCAGTTGCACCTGTCCCGCATCCACCGCCTGGAAAAACGCCACCAAAATCGGCACCTTAATCGTACTGGCCGCCGCAAACACCGACCCCTCCCCGATGCGCACATAATCCCCCGTGGCCACATCCACCACCATAATGCCCGGCGTCAACTCCGGATACTGCCCCAACAACTCCTGCAACTGGCTATCCAACCCCGTCAACTCCCGGCCCAACGACTGCCGCAACGACCCCGGCGTCGCCGCCGTCACCCTCTCCTGAGACTCCGCCTCAGACAACACCTCCCCCTCCACCGGAGTCCATAGGGCCATCAACGTCCCCGCCACCGCACTCAAGCCAATCCCAGCAATCGCCAACCGCGCCCCATACAGCATCGGCAACAAGGGGGCCGGAACCGGCAACCGCCGCTGCCGCTGCCGTTGCGCCCTCGGCCGTCCCTGGCCCGGGCGACTCCCCGACGCAGCCCCCTGACGACGTTGACGAGGACTCGGCGGCGGTAGCGGAATTTGTCCCGGAACCCCCCGCTGCAAATAGGCACTAGCCCCACGACGAGAGGGAAACGACACAGAACTCCCCAACATCGGGTCTCGCCGCACCCGCCGCCGCTGCGTGGTGGGCAAATTCACCGGATTCTCCCGTCGTCGCCGCCGACTCGAAATCGGCGTCACCTTACTATTGGCCCTATCACTGACTCCCTGACGAGACGAACGAGACCCCGTCCCAGCCTGCAACCGAGTTCGCCATTGACGGCGACTCCAACTCTCATAACGACTCAAACGACGTGGCGGCGGATTAGACATAAGGGAACAGTCAACAGGGTGCAGGTTCAGTTACCGATTCTAGCCCACCCACGAACCACAACCACACCCCCAACCCAATCAATTCCCCCTCCCCCATTCCCTATTCCCTATTCCCTGTTCCCTGTTCCCAGTTCCCAGTTCCCTGTTCCCTGTTCCCCATTCCCCCCAAAATCCCTGTGATAGAATAAAACCGCCAGTTTGCCTGTATCTACCGCCCTCATCCCTCATTACACCCCATCGCAACATGACGCTCCCCAATTTTGTAATTTTTGGCGCTGCCAAAAGTGGGACGACCGCACTCTATCGATACCTCAGCGAACATCCAGACATCTATCTCAGTTCCTACAAAGAACCCCGCTTCCTTCTCTACGAAGGCGCAGACCCCAACCAATTCAAAGGTCCCGGCGACAGCGACCGAGTCCGCGAAGCCATCCGCAACCTCAAAGACTACGAAAAACTCTTCGACAACGTCAGTCACGAGACCGCCATCGGCGAAGCCTCCCCCATTTACCTCTACCACCACGACATCTGTATCCCCAAAATCAAAACCTACATTCCCGACAGCCAATTCATCATCCTCTTGCGGCATCCCGTTGACCGAGCCTTCTCCATGTTTCTGCACCACTTCCGAGGCGGCTTTTACCGAGATTCCGCCAAAACTGGCATGGCCGGAATCGAAGCCAAATTCATCGAGTTATTTGACACAGAAGACAGCCGCATCCAAAACAACTGGACCTGTTGGTGGCACTACAAAACCCTAGGCTTCTACTCCAGTCAAGTCAGCGCCTACCTCAACAACTTCGGGAACAATAAGGTCAAAATCTACCTCTCCGACGACCTCAAAAACAACACGGCCGCCACAGTCCAAGATGCCTTTCAGTTTTTAGGCGTAGATGACAGCTTTCAAGCCAACCTAGACCGCAAGCACAATAAGTTTGTCAAAATCAATAAAATCCCAAAAAATCAAGTTTTGCACAACTTAATCATCCAATCCAATCCCCTAAAAACCATCATCAAACCCCTAATTCCCGAAAAAATCCGTCGAAAACTCAGTCGTCAAGTCATGGACAAAAACATGACCCAAACCCAAGAAACATTGAGCTTCAAACTCTCTCCAGAAACCCGTAACCAACTCACAGAAATCTATCGCGACGACATCCTCAAACTGCAAGACATCCTCAACCGCGACCTATCCCATTGGCTTCCCTCCTAATCTCTCCCAATTCCCAATTCCCTGTTCCCAATTCCCAATTCCCAATTCCCTGTTCCCTGTTCCCTGTTCCCTGTTCCCTGTTCCCCCCATGACCCAGCTTTCTCTCGTCGGCGACGTTTGCCTCGATAGTCCCAAATCCCAACTTCAGCTTGACCCCATCTTTCCCCCCAACACCAACCTCGCCCTTGGCAACCTAGAAACCCCACTTCCCAAAGACGGAACCACCAAACGCACCAAAGCCGGCCCCAACATCAAGGGTTACATCAAGCGACTCCCCATCCTGCAACAACACTTCCCCCATTGGCTATTCACCGTCGCCAACAACCACGCCATGGACTACGGCTGGGAGGGCTTACAGCATACCCAACACCAGTGTGACAGCTTCGCCTTCCGCTGTCTCGGTGCCGGACCCAACCGCGACGCCGCCCAAGCCCCCATCATCCTCGAACAAGACGGTCTCAGACTGGGTCTTCTCGGCCGTTGTGAAACCCAATTTGGAGTCGCCACCCCCACCAGTCCCG
Organism: Phormidium lacuna HE10JO; assembly: GCA_900149785.2. Taxonomy (GTDB): domain Bacteria; phylum Cyanobacteriota; class Cyanobacteriia; order Cyanobacteriales; family Geitlerinemataceae; genus Sodalinema; species Sodalinema lacuna_A. Next base: position 6,399 of record FSSI02000012.1, on the reverse strand, counting down.
GCGTCGCTGCCCTCGATGCCAACATTTACAACGACATCGAAACCCTCAAAAAAGACTGTGACATTGTCATTCTCTCCATTCACGGCGGTGCCGAAATTTGCCCCTGGCCCTCCCCCAAATGGCAAACCTATCTCCGGTCCTTCATCGACGCGGGGGCCGACATCGTCCACGGCCATCACACCCACGTTCCCCAAGGCTACGAAACCTACAAACACGGCTTCATCTGTTACGGTTTAGGTAACTTTCTGGCCAACCCCCGTCTCTGGTCACGTCATCGTCATGGAACCTGGTCTGTCGTTCCCACCCTCAAACTAGACCACAACCAAATCTCCTACGAGATTCAAACCACCGTCCTCGAAGCCGTCGGCCCCGACATTCGCCTACGACCGAGTCAACCGGAGGAATTTCAGCGTCACCAGCAGTACCTAGACCAATGCAACGCCCCCTTACAAAACCCCGCCCTCCTCGAATCCATTTGGCAAGAAGCGGCGGTCAAATTGTATAAAAGCTTCTATGGCGATTACCTAGAATTTGCCAGACCTGAACGCAATGTCAAAGTCAAACCCATCCCCCTAGCCCGCAAATACCTCGGTCGCATTAAACGACAAATCACCAATTCCCCATCCCAACGTCAATTATTGTTGTGGTATCACCTTTTCGCCTGCGAAACCCATCACGACGTGATTGCAACCGCGTTAGGGGTCTTAAGCGGCGAACTCGACGACCAACGCAATGCCCAAAGTCAACGCATCGTCGAAGACATGATGCCTCGGCTTGTGGTTTAACCCAGGCCGATTTTGGACAAGTTGCAGCAAGTCGTAGTTCCCAGTTCCGGTGTTCCCATCCCCTCTTGGGAGGGGCCAGGGGTGGGTTATCCCAGTTCCAGTGTTCCCTACTTCCCAATTGCCCAATTTACCTGACGCAAAATCCCCCGCAACATGGCGACTTCCTGGGATGAGGGATGGGCGCGATTGTGGAGACGGCGGAACTTCTCCATACGGGCGTTGGCGGTGTGGGGATAGAGATATCCTACCTTCAGCAACAGGTCTTGCAAATCCTCATAATAGGCTTCCATAGCCTCAATGGGCGCCTCCCCCTCCTCCGGCGGCCTCTCACTGAACTCCTGATGTTCCAATGACCCTGGTTCCCCAGCCAAGTTATACAGTTCATAGGCACAAATCGCCACGGATTGAGCCAAATTCAACGACGCATAACTCGCAGTCGAGGGAATCCGCGCGAAGCGTTGGGCCAGATTCAATTCCTCATTGCTCAAGCCCCGGTCTTCCCGCCCAAAGACCAAGGCTGACGGGGTTCCCAGAAGCCAGGGTAAGACCTGCCGGGGATGTTCTAGGGCGGTGGGTAAACTGCGGTTTCGCGCCGTCGTGGCCACCACCCGCTGACAGCCTTGTAAGGCCTCCGCTAAACTAGACAGATGAACGGCCCCCTCTAAAATCTCCTGGGCATGAACGGCCATCTGTCGCGCCTCATCACAGAGCGGGTCACATTGGGGATTGACCAGCAACAAACGGCTCAACCCCAAATTTGCCATAATCCGGGCAACAGACCCCACATTCAACGGGCCAGCGGGTTCTACGAGAACAATTGAGATGGGGGAGAGGGCGGTGGCAGTCATGGCACAGGGACGAGGGGGTCAGTAGAAGGTTAACCAGAGGGTTAAACAGAACGTATCGACGGCGATGGGACGAAAACACACAAAGTCCAACTTACCGCAAAAACTTTGTCCTGTTTGTGGTCGTCCCTTTGAGTGGCGCAAGAAATGGGCCAATTGCTGGGATGAGGTGAAATACTGTTCTGAACGCTGTCGGCGACGCCGCTAGAGACGTTGCGCCCCTCTCCGTTGAGCCTGGCCCCTAGAAGAATCTGGAAAATCCCTGTATAATCCCCATGCGATGGAGTCCCCCCAACTCAGACATCGCCGGTCAACCTCAAGCGATTGTCTGAATCTGTCCGAATCTGTCTTCATTTGTCCCAATTATCTGTCTTATGTCCAACACCTACCGCGTCACCCTACATCACCAAGGCGAAACCCACACCATCGAGGTTCCTGAGTCGGAAACTATCCTCAAAGTCGCTCATGACCAAGATATTGAGCTGCCCAGTTCCTGTTATGCGGGAGTTTGTACCACCTGTGCGGCTAAAATCCTAGAAGGCGAAGTGTCTCAAGATGAGGGAATGGGCGTCAGTCCGGAACTGCAAGCCGAAGGCTATGCGCTTCTGTGTGTCTCGTATCCTAAATCGGATTTGGTGATTGAGACGGAGAAGGAAAACGAGGTCTACCAACAGCAGTTTGGTCAAGGGTAATCAGATCCCTATCTTGTGGCACATTTTTGCCATTTTGTCAAGTCTTTACGGTAAATTCGTTATGACGACCCATTTTATCAGTGCCGAGTTTGATGCCAACGAGTCGCCGCAACAACTCCAGCGGGAGATTGAGGCGGAGTTAGAGAAACGCGGTGCCCCCCTCCGCTGGGCGGTGACGGACGCGAACCCGGACACGGGCAAGGTCCAGGTGGAAGCCGTGGTCACCCGCCAGGATTAACAGGGATTGCCCGAAGCACCCCACCCCGCAGGGCGAACAGCCGTTCGCCCCTACAAACCTATTGCCTATTGCCTATTGCCTTCCCCCCCTGTTCCCTGTTCCCTGTTCCCTGTTCCCTGTTCCCTTCTCCCTGTTCCCTGTTCCCTGTTCCCTGTTCCCTTCTCCCCCCTGTTCCCCGTTCCCTGTTCCCTGTTCCCTTCTCCCCCCCGTTCCCTGTTCCCTTCCCCCCCTGTTCCCTTCCCCCATGTACACCGCTGTTCTGATTATCCCAACCGGTATTGGCGCGAGTATTGGGGGCTATGCGGGGGATGGGATTGCGGTGGTTCGGGCCTTGTCTGGGGTCTGCGATCGCCTCATCACCCATCCCAACGTCCTCAATGCGGCCCAACTCTATTGGTCTGACCCCAATATCTTCTATGTGGAAGGATTGGGGTTAGATCGTTTTGCGGCGGGAATCTGGGGGTTGCGGCCGGTGGTCCAAAATCGGGTGGGCTTACTTCTCGATGCGGGAATTGAACCGGAGTTGCGCCTACGTCATCTGCAAGCGGCTGATGCGATGCGCGGGAGTTTGGGACTGTCGCTGACGGACTATGTGGTCACCGATGCGCCCCTGGGGGTGCAACTGAAGCTGGCCGCCTCGGGGGCCAGTTGGGGAACGTTGGACAATCCAGGGAGCCTGCTCAGGGGCGCAAAACGGCTAATTGACGAGGCGGGGGCGGAGGCGATCGCCGTGGTAGCCCGCTTCCCCGACGAATCCCCAGAACAGCTCCAAGACTATCGTAGTGGGGCCGGCGTAGATGCGATCGCCGGCGCCGAAGCCGTTATCAGCCATCTCATCGTGCGCGAGTTCGGCATCCCAGCGGCCCACGCCCCGGCCCTATCCCCCCTTCCCCCAGATCCCCATCTCTCCCCCCGGGCCGCCGCCGAGGAGTTGGGCTATACGTTTCTTCCTTGTGTCTTAATGGGCCTCAGTCGCGCCCCCCAATTTGTCACGACGGGGGATTGTGGCCCCCAGGATCTGCGATCGCCCGATGTGGATGTGGTCATTGTTCCCGAAGGGGCCTGTGGGGGCAGTGCTATCCTAAGTTGGAGTCAGGGGGCGACTCAGGTGATTACCGTACGAGATAACCAAACCCAGATGCGTTGTCCCGCCGCCAGTTTAGGGATTGAGGCCCTATCCGTGCAATCCTACCTCGAAGCGATTGGTGCGATCGCCGCCCACCGCAGCGGTATCGATCCCAACGCCCTACGTCCCCATATTGCGCCCCTCACGCATCTGTAAACCGTCCTGACAGAAGTTATCGTGAACGATTCCCCCTCTCCAGATTTTGAACCCTTAACCCGCACTCAAATTTTAGTCGCCATGGGGGTCACGGCGGTTGTCTTGATGATTGTGGCCAAACTCTGGCTACGGTTTGGAAGCGTCCAACTGTTACCCCTCTATTGGAACCCGCAACAAGCCGCTTGGGGCGTTGGATTAAGTTTAGGAATTACCCTAGCCAGTTCACTTCTCTATCGCATCTGGGGCGCCTATCGAGAAAGCGCCCAATTCTATCTCAACCTCGCCATTTCTCCCTTAGCTTGGTTCGATTTAGTCTGGTTAGGCCTACTTCCGGGAATGAGTGAAGAATTGCTCTTTAGGGGGGTGATGTTGCCGGCGATCGGTTTAAATCCCCTCGGCTTAGTTCTTTCTAGTGTCTTATTTGGGATTCTCCACATCAGTGGCCGCAATCAATGGGCCTACACCACCTGGGCCACCATTGTTGGCCTATTTTTGGGCTTAAGTGCCATCCTCACCGGCAATTTACTGGTTCCCATTGTTGCTCATGTTATCACCAATTGGCTCTCAGGTTTCATGTGGAAATGGCATTATGTGAATCATCAAACGTGAGGTCAATCTGAAGTAATGCTCACATCATTTTGCATCAAAAATTTAGGTCCAATCGACTCCCTTGACTGTTCCAATCTGGGACAAATCAATCTAATAATTGGAGGGAATGGGACGGGAAAAACTTTACTGCTCAAAGCATTATACAGCACCCTCAAAAGTCTAGAAATGTATCGGCGGGGGAATGAACCAAAATCCCTTGCCCAATTGCTTTCTGAAAAACTCTATTGGACGTTTCAAGTGAGTGAAATTGGGGATTTGGTCACCAAAGGCGTTCCGTCTCCCTTATCCCTAGAACTTTCCCTGGGAGGCGATACCCGAGAGGAAACTATCCAGTACCAGTTTAGCAAAAACACAAGTAAAACAATCCAAACTGTCACCAGTGATGTTTCACCTCGGTCGAGTAATTCAATTTTTATCCCCCCCAAAGAAGTCTTGTCAATTTACAATTTGATTTTAGAATCCCGGGAAAGAGACCGTAGCTTTGGCTTCGATGATACCTACTTGGATTTAGTGAAAGCCTTACAAACCCCTCCAACTAGAGGCAGGAATTATGCACAATTTTCCAGTTCTCGAAGAAGTTTGAGTGATATGATAGGTGGTAAAATAACCTATGATACGCAAATAAAATCTTGGCAATTTAAACAAGGTCACAAAAAAATACCGATTGGTGTGATAGCAGAAGGTATCAAGAAAATATCGATTTTAGATACCTTATTAGGAAATCGTTACCTTGATACAGATTCAGTCATTTTTATTGATGAACCGGAATCTGCACTTCATCCAGGGGCCATTTCCCAGCTATTAGAAATCATGGTCACGTTATCTGAAGCTGGACTTCAGTTTTTTCTAGCCAGTCATTCCTACTTTGTGATTAAAAAGCTATCGGTTCTGGCACAAAAAAAGCCCGGAACAACGATTATGATTCTCTCGACTGATGGAGCCGCCTGGGAAATCAGCAATCTCGCCGATGGTTTGCCTAAAAACTCTATAATCGATGAGTCAATTCGTATTTATGAAGAAAAACTGAACCTTGTTTTAGATTGACGTTTCAGGTTGACTTAGGGCGTTGGAATCGTTTTATGTATATCAATGAATAATGAATCTAACATGAGGTTTGGTCCGTTTTCCGAATCGGACTGCTTTCGTATTGAAGAGAGTCAAACTTATCAAGAGATTCGCCAAGGAGTCAAAATAGCCGAATTCGCCTTAATTCGTCCAAAATCTGACTCAAATCCGGTTAGTCTTTGGATTGTTGAAGCAAAATCAAGTAGTCCCCGTCCGAACACACAACCAAATTTTAGGGAGTTTATTGAGGAAATTCAGGTTAAGCTCACAAATACATTAAATCTAACCCTCGCGACTTGCTTGAAGCGTCACAAAACTTGGCAGGAATTGCCAGAATCATTTCAAAAATTAGATTGGACAAATATTCGTTTTGTTTTAATTTTGGTCATTCAAGGTCATGACGAAGCTTGGCTTCCGGAGTTAAAAGATGCTCTAAAATATGCGTTACAGTCAACTCGACAAATTTGGGGAGGTTCCGTGAAATCTGAAGTCTTGGTTTTAACTTCTGGGGAGTTTGAGGGGCGATAAGTCCCGCGCTGTACCAGAATGGTCAGCGTCGGGATACATGGACTCCTCAAGTCAATTGAAGGGGTCGATGCCCTGAAAATTGACAATCCCACTGATTGTCATGCTATAATATTATCGCCAATTATTTTCACGGTAATGCTGAGAGCGACCAAGTACAGAATCTACCCGACCACTGAGCAACGGCAACACCTTGCCCAGAGTTTTGGTTGCTGTAGATTCGCATGGAACTACGCTCTTAACCTTACCAATGAAACCTATAAGACTACAGGGAAGGGGTTGGGTCGCTTTGCTATTCAGACGGAGATAACCAATCTCAAGAAAGAATACAAATGGATGAAAGAACCCTACTCCCAGT
>FSSI02000092.1:0-4614 GCA_900149785.2 Phormidium lacuna HE10JO | reverse complement strand
AAGATATCCAGACTGGTTCGGGTAGCTCATCTCCCAACTATTTAACCAACATCAACGGCACCCTGTACTTTAGAGCAAATGACGGCACTAACGGCGAAGAGCTATGGAAGTTAGGCAGTCCTAACTTCCCCCCCACCGACCTCGCCCTCAGCAACAGCGCCATCGACGAAAACGTAGGGGCGAACACCGCAGTCGGCACTTTCTCCACCACCGACCCCGATACTGGGGATACCTTTACCTACAGTTTAGTCGCAGGTACCGGAGCTACCGATAACGCCGCCTTCACCATTGTTGGCAACCAACTGCAAATCAACAGTTCCCCGGACTTTGAAACTAAAGCTAGTTACAACATCCGAGTGGAAACCGCCGATGCAGCGGGAGAGACTTTCCAGAAGGAATTAACGATTAACGTTAACGACCTGAACGAGACTCCTACAGACCTCGCCCTCAGCAACAACACCATCGACGAAAACGTAGCAGCCAACACCTCAGTCGGCACCTTCTCCACCACCGACCCCGATACTGGGAACACCTTTACCTACACTTTAGTGGCAGGTACCGGAGACACCGATAACGCCGCCTTCACCATCGCTGGCAACCAACTGCAAATCAACAGTTCCCCGGACTTTGAAACTAAATCTAGTTACAACATCCGAGTGCAAACCGCCGATGCAGCAGGAGAGACTGTCCAGAAGGAGTTAACGATTAACGTTAACGACCTTCCTGAGAACTCCCCTCCCACCGACCTCGCCCTCAGCAGCAACGCCATCGACGAAAACGTAGGGGCGAACACCGCAGTCGGCACTTTCTCCACCACCGACCCCGATACTGGGGATACCTTTACCTACAGTTTAGTGGCAGGTACGGGAGACACCGATAACGCCGCCTTCACTATTGTTGCCGACCAACTGCAAATCAACAGTTCCCCGGACTTTGAAACTAAATCTAGTTACAACATCCGAGTGCAAACCGCCGATGGGGATGGAGAGACTTTCCAGAAGGAATTAACCATTAACGTTAACGACCTTCCCGAGAACTCTCCTCCCACCGACCTTCCCGAGAACTCTCCTCCCACCGACCTCGCCCTCAGCAACAACGCTATCGACGAAAACGTAGCGGCCAACACCGCAGTCGGCACCTTCTCCACCACCGACCCCGATACTGGGGATACCTTTACCTACAGTTTAGTGGCAGGTAGCGGAGACACCGATAACACAGCCTTCACCATCAGCGGCAACCAACTGCAAGTCAAGGCTTCCCCGGACTTTGAAACTCAATCGAGTTACAACATCCGAGTGGAAACCGCCGATGCAGCAGGAGAGACTGTCCAGAAGCAATTAACCATTAACGTTAACGACCTTCCCGAGAACTCCCCTCCCACCGACCTCGCCCTCGACAACAACACCATCGACGAAAACGTAGCGGCGGATACCCCAGTCGGCAACGTCTCCACCACCGACACCGAACCCGACCCCGAACCCGACCCAACTCCCACCCCAGAAGTCTCCTGCGAACCCGGTCTCGGACAATTAATCTTCGGTCGGACTGGAGATTCCTTGTTCCTGTTCGGTCCAGAGGTCTTTGGAACCCAGGGGGACGACACCATCGTCGGCGGCGATGGAGCCAAAATCATCACCGCCGTCGGGGGTCGTAACCTCATATTTGGCAACAAAGGAGATGACCTCATTCGCGGCGGCGATTGTGACGACACCATCTTTGGCGGTCAAGATAACGACACTACCTATGGCGGTGGGGGCAACGATATCCTAGTGGGAGACCAGGGAGATGATGTGATATTTGGCGAACGGGGAGATAACCTCATGTTCGGCAATCAGGGCAATGACATTCTCCAGGCCGGTGAGGGCAATGACACCCTATTCGGCGGTCAGGGCAATGATAGTCTCATTGGCGGACCTGGAGATAACCTGCTCTCAGGAGACCTCGGCGATGACACTCTCACCGGAGGCGGTGGCAATAACATCTTTGTCTTGCGAGAAGATGGTGGAGAAAATCTCATCACCGACTTTCAGGTGGGAGCCGACCGCATTGGACTCTCTCATGGTCTAACATTTGAAGTCTTGGAGTTCACTCAACTCGATGAGCAACTGCTGTTAGCCGTCGGCGGGGAAACCCTAGCGGTGTTACCGGAGGTGGGCCAGGAGCAACTGAACTCTCCCGCCAATTTTGTCACCCTGAACTGGTAGGAGTCTCGTCCTTTATCGTGATGTTTTTGCTCACCGACATCTTTCGCCGAGATTGAGGTGGAGGGGCTGACATCTTGTTGCATTTTTTTGCAACATTTGTCAAGCCCCAATCACCAGAAAAATTAACCTATCCAGAGCCAGTTCTTCGCTAAAATCGACTCGGTTCCTGATTCAGAAATAACCCATTATGGATGTACAAGCCGCCGTGGCCTGGAAAGCCGGCGAACCCCTAAGTTTAGAAACCGTCCAACTCGACGGCCCCAAAGCCGGAGAAGTGATGGTAGAAATCAAAGCCACTGGAGTTTGTCATACCGATGCCTACACCCTCTCCGGCGATGACCCCGAGGGACTCTTTCCTGCCATTTTGGGACATGAAGGAGCTGGGGTTGTCGTGGACGTAGGCGATGAGGTAAAAAGTCTTAAGGTCGGCGATCGCGTCATTCCCCTCTACACCCCCGAATGTCGCCAATGCAAATACTGTCTCAGCGGCAAAACCAACCTCTGCCAAGCCATCCGTAGCACCCAAGGCAAAGGCGTCATGCCCGATGGAACCAGTCGTTTCTCCCTCAACGGCAAAAAAATCCATCACTACATGGGAACCTCCACCTTCGCCAACGTCACCGTTCTCCCCGAAATCGCCGTCGCCAAAATCCGCGACGATGCACCCCTCGACAAAGTCTGTCTCATCGGTTGCGGCGTCACCACCGGCCTTGGGGCCGTCATCAACACCGCCAAAGTCGAACCAGGGTCCAATGTCGTGGTCTTCGGCTTAGGAGGAATTGGCCTCAACGTCATACAGGGTGCCCGTCTCATCGGGGCCAACCAAATCATCGGCGTCGACCTCAACCCCGCCAAACGTCCCCTGGCCGAGAAATTTGGCATGACTCATTTTATTAACCCCAACGACGTCGACGACGTGGTAGCCGCCATTATCGACCTCACCGACGGCGGGGCCGACTATAGCTTTGAATGTATCGGTAGCGTCAAAGTCATGCGTCAGGCCCTCGAATGCTGTCATAAAGGCTGGGGAGAATCGGTAATTATCGGCGTCGCCGGGGCCGGCCAAGAAATTAGTACCCGTCCCTTCCAACTGGTGACGGGTCGCGTTTGGCGAGGAACCGCTTTTGGTGGGGCCAAAGGTCGCCGGGATGTCCCCAAAATTGTCGATTGGTACATGGACGGAAAAATCGACATCGATAGTCTCGTCACCAACATCATCCCCATCAACCGCATCAACGAAGCCTTCGACCTCATGCACGCCGGCGAGGCCATTCGTACCGTCGTCACCTTCCCCGAATCATGACCCTAACTCTGACAAAAGACAGTCGTTCCTTTGGCGGAACCACTCAGTTTTATCAACATTCGAGCCAAACCTGTAACGCACCGATGGGGTTTTCCGTCTATCTTCCCCCCCAGGCGGCCCAGCAGCCGGTTCCAATTCTCTATTGGTTATCGGGGTTAACCTGTACCGAGGAGAACTTTATCAGCAAAGCCGGGGCGCAACGGTTGGCGGCGGAGTATGGTTTGATGTTAGTGGCCCCCGACACGAGCCCCCGCAATTTGGGGTTAGCGGGAGAAAACGACCGTTGGGATTTTGGGAGTGGGGCCAGCTTTTATGTGGATGCGACGGAATCTCCTTGGGCGAATCATTATCAGATGTATTCTTATGTCACCGAGGAACTCCCGGCCCTGATTGCGGAGAATTTCTCGGTGGATACCTCGCGTCAGAGTATTTTCGGGCATTCAATGGGGGGTCATGGTGCCTTGGTTTGTGCGTTGCGTAATCCCTCTCGCTACCAGTCTGTGTCTGCGTTTGCGCCGATTGCTGCCCCCATGTCTTGTCCCTGGGGGGAAACGGCGTTTCGCGGCTATTTAGGGGAGAATCGCCAAACTTGGTCGGCTTATGATGCGAGTGAGTTGGTGAAAACTGCGGCTTGGCGGGGTCCGATTTTGATTGACCAGGGGGAGGCGGATTCGTTTTTGGCCCAAGGTCAGTTATTACCCGAACGCTTTGAGGCGGCTTGTCAGGAGGCTGGGGTGGACCTGCGGTTACGGCTGCAACCGGGGTATGACCATAGTTATTATTTTATTGCGAGTTTCATGGAGGACCATTTACGCCATCATGCCGAGGCGTTAGATTGTGTTTGATGGAGAAGGCAATAGAAATAAATCCACCCCTAACCCCTCTCACCGAGGGGATTTGGCGTCCCTACGGCTTGAATCAAAATCGGTTCAAGTCCTTGTTGGACAGGGACATGACAACGAGGCCCGCAAAGCGGGGTTGTCACAACAGTCCTGGGAGGATGCCAAACACCCCGAGGACCCACCCCGCCCTTCGGGCACCCCTCCCTGGAGGGGATTTTCTTCTGGTTTCCCCTCTTGGGAGGGGTTGGGGGTGGGTTCTTCCCGG
>FSSI02000003.1:112629-159813 GCA_900149785.2 Phormidium lacuna HE10JO | reverse complement strand
GGAGACACCATCGAGGCGATCGCCCCCCTTCCCCCCCACCTCGACACACTCCTCCAAGTCCTCAAACGCCGCCGCTAAAGTCCCCCCTCTTGCCTATTGCCATCCCCTCTAGGGAGGGGTTAGCGACTGTCTTAATTGTCAAGGATAATGTGCCTTGGCGCCTAATCTCCCTCTTGAGTCAAGGGGCAGCTTGAAAGAGCAGCACAATTCTAGGCAGTCAACGGCTTKAATTAGCCCTTCGGTGACTGCCCCAATTGTCAACGGAGTCTCAAAGTTGGCGAAGAGGATGTCTCAAAAGTGATGCCGGCGGCGCTTCACGCCGGAACGGCCAAGGACAGAATCCGGGTAAACCCCTCTTTCGCTGGCAAGCCAATGCCCGATTCAGCTAGTCAGCGGCACTTCTGAGACTTCCTTTAAGGATGAGCTACTGGTCTTTCTGAATACTGCCAGGGTCGATGGTCGCGAACCATGGCATTCAACATGACCAAAAGTTTGCGCAGACAGGCGGTTAAAGCTAGTTTTTTCGGCTTGCCTTTTTTGACGAGGCGCTCGTAAAACACTTTAATCGCCGGATTATGTCGCATGGCCACAACGGCCCCCATGTACAACATGGCTCGAACCGATGCTCGACCTCCTTGAATCCTTCGTTGACCTTTGTACTTGCCACTGTCAAAATTCAGGGGGGCGACCCCAACCAAGCGAGCAATTTTCTTGGCGTTGAGTTGACCCAGTTCGGGGAGGTCAGAAACCAGAGTCGTGGCAATCCTTTGACCAATGCCGGGCATGGTTTTGAGTAGCTCCACTTTCGATGACCATTCCTCACAGCTGTGGGTGAGTTCCTCAATCTCGGCGTCGAGTTGTTCGAGACGTCCCTTGAGATACTCTAGGTGAGCCTTGATATCCGCCAAAGCTTTACCACGTGCGCGTGAAGAGCGATTTTTCTCCGCCGTTTGCATCTCAGTTAGCTGACGCCGGCGACTCATTAACTCTTGCAGTTGACGAGACTCGGCTGAACTCGACTCCAGAACTGGGGGCTTTAGGGCTGAGCCATAATACGCCAAGGTTTGAGCATCAATCGCGTCCGTTTTAGCTAAACGACCCGTGGCTTTGGCAAAATCTCGACCTTGGCGGGGATTGATGACTGAAACGGGGAATCGAGCCTCTTGTAATTKAATGACCAGTTCCCTTTCTAATTTCCCAGTCGCTTCCACCACAACCCGCTTGATCGGCTCGCCTTTCCAAGACTCGACGAGTTGTGCAATTTCGGTCGGGCTGTTGGGGATTCTGATGGCTTGTCCCAATGGGCGAATGTAAACATCCAGAGTCTGTTGACTCACGTCAATTCCAATCCACTGAGCTGTCTTTGACATAATCGTTTCTCCCAAATTAGCGATGTTAAGATAAGCCAGGCATCTTCTCAATTTCACTCATCCTTGCCTGATACGGTCTTTGGGATGAACCGAAACTTCGGATTTCCTTGACCCGGGCGACTGTTCGAGTTCAGTCGAGAAGATTACATGGTAGTGACCCGTGCTACACAGCGGTCTTTTCCGACCTTGGGGTGGGACGGTCTACTGCCTCTCAATATACAAGGGGTGGGTTATGCCTCTTGCCTTCTCCCACCCTGTTCCCTGTTCCCTGTTCCCTATTCCCTGTTCCCCAAAAAACAGCGACCGACAACCACCCATCTCTGAGCAATTATCAGTCGCTGTCACAACGGTTATCAAAACAATTCGATAACCGTTAAACCACCCTAGCGACGGGGAACCGCAGCCATGTAGTTGAGGTTTTGAACCGAAGGACGAGGTGTCGAGGGTTGACCTGACGACACAGCCCGCGCCATACCGAGGAACCGTTCGGGATTCCCCTCGGTGGGTTGCTTCTCTTGAGGACGGAAGCGACGTACAGCATTCTGCCAAACAATCTGGGGGAAGCCCAGTTGATTACGGTGGTACGCACCATAGCGGGGAGTTTTCAGATTAAAGGGCGTTTCACCCATAGCCCGCTGAGGCAGATTGCGACGGCGTTGGAACGGCACAATCGTATCACCGAAGTTTTCCAGGTATTCGTCGCTGTTGAGGAGTTCATCCACAAAGCCTTCAACACCGTTGTTGGCAATCACGATCGACCAAGCGATTTTCTCGCGTTCGCTGTAGACATCGCGTCCGAGAACCCGTTGCACGCAGAGTTCAGCAAAACGGTAGTTGCTGTTGGTCTCAAAGTTACGACGGCGGAACGGGTCCGACAGCAGCAAACCGCGAATGAACTGACGCATCGTAATGCGTTCATCCTTGAGTTGAGACTCTAAGAACGTCTGGCGGTTGCTTTTGAGGATTTGGTGTTCGCTATAAATCTGACGGTATGCCGCCCAGATAAACTCGTCGATGTCCGAACCTGTGGGCAGGTTTTCGGTATCGAACACATAGGGTTCTTCGTCGCCGGGAACGACGTATCCCGCGACACGCACGTTTTGGCTTTTCGGCGTGTAACTGAGTAAGGGAAGTGCCACGTTAATATCTCCGTAAGCTTAAAGGGTTTGCTATTTGTGGACTAGTCAACCTTTAGATTAGGGGATTGGCTTCAACCGAGTCCCATTTTTATGAACGTCAGCAACAATTTTTAACACTCAAGGTAAAGAAAATTTACGATTTGCCGCTTTGGGTTGTCAGGCGATCGCCTTTCCCCATCCCCGGGCCGTCTACCAGCCCAACAACGAGTAAAAGCTCTGACTGGCCTGATCTCCAGCCTCGGGGATACCGCTCATGTCCGGGTTAGAGGTTTCAACCCGACTTTCGGTGCAAAAGGTAGCCGTGTTAAAGCCGCCAAACCGTTTCACCGTACTCGTGCGCATCCGTACCCCCGGACTGGGAAACCAAAACCGCTCCACGGAACTCATGGTTTCATACTCTGTAATCAAACTCATGCCCCCGTCATCATCGAGTTCATATCGTCCAGCCACCGGGACTTTCTCGGCATAGCCCCGTTCCCGCAACATCTTACCCTGACGGGGATTGTCTGCATCCGGCACAATGGCGAACACCGTTGAACCAGCATGGTTTTCGTCATTGTCTCGATCCCACTGCATAGAGCCATTCCAGCGCACAAAAGCGCCACCGGAGGCAGTTTTGGGGTCGATTTCGTACATTTGGCAAATGTCCACCACTCGGGGATCGTCGGGGGGGAGGGTTTCGACAAAAATCTCAGATCCGCCTAATTCAGCACGACGGAAGGGCAGATGATGGGTGGTGCGTTGAGAATGCCAGGTTCCGGCACTTTGTTTGAAGAACTCCATCGCGTCAGCGGGAATCACTTGGCTGGTTTGTGTCATGGTGGGCTGAGTCTCCGATACTTCTATAATGAGCGACTAGAATGAGCAACACGTTCGTTGATGTTCCCTCATGGTTGACGATCGCGGGGACGTCCCGCAAGAGGAAACCGGCGATCGCCCCCGAGCTTGACGACTCGATAACGATTCTTCGATAATCAGCCTAATAGTCACCCCCCATTCACAATCAGCGCCTCCCTATGACCTCCACCTCTGTTAACAAACCCGCCTGGGCCGGCGATGACTGGCTCGCTCGTCTCGTCAACCAACTCATCGCCACACCGCTGCTGTATCGGCTTATGAAACAGCAAGCCCGACGGGTTTTGATTAAAACCGCCGAGAAAAACGGCGTTCGGTGGCGCGATCGCGTCGCTGAACTCGACAGCGAGGCGTTACGAGCTCGTTTAGCCAAGATCAGCAACCCCGATCTCAGCTATCCCGACTATTACCAAGTTCCCTTCCATGCCTATGACGCGGGGAATCTCTGCTGGTTGGCGGCCCTCGAAGCCGAACCGGCCACCCAATCGATGGCGTTACGAGTTTGGAAAGACGAATCCCTCAGCCCCGATGTCGCCCAGCAACGACTGCGACACTCCTTCCTAGAGGCGATCGCCCCTCATTTGCCCCAAACCGTCGAAAATGTCCTCGATGTCGGCTGTTCCATCGGCATGTCCACAGAATTTCTTCACCGCAACCTACAGACTCGTCAATCCCAGCCCATTCAGACCGTAGGACTCGATCTCTCCCCCTATATGTTGGCCGTCGCCCAACAACGAGACTCGACGGGGCAGATTAGCCAATGGGTGCATGGCAACGCCGAAGCCACCGACTTTGGCGATCGCAGTTTTGACCTGATCAGCCTCCAATTCGTCCTCCATGAACTGCCCCGTCAGGCCACCACAGCGATTTTCCAAGAAATGCGCCGCCTATTGCGTCCCGGTGGACTCCTGGCCATTGTGGACAACAATCCTAAATCCTCAGTGATTCAGAATTTACCCCCGGCGTTATTCGTCCTGATGAAAAGTACCGAGCCGTGGAGCGACGATTACTACACCTTTAACGTCGAGGAAACCTTAAATCAGGTCGGCTTGAGCCATATCGAGACCATTCCCACCGATCCGCGCCACCGAACCATTATCGCGCGGCAGGTTGATTGACGGGATGCCTCAACAGCGTCTATGATAAAAGGCTGCAACGTAACGAGGCAGCTATGAAGGGTCAACAAATCATTCAGGCGATCGAATCTGAGTATCTCAAATCCGATCTCCCCAAACTTTATGTCGGTGACACCATCCGCGTCGGGATCGTCATCCAAGAAGGCGGCAAAGAGCGGGTTCAGCCCTACGAGGGAACCATTATCGCCATGCGCAATGGTGGCATCAATGAAACCATCACCGTCCGTCGAGTCTTCCAAGGCGTTGGCGTTGAACGGGTGTTCCTGCTTCATTCCCCGAGAGTCAGTTACATAAATGTCGTACGTCGGGGTAAAGCCCGTCGGGCCAAACTGTACTACCTCCGCGATCGCGTTGGGAAAGCGACCCGCCTCAAACAGCGTTTCGATCGCCCCATCGCCAAAGCGCGTAAATAAACCCAACCCGGTGCAACAACTTGGCGCGGTCTGTGGGGGCGACGGGCGAGTCTCAGGGTAAGACTCAAAAAAAAATCTCCAAATCAGTTCCCAAGCGCCCCCCACTCATGATAGAATTATCAAGAAGAGGTTCAACGTCTGAACCAGACGAGATGCGCTCTTAGTTCAGTTGGTAGAACGCAGGTCTCCAAAACCTGATGTCGGGGGTTCGAGTCCTCCAGGGCGCGTTGAACCGCTCCAACTTCTTAAAAAGACGCTTAACCCGAAAGCTTGACAAGTCCTTCCCTGGGAACAGGGAATGTTCAGCTTTCGGGTGAGCGTTGTCTGATGTATGGCGTGGATCGAGCCCGAGCCTCAGCACTCCCGAATGACCAACCAACCCGAAGCACACAGTCGGCTAAGTTCAGCCCAGACTGGAGTCCGTCCCCAAGAGGTTAACCGTTGTGGCGAAGAAAAAAGAAGCCAATCAGCAACAGACAAGCCCCCAAAAATTCGATCCGATTAAGTTCCTTCAAGAAGCCAAAGAGGAACTCTCTAAGGTCGTCTGGCCCTCAAGACAACAAGTCATTAGCGAATCCATCGCCGTTCTGTTGATGGTGACGCTGTTGGCCAGTGCCGTTTACTTAGTCGATAACCTGTTCGGTTGGGCTGCACAACAGATATTCTGATGACGTTTTCATCCAACCAATCCTACGAATCCGATACTCCCTGGGACGACAACGACTCAGACGAGTCTCAAATCGCTCCCAAAGAGTCTCAACAGCCGCGCCCTCGCTGGTATGCGGTGCAGGTTGCCTCTGGCTGCGAAAAACGAGTCAAAGCCAACATCGACCAACGTAAAGAAACCTTAGACGTTGCCGATCGCATCCTGCAAATTGCCATCCCGCAAACCCCCGCCGTCAAAGTTCGTAAAGACGGGGCCAGACAGAGTATCGAGGAAAAAGTGTTTCCCGGCTACGTCCTCATCCAAATGCGAATGGATGACGAAGTTTGGCAGGTTGTCAAAAACACCCCCAATGTGATTAACTTTGTCGGGGCCGAGCAGAAGCGGCGTTATGGACGTGGGCGAGGTCACGTGAAACCTATGCCCCTGAGTCCCTCAGAAGTCGAACGCATCTTCAAACAAACCGGAGAACAAGAACCCGTCGTCAAAATTGACATGGATGCCGGCGATAAAATCGTCGTCTTGTCCGGGCCATTTAAAGACTTCGAAGGCGAAGTCATTGAAGTTAGCCCCGAACGCAGCAAACTGAAAGCCTTGCTGTCTATCTTTGGGCGCGATACGCCTGTAGAATTAGAATTCAACCAAGTCGAAAAACAGAGTTAAAGTTAATCATCAATGGCTAAAAAAGTAGTTGCGCTCATTAAGCTCGCCATTCCGGCGGGTAAAGCCAATCCTGCGCCTCCCATTGGTCCTGCATTGGGTCAGCATGGCGTGAATATCATGCAATTCTGCAAAGAATATAACGCCAAAACCGCCGAACAAGTTGGGACCATCGTTCCCGTTGAGATCTCCGTTTACGAAGATCGTAGCTTCACCTTTATCCTCAAAACCCCTCCGGCGTCCGTACTGATTAAAAAAGCCGCTGGCATCGAGAAAGGGTCCGGTGAACCCAACCGTAGCCAAGTCGGAACCATTGGCCGGGAACAACTGCGCGAAATTGCCGAAACCAAAATGCCTGACCTCAACGCCAACGACATCGAGGCAGCCATGAAAATCATCGAAGGAACGGCACGTAACATGGGTGTTAAAATCGAAGGCTAACCTCCACAGTAGAGCCAAACAGTGGAGCCTCACTTCGACCCATCCCAAGTTAGACCACCTAAATCAAAACAAACCCATTTGAATGGGGGAGAAGTGTCTCACTTCGCTAACCACCCCAACGCAGACTATGACCAGAAAACTCTCACGTCGCTTGCGGGAACTCCATCAAAAAGTCGAGGAGCGTCCCTACGAACCCACCGAAGCCCTCAACCTCCTCAAAGAGACGGCAACGGCTAAATTCCCCGAATCCGCCGAAGCTCACATTCGCCTAGGCATCGACCCCAAATACAGCGACCAGCAACTGCGGACCACCGTGGCCCTACCCAAAGGAACCGGGCAAACCATCCGTGTTGCCGTCATCGCTCGCGGCGAGAAAGTCCAAGAAGCCGCCAACGCCGGGGCCGACGTTTATGGGTCCGAAGAACTCATCCAAGAAATCCAACAAGGTCGCCTAGACTTTGACCTGCTCATTGCCACCCCCGACATGATGCCCCAGGTGGCAAAACTCGGTCGCGTCCTCGGTCCCAAAGGCTTAATGCCCTCACCCAAAGGGGGAAGCGTCACCACAGACTTAGAACAGGCCATTTCTGAGTTCAAAGCTGGTAAACTAGAATTTCGTGCCGATCGCACCGGCATCGTCCATGTCATGTTCGGCAAAGCAGATTTTGCAGTCGAAGACCTGTTAATCAACCTCAAAGCCCTACAAGACTGCATCGAGCGCAATCGCCCCTCAGGAGCCAAAGGACGCTACTGGCGTAGCATCTACGTCTCCTCGACCATGGGGCCATCCGTAGAAGTTGATGTCAACGCTCTGCGAGATCTCAAAATGGCAGACTTGATGGCTTAAGGCCCGCTCTTAAATCCGTCATCGAAGTGGGGAGAGGCCCTCTCCCCAAACCAAATCAACAACCCACAAACAACCGGGTAATCACAACACGAAACAGATTGGCTTAACTGAATATGCTCTCAACCCGAGACAGCAGGGGTGTTCAACACGTAATATCCTGCCGAGGTGAGGAGTCTGGAGGTCGCAACCTGCGTCCCCCAACACTTCCCCCGGCATCTCGACTGGGGGCTTTTTGTGGAGGGAGGGAGGGGGGTCAGTTGAGCCAATTGCATCCGACCCAAAACACGACCCAAAAACGGAAGTTTAAAACGGAAGTTTACGGGTGTCAGTTTGGGACATTCTCAAGGGGGTTTCTCAACTGAGTGAATGCCCAGCAAACAAGGAGGTGAGTCCGATTGGGCAGAACATTAGAAAACAAAAAAGCGATCGTCGCTGAACTCAAAGAAACACTGAGCGAATCTCAGCTTGCTGTAGTCATTGACTTCAAAGGGCTATCCGTCGCCCAGATGACCGACCTACGCGGACGACTACGGGAAACCGACGCCGTCTGTAAGGTAACCAAAAACACCCTAATGCGCATCGCCGTAGAAGGGGATGAGAACTGGGAATCCATGACCGAGTTCCTCCAAGGATCTTCGGCATTCCTGTTCGCGAAAGACGACTTTGGAACGGCTATTAAAGCCTACCAAGCGTTTCAGAAAGACACCAAAAAATCCGAACTCCGGGGTGGTGTTTTAGAAGGGCAAAAGCTCAGTGCTGATGACGTCAAAGCGCTGACAGAACTGCCAACCAAGGAAGAACTTATTGCACGCATTGCCGCTGCGATCAATTCTATTCCGACGAAACTGGCAGTCGGCACCAACGCCGTTCCCAAGAAACTGGCCGTGGGTATCAAAGAGGTTCCATCTTCTTTGGTTCGCGCCGTCAAAGCCGTGTCCGAAAAAGAACAATAAATCACTGCAACCCATGTGGTGAGTATTGGCAACTCATTTACGTCCAACAATTCATTAATCCCAACGGAGTGTTACTCAATGTCTGAACAAACCGATCAAATTCTCGAACAACTTAAATCCCTCTCCCTGTTAGAGGCCTCTGAACTCGTCAAACAAATCGAAGAAGCCTTCGGTGTGGATGCCTCTGCCTCTGCTGGCGGCGGTATGATGATGATGGCCCCTGGCATGATGGGTGGCGGTGCTGCTGCGGCTGAGGAAGAAGAAGAGAAAACCGAATTTGACGTGATTCTCGAAGAAGTCCCCGCCGACAAGAAAATCGCTGTCCTCAAAGTTGTGCGCGGCTTGACCGGACTTGGCCTCAAAGAAGCCAAAGAAATGGTCGAAAGCACGCCCAAAGCCATCAAAGAAGCTGTGGCTAAAGATGCAGCTGAAGATGCTAAGAAACAAATCGAAGAAGCCGGCGGAAAAGTCTCTGTTAAATAATCGAGTCTTGACCGATTCGTTTCTTTGACAAAAGCGGGATGTTGTGGTAAACAACATCCCGCTTTCTTGTCTTCTCTCGTTGTCTGGTGTTGTCTCCTCGTTCCTTGGCTCTGCCAAGGAATGCCCCAGGGGAGGCTCTGCCTCCCGCTCTCAGGCGGCAGAGCCGCCAGCCGCCCGTATCATGGCAGAGCCATGACACGAGGGAGACGAGAGAGCCGGAGGATGAGACAACGCCTAGGAGGCCGCTCGGGCCGTCGGACGAGTACGACGGCGACGATTGCGGTTGCGTTTTTCCGCATCGAGAGTCGTCTTAGAAGGTTCCGAAGATTTCTTCTCGGATGAATCCGCCGAGGTTTCAACCGCAGTTGAGGGTTTTGGCGTCGCTTTGCTGGGTTTACTGCCGTTGGAGCGACCATTAGAGCTGCCATTGGAGCGACCATTGCTTGAGCGACTCGTCACCAAGCTGCCATTCGTTTGAGTCTCAGGTGTATAGTCTGCATCAACTGGAGGCTGGAACATAAACACCAAGAGGGGATCACACCGTAGTTCCCGGCGAATGGTGCGGCGTAACTCCCGTTCTAAACGAGACTTCAGGCCTGACCAATCGGCGGAACGCTCACCGTTGTCGGAATTGTTGTAATGATCCCAACGGTCTTCAAGCACCGTTTGTAAGGTTTCCGAAATTTTTTCCTGTAAGCGTTGGTCATCGACCCCCGTCGCAACACCGCGAATATGGACTTCCGGCTGAGTGGCTAACTTGCCATCCCATCCTACGGCAACGGCCGTGGTCACGACGCCATCTTCGGCTAACTGCTGACGTTCTTTGAGGACTGTATCTTGAACAGTCCCGGCGTGGGAGGAATCCACCAACTCGATACCAGCTTGAACGTTGCCGCCCAGGGAGATACTGTCGGGGCGTAGTTCCACGATATGGCCGTTATCGATAATCAGCATATTCTCGGCCGGGACTCCCATCATCTGAGCGGTTTGAGAATGTTTGATTAACATCCGATGTTCGCCATGGACGGGAACAAAGAATTTGGGCCGAGTCAGGGCTAACATCAATTTATGATCTTCCTGACAACCATGACCCGAGACATGGATGCCTTGACGCCGACCGTAAATGACGTTGGCTCCTTGCATCATCAGGCGATCGATGGTGTTGACTACAGAGATGGTGTTGCCCGGGATCGGATTGGCGGAGAAGACAATGGTATCTCCGGGTTTGACCTGAATTTGCCGGTGTTCACGACGGGAGATGCGGCTGAGTGCGGCCATCGGTTCCCCTTGGGAGCCGGTGGTGAGAATCAGCACGTCTTTGTCGGGCAGATTACGCACTTCTTGGATGGATTTGAACAGGCTTTCATCACATTTGACGTAGCCGAGGTTGCGAGCATGGGAGATGACGTTGAGCATCGATCGCCCCACCACGGCCACAGACCGCCCATGTTTTTGAGCTAGGTCTAAAATCATATTGACCCGATGGACGGACGAGGCGAAGGTGGTCACCATCAGTCGCGCTTTGGCTTCACTAAAGACGCGATCGAGGTTGGGATAGACCGATCGCTCGGAGGGGCAAAGTCCTGGTGTTTCGGCGTTGGTGGAGTCACTAAACAGGCAAAGAACGCCTTTCTCGCCGTATTCTGCCAACCGTTGCACGTCGAAGTTTTCGCCATCAACGGGAGTATGGTCAAACTTAAAGTCACCGGTAAAGACCACCACACCCACGGGAGTCGTCACCGCTAGGGTGAAGCTGTCGGCCATAGAGTGGGTGTTGCGGATGAACTCAAAGGAAAAATGCTCTCCGAGGGTAATGACATCCCGAGGTTGAACGGTGCGTAGTTCAGTTTTATTACGCAGTCCCGCTTCATCGAGTTTGCCACCGAGCAGGGCCAGAGCCAAGCGGGGACCGTAAATCACGGGAATGTCAAACTGTTTCAGGTGATAGGGAATGCCACCAATATGGTCTTCGTGACCGTGGGTGACCACTAGACCTTTGATCTTATGGGCATTTTCTTTGAGATAGGCAATATCGGGCAAGACGATGTTGACCCCGTGCATGGCGTCGGTGGGGAAGGCTAAGCCACTGTCAACCAACACGATTTCGTCTTCGTATTCAAAGACACAGGTGTTCTTGCCGATTTCATGGAGGCCACCGAGGGGAATCACCTTCAAGGGGGAGGTTTGATCTCCACCCTTTTGAGGGCTAGTTTTGGGGGAGCTGGTTTTACTATTGCGGGAGCGGATTTGTTTAGAAGGCATGGGTTTATTCATGGTGAACTGTATGTAACTGTCAGTGAATCAAGGTAACGGCTATTCGAGTCGACCCAGGGCGAGGGTGAACTGAGCCGAGAGGGTCGAGTATGAGATGAAAATCTGTAGAAAAAGCAAGGTGTGGGCTGAGAGGTTAGGGATGGGGTGGTGGTGGCCTCTTACCCTCAGGGGGGCGATCGCCGCGCAGACGACGACAATGACTTAGCTCGATGAAGACGATGTTAATGCAAGAGGTTGAGTTGTTTGAGAACCGACTGAATCGACTCAACCACCGAGTCAGGAGCATCACAGAGGGGCGATCTCGTCCCCCCAACGGGCCAACCCAACTGTTGCAAGGCACATTTGACGGGAATGGGGTTAGTTGTCAAAAACAACGCCTCAAATAAAGGCATTAACTGTAAATGAATCGCCGTCGCCTCGGCATTTCGTCCCGCCTCAAAGGCTTGAATCATCTCCTGGAGGCGATCGCCCACCAAATGACTAGCCACACTCACAACTCCTTTGCCGCCAATAGACAACAGCGGTAAGGTCAGAGCATCATCCCCAGAATAGATCGCGAACTCAGGATCGGTTAGGCGGCGAATTTCGCTGGCCCGTTCTAGACTCCCACTGGCTTCTTTAATGGCCACCACATTGGGCAATTGGGCCAAACGAGCCACCGTTTCAGCCTCCAAACTCACCCCAGTCCGCCCAGGGATGTTATAGAGCATCAGCGGAAACTCTGGACAAGCCTCGGCGATCGCACAAAAATGCCGATAAAGTCCAGCTTGCGGTGGTTTATTGTAATAGGGAACCACCTGCAACGAGCCATCCAAGCCCAACGCCGACGCTTTCTGCGTGGCTCGAATCGCCTCATGGGTTGAGTTCGACCCAGTGCCGGCCATCACCTTCGCACCGGTTTGGCTGACGGCTCTTTGAACCACCTGGAACAACTCATATTCCTCATCCCAAGTTAGCGTTGGCGATTCACCCGTCGTGCCGCAAACCACCAACGTCTCGGTTCCATGGTTAACCAAATGAACCGCCAACTGCTCAACTAACTCAAAGTTGACCCTGCCATCCGGGTGAAATGGCACAATCATGGCCGTCAGAACTCGTCCAAAATCGATCACGCGACCTCCCTCCCTCACGGCTGTAAACGGCTAGACGACAACGATGGGGAGGATGAATTGTCCGCATCATGATGGCTGAGCAATTCCGCAATCTGCACCGCATTCAGGGCGGCCCCTTTGCGAATTTGGTCACCACTGAGCCAAAGCTCTAAACCACAGGGATGAGAGATATCTTGGCGAATACGGCCCACCAGAACCTCATCGCGGCTCGTTGCATCCATCGGCATGGGGAAATAATTACTCTGCCAATTTTCCTGCAAGATCACCCCCGGTGCTGTCCGCAGAATGTCACAGGCCTGTTCCCGAGGAAAGGGTTGCTCAAACTCTAGGTTAATCGCTTCAGAGTGAGCGCGTAGGACGGGAACCCGGACACAAGTTGCCGTAATCGCCAACTGAGGAGTCGCAAAAATCTTGCGCGTCTCATTGACCATTTTCATCTCTTCTTGGCAATAGCCGCCTTCAGAAATTGGAGAATTATGAGGAAAGAGGTTAAAGGCCAAGGGATAGGGCAACACCGATGGCGTGGGAGTTTCCCCATTGAGAATCGCTTGAGCTTGGGTTTTGAGTTCCTCCATCGCTCGCGCCCCAGCACCGCTGGCAGACTGATACGTCGAGACCACAATCCGACGAATCGGCTGTACTCGATGTAACGGGTAAATGGCCACCGCCATCAAAATCGTCGTGCAGTTGGGGTTGGCGATGATGCCCTGATGTTGAAATGCTGCCTCGGGGTTGACCTCAGGAACCACGAGCGGAACCTGGGGATCGAGGCGATAGGCGCTGGAGTTGTCAATGGCCACGGCCCCGGCTTCAACGGCTTGGGGCAGCCATTGCTTCGAGATCGATCCACCGGCTGAGGCGAGGACCAAATCCACATCTCGAAAACAGCCGTCAGCCACGGCTTCGACGGTCAGGGACTCCCCACGAAACGAAACTGTCCGCCCGGCGGAGCGGGGGGAGGCCAGAAGCTTGAGCTGTGATAGGGGAAAGTTTCGGCGCTCTAGCAGTTCAATTAACTCAGTACCCACTGCGCCAGTGGCACCGAGAATAGCAACTCGATAGGACTTGGGCAAGTTTCAGATCCTCCTAATGATCTTCAATCGTGTGTTAGGGATTGTGTTCAACAGTGTGTTCAACAATAGAGTTTGATGAGTTCCGTAACGGTTTGTATAACGGTTTCTATAGGAGTTTAATAAGGGGCGCTTGGGGACTCAGACTTCAGAAACTCCCGTTCGGGGCTTGCGAAGAGTGTCCATCAGCAAATAGGTTTTGAATATAACAGATGTTGCGGCTGACCCGGTTCGAGGTAAGTCATCACCGTCATCGACAGCCACGATAGCAGAGTTAGCTGTTGAGCGCAATGGGGAGATCGGCAACCCTCCCAGTCGCGATCTCGATCGTCTGCTTAGCGACGACTCTAATCTAGCATAGCGCAGATTCAGCGAGGGCTTGCTCACTGAGCTACCTGACAACAGCCGTTCGGTATTAGGTTAGACTAGATTGGATTGCCTCGCTTGTTGTTAAGGACAACGTACAGCCGCAGCGATCTGCACGATGGCTATGCACGATGGCTAAGAGACGATAGCTCAGAGTCCCGACGTCATCAGTCTAAGAGTGCCATAGAGGCCGTAACGGACGCTGAGACGTCGTTTCGGTTAGCCGGCGATCGCCCATGGGATTGACGATGATCTCAAATCAACAGGCAGCAAACTACACCCAAGTTAAAACTAGAATCAAACAGTCAAGCAAGGCATGAAAGTAACCCAGGAAAAGCTTCCCGCATCCCAAATTAGTCTGGAAATCGAAATTCCTTCGGAGATTTCCCAGAAGACCTACGATCGCACGTTGCAGAAATTCACCCAAGCGGCGAACATTCCGGGATTCCGTAAAGGCAAAGTTCCCCAACAGATTCTCGTCAAGCGTCTCGGCAGTGAGCGCATCAAAGCTGCCGCTCTCGAAGACAGTATCGAAGACAGCCTCAAAAAAGCGATCGACCAAGAAAACCTAGATGTTCTCGGCAACTACACCCTGCAAACTCCCGTTGAAGAGCTGATTCAACAGTTTACCCCGGGTCATCCCCTGACCTTCTCCATTGCCGTAGATGTTCCCCCCGACGCGAACGTCAGCAACTACGAAGGACTCGACATCACCGCCGAAGAAGTCGTCTATGACCCGGCCCAGGTCGACGCCTTCTTTGAAGAACAGCGAATCGAACAAGCCAACCTCATTCCCATAGAAGATCGGGCCGCCCAACTCGGTGATGTTCTCACGGTAGACTACGAAGGCAAACTCCGGCCCCAAGATGGCGAAGGCGATCCCGAACCCTTCCCCGGCGGCAGTGCCGAAGATACCCAAGTTGAACTCAACGAAGGGCGCTTTATCGAAGGTTTCGTCGAAAACATCGTCGGGATGAACATCGATGACACCAAATCCTTCGATGTCAAATTCCCCGAGGACTACCCCAACGAAGAACTGGCCGGCCAAGAGGCCATCTTCACCGTCACCGTCAAAGACATCAAAGCTCGGGAACTGCCCGAACTCGATGATGACTTTGCCCAAACCATCAGTGACTTCGACAGCATGGCCGAACTGCGGGAATCCATCGAAACCCGCTTTAAAGACGAAGCCGAAGCAAAAACCAAAAGCAACATCGAGGCCGCCCTGCTGGCCCAAATGGAAGCCTGCATCGAAGTCGAACTGCCTGAAACCCTCATTAAACAAGAGGTGGACTTCATGCTGACCCAAACGGCCATGCAGTTGCAGCAATATGGCATGGATATCCGCAGCCTCTATAACGAGGAAAACATGGCGGCCATGCGCGAACGATCTCGTCCCGAGGCGATCGCCAAACTCAAACAAGATCTGGCCCTCGAAAAAATCGCCGAACTCCAGGACTTACAACCAACCGAAAGCGAGAAAGAAGAACGAGCCTCCGAGATTCGTGAGCAACTGAGCGATCGCGACATCGACGAAGAACGTCTGCAAGGATTTGTCGAAAAAGATCTCCTTTCTCAGAAAGCCCTCAATTGGCTACGAGAACGCGCTAAGATCGAACTAGTTCCCGAAGGTAGTTTGTCCAACGACGACGAAGCGGCCGAGGAGACGGCCGACGCCGACGAGAACGACTCCCAAGACTCCTAACCCCTCTCACGGTTTACCCACTGCGAGCTGAGTATCTAAATTTATGTTGAGATCCCAAGCCCACGGGCATGACTTGATGAGCCTGTCCCAGCCACACATCTATTCTGGCCCCCAAGGCACCATCCCCATGGTGGTCGAACAGTCCGGCATGGGCGAACGTGCCTTCGATATCTACTCCCGTCTGCTGCGAGAACGGATTGTCTTTCTCGGAACTCCCGTCGATGATGCCGTGGCCGACTCCATTGTCGCCCAACTGCTCTACCTCGATGCCGATGACCCTGAAAAAGACATCCAACTCTATATCAACTCCCCCGGCGGTTCCGTAACCGCCGGCATGGCCATCTATGACACCATGCAGCAGGTGCGCCCCGATGTGGTCACCATCTGTTTTGGCCTAGCCGCCAGCATGGGAGCCTTTCTCCTAGCCGCCGGCGCCCCCGGAAAACGCATGTCCCTGCTCAATTCCCGGATTATGATCCACCAACCCCTCGGTGGCGCTCAGGGACAAGCCGTGGACATTGAAATTCAGGCCAAGGAAATTCTCTACCATAAGAGTACCTTGAATCGCCTGTTGGCTAAGCATACGGGTAAGCCCCTAGAGCGTCTTGAAGCCGACACCGAACGGGATTTCTTCATGTCCGCAGAAGAAGCCCGAGAGTATGGATTAGTTGATACGGTTATTGCACAAACCCCTGTGGCCTTAGCCGCCTCAAACTAATCGGCCTCGGAGAGTGTGCTGGGGACACACTCTCCCCAATCGTCATCAGGCATAAGCTGAGGCTATCCTCAGTCTGGTGTCTACCCACCGGCCCCATGACCTCATGATTGAATTGTCCCTAACCCATCAAGGCTGAATTTCCGCAAGAGAAAGCTTATGCCGAACAAGTACGACTCTCACCTCAAATGCTCCTTCTGCGGCAAGTCTCAGGAGCAAGTTCGCAAACTCATCGCCGGCCCTGGCGTCTATATTTGCGACGAATGCGTAGACTTGTGCAACGAAATTCTCGATGAAGAGTTGTACGATTCGGGTGCCGCAGCCCCCCCTAGCGCACAACGCTCTGAATCCCCTGAACGTCGTCGCCCTCGTTCGGCGAAGCTCTCACTGGGACAGATTCCTAAGCCGATTGAAATCAAGCATTATCTCGACGACCATGTCATCGGACAAGAGGCGGCTAAAAAGGTTTTATCGGTTGCTGTGTATAACCACTACAAGCGCCTGAGTGCCAATCAAAATAAAACCGAAGGCGATGAGGTGGAACTGCAAAAGTCTAACATCTTGTTAATTGGCCCCACTGGTAGCGGTAAAACCCTCTTGGCTCAAACCCTGGCGAATATCCTGGAGGTTCCGTTTGCTGTCGCGGATGCGACCACTCTGACGGAAGCCGGGTATGTCGGGGAAGATGTGGAAAACATCCTACTGCGCTTGTTACAAGTGGCAGATCTCGATGTAGAAGAAGCCCAACGGGGGATTATCTACATTGATGAACTCGATAAAGTGGCCCGTAAGAGTGAAAATCCTTCCATCACGCGGGATGTCTCTGGAGAAGGAGTCCAGCAAGCCCTACTGAAAATGTTGGAGGGAACTGTCGCCAATGTCCCACCCCAGGGCGGCCGCAAACATCCCTATCAAGACTGTATTCAAATTGATACCCGTAATATTCTCTTTATCTGTGGCGGGGCCTTTGTCGGTCTCGATAAGCTCGTTGAACAGCGCATGGGTAAAAAGAGTATTGGCTTTGTCCAGCCGGGTGACAGTAAACCCCGTGATCAACGGACGGTGGATGTCCTCAGTCATCTCGAACCCGGGGATTTAGTTAAGTTTGGTCTGATTCCTGAGTTTATTGGACGCATTCCCATCGAAGCGGTGTTAGAACCGTTGGATGAGGAAACCCTCGTCCAGATTCTGACTCAACCCCGGAACGCTCTGATTAAGCAGTATCAGAAGCTCATGGATATGGACAATGTCAAACTGGAGTTTCGTCCTGATGCCTTGCGGGCGATCGCCAAAGAAGCCTATCGTCGTAAGACCGGGGCGCGGGCCTTACGTAGCATCGTTGAAGAACTGATGCTCGAAGTGATGTACGAGTTGCCCTCCCGTAAAGATGTCTCTCGTTGTGTCATTACCCGAGAAATGGTGGAGAAACGTTCAACCAGTGAGGTTGTGATGCACCCATCGTCTCTCCCAAAACCTGAATCGGCTTAAATCCCAATCCGTCTAGCCCTCCGTTGGTGCAACTGAATCGCCCAGGGGTTGGAGTTTCGGGTAGCCTGAAGCCGTTAGTTGGGGTAGTGACACTACCTCAGCGGTTTTTCGGGGCCTTGGGCTGCCGGCTGGGCGGTTGGTTCGGGGTCGCAAGCGGTTGCGGGAGGGGACAAACTTTGGGAGGGTCAGAGGTTCGGGGCGGGCAATGCCATAGCCTTGGACAAAATCCACACCGAGATGTTGTACTTTTTCCAGGATGGCTGGATTCTCCACAAACTCGGCAATGGTTTGTAAGCCCATGACATGGCCCATATGATTGATCGCCTCGATGGTGGCCGCATCGATGGCATCATGTTCGACGTTGCGGATAAAGTGGCCATCAATCTTGAGGTAGTCCACCGGTAAGTTTTTCAGATAGTTGAGGGACGACATCCCACTACCAAAGTCATCGAGGGCGAAGCAACAGCCGAGTTGTTTGAGTTGATAGATAAACTGCACCGCCTGATTGATATTAGAGATGGCGACGGTTTCGGTAATCTCGAAGCAGATCATCGAGGGAGGGATATGATACAGCCAGAACTGTTCTCGCAGGAAGGCCAAGAAGCGCTCATCATTGAAACTGGCCCCTGAGAGATTGACCATATAAAGAGGTTTCGGCTGGTCCCACTGTTCCGGTAAATGACGCAGTTGCGAGAACAGTTGCCGTACCACCCAGCGGTCAATGGCGGGCATGAGATCATAGCGTTCCGCCGCTGGCATGAAGGCCCCAGGACTGACGATGTTGCCATGTTCGTCTTGGAGACGCAGTAGGATTTCGTAGCGATCGCGCGATCGCCGTTGCGGATCGGCCGGAACAATGCGTTGAGCATATAGACAGAAGCGATCCTCTTCCAAGGCTTTGACAATCCGCGACACCCACTGCATATCGCCATGACGTTGCACCATGTCATGGTCATCACTTTGATAAATCTGTAGGCGGTTGCGGCCAGCATCCTTGGCGGCATACATGGCCGTATCGGCGGCACTGAGGACATGAGCCCAACTATCGGTTTGGGCATTAATTTCGACGAGTCCGGCACTCGCCCCCACGGTGAAGGTGCTATCGTCCCAAACAAAGCGGAAGGCGCGAATGCGCTCAATTAACTCTTGGACGTTCTCCTGAGCCTCATCGAGATGACAGTGATGCAGCAGTAGCGCAAACTCATCCCCGCCGAGACGAGCTAAGAGGTCTGCCTTGGGGGTATGGTGTTGCAATAAGGCGCTCATATGGCGCAGCAGTTCATCCCCGGCCATATGGCCGCAGGTATCATTGACGATTTTGAAGCGATCTAAGTCCAGATAACAGAGGACATGGGTGGTTTCAGTGACGCGGGCGTTGGCGATCGCCGCCTCAAGACGATGTTCAAACTCCCGTCGATTGGGAAGTCCCGTTAGGGCATCATGGCGAGCCTGCCAAGAGAGTTGTTGAGCCAAACTGCGGGCGGGGGTAACATCACGACAGACGAGAACTCCCCCCACGATATTGCCATCATCGAGGCGAATCGGGGCGGCGGAGAGTTCGACAAAAAATTCTTGGGTCTCATTGGCCCCGACTAAACGGCGTTCCGAGGGATCTAAAGCCACCCCGTGGCGCAACACCTGTTCGAGTAAATCTTGTACAGGGGTATGGGTTGCTTCATCCCACAGCCGTAAGACCGTATCGAGGGAATGGCCCTGAGCAGCATGGGATTTCCACCCCGTCAGGGTTTCGGCTACGGGGTTGAGGGATTGAATCCGGCCGTTGGCGTCTGTGGCAATGACCGCATCACCAATCGAGTGCAGGGTGACTTGAGCGAGTTCTTTTTCACGAATCAGGGCCTGCTGAATCCGTTGGCGATCGCGGACTTCTCGTTGCAATTGCCGGTTCGTCCGGGCCAGTTCCGCTGTGCGCTCGTGAACCCGCTTTTCGAGGTCCTCCTTGGCTTGCCGAACCTCTTCTGAGGCTTGCTTGCGTTCAATGGCATAGCGCACGGAACGGGCCAGGAGTTCTGTATTAGCCTGGCGTTTGAACAGATAGTCTTGAGCCCCCGTTCGCATGGCTTCGAGGGCCAGATCGTCATCATCGGTGTTGGTTAACACCACGATTGGAACTTGAGGACGAACCTTGGCGATCGCGGTTAGGGACTCTAACCCTTGGCTATCGGGCAACGTCAAATCGAGCAGAATCACATCAAAGGACTGCTCATGCAGGATAGCGATCGCTGCCTGTAGCCGAGACTGACAAGTCCACCTAAAACGAGTGGGAGAGGCTTGTTTGAGTAGTTCTTGCAGTAGCCTAGCTTCGGCAGGATTATCCTCAATCAGTAGGATGTTGACTGAGTTAACGGACATATTAAAAGTAAACTATTTTAAAGTCTTATCCATATTATGCAATCTTTCTCCCTCCAAATCGGACTTGAACCTGAATATAGATACAAAACTTAGTATTTGTTAGAGAATAATCACAACTTAGCCCAAAGCCATCAGGAGTCGCTTACGATGGAGAACTGACTGTCGCGATCATAAAATAGAACATCAGTCGCTTTTCCTAAGATTATCTTAATGATCCCCACTACAAGCGGTCTGATTTGAGTACAGATTGTCACGAGTCCTCGTCAGAAATTTCGCATTTTTTCCCTCCTGGTGACAGGACTTCTGCCGTCTCTCAAGCATCGATAGGGAGGGTGACAATCTCAAGCCAAAAGCGCTGAATGGTCTCCACGATTGATAACAACTGCTGTAAGTTTTGTGATTTCTGGATGTAACAGTTGGCATGGAGGCGATAACTTTCCTGAATATCTTTCTCATTATTCGAGGTCGTCAACACCAAAACGGGAATCCGAGCTAAGTTAGGATTTCCCTTCAGTTCCGCCAACACTTCCCGACCATCTTTTCGTGGCAAATTCAAATCTAGGAGAATCACATCGGGCAAACTGGCATTCTCAAAAGGAGTTCGTTGATGCAAATACTCCATCGCTTCGACCCCATCTTTCACCGCCACCATCTCATGGGATAACTGACTTTCCTTAAACGCCTCCTGAATCAAGCGCACATGAGCCAAATTATCTTCAACCAGCAAAATTTTTCGACGTTTCATCCCAACTACATCCAAAATGAACACTCCTCTCAAACATCCTCAACGGGTTCGAGGCGACAGACGGGGAAGGTAAAATAAAAGCAAGCCCCACAGCCAAGAGACGATTCTACCCAAATTCGTCCACCGTGACGTTCCACAATCCGTTTGCAAATCGCCAAGCCAATGCCGGTTCCAGGATATTCATCGCGGGTATGTAAGCGCTGGAAAATCGAGAAAATCCGGTCTGCGAACTGCGGGGCCAGTCCAATCCCATTATCCTCAACACAAAAACGCCACATTTCATGATCTCGCTTGGCCTGAATCCGAATCCGTAGAGGCGACTCACTATGAAACTTGAGGGCATTGCCAATCAAATTCTGGAACAGTTGCATCAACTGAATCTCATCGGCCATCACATCAGGTAAATCATCTAACTCAATCATGGCATGACTCTCCTCAATGCGACCCTGTAAATTTGTCCGTACCCGCTCAAGGACCGCATTCACCGATACTGGACGAAATGGCTCACCGCGAGATCCAACGCGGGAGTAGGCCAGGAGATCATCAATCAGACGCTGCATATGGGTGACACCTTCGACCGCAAAGCCGATAAACTCATGAGCATCTTGATCGAGGCGATCGCCATATCGCATTTCCAGCAACTGGACATAACTCGACACCAAATTTAACGGTTCTTGCAAATCATGAGAGGCCACATAGGCAAACTTCTCTAATTCAGCATTGGAGCGTTCCAACTCCTGAGTTAACTTAGCCAAGGCATCGGCCTGACGAATCACAACCTTCAAAATGGCATCGCGCAAGGCCAAGGCGGCCTCGGTTTCCCAATCTTGCCAGGGGAGCGATTGGCCCTTCACCTGTTCAGACCATTCGGCAAACGAACCTCGTGGCGAGAGACGCACCATTCCATCACCGTCAAGATTGCGTTCCATTACATGGTTAGGGTCTCCGGCCCAACGCACCGTCTGGCGATATTCAGGGCGAAACCAGAGAATATAATGGCGTAGAGCCGGTGAAATGGCGATCGCCAGCACACCACTACCCACCGGAGAATAGCAAGAGGCCGTTTCATCAATCTCCTCTAGGCGATCGCAGGCAAAGACTTGGTCGGCCATCTCGGCCTCAATCTTGGGGATTAAGCGCAAAATGTGTAACTGAGAGGGGGTTTTACCCGCAAAATCGCAGACCCCATCGCGATAAATCACAGCCCCTGATGCGGCCACCATGCCTAAAAATGTATCTTCATGGTCTAACGCGCCTTTGACCCAGTCTTGAGTTTCCGACATGGACTCGAGTAAGTGGGATAACTTGCGCTGACAGGCCACGCGATCGGCATATTCCGTGGTCTGACTTTTGACGGATAACTCCAGGGACATCGCCTGAACCAACAACGTACAGGCCTCCCGTTGGGACTCCCACAGATATTTCGGTGTCAGGTGATGACACGAAATCAAACCCCAGAGTTGCTGTTGTCGAAACAGGGACATCACCAGGGTCGATCGCACCCCCATATTCTGCAAATAGGTTTGATGACATGAAACAACGCCCCGTAACTCACAATGGGTTAAATCTAGGGGCGCTCCCGTTTGAGGGTTCTCCCGAGGAACCAGTGGCACATTCTCAACATGAGCATCGGGAATCAAGCGACTATAGTTACGACTAAACAGATGACGACAGGGACGAGTATCCGCATCAGGGTAATGTAGGCCCAGATAGGCCGGGAGATGCTCTCGCTTCGCCTCGGCGACAACAATTCCATGGCCTTGAGGATTAAACTCATAAGCCATCACTCGATCAAATCCCGTAAACTCGTAAATACTCTCAACGCCGGTTTGACAGAGGTGTTGGATATTATCCGTCGTCTGTAAGTGGCGCACATGAGAGCGCACCATTTGATAGAAGGCTGTTAGAGAGACGTCCGTCTCTTGGCGTTCGGGTTCCAATTCTAAAATCAGGATGCCATCGGGATTGCGATGAACTCGTCCTTGGAAGGATTTGGCTTGATTGTTCACGGTTAGGGTGAGACTCAAGCGAGGGGGAATGGTGGGATCGAGTTCAGAGGCGGCCGCATCTAAGGCCTGACGCTGTTTGGCATCAAGGATGTGAGCGAGAGGTTGTCCCAACAGGTCTTCGGCGCTGACACCTAAAAACGCCTCGCTGTTGCGGCTAAGCTGGAGGATATGGCGATCGCTATGATCCGATAAAACCACCACCATTCCGTGAGGCTGAATACTGTCGTAATACTGAATGGGAGCTTCGATATCTATCATCTATTCAGTTTTCAGTGAAGTTAGTCCGTTTCATGTTCGCTCCCCCTACTCGTTTGAGAGGGGTTGCAACTGATCGACCCAATCCAAAAGATAATGAGCCAGTTGCAGTTTAGTACAAGAGTTAATTGAGGTTTGATTGCCATTGGCATCAATGAACACCGCTTGATTGGTGTTGCTGCCAAACCCAGCATCCGGGACATCAACCGGATTAGCAACGATCGCATCGAGTTTTTTGCGCCGTAACTTTTCCAACGCGGGCGTGACAATATCGCCGGTTTGGGCCGCAAAGCCAATCAGCCGTTGCTGATGGTGTTTGGCTTGGGCCAACTCGGCCACAATATCGGCCACTGGCACGATGGGGAGAGATTGGGGGAGTTTATCTTTAGCCAGCTTTTGTCCGTAGTATTGGGCCGGCTTCACATCCGCCACCGCCGCTGTCATCACCACCCAGTCCGCTTGGGGAAAGTAGTGGTGCATCTGCTGACGCATCTCCTCGGCATTGGTCACGGGGACACTGTCAATCTCAGACAGTTGGGCAATGGCGTTAGGATTGAGGCAACTATGAACCAGGGTCACTTTGGCCCCCCGATGGGCCGCCGCTTGAGCCACAGCCACTCCCATTTTGCCGGTGGCGGGATTGCCAATGAAGCGAACCGGGTCAAAATACTCTCGGGTTCCGCCTGCACTGACGAGGATGTGACATCCGGCTAAATCTTGTTTACCACCGCTATGGAGGAGGGATTCGATATGGGTCACGAGGCGATCGCCTTCAGCCATGCGGCCTACGCCCACGCGATCGCAGGCCAAAAGCCCCGCTCCTGGGGAAATCCCATGAAAGCGGGGATGATTCTGTAATCGCTGCCAGTTCTCCTGTACGGTTTGTTGCTCCCACATATCCGTGTTCATCGCCGGTGCGACTAACACGGGACAGGTTGAGGCTAAGACAACATTTGTCAGTAGGTTATCGGCAAACCCGTAACTGAGTTTGGCGAGGGTGTTGGCCGTTAGGGGAGCAATGGCAAAGACATCGGCCCACTCTCCTAACTCGATATGTAGGGGTCGTCCATGAATCGACTGCCAGAAGCTCTCATCGGTGTAGGCGGGATGCCGTGACAAGGTGGCCAGGGTTAGAGGGGCGACAAAAGCCTGCGCCCCCGATGTAAGAATGACGCGAACCTCAGCCCCGTCCTGAACCAGTCTGGAGACCACCTCACAGACCTTGTAAGCCGCAATACCGCCGGTTATCCCGATGAGAACCCGTCGTCCTGTCAGTGATGCCATGAAAGACCCGAAAACTACAGTTGTCGGCGATCGAAAGCATCATCTTGGCGACTTAGCTTTCGTCGCAGTCTTCAAATTCTAGTAGATAACTGTAGGGTTCGACGAGGTCAGGACGCTCAAAGGCGATCGCCCGTAGTAGGTGCCAGTCTTCGAGTCCTTCAAACGGATTTGGATAATCATCCGCATCCAGTCGATTCGCTAATAGCTTGACTTGGTCTTCGGTCACAGCGGATAAATCGTCCCGAGACACAGTAATCGTGGTCATGACGGTCGCCTCCCTATTCCTAGAATGCACAACACAATCCCTTAGGGAAATTGCGTCTTAAACATGATGCAATCAGGGGAACCCACTCGAAACCCGGCTTTCACCGCATCTCGATGGATTCTAACGAACCCCTTACCTTTCATCTTAGGACATTGAGGGGCGATCGCCGCAGGAGTTAACCTTTCGCAATCTCGATCACGACTCTTGTCATGATTACCCCTAGGACTCCTTCTGCGAGGAATCTGCTAACACATCCAGACTAAATTGTCGTAACCGCACCACTTCCTGCGGACAAATCTCATGAGCCATATCAAACTCGTGATACTCCACCGCAGCCCCCGCCGCCGTCAGCGTATCACGGGTTCGCTGCGCCGCCGTCAGAGGAACCACCCGATCAAAGCGGCCGTGCATGACTAACACCGGCGGAATGGGAGTCTGAAGCTGCGGTTCTCCATGGAGATAGCCACTCATAGCCACCAACCCCGCCAAGGGATAATGGAAGCCCACATCCAACGTCATCGCTCCCCCTTGGGAGAACCCCCCTAAAATCGTTTGACGTAACGCAATCCCTGAGTGATTCTCGAACTCATCCAACCAGGCGGCGAGTTCAGCGCGACTTTGTTCTAATCCTGTATACGCTTCGGTTTCGAGGTCGTACCACATCTTACCCCCAGGGACAAGGGGATGCAGCAGTGGCGCTTCGAGACAGAAACAGAGATAATCGGGGAGGTCCAAAATCGGCAGTAAGGAGGCTAAATCATGAGCATTGGCCCCCCAACCGTGAAGGAGGATTAAGGCCCCTCTCGGCTCAATTCCGGTTTGTGGTCGTATCTCAATCGCATCCATGGTCGTTGCTCTCGTAACAGTTGCGTGATCGTAACAATCAACGGTGACCCGTTGATTCGGTAAACCCTTTGTTATCCCAGTAATACCACGGATATTGCGTCAGAATTGAGCGACGGAGAGCATTTAAGTGGTAACACGGAGATTGAGTCAGTATTCGGCTAAAATTGAGCTACCATTGAACTCAAATTGCTTAACGGATACGCTCATTCAAGAACGTTGCCTGTTGCAATACGTCCCCGACTGTTTTCCAAAACTTAGCCGAACAATGTGAATCTTGCCCTCCACATTGTCATCGGCACTTCGTCATCTACTCTATGTCCCGAAATAATGACTCATTCTCAGGCTCGGAAGGTGAATCCCGACTCGATTGATGCGTTTCCCCGTCGCTTATCGCCCCCCGACTCGCCCGTCATGAATCGTTCAAACTGGGGCGCTTCAGTTCCCAGGGAAGCTAAGCGCGAGTTCTCGTCCTCTCGTACCATCTCATCGGCTGATCTGGGGTTAATGGCACCCTCAGGAGCCAAATATGCGCCTCACAACCGTGGTGGAGGGCTGACTCAGATCCCCTTAGCGGCACCGACGAGTGACTGGCCCGACCCCCTCTCGCGCCAGGCCAAGACCCCGATTCAAACGGACTGGCAGAAACAGCGAGCGATCGCCCAAGCTCGGGTCGCCGCTCTACAACAACAACACGATCAAATCCTAGACGCTGAACGTCGTCAGTTACGCCTCGAACTGCTGATCATCCTCCTAACCCTTCTCGGGGGAGCGGGTTGGGGGATTTGGCATTGGTATGACCCAGCCGTTGTCTCCTTACCGGGCCGACACCAGCTCCAGGATGAGGTCGAATCGATCCCCGCCGAGCCACTCCAGGCCGAGTTAGACGGGATAACCCCAGCCAGCGGCGTTCCTCAACCCGGTTCTGAGGACCTAGCGGCCAACTCAACGGAGACCGATGCCGCTCCCGCAGCGGCGTTGAGCGAGAGCCTTATTGATCAGTCTGACGACGCCTCAAGTGCGATCGCCCTGGGCAAATTAAAATCCGCCAAAGCTCCGTCAGTCCAAGTGTTGGGCGAATCGTTACCCCAAGACGAAGCCTCTCCTTTAAATCGCATTGCCCGCAGTGCCAAACGACCCATTGAAGGGTTGGCGGCCAGTTTACCGCCAAATCTCGATCAACCCGTCGATCGCAACTGGCGTATCGGCGGCTATCGCGTCAGTGATATCTATCTCCCTTGTCAACGGGCCGACGCATCGGACTGTCGCACCCAACATCCGGTGACCGGCCATTGGGATGTCTCCCATTGGGGTGTTGATTTAGCAATGCCGTATGGTGCACCACTCTACGCCGTGGGGAAAGAAGGATCTGATGTGAAGGTATCCTGTTATTACGATGGTGCTAAGGGCCTGGTGGGCCAGTTCAGTAGCAGCAGTTTTCCCACCTATGAGTTTGAAGCCTTCCATCTCAGTGACTGTATTCCAGGGGTTCATCTCGCCGGTGCGTTGGTGGCAGCGGTGGGAAATAGCGGCATTTCCAGTGGTCCGCATTTACATTGGGAGGCCTATTGGTATGGACGACGGGTGAATCCTCCTCGCTGGTCTCTAGAGTTTGTGGTTAAAGGAGATATTCAAGTTAATACCTCGGATAAGTACGTGTATTAGAGTCAGAGTTAGTGGCGATCGCCTTTGGATCTGAGTTCGGGGTTTTACCATTGGTTTAACCCAGGTTTTGCCCTTGACTAGATGCAACAATCAAGACTTACCACTGGTGAGCGGTTCCTCAACCTGAGACTGTTCCCAACCGGAACTCGGGAAACGAGGCGGACGAGGACGACCCGAACGGTGCAGTAACGTATAAAAACAAGGAACAATAAACAGCGTTAACACGGTGGCTAAGGACAATCCAGAAAAGACAACAATCCCTAACGGTTGTAAAAATTCCGAGCCTTCACCAACCCCAAGTGCTAGAGGGAATAAGCCCAAAACCGTTGTTACCGTCGTCATCAAAATCGGTCGTAATCGTTGTGGAGCCGCTTCTAACATTGCCTCATAATAAGTCACCTCATTATTGAGGCGAATTTGATTGGCTAATTCCACCAAAAGAATGGCATTGTTCACGACAATTCCCACTAATAAAACGGCTCCAACAATTGCCGTTGCTCCTACTGCCGTTTCGGTTAAGTACAGCCCTAAAATCCCTCCAGATAGGGCTAATGGCACGGTCAAAATAATCGCCAAAGGGTCAATCAAAGAATTATATTGAACCGCCATGACGACAAAAACCATAAATGTTGCCAAACCCCCCAAAATTCGTAGCGACTGTTGCAATTGCTGATTCGTTTCTGCCGCCGAACTTGGGACTCGCGTCACCCCTTGGGGGAGGTCTAATCCTCCTACAATTGCATCAACTTCATCGAGGGCATCACTGAGATTTGCCCCATCCGTGAGACTTCCTTCAATCAGAAAAATCTGACGTTGGTTAATGCGCTGAATTTCCCCTGGAGCAACGCCTGGGGTGATCTCACTAATGTCCCCGAGACGGATTAAATCATTCCCTGGTGTAAATAGGGGAATTGAGCCTAAGCGATCTGCCTGTTGAATGGTTCCTGTCGGTAACTGCATTCGCACATCAATGAGGCGATCGCCCCGTTGAATTTGCGTCACAACAGACCCCTCTAGGGCGGTCTGGATTGTTTCACCAATGGCTTGAGCCGATAGCCCTAACTCCGAGGCCCGTTGCCAATCCGGGCGAATTTGAATCTCGGGTTGGGGGTCTTCGGCATCGGGTTGATAGCTGGCAAGGGTTGCTTGTTCCTCTAGGGCTGTTAACACCAGTCGTCCAGCCTCTTCAAGCCGCTGAGGATCAGTTCCTTGTAGCATGACATCGATATCATCCCGCGTCGGGGAGTTACTGAGAATCAGTCCTCGCACCGAGCCGGGACGCATCCGAATGGAGGTATCCACCAAGGGAATGTCTTGGCTGATTTGGCGATTGACCTGTCCGATATAGGCCCCGACGTTGGTTCCAGGGGTCAGAGCAATGGTACTCGAAGCTCGTAGGGAGTTGGCGCTGGTGGAGGTTCCAAACAGGAAGCCGCCGGCGGTACTGAAGGCATATTCTGTTTCTGGTTGGGACAATAACAGGTCGTCGATCGCGGCCATCACCTGTCGGTTATCGGAGACGGTGGTTCCGGGAGGAAACTGAGCCACCAGTTGAGCTTGGCCGGTGTTAATGCGTGGCAAGATTTCCTGGGAGAGTTGTCCGGCCATCCAGATGCTGCCGCCACCGAGAACAATGACGGCTAGGGCAATGGTGAACAGGCGTATCCGCAAGATCCCAGAGAGGAGTCGTCGGTAGCCGCTGGTGAGGAGGGTCATGAAGCGGCCAAAGAGCCAGATGGGAGGGAGGCGATCGAGCCGTAAGGACCAAGGAATGGCTAAAAGTTGGGCGGCGAGGGAGGGAACCACGGTCAGGGCGATCGCCATCGAAGCCGCAACCGCAAAACTGATGGTTAAAATCAGTTCGTTGAACAGAAGGGAGATAAAGCCCCCCAACATCAGAAAAGGAAGCACGGCGACAAGGTTGGTACTGGTTGAGGCCAGCAGGGCCGATTCTAATTCGACGGCGGAGGTTTCGGCCTGTTGACGTACGCGTTGGGCAAACTGCTGTTTGGGACTGAGGGTTGAGTGGCGATCGAGGGGGTCTGAAGTCGCGCCCTGCGGTTGAGGATTGCGGGCCTTTTCGACCCCTTTGGCGATGTTCTCAAGCATGACAATGGCGTTATCGACCACAATTCCCACGCCTAGGGCCAGGCCCCCGAGACTAAAGACATTCAGGGAGAGTCCGAATAGGCCCATGAGAATCATGGCGGTGAGGGTGGCTAGGGGAATCGCGAGAACCACGATCAGGGTTTGACGTAGGGACCCGAGGAAGAGTAAAACCGCGATCGCCGCCAGCCCCGATCCTGAAAGTCCAGCGGTAATCACGTTTTGAATGGAACTACGGATAAAACGAGATTCATCGAGGGTGGTTTCAATCTGCATATCTTCGGGAATGAGACCCGAGTTGCGGAGTTCCTCGATCCGTTGCACCACACCTTCGACCACCTCGATGGTGTTGGCTTCGGGTTGTTTCTGAATGCTCACTTTCACCGCTGGCTGACCGTTGAGGGTGACAAAGACCCGTTGTTCTTCGGTTCCATCAATGACCTGGGCGACATCTTCGACGTAGAGTTGACGAGGGCGATCGCCTCCTGTGCTGTTGGCACTCACGGCAATGCGACGAATCTCTTGCACCGTGTTAAAGCGCCCTGCGACTCGGGTTAGGGCTTCGGAAGACCCGCCACGAATTAACCCCCCGGCGGTGTCTTGGTTACGTTCGCGCAGGGCATTGGAGACGTTAGACACATTGAGTCCGACGGCTTGTAACCGCTCTAAATCTAAGTTGAGGCGGACTTCTTCGCGCACTCCTCCCGAGATATCCACATTAGCGACACCGGGAACTCGCACTAATTCTCGGGCCAGTTCTTCATCGGCAAAAATCCGTAAGTCCACGGCCCGCAGTGAGGTGGAGGTTAGGGCCATTTCATAGACGGGCAGTTGGGAGGGATCGAATTTGAACAGGCGCGGCGTGTCTAGGGTATCTGGGAGGCGATCGCGCGCTCGGTTTAGGGTGGCGGTGGCATCGTTGAGGGCTTGATCGACGTCCTGGCCGGGACGAAAAAACAAATCGATGCTAATGCGACCTTCTCGGGTCCGGGAGAACAGTTGTACGACCCCTTCGGTGGCGCTGAGGGCTTCTTCGAGGGGCCGGGTGATATCGTTGACGGCCACTTCGGGGACAATGCCGGGGGCATCGGCCCGCAAGCCAATTCGGGGATAGGTGATACTCGGCAGCAAGTCCACGGGCATCCGTGCGACAATGAACCACCCCAAAACCATGACGGCAACGGTGAGGATGAAGGTGCCAATCTGTCGCCGGATGGCTAGGGTGCTGAGACTCAGGGGTGGGTTGGACATGGGTTCGGGGGGAGGGAACGAGGGACAAAAGAGCGATCGGGG
Organism: Phormidium lacuna HE10JO; assembly: GCA_900149785.2. Classification (GTDB taxonomy): domain Bacteria; phylum Cyanobacteriota; class Cyanobacteriia; order Cyanobacteriales; family Geitlerinemataceae; genus Sodalinema; species Sodalinema lacuna_A. Next base: position 129,287 of record FSSI02000003.1, on the reverse strand, counting down.
CCGACTAAGGTGTGGTGATGTTATCTGAAGTCGGGATTTCCTAGTTTTTGATCGCTCTTCTGCGACATTTTTTGTCCTAGCTGACTTGCCTGAGCCGATAAGGGTTTCTTAACCTGTCAACCAGAGCGGTCAACCGTTTAATAACGCCTCAACAAACTCATAACTGGAGAAGGGCCGCAAATCTTCAATGCCTTCTCCGGCACCAATAAAGCGGATTGGTAGGCCTAACTGTTTCACCACCGCCAGAGCGACACCGCCCTTAGCACTTCCATCGAGTTTTGTCAAGACAACACCACTTAATTGAGCCGCTTCTGCAAACACTTCCGCTTGACGTAAGCCATTTTGTCCCAAGGTCGCATCGAGGACTAAGAGAGACTCAATGCGAGCATTGGGGGCTTTTTTGTCGATAATCCGGCGAATTTTGCTTAACTCTTCCATCAAGTTTTTCTTGTTTTGCAGCCGGCCCGCTGTGTCAATCAGCAACAATTCTGTGTTTCGAGATGTCGCGGCGGCGATCGCATCAAAGACAACGGCCGCTGGATCTGTATTTTTACCAGGGTTGGCGATGACGTCGGTATGACTACGTTGTCCCCAAATTTTGACTTGCTCAACGGCGGCGGCCCGGAAGGTGTCGGCGGCTGCAATCAGACAGCGATAGTCGGATTTTTGGGCCAGATGAGCCAGTTTGCCGATGGTGGTCGTTTTTCCGGCACCATTGACCCCCGTCATTAGCCAAATGTTGAATTGGTCTTTGTCGGGAATGAAGTCTGGCTCATAGCCATCTTGATAGGGTTGGTCGAGCAAGTCCCGTAGAATTTGCTTGAGATAGGCGATCGCCTCGTCGGGGGGGAGACTCTCGGCTCGTAATTTCTCTTGTAGGGTTTCGATGACGAAATCTGTCGCCTCAATCCCAACGTCGGCTTGCAGTAATAAGGCTTCGATTTCAAAGACGGCATCTTTGTTCAGCGGCCCCTGACCGACGATCGCCTTTAATTGGTTAATCAGTCCTAGACGGGTTTTCCCTAACCCCTGACGCAGTTTTTTGAGCCACGTAATCTCTTCAACGGAGATATCTTCGGGCCGGCGTCCCTGAGCGGCTAGGACTTCTGCGGACCAGACAAAGTTTTCGTCAAAACTGATGGCCGGTTCAGGTTCGGCTTCGGGTTCAGCTTCAACTGGGGTTTCGATCGCCTCGGCTTTTAACCGTTCGAGTCGTTCCTGACGCTCCTCGCTCGCTTTCATCCAGGCGGGAACTGTCTCAGGTTCGGGTTCTGGCTCGGGTTCTGGCTCCGGTTCGGGTTCAACTGGAGTTTCTGTGGGAGTTTCGGCCACTGGCTCGGGTTCAGATTCCAGCTCGGGTTCGGTTTCTGGCTCGGGTTCAGGTTCCGGCTCGGGTTCCGGCTCCGGCTCGGGTTCAACTGGAGTTTCGGCCACTGGCTCGGGTTCAGGTTCCGGCTCGGGTTCCGGCTCGGGTTCGGGTTCTGGCTCGGGTTCGGGTTCCGGTTCGGGTTCTGGCTCCGGTTCCGGCTCGGGTTCGGGTTCTACAGGAGTTTCGGCCACTGGCTCGGGTTCTGCTTCCGGCTCGGGTTCGACTTCTACTTCTACAGGAGTTTCAGCCACTGGCTCGGGTTCTGGCTCGGGTTCTGGCTCGGGTTCGGCTTCCGGCTCGGCTTCCGTCTCAGGGGAATCTGTTGTGATGGTCGTCCCCTGTTGCTGTTGAATATTCTGATACGCCGCTTTGGCCCAAGCTAGATAGTCCTCTTGGGGAGATGAGTCCGATGTCGATTCAGATGTCGGTTCAGACTCAGCCGTCTCCTCCTCACTGGATTCAGAGGCCTCCTCAGATTCATCAGCCGTTGTCGCCTCTTGACTGGGGGGAGTTTGCTCGGGTTCGTCTTCTTGACTGCCGCTGCGATCGAATTTACGACGAAACCAGTTAAAAACCATAATGCGCGTATTGAAACTAGACGGGTTAAAGATGGATGAAACGTATTTAGATCGTTAGTTAGATCTTTCGATCATAGACTGGCGATCATAGACTGGCGATCATAGACTAGAGGGGTTTTCTGAGGCGATCGCATCGTCAGATCCCCCGCCAATTGGCTCGTCTTCCGGGCGATCGCGCAGTTCCACCAGACGGCGTAATACGCCATTGACAAAGCGATAGGCCTTCTCACTACTGTAGCGTTTGGTGAGTTCGACGGCTTCATTAATGGCAATCTGATCCGCCGTACCGACATAATAAAGCTCTGCGGCAGCTAAACGTAAGATATTCTGCTCAACATGGGGCAGTCGTTCAAGTTGCCAATCGACAATGGTGCGATCGAGCCGTTCATCGATCTCTTGGCGATGTTGCACCACCGCCAGCAACAGTTCCAAGGCGTAGTCTTGAACCTCCGCTTGATTCGCCAATTGGACAAATTCCGGCAGTTCAATGGCCATTCCCAGGCGATCGATGGCGTGGCGAGTCAACTCCATCGCCTCGCTCAGACTGGCTTTTGAGCTGGTGATATCACTGTCGCGGATCTCTTCATCCATGAGGCGATCGTAACCCCGCTTCAGTTCAGCCGCCGCTGTCTCCAGGGATTCATGAACCTCAAGCGTCATGGCCCGGACTGCCGCCACGATAAAATCATTCAGTTGATGTTGGCTGAGTTTACTAGAACGTTTAGGAAGTTGACTTAGACTCAACAAAGCCAATTCACGGGAGATGCTACGAGCTTGCATTTTAAGTTAAAACTGTCAGTTAAAAATGAATACGGCCAAAAGGGAAACGTCAGACTCAATTCGCTGCTGAATCCGGAGAATACCCCGAGAATACCCCGAGAATACCCCGAGAATACCCCTGAGGATCACGCTGAGAAGATAGTCTCAATGGCGGCGGTTCAAGGATTAAGCAGCAACCCTAAACCGGGGAACTGATTGCCTTTACCCTTCAACGGTTTCAGCATCCTCTTCAATCACAGGAACACTCGTCTCGATCTCCGACTTGTTTTTGCGACGCGAGAGCAGTTGTTCCAGAGTAGGCCGCTGTGACTCCGCCAATTCTTCCGGCGGTGCGGGACAGACAATTCCACCAGAAATTAGGATTTTAAACGCATCTTCAATCGAGAGGTTAACGTTGATGGCCTCATGTTCGGGAATAATAGCGTACCATCCTGAGGTCGGGTTGGGGGTCGTCGGCACAAATACACTCAGCATCGACTCTGACATATGCGTTTGAATGCTGCTGCTGATGTTTCCCGTCACGAAACCAATGGCCCAGATCCCTTTGCGGGGATACTCGATTAGAATAACGCGACGAAACTTACTATTCGAGTCTTGTAGAAGTGTCTGTAAGAGTTGCTTTAAGGTTTTGTAGACGGATCCCGCCAGGGGAATGGCTTGGACTAACGTTTCTCCAAAATCGAGTAGCCAGCGGCCAACGATATTTCGGGCCATCAAGCCAATCAAAAGAATCCCCAATAAGGGAACTGCTAACCCCACGAGGAGATTTAACAGATTCACCAAGATTGGGTTGAGTCCATCAAAGGGATTAATTTGCTTGGGGATACTGGTTAAAAAGTCAATCGTCCAGTTGGCAATGACCAAGGAAATCCAGATGGTGGTAGCCAACGGAATAATAACCAGCAATCCTGCGATTAAATCGTTTTTTAAATCTTGCCGTAAACGTTGCAGCACGGATACCTTACTCTCATCCAAAAGAGCGATAACTGAGTTGACCGACCTCATCCCCTAAACCGGTGTCAACCAGCGCCAGGGCTTACGGATCGCCGTTAAACGTGATGTCTTTATCTTAGAAGATGTGAAGAATTGTTGCAAAGGGGGGCCAAACGGTCAACGGAGGTCACAACTCGGGTGACCCATTAAGGGGATCGCTAATCTCCCCAGTTCAAGGGTAACATCCATCGGATCGCCGCTAGCGACCTCAGCCGTTAAAAGGGGGTTTTGACCACTGAACTTTTCCCCGACGACGGTGGCTCAACGCCATTGCTGGCGGGTTCGGGTCGAGGGGGGACATAACCTTGTTGTTTCAACTCACGGACTTTCAACAAGATTAGATATTCATAAAATGATTGCAAGGTACACCAAGCAACGCCGGCTTGTCCGTCGAGAAAACCACCGAGAAAGATATACATATAGAGAAAACGCACCAGGGGACGCAGAGGAAGCCTCAGGGACAAGTCTTTCAAGGCTCGTCGCCGCTCGACTTCCGTCGCCCCCCACAAGAGGTTGCGCCATTGAATTTTACCGTAGTGAAGTTGGCGCAGCGTTTCTTTGGCCTCATCGCTCGAATAGCGGTTATGCTTTTCAATCCAGCGGTTTAACCCTTTGCCACAGGTATAGTGAGGATAGGTTTCGAGCAAAAAGGCGGTCGGGCCATCACAGACTTCTCGTTCAGTATGGCCGTAATCATCAAACCAAACGTTATCCTTGCGGAATAACCGCAGTTGGTAGCGAGGGTATTGGGTACTGTGGCGAATCCAACGCCCCATAAACATGACTCGTTCTGCCACATAATAACCGATAAACTGGTTTTGCTGAGTGGCGGCCAGGCATTCGGCGAACAGTTCAGGAGTCATCCGCTCATCGGCTTCGAGGATGTATACCCACTCATGGCGAGTGGGTATCGATCGCAGCATCCAAGTCCGCTGTTTCCCATGGCTTTCAAAGGCGTGTTGCTCAACACGAACCCCATAACTCTGGGCAATCTCGACGGTGCGATCGCAACTCAAAGAATCCACAACAATGATATCGTCTGATCCTTGAGCTGATTCAATACATTCAGCAATATCAATTTCTTCGTTGTAAGTCAGGATGTAGATCGAAAACATAGACTCGGGGACAACAGCATAACGTTAAAAAAGAAGACCGAGACGGTGTCTCTTGGCCCCTCGGCGGATGGGCCGAGAGACTGGACACCGTATTGGTTTGAGCAGACCTACCCTAATCCAGAAATCGTTGAACCTAGTTGGCTGATGGTGCTTGGCGTGTGGCCCGGCGGGGACGCATCATTCCTTTAAGTCCAGTCCAGCCGATGAGAATGTAGCCAATTGCCAACAGCAGCGAGCTGGTGCCAATGCGGAAGGCCGATTTCCACGCGGCAAGACGGGTCTGTCTTTCTAGTTCTAACTCTCGCTCGCGGATTTGTCCGCTTAACTGTTCCGGAAGTTGTGCGGCTTGTTCATCCAAAAAGCGATCAATTTCCTCGGGATTTTCCTGTGAGGCTTCCAACAAAGCCCGCAATTGCTCAGGAGTTTGCTGACTCTCAAGCAGTTGATTCACTTGGGCCGGGTTCTCCAAAAGACCTCTCAATTGGTTTTCGAGTTGCGTGCGTTGTTGGGTGACTTGTTGTTGAAACTCCTCACTCCCTAACTGAATGTTTAACTCGGTTTCCGCTTGACGTGCTTGCTGCTGGATATCCTGTAGACGAGTGCTGCTTTGCATCCGCACATCGTTAAAGTGAATCGCTGTCACTAAAAGAAAGACAACACCGAGAAGACTTGAGAGAATTAGCCCCCAGAAGCGCAAATCCTGCCATTTCTTACGAGGTAGAGCCGTCGCCGCACCGGAGGTATCCATCCAATAGCCGGCAAAGGCTAAGGCAATCCCAATCATGGGGATGATACCGCGATCGACAATCGTTGAGGCAAACTGAAGTCGCCAAGGTAGGTCTAAGGGTTGATAGGGAGCCGGGATAATCAAAACGTCAACGAAGGACGAGATAATCAATAATAGACCGACAACTTTCAGGCTTCGTGCTGCTAGAGATGAGGGTTTACGGGAATTTGAAGTTTTCATGCTATAGGTGGTCTTAAAGCGCTTCTTTTCTAAATTAGCCGATTAGACTGATTTTGCGTAAAATTCGTGACTCGGACTCGTTTAAGTCCAGGACTGAGTTACGTTTTATGAACTTCTCTTGATTTTGGAGCCGACCGACTATGGTTGTAGATCATCGCCCTCAAGTCCGCCAGGTGTTGCTGGTCACCTTGGCCCTGAATCTATTAGTGGTCATCATTAAGGGATGTTTGGGATGGTGGACTGGCTCCCTGAGTTTAGTCGCTGATGCGCTCCATAGCACGACTGATAGTGCCAGTAATATTCTAGGATTGGTGACGAGTCAGTTATCTTCTCCCAAACCCGATCGCGAACATCCCTATGGACATCAGAAGTTTGAAGCCATCGGTGCGTTAGGAATCGCGGCCTTTCTCGGGGCGGCATTTTTCGAGATTCTCAAGGGGGTGCTGGAGCGTCTGTTGGCTGACGAGAACCCCGTGACGATGTCTCCGCTGGTTCTCTGGCTCATGCTCTTTGTGTTGGGGGTCAATATCCTGGTCACCTACTATGAGCGACGAGTGGGTATCAAACTCGGCAGCAAGATTCTCATCGCTGATGCTCACCATACCATGAGTGATGTCTGGATTACGATTACCGTTATGCTTGGCTTAATCGGGGTTTGGTTGGGGTATCCTCAATTGGATATTTGGCTGGCGGTTCCTGTGGCTGGGTTGGTGTTCCGTAGTGGTTGGGAGGTGTTGCGGGAGAATCTACCCTGGTTGATTGATGAGATGGCGATCGCCCCCGAAGCCATCCATAATCTAGTCATGGAGGTTCCTGGCGTCATCAATTGCCATGAGATTGCCTCACGGGGACTGATTGGTCGACAGCTTTTTGTGGAAATGCACGTTGTGGTTGATGCTCAAGATTTGGCAACGGCTCATGGTATCACGGAAGATATTGAAGCGAAACTTGAAGACCGTTTTTCTCCCATTCGCCTCACGATTCATATGGAACCGCCGAACTATCAATCGGAGAAGATCAGTTACGGCGATGACTCCGAGAATGGGTAAAGATGGTTGATGCTTTGTTTTGAATGATTGATTATTCGCCGTTAATTCCTAAATCAATATGCCTGGAAAATCTGCCCTAAACCACCTCTGGGAGTCTGCAAGGTCTAATTCTCAGGTTTTCGATCCCGATCGCCTGACTCATCTTCCCGACCCCGTACAACGCTACCTAAACCATAGCATCGCCCCAGGAACACCTCTGGCCACCGCCGTTCGCCTGCGGATGCACGGCCGGATCAAACTTAACACCTGGACTCCCTTCCAAGCTGAACAAGTCATCGCTTGGGATCAGGGTATGATTTGGAGTGCAACGGCCTGGATGAAGGGCATTTTGCCCATTTTTGGGGCTGATTCACTCGTCAATGGCGGCGGACGCTTAGCGTGGAAACTCCTAGGACTGATTCCGGTGATGACGGCGGACGGAGAGGACATTACCCGCTCAATTATTGGACGAATGCAAGGCGAAAGTATTTGGCTTCCTTCGGTTTTGGCTGATGGCGATCGCCCCTGGACGGTCCTCAATCACCGTGAGATTGAAACCCCGATTCATCTGTTGGGAGAAACCACACGGTTACGATTAAAGCTAGGTGGCCAAGGACAAGTGGAACGCATCGGTTTTCAGCGTTGGGGAAATCCTGATGATATGACCTATGGCGATCGCCTATTTTCCGGGGTCATGGAGGCAGAAACGGAGGTCAGTGGCTATCGAGTTCCGAGCCAGTTTTCCGTCGGTTGGGGACAAGTTGAGTCAGATAACCTCGACGAGACGGCCTTTTTTCAGGCGACCCTCGATCGCATCACCTACCGCTAAATCCTACCCGCTAAACCAACCGCCTCATCAGTCCAAGACACTCGACTCGCTCAACCCCGTTATCAAAAAACAGGAACTGTCCACACCTTAAATGGCACGTTTCCGCAAATAGGGAAACGACGCAGCCAAGAAAAATAGGCTTAATTGAGTCATCACAATACTCGGACCCGAGGGTAAATCAAAAAAGGCGGATAATACCATCCCTCCCACGGCACTGACCGCACCAATTATGGCAGAAATAACGATGTAATGGGAGAATTTACCCGTCATCAATTGTGCGGTACAAGCGGGAGTCACCACAAAGGCACTAATCAGCAAAACACCAATCGCCTTAATCGAAATCGCCACCACCAGGGCTAAGAGTGTTGTAAAGATCATGCGATGGGTTGAGACGGAAATCCCCCGAGCCATCGCTAATTCTTCATGGAGTGTCACTAACATTTGTGTTCGCAGGGTTAAGCTAATAAACACAATACAGACTCCGAGAAGAACAGAGCTAAACAGCAAATCTCCAGGACGGATTGCCAGAATATCTCCAAATAAGAGGTTATTTAATCCTCCTTTATATTGACCCACAAAACTCAGGAGGATAATTGCCGACGCTAGAGACGAGGAATAGACGATATTCAACAAAGCATCAGTCCAGATTTTGGTTTTTTCTAATAAATACGATACTCCTAAAGCAAAAACAACCGCAAACGGTAATAAAACTAACGTGGGATTAACCCCAAGCACAACTCCTAAACTAATCCCAAGTAGAGCGGAATGTCCTAAAGTATCACTAAAAAATGAGAGTTGTCGCAACACGGCAAAACTTCCTAACAGCCCTCCAGTCGCCCCGGTGAGAACTCCTCCGATGAGGGCGCGGTGCATAAATGGAAGTTGGAATAAATCTGTGACACGAGCCAGTTCAGCCGAAAAAGACATGGGAAATAATCAGAGGTTACGAATGGGAATGATGGTACGGCGATCGCTCGTTTCCGTAGGCGGCGACGAGGTTTTCCGGTGAAAGAGCAACGTCAGGAACTCCCTGACAGCGTAAGGTTCGGTTCAGACAGAGGACGCGATCGCAATGTCGCCGAACCATATCTAAATCATGGGAAACTTGCAAAATTGCCCAGCCTTGTTCTTGTTTCAACTGATAGAGAAGTTGATAAAACTCCGACTCACTTTGAATATCTAAACCCGCCGGTGCTTCATCTAAAATCAAGAGACTGCGGGGACGTACTAAACAATAAGCCAACAAAACTCGCTTCATCTCTCCACCCGAGAGACGGCTGATGGGTTGCGATCGCAAATGGGCCGCATCCACCCGTGCTAAGGCCTGACGGACTTGGTGAAACCGCTGTCGTCCCCCCAGCCAAGGAAATCGGAGTCCAGGGGGGTCCCAACCCAGACCCACCAATTCCTCGACTGTAATCGGAATACGACGATCAAAGAGAAACTGTTGAGGAAGATAGGCCAGTTTCTCTCGCACCGCAGAAGGGAGAGACCCCTGACGGCTCAACGCTTGTCCCAAGACAAAAATATCACCCGATTGTCTGGGTAAAATCCCTAATAATGCTTGAACCAGGGTACTTTTTCCCGCACCGTTAGGACCCACAATCGCCGTGTCTGTTCCCGCGTCAAGGGAAAATGAGACATTCTGCACCGCTGCATAGGATTCACGATAAACCGTTACGTTTTCAACGGTCATTACAGTATCACTCAAGCTTTCCCTCCGTTATCTTAGCTAGCATTAAACCCATATTTTACTGCTGGATTGATGGTATCTTTATTGCAGTCTTTTGCGGCTTTTTAATGACTGACGCGGGCCAGCTCAGGTCTCTCAAGCTCCCACCAAGACTGAGCCGAACCCGCAAAGGCTGACTGGAGATTCACCAAGTTCTCACGCATGATCGTCAGATAGGCCTCAGGTTCCATGTCCTCAGGACTGAAGGCCACGGCGACAGGACTAAAAATACTAACATTGATGTCTAAATCTCGGGCCAAAGCACTAAAGGCCTCTTGTCCGGCTTGAGGTTCAGCCAAAAGGGTTTTCAAGTTGGTGCTGGCCACCTGTTCTGAGATTCGCTGTACATCTCCGGGAGATGGGTTTGACTCGGGGATATCCACCAAAAAATCAGTTTCTAAATTGTAGCTCTCGGCAAAGTAGGGGGCAAAATCATGGAACACAATAAAGGTTTCTCCCCCATAAGGCTCTAAGGCGTTGCTAATGTCAGCATCGAGATCCCGCAACTGTTCAATATACGCCGCTGCATTGGCGGTGTATTCGGCTTCTCCCTCGGGATCATGGGTGATTAGACCATCGCGGATGTTTTCTACTTGTTGGATCGCTCGCTTGGGATCGAGCCAGATGTGAGGATTGTATTCTCCATGGTCATGTCCATGGTCATGTCCATGATCATGGACATCATCGTGGTCATCATCGTGGTCATCATCGTGGTCATGCTCATCGTGGTCATGTTCATCGTGGTCATGTTCGTGACCTTTGCTGTCCTGATTCGAGAGAACCGCGATTCCCTCACTGGTATCGATGATCAACAAATCGGGATTCTCAGCATTGGCGATGAGGCCATCAAGGTAGAACTCCATCCCCAAACCATTTTTCACCAAGATATCCGCCTCGGCCAAGGTTTGAACTTCGGCGGGCCGAGCTTGATAGTCATGAGGATCAACGCCAAGGGGTAACAGTTGGGTAACCTCGGCCCGATCGCCGACAACGGCCTTGGTGAACTGAGTCATCGGTAGAAAGCTGGTGACAACTTGTAGTTCCTCGCTGTCGGTTTCCCCTTGAGGCGTTGCAGAGGTGGTGTCGGGGTCCGCAGCACAACTACTTAACCCGACTAGGGTAACAGAGGTGGCGATCGCCCACAGAGGACGACCCCAACGACGGGGTAAGTTCAGAAGCGTTGGTAGATCAGGAATAGACATGGCTGACGTTCTCGGTAATGGGGTCGCAGATTGAGCTATTTTCGTGAATACCTCGTGAATGATAATCATTATCACACATCTGGCGAGACTTTAAATCCTCAAATTCTTAAATCCTCTTCTCCGAGGACAGCTCCTAGAAAAATCCGGTTTTGGGGCGGCGTTGCTGCCAAAGCAGCCAGTCGCCTGTATCTCCCAGAGCCGCCAAAGCGGTGCCATCGGGGTTCCAGGCCAGAGCCGAAAAACCGCCCTCCGTTCCATCGAGGAGTTGCACCACCTCAACCGCATCTTGCCAAAGACAAATCGAGCCATCTTCCGAGGCCGAGGCCAGGAGTTGAGTGTGAGGTTGAAAGGCGATCGCACTAACGCGACCATGATGCAGTTCCAACACTTGAGGATTCCAACCGTCGTCATCCTGCTGATGTTTATCCCAGATGACAATCCCCTCGCGACTGCTTGCCGCCAACAGGGGGGCGTTTCCCAACCAAAACTCAGACCAAGCCAAATCTCGCACCTTACCCGGAAAGCCTTGCATTTGCCAAGGATAGGGATTACCCATCGCCCAAACCACCAGAGTGCGATCCATATTCCCCGAGGCTAGATATTCCCCATTGCTAGACCAAGCGAGACAGAGACTAGCGGCGGGAATCTCATAGACTTGGGGATCATCATCCCAAGCCTGACAACTCCAAACTTTAATCCCCTGATGGCCTCCTGCGGCTAACTGAGTGCCTTCGGGATGCCAAGCGAGATCTAACACCGAAGAGGCTTCAAACATCAGGGTAGTGACCACCTCCGCCGCCTCAGCATCCCAAACTTGGACATAAGGACCGACCCCAAAGGCCACCTCATTACGATGAGGATGCCAGGCCAGGTGTTCGACCCAGGTGCGGGCATTTTCTAAACAGGCGACGAGTTGGGGAGAGTCTCCCAGCCGCCAAATCATCACATCCCCGGCTTGTCCTCCAGCGGCCAGGAACTGTCCATCATGGGAGATCGATAGAGCATCCATGGACTGGCCCTCGGGGTCTCGCAGTACCTGTTGCGGTCTGCCGTCGAGGGCAATGAGGACAATCTCTCCGGCGGCGGAGGCCATGGCCACTTGATGGCCATCGGGAGTCCAGGCCAGAGCCGTTCCATAGTCGCGCAACTGACCCCGACGTTCTTGTTTGAGGGGAGATTTCCTTAGACCAGACACGCGCGAAAATCCTCTCGTAACTGCGTTTCATCGAGATCGCGGCCAATGAAGACTAACTCATTTTTGCGGGTTTCCTGGGGCTTCCAGGGGCGATCGGGGGAACCATCGAAGAGCATATGCACCCCTTGAAAGACAAAGCGATCGTCTTCTCCATCCAGATTCAAAATACCTTTCATACGAAAGATGTTCGGCCCCTGGGTTTGCAACAACTCACTCAGCCAAGCATTGAGTTTCTCAGCATCGACGGCCCCGGATTCCACTAGGGCGATCGATCCCACCGTCTCATCATGCTCGTGAGCATCTTCGTCGAGGAATTGGGGATCAACCTCCAGGGCTCGATTGAGATCAAAGGCCTTGACACCGAGAATATCATTCATCTCAATGGCAGCATCTTGAGTGCGATAGACCTTGGCCATGATATTCATAGAACGGATGCGCGTTTCGAGGTCTTGTAACTCGGCTTCGCTGACTAAATCCGTCTTGTTGAGCAGAATCACATCGGCAAAGGCGATTTGTTCTTGAGCCTCATCGGCATCCCAGTGATCATGGATATGTTTGGCATCGACAACCGTCACCACCGCATCTAGGTTGAGCTGTTCTTGCATATCTTCATCAACGAAGAAGGTTTGAATCACTGGGGCGGGGTCCGCTAGCCCTGTGGTTTCAATCACTAAGTGGTCAAATTTATCGCGCCGCCGCATTAAATTACTAATGATGCGAATCAGGTCGCCTCTTACGGTGCAACAGATACAGCCATTATTCATCTCGAAGATTTCTTCGTCGGCATCAATCACCAATTGGTTATCGATACCCACCTCACCGAACTCATTGACAATCACGGCGACTTTTTTGCCATGTTCATAGGTGAGGATGCGGTTGAGAAGCGTGGTTTTTCCGGCTCCCAAATAGCCAGTCAGGACGGTCACGGGAACGGTGTTGAGCATGGGGGTATTGACCATAAATCTTGAGGCTGTGGCGAGTCGCGACTATTGTAAATGATAATTGTTTTCATTGTCGAGCCGTTCGAGATCCAGAGTCATCATCCAGAGTCATCATCGAGAGTTAACCCAAGCCGCTCGGGCCTGTTGCTGAACCTGTTGCCAGGGGCGTTGTTGTGTCCGGGCGATCGCCGCCACATCCTCATATTCCGGCTGAACATTGACCACTGCCCCACGTTCATCCGTGGCAACTTTGACGCGAACCGGTTGGCCGTCAACGGTGACCGTCTCAAGGCGACGATGGAGAATCGAACGCTGTTGTAGCCGTTGGCGAATGCCGAGAGTGGTGGTTTCTTGGAAAATCACCTGTTCGCAGATCCCTTGTTTCTCGGGGGGACAAATCACCGTTAACAAGATTCCGGGGCGAAATTTCTTCATCTGAACCGGTTGAGTCAAGACATCCAAAGCACCCATCTCGAACAGGCGATCGCAGGTATAGCCAATCACCTGAGGCGTAGTGTCATCTAACTGAGTTTCCAAAACACAGACGCGATCGCCCCCCGCAAACCTCTCCTCGCTCTCTCCAAACCACAGACGCAATAGATTCGGAATCGGCAACTCCTGAGTTCCCGCCCCCAATCCCGTGCGTTGAAGCCTCATCGCCGGAACCGAGCCAAACGACTCGGCCAACGTCACCATCAAAGCCGCTCCCGTGGGGGTGACTAACTCTCGCTGAATGCCATTGTCATACATCATCACCCCGCCCATTTCCAGCAGTTTCAGCACCGCCGGAACCGGAACCGGCAGCCGTCCATGAGCCGCTTTCACCGTACCGCCACCGCTAGGGAGAGCCGAACAAAAAATCTGGTCAACCTCAAACCAATCCAGGCCGATACAGGTTCCCACAATATCAACGATCGCATCCGTTGCCCCCACCTCATGAAAATGGACGCGATCGGGGCTAATGCCGTGAACAGCCCCCTCGGCCGCCGCCAAACGTCGAAACACCCTCAAACTCCAGTCCGTGGCACGCTGGCTCAAATTCGCGCCCTGAATCATCGTTTCAATCTCAGGCAAATGACGAGTGCCGTGATGGTGGTGATGATGTCCCTCAAACGTTGCCCCCTCAAACGTTGCCCCCTCAAACGTTGCCCCCTCAAACGTTGGCGGTTCTTGAGTGACCCTGGGTAACTCCACATGGAGCTTTAACCCAGCTTGACCGTTGCGATGGACTCGTTCAGCCCGCAACCCGAAAGCATCGGCCAAGCCTAAACCAGCCAGTTGTTGTTCGAGATAGTCCAAAGGGAGGCCAGCATCGAGCAACGCCCCGAGACACATATCCCCAGCGATACCCGTTGGACAATCAAAATAGGCAATGCGACGGCTCATCCTTAGCTCTGTTGCCCCCTAAACCCGGTGTGATAGCAAATCCAATGCGATTATAGGGTGGCAGGGCGCTCCAATGCACCCGATTAATCACCTTTCATTATTGCAACCCTATGGCAACCATTTACGAAGTTCATCCGGACACCCCGCAACCTCGACGAATAGAGGAAATTAAGGATGCCCTAGCTCAAGGGGCTGTGATGTTATATCCCACCGATACGGTTTACGCCATCGGTTGTGACATCAGCGTCAAGTCTGCGGTGCAACGAGTTCGTCAAATTAAACAACTGTCCAATGAAAAACCGTTAACCTTTCTTTGCCCGTCTCTGTCTAACATTGCCAGTTATGCCCAAGTCTCGGATCCGGCTTATCGAATTATGAAACGTCTTATCCCTGGGCCGTTTACCTTTCTGTTGCCGGCGACGAAGCAAGTGCCAAAACTGGTGATGTCTCCGAAACGCAAAACTACGGGGATTCGGGTTCCCGATCGCCCCGTTTGTCTTGCCCTTCTCGATGCCTTGCAAGTTCCCATTGCCTCAACCTCGGCCTATCTGCTCGATAAAGACAGTAGTACACCGATTCCCACCCTGGAGGTGGGTCAAACCCTGGATAAAGCTGAATTGTTCGATCGCTGGGAGAAACTCGTCGATTTGATTATCGACGATGGCAGCGAACCGGGGTATGAAATGTCCACCATTTTAGATTTAACAGATGCGAATCATCCTGAACTGGTCCGTCGGGGGCTGAATTGGGAAACAGCGGCGGCTTGGATTTAATCGCGGCTGGATATGTTGGCTTAATCTAGTCGATCGCCGTCGTCGAGGTCAGGCTCTCGAATCAGGCTCTAGGGCGGCGTTATTTGTGCCAATTGGCACAGTGATCGCAACCGGGGCGATCGCTCTGGGAACTGGACTAGGGATGTCAGACGCCGTTACCGGGGCGATCGCTCCTCGCTAACCTAGGGCTGGCCTGGGATTGCGGTAATCGAACCCCGTCCCGCCCCCATGAGGAAACCGGGGCAGTTGAGCAACTGGTTAAACGGCGATCGCAAGGTTTAAAGAGTGGCATGAACAGGGGCTACGTTGGCTCAAAGGCTCTCTACAGTTGAAGTATGGACAGCACAGAACCGGCAACGGATTCAACAGCGGATTCAACAACCGACATCCTGTGAGGTTCACCAACCAACTTGTGTTCTACCCAGTGCGCTACCTGCCACCTACCATCATGACTATTAAACTTGAAACCTCCTTCCACCGTGACCTCGACCAACGCAACCCTCATCACCATGACATTGAGTCCACTCAATCCCAGCCAATGTCATCATCTCCCGCAGCTTGCCCCGCCGCCGACCCCCTAGCCGACACTCTAAACCAGCGGCTGGCCGAAGCCATCGAAACCCGTTCTCGCAGCGCCCAAGCCGTCGCCGAACGGATTGCCCGAGAAGTCGAGCGGATTTGTGAAAAGAGCGATCGCATCCAACGCTCAGGAGAAGTTAAAAAATGGCAACTGAACCTAGCTCAACACCGGATTCAAAAAATAGCCGGTTATTACGAACTCGGCTCAAAACGCGGTCGGAGTGAGCTGCACAGTAACCTGAGTGTCATCGTCTATCGCCATATTGCCCCCAGCCGCGCTCGCCTAGGCTTCCAAGGCCGCTATACCCTCATCGAAGACTTCCTACAAGGCTTTTATATCGAAGTTCTACGAGCCTTTCGCCGGGAACATGACGTCCCCGAAAACTATACCCCCAAAACTCGGGTTGAACTGGCCGAATACATGGCCTTTACCGAGCAATATGCCAAACGACGCATTTCCCTCCCAGGACGCAACTCCCAACAGTTAATTATCCTGAGAGCCCAGGGCTTTGCTAAGGGACAACCCCCCGAAACATCCATTGACATGGAGTTAGCCGTCGAATCGGGCAAAAGCGAAGAAGATGAAAGCGTCAGCCGCTCGGCCGCCGCCCGTCAAGTGCGCGAACAGATGGTGTCTGATACCATTGACCCGGCGGAATCCGTCATGCGCGATCGCGTCATCAAAGCCCTCATCAACTATCTCAAAGACCAAGGACAACCCGAGTGCATTGATTATCTCACCCTGAAACTGCAAGATATCCCCGCCCATGAAATCGATGAAATTCTTGGCTTAACGGCTCGTCAACGGGACTATCTCCAACAACGGTTTAAATACCATGTCGAGAAATTCTCTCGGGCTGGCAATTGGAAACTGGTTCACCAATGGCTTGGCGCTGATCTCGATCGCAATCTAGGCATGTCTCCGGGGCAATGGCAACGTTTCCTCAAAGATCTCACTCCTCCCCAAGTGAAACTCATCGCCCTCAAACAACAAGGATGCAACAACACGGAAATTTCCAACATCCTCAACTGTACCCCTAAACAAGCTCAAAAACGTTGGACCAAATTGTTGGATTTAGCTTGGCAACATCGGAATCAGGAATGAGGGGAGAAGAAGGCAAGAGGCAAAAGGCAAGAGGCAAGAGGCATAACCCACCCCAAACCCCTCCCAAGAGGGGATGGCAAGAGGCA